>CAVQSJ010000027.1:0-130606 GCA_963715845.1 uncultured Gammaproteobacteria bacterium | reverse complement strand
GGTCTGAACAAGCCGGTGAATGACCTGTCGCGCGGGGCGCTGGTGGAGGATATCGCGTTCACCATCGCCCTGACCGCGATTCAGGCCGAACAGGCGACCGGGCGGGAACGAAACCGGCGCTGATCAACCCCTCCGCTCGAACACTTCCACCCGCGCTGGTGGCAGGTTGCTCCAGACAATCTTGCTGGCCAGCCGGCGGAAGTGGGGCAGCAGCAACGCGCGGGTACCACGCAGGTCGTAGGTAAACTGAATCAACAAGCCGCCGGCATCGAGCAGGGTTTCGAACTGGTGGCCAACCGCGCGGGTGGTGGCCGGATGCAAGGATCGCAGCGGCAGGCTGGAAACGATGCTGCCGATCTTCTTCGATTTGTCGTGGCCCAACAGTTGCGCGAGTTGGGCGGCATCCCCCTGAATGATCCGCAGTTGCGGAAACCGTTGGCGCAGGTGATGGGCCAGCGTCGGCGACCGTTCGACCACGACCAGTTTCCACGGCGGTACCCCGTGCTTGAGCAGTGCCGCGGTCACCGCGCCCGTCCCGCCACCCAGTTCCACCACGAGCCCATCGCGATCGGGCGGCACCCGGGACGCCATGCAACCCGCCAGCGCTGGCGTACTGGGGCAGGCCGCCCCCATGGCTCGCGGATTCGCCCAGATTTCCCGCGTGAACAACGCCAGCGAGGCGGCGGCGCCGGGACTTTGCAGTAGAACCTTTACGAAACGTTTCATACCCTACCTGATGTTGAAAGCCAGCAAGCCGGTCACCCGAAACACGCTTGCGCGCTGTTCGATCGCGACGGGCGCGCCCGCCCGATGGAGCGGAAGCGCACCGGGTCCGTGCGAGATTGGGATGACCAAGGATCGGTATAGTAATTCATATCCGGCGGAGCGGTCGCGGCAACTTGCGGTCTCGCCGCACGAGGTGGGATCCGAATGGCCACGACCGGGATCGAGATGGGACAGAATCAGGAGCGAATACGCTGTCATGGCGGGCCACCGGCCGGACCGGCGGCCTTGGCGGCGCTCAGGGCCGGTCGCGTAACCGCTCCTGTTCGGCTTCGAACAGCACCGAGGCGAACTGGTGTAACCCTTCCTCCTCGGCCAGTTCGGAAATCTCTTCCCAGGAGGCGCCGCGGTCGATGGCGGCGGCGGTTTTGCTGCCGTCGGGCAGCTCCCCGCGGGACGTCTGAATGAACTGATCGGTCGCCGTGGCGGCATCCTCCACCGCTGCCGGCCCTTCCCGCAAGGCTTCCTGCTCGGCCTCAAACAAGACCGAAGCGAGCTTATGCAGGCCCTCCTCCTCGGCGAGTTCGGAAATCTCCTCCAGGCTGGCCCCGCGATCAATCGCGGCGGCGGTCTTGCTGCCGTCGGGCAGGTCGTTCCGGAACGACCTGAGCATCTGGTTGATGTTCTTCATCTCCACGGATAAAACTCCCGTTAGCGGTTAAGTTTGCACGAATTAAGGGGCCAAGTCTAAAGCGGCATCCCGGAAATGCCAACTTCACAATTTTCCCAGTGGAAAAATTAAGGTTGGTTTCAGGTCGTTACGCTAGAGTAGCACCCCGTGGTTGCGGCTTCGGCCAGCGAATCGGTCAGTACCGACAGCCAGATTCTCTTTATTCCGGATTTCACCGAGAGGCAGATCGAATGAACAAGCGCATCACGTTTTCCACCGCCGCCGTGTTGGCGATCCTCACTACCTTCGCCAACACCGCTTTCGCCAGCGAGAGCAAGAGCACCCCGCCAACGGCCAGCCAGCCAGCCGCAGCGACCGCCGCGCACGAAATCACCAAGGAACAGGCGGTGGAAATGGCCCTGAAAGCGCATCCCGGCAAGGTCACCAAGGCCTACGAGGACACCAAGAAAGGCAAGAAGACCTGGGAAGTGAAGATCGACGGCAACGATGGCAAGAAGTGGGAGGTGTACTACGAGATCAAGACCGGCGAGCTGGTCGCCGAGGAAGGCAAGTAATCACAGACTTGATCCATTAACCCGCCTCCCCGCCGTTGGTGGGGAGGGGACACCGACGACCCCGCCCATGAGCACTACCCATTCAACCGAAATCACCATCTGGGACCCGCTGGTTCGCCTGTTTCACTGGATCCTGGTGGCTGCCTTCTGCGCTGCCTACTTCACCCAGGGCGAGCCGTTCGAGGGTTTCCAGGACCGGTTGGACGGCGAGTGGCTGCAAACCGTCCATGTCTGGGCCGGTTACACCATTGCCGGACTGCTGCTGTTCCGCCTGATCTGGGGCTTCGTGGGCCCGCGCCACGCTCGTTTCGGCGATTTCGTGCATGGACCGCGCGTCACGCTCGCCTACGTCAAGGACGTGCTGATGCGGCGCGCCCCCCGCTATTTGGGGCATAATCCCGCCGGCGGCGCGATGATCGTCGTCCTGCTGCTGAGTCTGACCACCACCGTCGCCGCCGGACTGGCGCTCTACGGCGCCGACAAGGGATTGGGACCCCTCGCCGGCCTGCTGGCGGACGCCAGCGATTCCACGACCCACACCATCAAAGAGGTGCACGAGTTCTGCGCCAACTTCACCCTGCTGCTGGTGGCCGGACATCTGTTTGGCGTGGTCTGGGAAAGCCTGTTGCACCGCGAGAATCTGGCCCGCGCCATGATCACCGGGCGCAAGCGCGCCTGAGGCCGGCACTCGCCCACGGGGATACACCCTCATGCGCCGCCGAAAACCCGCCGTTATCCTGCTGCTGGTCATGGCTCTCCTCCTGACTGGCCCGGTTACGGCCGGGCACGATCACGACGAAATCCGCCGGTTGCGCGACGCCGGGAAAATCCTGTCGCTGGAAACGATCATCGCCCAGCACCGCCGCGAACACCCTGGCGGTAAGTTGCTGGAAGCGGAGTTGGAATCCGAGCCCGGCCGCTATGTCTACGACCTCAAAATCCTGGGCGCTGACGGCGTGGTGCGGGAGTTCGAATACGACGCCCGCACCGGCGCATTGTGGCGCATCGAACAGAAAAAGCGTTAACCATGCGCTTGCTGCTGGTCGAGGACGACACCCGGCTGAGCGACCGCCTGCGGATTGAACTGGAGCAAGCCGGATTCGCCGTGGACGTAGTGGCCGATGGGGTGGACGCCGAATTCATGGGCGAATCCGAGCCCTACGACGTGGTGGTACTGGATCTGGGGCTACCCGGCCGCCCTGGCCTGGAGGTGCTACGTGGCTGGCGCGCGACCGGCAACCTCATGCCGGTACTGATTCTGACCGCCCGGGATGCCTGGCACGAAAAGGTGGATGGTTTCAAGGCCGGCGCCGACGACTATCTGGGCAAACCCTTCCACGCCGCCGAACTGATCGCCCGGCTCCACGCCCTGCTGCGGCGGGGTATCGCCCGGCCGCACGGCCCGTTGCGGGTTGCCGGTCTGGAACTGGACGAGGACACCCAAACCGCGCGAATCCTGGCCACGGGCGAAGCGTTCGATCTGACCGGCACCGAATTCCGCCTGCTGCGCTATTTCATGCTGCACCCCGGCCGGGTTTTGTCCAAAACCCGGCTGGCCGAACACGTCTACGATTTTGCAACCGAACGCGACAGCAACGTGCTGGAAGTCTACATCAACCGGCTGCGCCGCAAGCTCGGTCGCGACTTGATCGCCACCCGCCGAGGTCAAGGCTACGTGTTCGGCGGCCGAAGACGCATGACCTCCCTGCAAGCCCGGCTGTCGGCCGGCTTGATTCGTCGTGCTGGCGGCACTGACCGCTCTGGCGGTCGCCATCGGCGGCTATTCGCTGCGGCGGATCGCCGAGAATTTCGTCGCCACCCGCCTGGAACACGACCTGGAAACCTTGCTGGCCGCGCTGGAATTCGACACCGGCGGCCGGCCCCTGTTGGCCGCCGACCGGATCAGCGCCACCTTTCGCCAGCCCTATTCGGGACACTATTACCAGATCGAGAGCCCGGCGGCGAAATCTGTTCCCGTTCCCTGTGGGATGCGGAGCTGCCGCTGCCGCCGCTCACCGCCGACCGCGTTCACCCGCACCTTTCGTCACGGGTCCGCAGGATCAGCGACTGCTGCTGGTCGGTCGGGCCTTCCGGGTTCGGGACCAGCCTGTCGCCATGCCGTGACCGAGGATTTCACCCCGGTGGACGCCGGACTCCGGCGCCTGCTGCTGGAATTCAGCCTCATCGCCCTGACGTTGTTTGGCGCGCTGCTGCTGCTCCAGCGGCTGATCGTGCGGCGTGGTCTGGCCCCGCTGGAGCAGGTGCGCCGCGAACTGCCCCGGCTGGCGCGCGGGGAAATTCCCCAATTATCCGGTCGACGCGCCAGCCGAGGTGCGGCCACTGGTCGCCGAACTCAACCGGCTGCTCGACCTGATGAACCAGCGCCAGCGGCGGGCCCGCCATGCGCTTGGCAATCTGGCCCATGCCCTGAAGACGCCCTTGACCGCCCTGACCCAACTGACCGATCAGCCGCCCCCCGCTCGGCGATGTCCGAGGCTGGTGGCGGGACTTGCGTCAACAGCTCCAGCACATCCGCAACCTGACCGAACGAGAACTGAAACGGGCCCGTATCGCCGGCGGCGGCACCCCCGGCCAGCGGGTGCTGCTGGCGCGGGAAGTCGCCGATCTGGTGGAAACCCTGCGCCGCATCCATCGCGACCGCGCATTGCGCTTCGAGCTGCGGATTCCGCCAGACAGCGTGTTTCCCGGCGACCGCGACGATCTGCTGGAATTGCTGGGCAATCTGCTCGACAACGCCTGCCAGTGGGCGCAGACCGTGGTGCGGTTGACGTGCGGGCACAAACGCCGAGGGTCTGTGGCTGCGGGTCGAGGACGACGGACCCGGTTGCCCGCCGGAACAATTGGAACTGCTGCGGCAGCGCGGGACGCGCATCGACGAATCCCGCGCCGGTCATGGCCTGGGGCTGGCGATTGTCGGCGACATCGTCGCGCAGTATGGCGGCACGCTGCGGCTGGCCCGCTCCGACACCCTGGGTGGCTTCCTCGCCGAGGTGGCGCTGCCCCATCCTCCCGGCGCGGCCGACCCCGATCAATAGGCTTCGAAGGTGAATTGTGCCGCGCCGATCATCAGCACGTCACCCACCTCCAGGGCAAGCACCTCGTTGGTCGCCAAACCGTGCTGGCCAATCCGGACCGCGCCCGGACCGGCCAGGTTTTGAATCCAGTACATGCCGTCCCTGAACAGCAGTTCGGCATGGTTGGGCGCCACGCCCTCGGCGTCGATGCGCAGGCCAGCCTGCGGGGAACTGCCCAACGATAACCATTTGGGTATGTAAAAATGGGCGATCTGCTGGCGAGCGGCGTCCTCGCGTTCGAACCGGGCATAGAGCAGGGCGCCCGGATTGCCAACACCGTTCAATTGAGCCACCCGGTCCTGAATGCGCAGCAGGTTAAGATAGCGGTTACGCAGGGCCGTCCGCAGTTCGTCGGCCCCCGCTTGCTGGTCGCGCTTGTGCAGCACGTCGACCAGTTCGAGCAGATAGTGGCCAAACTTCTCCCGCGGTCGTCGGGGATCCCAGTTCGGTGCTGGCCCGCGCTCCCACTTGCGGTCCCAGGCCAGGGCCAGTTTCAGGCGATACAGATCGCAAATTTCCAAGGTATCGTCCGTTTCCAGAAGTTCCCAGCGACCCCGTTCCAGCCGTCGGCCATTCCGACCGGTATAAGTGTAGCCCTGGTCGCTGGCCGGCATGAGCGCCAACTGGTCGCCCAGGGCACAGACCACGCAATGCAAGCGGGAAACCCGGGTATATTTCGGCACGAAACCCAGGGAGAAATCCCCGAATCCCGTGCCGGCGGTCGCGCTGTGCCGGCCAAAGATCATGAACGGACGCGACACCAGTTCGATGCGCGCTGGCGCCTGGGCGGGATCCGCGGCCAGCAGCAACGCCCGCGTCAGCGGCGTGCCGCGGCTGAGCGCATGCTCGGTCGCGGACCGCAGACTGTTGGTACGCGCGGGATCGGCTTCCAGTTCGAGCGGGAACGTGCAGACCAGATCGCCGGCATCATGCCCACCGATGCCCGCCAGGTTACGCGTGGAGGACGGTTCGGCCAACAGCCAAGTTCCGGCGGGCGGATTCCGGGCCGCCAGCGGTTCCGGCCAGAAGCGTTCGTGCTGCCCGACAGCGGCCGTTGCCCCCCCGCCCCAACCGCCGCCGCTCCGGCCGGCTAAATCCAGCCGAATCTCGCGTCGGCTGCTATCGTAGGCGCGCCATTCCCCGCGATGATCGCAAAGATCGAGTTCCAGCCACAGCGTGGTTTGCGCCAAATCGGTGCGGGGATATCGGTAATTCAGGAACACCGACTGGGCATCCCGACCATCCAGCAACCGCAAGGGTGGAATCTGCCCGTCGTTGGCGAACACCAGGTCGGTGCTGCGCAACCGCAACCGAATTTCCCGATACAGCCACCAGGTCGGATTGATCAGCAGGGCGCAAAGCACGCCATCCTGTCCCGGCGACGATTTTACGGCGGTCGCCAACCCCACGAACACCGGTTGCTGGGTTTCCGTCAGCCGCTTGACCCGTTGCTCGAATTCGGACAACCGTGCCGGCTCGCCACCTTGCGGCAACCGCAGATAGCGGTCCAGAAAATAACGCAGCGCCTCACGATTCCGCGTATCGCCGCGCTCGAGCTTCTCCGCGATTTCGTCCAGCAGTTGGGCGAATCCGCCCAGCGGCGACGACGAGGGAGGCGGAGATACCTCGGCCGGCTCGGGGGATGCCAGCAACGAGACGGTATCGTCCAACCCGCCCGCTTGCTCCATCCTGGCGGAGAGCACATCGAAGGCCTGTTCGGTCGCTGGTGGAGTGTGCGGCGCCGCGGCCGAAAACGACGGCGGAACCAACGTGGATTTCAGGGTGGATGCCGGGACCGGCTTCGCCGGCGCTGGCGACTTGGCTCTCATCGTCTGTTCGCCGAAATCGAACGAAAAATCGAACTCGGACAGGTCCAGATCGAAATCGGCGGATTCAGCAGCTACGGTTGGCAGGGTTTCGGGAGGAGACAGGCCGCGTTGAGCACCCCGAGTATCGACGATCAACCTGGATTGATCCCCGAGAAAGCAGCTCTGAGCTGCCTCATCCACCAACGTCGGCGTGATATCGCGTTCCGATTGCAGACTGGCGAGCAAAAGAACCGTGTCGCACAGGATGGCGATGGAGCGGGGCACCCCTTTGCAGTACGCATCGATACGCTCGACGGCGGCGGGCGACAGCAATCCGCTACCCGTGTAGCCGGCAACCTTGAGCTGATGATCGATAAAAAGTCCGGTTTCCAGCCCACTCAACCGTTCGAGGTGGCAGCGGACCCGAATACTTCCCCGGAGCCGGCGCAATTCGGGCTGATCCAGTTTGCCGGCCATTTCCGGTAGCCCCGCCAGCACGATCTGCAGGCGCTGAATGGGAATCGCCGGGGCTTCCACCAGTTCCTGCAAGCCGAGCAGCACGTTGGTGGGCAGATGCTGGGCATCGTCGATGAACAGGGCGACGGCTCGATTGCGGCGGGCTTGCGCGGCCAGGGCATCCAGCAATAGCCGCTTCTGCTGTTCGGTATCCAGGCCGGTGACCGGCAGTTCCAGGTTCGCGCACAGGTAATTGAGGATGTCCGGAAAGTCGAGGTGGGCATTGACCAGTTGGATGAAGCGGATATCGTCGGCCTCCGCCATGCAGCGGCGCAGCGTCAACGACTTGCCGACCCCGGCTTCGCCGGTCAGCAGGGCGAACCCGCGCCGTTCCCGGATACCGTCCAGGATGTCGGCGCAAGCAGCATCGAAATTGGTGTTCCGATAGAAATCTTTCGGATCCTTCGGTTTGAAGGGTTTGCTATGAAAACCGAAGTAGGCGGTATACATGCCCCTCTCCTTGCCGCCGGTCGCCGTCGCGCGATTTTACGACCCCCGAGGCAATCCCAATAGTCCCCTGGCATGGTAGCCCACGCCGCATTCGAATCCGGATCACCAGTACTTCCGACGCCCCCTGATCCGGTCCAGCCGCGTCCGCACCCCCGCCAGCCGTGCCACGGGGTCGGCGATCCCCAGTGGCAGCGCGAGCAGAATCGCCCCAAAAGCGTTGCCAGCCGGATGTCTCTCTGATGCGGACGCAGATTTAATATTAAGCAATTTTAATGCCTTTTTTGCCGATCTTCACCACAGGCTTGCGGATCGCCGTAGCGCTCCCAGCGCCGGCCCCTGTCCATACCTCGACCAGCGCCGTCTCGATCCGCTCCCGCCGTGGCTCCATGCGCATCCTCCCTCGATTGCTATACTGTTTTGGCGCTCGCGCCCCGCCACCGCGCGGCTGTCCGTTCAACGCCGGAGCGACCATTCAACCCAGCCGCCGCATGGCCGAGGATTCGAGTACGTCCCCCCATCCCCCCACTCCATCCGACCTCCCGTCGGTTGGCGCCGTTCCAGCGGAACCGGCCGCCGTACCGATGGATGCCACGCCGTACCCGGTTGCGCCATTCCGGCCGCTGGCGCGTTTCCAGCAACTGCTCCAGAGACTGTTGACCGTCAACGGGCAACTGTTCGGGCTGTTGGCCGGTGGCCTGGTCGCGTATGTCCGTGCTCTGCCCCCCGAGTGGCGGAGCACCCACCGCGTGAGCATGATGCGGCTGGTCGCGGTGCTGGTGGCACGCCGGCTCGACCCGGAGATGGTGGATCTGCCCTTCGCCGCCCAGTTGCGCCGTCGGCTGGAACGCCTCGGCCCCACCTACATTAAGCTAGGCCAGATTATGGCGGTGCGCGAGGATATGTTGCCACGCGCCGTCACCGACGAACTGAAAAATTTGTTCGACCAGGCTCCTGCCGTGCCCTTTGCGTTCATCCGTGCCTTGATCGAAACCGAACTGGGTCAACCGCTGGCGCATCTGTTCACCCGGGTGGAGGAGCAACCGATCGGCTCGGCTTCCCTGGCCCAGGTGCACCGGGCCACCACTCGCGCTGGTCAAGCGGTGGTCATTAAAGTACTCAAACCCGGCGTTCGCGAAACCGTACTGGCCGATCTCACCCTGCTGCGCTGGCTCGGCGCCATTCTGGACCGGTTGTCGCCCCAGTACCAGCCCGCCGCCATCGTCGAGGAATTCCGTACCTACACCGTCCGCGAATTGGACCTGACCGCCGAGGCCGACAACGGCGAAACCTTCGCCGCCAACTTCTATGACACGCCGGCGATCATCTTCCCGCGCATGTACCGGGAACTCAGCAGTGCCAGCGTCCTGACCATGGGTTATCTGGACGGTTTCAAGCCCGGCTCGCCGGCGACCTTCGAACTCGCCGAACCGCAGCGGGCACGGGTGGTCAACCTGGGCGCGCAGGCCATATTGCGAATGCTGTATCAGTACGGCTTTTTTCATGCCGACCTGCACGCTGGCAACCTGCTGATCCTGCCTAGCCGGCCAGTCCGCATCGGCTTCGTGGACCTGGGCATGGTCGGGCGCTTCGAGGACGAAACCCGGCGGCGGCTGCTGTACTACTACCATGCCCTGGTCAACGGCGATGTCGAAAAGGCCGCCCAGCATCTCGGCGGCATCGCCCGGGTCGGACCGGGCGGCAATCCCGAGGAGTTTCGCCGGGCGGTGGTGGAATTGTCGCGGCGTTTCCTGCTGCGCGCCCAGCGCGGCGATTTCAGCATTGCCCGGCTGATTCTGGAATCCATGCGGCTGGGTGGCCGCTACCGGATGTATTTCCGGGTGGAACTGGTGCTGATGGTCAAGGCGCTGGTCACCTTCGAAGGCGTCGGGCGGATGGTCGATCCCGATCTGGACGTCGTGGCGTTATCGCGGACACACATCGGCCACATTTTTCGCAATCAGTTCCGCCTGGAACTGCTGACGCGGGAATTGTGGCGCAACGGGCCGGAACTGCTGGATCTGGCCGGTCGGCTGCCGGAATTGCTGGCCCGGTCGGCCCGGCTGCTAGACCGCCCCAGCCAGCCGCCGACCGTCAATCCGCTGACCGGATTGCGCGGAACGATTTTCGCCGCCGCCTGCATTCTTGGCGGGGTACTGACTCTGGTGCAGTCGGATGCATGGCTGGCCGGGAGCGGGCTGCTGCTGGTCGGGTTCTGGTGCTACTGGCGCGCGCCGTAAAGCGCCAGTTCAATCAAGGCGCTTGCCGACCGGTAACGTTAAACTCGGAATACACTGACACCCTTTCCAGTAACCGCCATGCGTCACCCGAACCTGTCACGTCTCCTGCTACTGCTGGCGCTGTTGCTGAGCGCCAGCCTGGCCCGGACCGGTAACGATTATCCCCTCGTGCTGGTGCATGGTTTCACCGGTTGGGGGCGGGACGAACTGCTCGGCTTCAAATACTGGGGCGGCTTCGAGGACTTGCAGGAGATGCTCAACCAGGCCGGCCACCGCACCCATACCGGCGTGGTTGGCCCGCTCGCCAGCAACTGGGACCGCGCCTGCGAGTTATACGCCTATATCAGGGGCGGCACGGTGGATTACGGCCAGGCCCACGCCGCCGCCTACGGTCACGCCCGCTACGGCCGGACCTTTCCTGGCCTGTACCCGGACTGGGGTACGGCGGACGACCACGGCCAGCTTCGCAAGCTTCACCTGATCAGTCACAGCCAGGGCGGCCAAACCGTGCGGGTGCTCGCCGCCCTGCTGGAACAAGGCGCGCCGACGGAACGCGCCGCCACACCGGCGGCGGAACTGTCGCTGCTGTTCCGGGGCGGCAGCTCGTGGGTTCACAGTGTCACCACGCTCGCCGCGCCGCACGACGGCACCAGCATCGCCGCCACCGATAACCACCTGTTGCCCTTCGTGCGCAAGACCCTGCTCGGCTTGGCCGCGCTGGTCGGCGTCCAGCCCGACGAACTGCCTTACGATTTCAAGTTGGATCAATGGGGGCTGCGCCGCCTGCCGGATGAATCCTTAGAGGGGTACCTGACGCGGGTCGAACAGAATCCGATCTGGCATTCGCGCGACATCAGCGCCTGGGACCTCAGCCCCGACGGCGCGCGGGAATTGAACCGGCAATTTCCGGCCCAGCCCGGGGTTTACTACTTTTCCTGGGCGACTTCGGCCACCGTGCCGATCTGGCCATCTCGCCATCAGGTCCCTCGCCCCACCATGCTGCCGCAACTTTGGGTTACCGCGCTTTTCATCGGTGGCTACACCCGCACCGAGCCGGGCCATGTCCAGATCGATGCGAGCTGGTGGGAGAACGACGGGCTGGTCAACACCCGCTCGATGGCCGGCCCGACCCTGGACTCGCCCGACCGCATCGCGCCTTATAGCGGACAACCGCAACGTGGGGTCTGGAACCACTGGGGCGTACTGTCCGGCTGGGATCACCTGGACATTATCGGCATCGGCACGGTACGCGACATGCGCGACTGGTATCTGCGATTGGCACGGTCGCTGGCCGACCTGCCGCCTTGAACATTTCGACCATTTACTGGCTCAACGAGCACGACCATGTCCCATATCGTCATTCACCGATCGCACGAACTCACGCTCGATCAGGCCCGCCAGGCGGCGGAAATTCTCGCCGATCAACTCGCGGGGCGCTACGAGATCGGCTACCACTGGGAGGGTGATTCGCTGCATTTCGAACGCTCCGGCGTCGGTGGCCACATCGACCTGGAACCGGGCATGATTCGGATCAACGCGCGGCTGGGGTTTCTGCTGGCACCGCTGAAGCACAAGCTGGAACAGGAAATTCATCGCCAGTTGGACGAGATATTTCAGTCCCCCGCCAGTTCGGCGTAGGGGTCGCGCTGTTTGGTCCCCTGTCCCACTGGGAGAGGGTTAGCGAGGGGCGTGGCGCCCGCCAGTTCCAACGGTCGCGGATGACCGGCGCGGATTTGCTCCAGAATGGTACGTTCGCGGCTGGCGATGGTTGCGACGAAGGTCCCCGCATCGGCGCCCAGGTGACGGAACGCATGAAAGCCGGTTTCCAGAAACCGATGCAACTCCCCCAGTCCGGCCAGCCTCGCCGGCGTCTTGGCCAGCTTCAGGGCGGCGTGGATGAAGTGCTTGGGGACAATATTTTGCAAATCCCGGCCGAGCCGTTCAACCAGTTCAAGCTGATGCTGGCGCAGGTCGTAATCGGCGCAACGCCGGTAAGCGGCGACATAGGTGGTCTCGTCCACCTGATCGCGAAACGCGAATTCCGCGACCAGAATGCGCGTCAGCCGGGCATCGAATTCCCGCGACAGGGCGTTGAGTTCCAGGGCCAGCGCCGCCGTATGCAGCACGTGCGCCGGCAGGACGCGGGTCATGACCGGAACGATGCGGGCCAGATCGTGTTCGCGCTGGCGTAAATCCCTGCTGCCGTAGAGTTCATCCAGAAAAAACTCCGCCGCCGGCCGGTAACGGGGGCTGGCCAGCAGATCGGCGTAGGTGTGGGTCAATCGCGCCGACTGCCAGCGTTGCAGGATAAGCAACTCCCGCTCCACACCTGCTGCGCCGTCGATATGGAATGCCTGACTGCGCTGCAACTGATCCAGCAATCGGGTCGCACTGGTCGTCTTGTCGTGGTCAGTCATGGTGAATTCGTTGATTCGGTGACGATGGCCTTTTTGATCTCGGTCCGGTCGATCACCTCGGCCAGCGAACGGTACTGGTCGAGATTGATGTCCACCGGCACGTTGGGCGGATATCGCTTCAGCCACACCTTTTCCACAGGCGGTCTCCAATCAGGGAAGGATTGTTTGGTTTGTTGGGCTTTCCTGACTGATTATCAAACTTTAACCGGAAGAGATTGTAATAATTAGCTTTATTGGAGGCTGTCATCTTTCAGGCAGGGAGCTGTCCCAAATTTGAAAATCACCTAAACTTGAAGATGTTTTCCCGTTAGTCCCGCCAATCGCAACTGCCAAGGCCCAGAGTGGAACAGCAAAAATGGAAGGCCCACAACAAAACACCAGCCAACCTTCGGCGGAAGGTCCCGCTGGATCGGCTCTCGGTAAAGTCAAGATCGACCTCTGCCGGCGGCTGGGCTCGGATTGGCAACTCCTGGCCGACTACTTCGAGATTCCTGCCGCCGACCGCGCCCGCTTCAAAGAAGGGTGGGAACCACAACGGGTTTGGGAGTGGTTGGACGACCGGCGAAAGCTCGGTAGGCTGACCGAAGGGTTGCGCTTTATCAAGCGGGATGATCTTGCCGCTCTTCTGCCGGACCCTTTTCCGGATGACGGCGGGCCTATCTTCAAGCGCTACTCGGGATATACCAGAAAGTGCGGCATCCCCTCGGTTTCTACGCCGGCAGAATCCCCGGGCCAGCGCCAGATCACCCGCTACACGGACATCGTCTGCCCGCGCTGCATCTGGGTGAGCAGTCCGCGCATCTCAGTGGTCGTCCGCCTCACCATCCAGCGCTCCGCCCTTAGCGCTGCGGTGGAGGAAATGGTTCTGCGCGAAGATCTGCCCGTGCAGGTGCGCATCGAGGCGCCCCTCTTCGAAATCCTCAACGCGCCCCGCCAGGACATCCTCCTCATCTGCGACCAAGACAGCGCGCCCGTCGTCTTTGACCTGCGTCCGCGCCAGGTCGGCCACACCGACATCACCCTTGACTTCTTCCAGAGCGGTGATCCCGTGGGCACGGCCACCGTCGCCGTCGAAGTGACCCCCGACGAGGTCGCCGAGGGTGCCGAGGCGCGCCCGGCGCGCCCGCTCCGAGTCGAACCCGACATCGCCCCTCCCGACAGGGTGCTGCATGTCGCCTGGAATCAGACCGGCTCCGCCCTCCACTTCACCCTCGTCCAGGACGGCGGCGCTTCCTGGAACGATGGCTTTCGGCCGATCCCCCTCAACGGCAGTCCCGCCGCCCATGCCGCCGCGCTCTATCGCCAGATCACCAGTCTGGTGGGCGCCGCCGATCCGACCGTCGATACCCTGTTGCAGCGTCAGCTGCAGATTCCCTTCGCCGACGTCGACCGCCGGGTCAAGCGCCTGGGCCAGAACCTGTGGCGCGAGCTCATCCCCGCTGAGCTCAAGACGCTGTACAGCCGCGAACGAGAGAGGTGGCGCAACCGCACCCTGCTGGTCTTTTCCGACGAGCCGCACATCCCTTGGGAGCTGGTATGGCCCTACGAAGCCGGCGCCTGGGAGGACGAAGGCCCCTGGTGCCAGACCCTGCGTCTGACGCGCTGGCTGCGCAAAGACGACCGGGGCAACGGCAACGACAAGGCGCCGGGGCGGATGGCCGCTAACGCCCTCGCCGTGCTGGCGCCCACCTACTCGCTGCTGAAGAACCTGCCCTCAGCCCAACATGAGCAACAACTCCTGCTCGACCTGATCCGCCAGCACAACTTGCGCGACCTCAGCCCCGCGGAGGCGACCTGGCAGGCGGTCATGGACCTGCTCGAAGCCGGCGGCTACGACTGGGTCCACGTGGCCGCGCACGGCAACTTCTATCCGGACGCGCCGGATGGCGATTCCGCCCTCTGGCTGCAGCGCGACAACGCGCTCACGCCGCAGCACATTGCCGGCATGCAGATCGAAGGCTACCTGCGCCAGTACCGGCCGGCCTTCTTCTTCAACGCCTGCGAAGTCGGCCGGCAGGGCTGGGCGCTCACGCGCATCGGCGGCTGGGCCAATCGGCTCATCAGTGGTGGCGCCGGCCTGTTCGTCGGCCCGCTCTGGTCGGTGGGCGACAGCAGTGCGCTCACCTTCGCCAACGCGTTCTATCAGAATCTTTTCTCGGGCCAGACCGTTGCGACCGCCACCCAACAAGCGCGGTTGGCCGCACGGCAGGTCGGCGATCCGACCTACCTGGCCTACAGCGTCTACGGCCACCCGAATGCCCGGCTGATGTGGGGTAGAACGAGCAGTCGTGTCACCCGCCGCCATTTGAGATAAGTCTCTATTTTAATTGGGTATCGGAAAACAAGTGTTTGGCGACAGGGGTATCAATCATGCATTCGTGCGGCTTGAAGCACTGAAAAATCTGCACGGAAAACCCTGTCGGAAAGGCAAATAGTCGGAAACTGTGCGGTTACAGGTTTTCCGGTTGCTAAGTGGCGGCTGATGACACGACTGCTCGTTCTACCCCAAATTGGAATTGCCTCGCCCCGTCCCTCTCCCCCGCCGGCGAACCGTTCGGGCCGGACGCCCGACCGGACCGGTCGGACCCGGCCCAGTCCAGGGAGCGGACGCCGAGCCGACGGATGCCGCTCGGGCGCGGCCTCGGCCCTCGGCGGTCGCCGCCGAACTGCGGCGACAGCGCGCCCGACTCCCGTTACAGCTTCATCGGTTTTCGGCGGGCGCGGGCGTCCCCCATCTGAGACACTGAGCACTGATCGCCGCGTTAGCGGCAAGCGCGCGTAGCGCGCTTCGCGATTTTTTCGGGGTATGAACGCTTACCGAACCTGCAAGGGTTGTCCGAGCACGTGCTCGCGCAAGCCCCAGGTATCGGCGTAGCGCACGTGATTGATCCAGCCCTGCACGCCGGCGTCGAATTCGGCGAAGCTGATTTCGCCGTCGCAGTAGGCTTCCCAGCGGGCGCGCAAGCGCCGGGTAAAGTCGCGCACGTTGCGGGCCTTGACCCGCCGGTGAGTGGGATAGACGACGAAGCCGAGCCAGGGAATGCCGATCTCGACCGGCGTCACCTGCGCCGCGCCGGCGTGCACCGTCAACCGCAACCGGGCCAGCCGCTCGACGATGGCCTGTTTCCAACTCCACAACTCCTCCTTGCTGTCGCCGAACAGCGCAAAATCATCGACGTAGCGCAAATAGGCCGGGCAGCGCAGTTCGCGCTTGACGAAGTGGTCGAAGGGATCGAGATAGCAGTTCGACCAGAACTGCGAAGTCAGATTGCTGATCGGCAAGCCGCGAGGCCGGGCCGCCGCCAGCAGATCGTCGCCGGGAAACCAGACCATCGCGTATTCCTCGTCCAGCACGCCGACGCCGCTGGCCAGGATTGTGTCCACCAGCCACAGCACCTCATCGTCGCGGATCACCTCGGCCAGGCGGTCGCGCAGAATGGCGTGATCCAACGACGGAAAGTGCTTGACGATGTCCAGGCGCAAGACGTAGCGATAGCGCCGGGCGAACTGCTGCAACCGATCCACCGCCCGATGCGTGCCCTTCCCCACCCGATTGGCGTAGCTGTCGAAGATAAAGCGGCGCTCGAACGCCGGTTCGATCACGTTGCACAGCGCGTGATGCACCACCCGGTCCCGAAACGGAGCGGCGCTGATCTTGCGGCGTTTGCCTGCGTGGATGAAAAAGTGCCGATAGAGGCCGGGCCGATAGCGCCGGGTTTGCAGTTCGTCCTGGAGTTCCAGAAGCCGGTCGGCCAGCCGATGCTCGAAGCGGGCAGTGCTGGCGCGTCAGCAGTGATTCCCCCCTTTGAAAAAGGGGGGTGAGGGGGGATTTCTTGCGGTGCTGCCACGTCAGTAGCGATTCCCCCCTTTGCAAAAGGGGGGCGAGGGGGGATTTATGAGCAGGAGAAACACCCAACATGCTGAAATACAAACCTAAACTTAAAGATAACGCCCGCGCTTTGCGTTCCGGGATGACGGATTGCGAACAACGGTTATGGTCGAGGTTGCGCCGGAAACAGGTGTTGGGCGTGCAATTCTACCGGCAGAAGCCCATCGGCGATTACATCGTCGATTTCTATGCTCCCAGAGCGAGTCTCGTCGTGGAAGTGGATGGTTCGCAGCACTTGGAACCGGCGCAGATCGATCATGACCGTCGGCGTACCGCTTTCCTGGAAAGCCAGGGGTTGCGTGTGTTGCGCTTTGATAATCGCCAAGTATTACAGGAGCTTGATGGCGTGATGGAGGCAATTTATCGGGCGGTGGCCGAAGCAGGTGGTTTGGATATCCCTTGAGAAATCTCCCCTCGCCCCACTTTTGCAAAGGGGGGAATTGCCGCTACCATCCACCGTGTTACCTTGGAACCCAACGAACCCAGAGCATGGCGACATGAGCAAAAGCCTGAAAGCGGTTTACGAGAACGGGATTTTCCGCCCCCTGGAACCGGTTGACCTGGCGGAACATCAGGAAGTCACCGTCACCGTTCCCGACGTGCGCGGAGCGGCCGCCAACCACGAGATCAGTTGCTACGACATCGCCCAGCGGCTGGGAATCGTGGGGATGCTGGATCATCTTCCCGGCGACCTCAGCACCAACCGCCGGTACTTCGAGGGATTCGGCAAGGAATGATTTCCCGGGTGCCCATCACCTGTCGCTTTTTGCTGAATCGCTTGCGCTTTTGCATCCCCCTTTGAAAAATCCCCCCTCACCCCCCTTTTGCAAAGGGGGGAACGCCGCTACGCGGCGATCAGTGCTCAGTGTCTCAGATGGGGGACGCCCGCGCCAGCCGAAAACCGACGTCGTTGCCGCGGTAGCCGGGCGAGTTGTCGCTGCGGGCGGCGGCGCGCGCGTAGGTCTGGTAGTTGAACCAGGCGCCGCCGCGCACCCCCCGGCGGGCGTCGCCCGCCAAGGTGACATTCTGAGGTTTATCGTATTCGTTTAGACACCACTCCCACACACCGCCACTCATGTCCAAAGCCCCTACCGGAGAAGCTCCTTGCGGGTACAGACCCACCGCCGTGGAGCGGCCCAACTCGCTTTCGTCGGTGTTGGCGCGGTTTCCATCCCAATCCGGCCCCCAGGAGTATTGGTTCGTCGGATCGCCGCCCGTCGCCGCCTGCTGCCATTCCCACTCGGTGGGCAAGCGCACCTCGTAGCCCAACTTGGCGCTCAGCCAGCGGCAGAATGCCATTGCTTCCAGCCAACAGAGGTTTTCCGCCGGGTGATTGTCGCGCCGGTTAAATTGCCGGCCCGGCTTATCGACCTGAAACCACAAGTCTTCCCACCAATCGGGGTTGTTGAACCCGTCTTCCACTTCCAGAAAAGCACGGTACTGGCGGTAGGTCACCGGATACTTGGCGATACGGAAAGGCTCGACATAGAAGGTGGTTGCCGCTGATCGGCTGAGCCATCGGGCAATACGAGATCGGTTTTCAGCCCCAATTTCCAGCGTTACCTCGCCGCCCGGCACCGGGCACCAGACGATCTCCGGCAAGCCGTCCGCGCGCAATCCCACGCCGGGGCGGGGATCGCCCAGCAAGGACAGGCGCACGCCGATAATGGCGCGCTCCTCGTGGGTGGTGGTCGGCTCGTCCAGCGCGGCCAACATTGGTTCGCGGTCGAGGAGGCCGAGGAAGTCTCGTTCCAGTGCGGTGAAATCCTTGGGCTCCAGCTTGAGGTGCTTCCGCATGGCAACCACCTCCTCCACCCGTTCGTTGGGCCAGCGGTGTTCGGCCTGGCGGTCGTGGGCTTTCCAATAGGCGGCCAATTGCGCGATTTGCCGGCGCAGCCGGTGATCGTCGGCCGTGTCCTGGATCCATTGTTTCAGCCGGGGCCAGGTGCGAAACAGGGCCTCGTGCGCCACGTCCACCACCGGCAGGCCGTCCTCGCCCGGCTCGCGCACCAGCAGGCGGGCATCCACAAAGCGGTCGATCAGTTCGATGGCGGCGGATGAAACCGCTAGCGTGGACAGCGATGCCCGTTGCCGGGTCGCCACACCCCGCTCGTCCACCTGCACCAATTCCCGGAACACCGGCGCCAGTTCCGCTTGCGGGGCGCCATCGAGACCTTGAAAGGTATCCTCGGCCCGTTGGCTGATGGCGTTTTGGACGCCGCCGAACCGCTCGTAAGCCTCGTGCGCCAGCCGGCCATTTTCGGTGCGGGACTCATACAGTTCGTGCAGCGCAAAGGCCAGCAACGCCAGGGCGCCGGAACCGGTGCCGGTGTCCTCCAGAATGCGCTCCACCAAACCCTCGTCAAACTCCAGCCCCGCCTTGGCCGCCGGTCCGGTCATCATCTCGTAGAGCGCGCCGGGTCCCGGCGGTCCCAGCGGATAGGAGCCGTCGCGCAGCAGCCGGTCGAGTCCGGGACAATCCAGACAGCGGTGAAAGAAATCGGCGCGCAGGGTCGCCACGACCCGCACCCGCGACGACCGCGCGGTCGTGGTCAGCAACTGGACGAACGGTTGACGCAGCGCGTCCCGGGTGAGCGTGAACAGTTCTTCGAACTGATCCACGAACAGCAGCAATTCCGCCTGGGCGGGACGGTCGGCGAGAACCTGCTCCGCCAGTTCGATGAGGCCGTAGCCCTGCTCGGCGCGTAGGCGCTTGATGATCTCGGACGAGCGGCAGCCTTTAAGCCAGGGTTCCAGGCGGGCGGTCAGAATAGGATAGGGGTCGCCCTCGGCGCCGCCCGGCGTGAACTCCAACCACGGCCAATCGTTGCTGCCGGGCAGGGCATCGGCCTGCAAGCGGGGAATCAGGCCCGCCGCCACCAGCGACGACTTGCCGGACCCCGAAGCACCCAATACCACGACGAAGCGATTCCTGGGATCGGCGAGCTTGCGGATCAGCTCGTTGATTTCTCGATGGCGGCCAAAAAAGATCGGCGCATCCTCGGGATTGAAGCGCCGCAAACCCGGAAAAGGGGAACCCGTCCAAATCGAGGGCTGCGTCGGGACGGAAACCGGCGGCGGTTCCAAGACTTGATCGATCAAATCCTTGCGGTTGACCTGGGGGTCACAGAGCGCCGCGGCTAGTTCGCCCAGGCGGTTTCGCCGCTCCAACCATTCCCAAACCTCACGCGGTTCGTCGCCCGACCGAAACGCGGCGCGGTCGCTGATGGGGATATCGAAATAATCGGCCAGATCTTGCCAATCCCGGCCCAGCCGCTTGCAAAACGCCAGCTTGGTTTTTCCGTCATAAGGGGGCATCCCTCGGACTCCTTCCTGGTTACGCTTTATATCTTCAGCAACTCCACCACGTCGTTCCGACCGGCCGCGATCAGCCCTTGCGGCAGTTCGCTCAAACGCCGGCGGTTTTCCAGCCACTCCCAGATCCCACGGGCTTCGTCGCCCCGCTTGAACCGCGCCCGGTCGGCGGGCGCGATTTCAAAATAGTCGGCCAACTTGCGCCAGCTATCGCCGAGATGGTCGCACGCGGCGATCTTGGCCTTGCCGGAAAAGGGAGGCTTGGGGAGAGGATCGGGAGATACCGAAGGGTCCGGCGGTGGCAGTGGCGATTCCTGCTTTCGTATCAACTCGACCCGCTCCCGCAACTGCTCGCGGATGTCCAGAAACAACCGCTTGCGGCGGCCCGGCTCGGTGTAGTGCTCTTCGACGGTCTGGGCGCCGCCGGGCAGAAATTGGCGGCTGCTCAGCCAGTCGTGCCGCCGCCAGTCGCAGGGGGACAGGATGATCGGGAAGAGATGGGTTTGCCGGGCAAGGCAGTGCTCGATCTCGACATTCTGGCAGTAAGGCGAATCCAGAAAGGCTTGGCTAACCAAGACCAAAGCGATGCGCGCCTCTTGGAGGTTGGCCTTGATCACCGCGTCCCAGAGTTCGCCGGGACGGATGCGGCGGTCGTCCCAAAACTCCACGTTGTCTTTTTCCAGCCCCTTCAAAAAGCCGAGCAGGGAGTCATCCTTCAGGTACTCCGCATCTTGATGGCTGTAGCTGACGAAGATCTTCACGGTGTCATTCATATACACGTTCCTTGCTGGGAATATTCCCGGTGAAGTTCTACGGATTATCTTGATGAGACAAGCGTAGCGGTGGCGCAAGCGACGTGCAAACGCCCGGTCTCGCTTTCCCAACCCCACCGGATTTGATTGCCGCAGTGCGGCAAGCGACTATCGAGGCGGTCCAAATTCATCGGGCCATTATGGATTGCATAACCGATCAGAATGGTTTGCTATTATGTAAACAATCTTGAGCATTTTACATCGGATAGCGGCAAAGACAGTGCTGATGTGACAAGAGCCCTGACATCGATGTCAAATTTTCCCTGGCATGTTTATTGCCGAATCTAAAATGATCAGCTTACCAAGGTGGAGGATTAAACGAATGGCAACCGCAAATCGCATGCTGCAAAAAGGTCACACGGGACCTGATGTCAAGATGTTGCAGGGATTGCTCAATCAGAAGGTGCCCTTGGCGAAATTGCCGCAAGGTCAAAAACTTAAGGAAGACGGTATCTTCGGACCGAAAACCGATGCGGCCGTGCGCACCTTCCAGCAAATGAAAGGGTTGAAAGTGGATGGCATCGTGGGTCCGAAAACCTGGCCGGCGCTGGGCGTGACCTACCTGGGACCCGGCGCAATCCCTTCGGCTCCCGCCGGCAAACCGCTATTCGAGCAGAAGCAGCCCAAAGACGGCTTCGACGGCACAATCATTCCACCTTGGCAAATGGTACCGATCAACGGAAACAAGACCGTCATCCTGAAAAACGCCGCCAACCTCGATGTCGTCAGTCGCAACCCCGCGATCGCCACGGTCGAGGATGTCCCCAAATGCTTTATTCACGGCGGCCGCGAGCTGATTATCCGGGGCAAGATGAAAGGCGTGACCTTCATTGATGTCAAGAATGGAGCGCAAATTCTTGCAAGTCTCGAAGTCGCGGTGAAAAACAAGAAACCCCTTCGGGTCACCTTCAATTTCGTCGAAGATAAAGCCGGACATAAAACCACACGTAGCATTGGCGACGTTGATACCTGGGTCAGGAACGCCAACGATATTTTGCTCAAGCAAGCCAATGTCGAAGTTATCAAGCAGAACGCTCGCAACGTGAAGATCGACCAGGATCTGGGCACCGTGGTGCGCTACTCCAAACATCTCAGGGGTGTAGACCCCAAGGAACACGAATGGGACGTTGTGGTGGCGAAACGCGACAATGCGGCGGACTTCAATGTGTTCTTTGTCTGGGAGTACGAACAGGACGAGACTCCCAATATCGATGATTCCGCGGAAGCCGGCACGGCTGGCGGTAATTGCATCTTTGAGGACAATATCGGTTATCAGACCCACGAAACGCTGGCGCACGAAATAGGTCATCACCTGGGCGTCGATCACCCAGCACCGGGTCTGGATCTGTTGATGTCGCCCCATCGCACCGATCACCGTATCTCCAAGGCGCACGCCAACATCATGAACCCATAAGAGGGTTGATTGCCATGAACCTTAGCCGCGCGCGTTTGCTGCCCGTGTTGGGCGCGGCGCTCCTGCTCATCATTCAACCCATGCGAGGACATACCATGAACGACGACATCGCCGCACAGGTCGATACCGCTTTCACCGCCGCCCGCGAGGGCCACTACGAACTGATCTCGCAGCTCGGCGAGCAGGGCGCGAAGGTCATCCCTTACCTGCGGCCTTATGTGCAGGACACCAGCGAGATGGTGCGCCTGCAAGCTGTCGCCCTCCTGACCGCATCCACGGATGCGCGCGCCGTGCCGCTGCTGGAGATCGCCCTGACCGATGCCTCGCAGGATATCCGCGCCCGCGCCGCGCTGGGACTTTATGAACGCCACGATCCCGGGCAACTGGCGACTCGGCCCGAGCTGGGCGAGGCGCTGCGCGCCAGCGTGAACCAGGGCAATGACGCCGCCGCCGCCATCTTGTTGCTGAGTTACTTTCCCGGCAAAGCCACGCAAACCGCGCTGACGGCGCTGCGCGAACGCGCCGCCGACGGACAAACCGAACTGGCGGCCTGGACGCCCGTGGTGCCGGTCCGGCTCGTCATCGAGGTGAGCCAATCCCGGCTGGGCGACGCCGAAGCCCGGTTGGCTTTGCTGAAAACCAGCGCCAGTGGCACGCTGGCGGAGCTGGAATTCCTGCTTTCAGTGCTGCGCGAAATTGACGCTCCCGAACTGTTGCACGCGCTGGCGCAATCTCTCAACGATACGCGCGAAATCAGCAGCGGCCTGCCCTCCGGCGCCGAACCAAAGCGACGGCTCTGCGATCTGGCGGTGGTCGCGCTGGTGCAGCGGCTGGATTTACCCGTGAAGTTTGCCCTCAGTGAGAGTCGCCGCTTCACGCCCGCCGAAATCGCCAGCGTCCGACGGGCCATGGTCGATACGCTTCCCCGGTAGGCTTCCACAGGCTGGCGGCTCACGAGCATCATGGCTTAAGCGGTGTGGAAACTGGCTTGCCGGCGTCACCCGGCGGCGGTTTCTAACCCTCCCCCCGGCGGAACATCACCCGATGATCGATATCCAGCCGGATGCCGATGCGCTGTCCCAGCGCATGATTGTGATGGCTGGGCGCCAGGCACAGCAACCTCGCGCCGCTGGGCAGCTTGAGGGTGTACAGAAACTCCGCGCCCCGGAACGTCCGCTCCGCCACTTCCGCGCTCAGCGGGCTGGCGTCATCGTGGATCACGTCATCCGGCCGCACCAGCACCTCCACCTCGTCGCCCGGCGCATAACCGACCGGCGACGCGCCGTCGATATCGCCCAATTCCGTGCATACTCGCCCATCCTCCCCAACCTGGCCGGCCAGCAACACCCCCTGGCCGATGAAATCGGCGACGAAGCGGTCGGCCGGGCGGTGGTAGAGGTTATAGGCGCTGTCCCACTGCAACAGCCGACCCTGGTGCAGCACTCCGATCTCGTCGGCGAAGGCGAACGCCTCGAATTGATCGTGGCTGACCAGCAGACCGCCGATGCCCTCCCGCAGCAGGATGGCGCGGATCTCGCGCGCCAGATCCTCGCGCAGGGTGACGTCCAGACTGGAGAATGGCTCGTCCAGCAACAGCAACCTCGGTCGAGGAGCCAGCGCCCGGGCCAGCGCCACCCGCTGCTGCTGGCCACCGGAAATCTGGTGCGGATAGCGCTTGGCGTACTCGTCCAGCCCGACCAGCCGTAGCAGATCGCGGACTCGCGCCCGCCGTTCCTCCGCCTTCCATCCCCGCAGCCCGAAGGCCACGTTGTCGGCGATGGTCAAATGCGGAAACAGGGCCAGGTCCTGAAACATCATGCCGATCCGCCGCTGCTCCGGCGGCCGAGCCCAGCCGGGCCGGCTGAGTTCGACGCCTTCCAACTGGATGGAGCCTTTTCGCACCGGCTCGAAGCCGGCGATGGCGCGCAACAGCGTGGTCTTGCCGCAACCGCTGGGCCCGAGCAGGCAACCGATACCGGCACAGCCCATTTGCAACGACAAGTCCTGAATCACCCGCCGGGGCGGATAGGCGATGTCGATGTCGGTCAAGTCAAGGAACGGCGTCATAGCCAGGTCTCGCACGGCTGATGGCGCGGCTGAGCAGGACCACCGGCCCGATGCCGGCCAGCACGATGGCCAGCGCGAAACTGGCCGAGTCCGCCAGTCGCTCGTCCGAGGCCAGTTCGTAGGTCCGCACCGCCAGGGTGTTGAAATTGAACGGGCGCAAGATCAGGGTCGCCGGCAATTCCTTGAGCACATCCACGAACACCAGCAACACGGCGGTTAACAGGCTGCCGCGCAGCATCGGGATATGCACCCGCCCCAGCACCGCCCGGGGCGTCGAACCCAGCGAGCGGGCGGCATCGTCCATGCTCGGCCGGATGCGGCTCAACCCGGCTTCGACGCTGTGCAGCGCCACCGGCAGAAACCGGGCGCAGTAAGCGAACAGCAAAGCGAACAGCGTCCCGCTCAACAGCAGCCCGGTGGAGATGCCCAACCATTCGCGCGCCCAGCCGTCCACCCCGCGATCGAGGGCGGCGAACGGCAGCATCACGCCGATGGCGATCACCGTGCCGGGCACCGCGTAGCCCAGCCCGGCGCCGCGTACCGCCATCGACACCAGCGGGCGGGGGCGCAGGCGTTGACCGTAGCCCAGCAACACCGCCAGCGCCAGGATCAACAAGGCCGCGCCCAGCGCCAGCAACAGACTGTTCGCCAGCAGATGCCAAAACCGCGCGTCCATCACCCGCGGCGCGGTCCGAACCGCCCAGAACGTCAACTGGCCGGCCGGGGTCAGGAAACCGAACAGCAAGGGGAGCAAGCAGGCCCCGGTCGCCAGCCATCGCGTCCGACCCTTGAGCGGCAGGCGCTGGGGGCGGAACTGCCGGCTACCGGTGTGATGAAATCGCGCCCGCCGCCGCGACAGCCGCTCGAACGCCAGCAGCGCGAACACGAACAGCAGCAGCAGCGCGGCCAGTTGGGCGGCGGCGGTGCTGTCGTTCATGCCATACCAGACTCGGAAAATGCCCGTGGTAAAGGTGCCGACCCCGAAATATTGCACCGTGCCATAATCGGCCAGCGCCTCCATCTGCACCAGCGAAACCCCAGCGATCAGCCCCGGCCGGGCCATGGGCAACGAGACGGCTAAAAACCGCCGCCATGGTCCCGCACCCAGGGTGCGGCTGACTTCCAGCACGGCGACCGATTGATCGAGAAACGCCGCCCGCGCCAGCAGATAGACGTAGGGATAAAGCACCAGCGCCAGCATGACCACCGCCCCCGGCAGCGAGCGGATCTCGGGAAACCCATAGTCCTGGCGGGTCCAGTGCAACACCTCGCGCAACGCGGTCTGCACCGGTCCGGCGAAATCCAGCAGACCGGTGTAGGTGTAGGCGATGATGTAGGCGGGAATCGCCATCGGCAGCAGCAGCGCCCACTCGAACAGCCGCCGACCGGGAAACTCGTGGATGCAGGTCAGCCAGGCGGCGGGCACGCCGATCAGCAGCGCGCCCGCGCCGACCCCGAGCATCAGCAGCACGGAATCCCGGACGTAATCGGCCAGCACGGTATCGGCCAGATGCCGCCAGACTGGACCGGCCGGTTGCAGAGCGGTGACGAAAACGGTCAGCACCGGCAACGCCAACAACAAAGCGGCCCCGACCACCAGCAGCGTCCAGCGGTCGAGGCCAAACCACCGCGTCCGCAGCCACCGGAGCAGTCCTTGCCCGGTGGCGGGAGGTGTGGCGACCGGGGGCGTGGCTGCCGCCGGTTCGAGGGAAACGGTCACGTTCGACCTGGGCGCCAGCTCACTTCCATCCCGCCCGGTCCATTAACTGAACGGCGGCGGCGTTCAGTTCGCCCAGTTTGGCGACGTTGAGGGTATCAGCCTTGAATTCGCCCCAGGACTTGAGAACGGCGCTGGGCGGAATGGCCGGATTGACCGGATATTCGTTGTTCGTTTCGGCATACCAGCGCTGGGCCGAGTCGCCGGCCAGAAATTCCAGTAGCTTGACGGCGCTGTCGCGATTGCGGGCGTGGGCGGTGACCCCGGCCCCGCTGACGTTGACGTGGACGCCGGTGGTCTTGGCGTCGGGCCAGAACACCGCCACCTTGGCGGCGGCCTGCTTTTCCGCTTCATCGCTGGAGTTGACCATGCCGCCCAGATAGTAGGTGTTGGCCAGAGTCACATCGCACTCGCCGGCGGCGACGGCCTTGATCTGGTCGCGATCCCCGCCCGTGGGCGGCCGGGCGAAATTGGCAACCAGACCCTTGGCCCAAGCTTCGGTCTTGGCCTCGCCGTGATGGCTGATCATGCCGGCGACCAGCGACTGGTTGTAGACGCTGTCCGACGAACGCAGGCAAATCCTGCCCTTCCACTTGGGCGCGGCCAGATCCTCGTAAGTGGACAGTTCGGCCGGCTTGACCCGCTCCTGGGCGTAAATAATCGGCCGGGCGCGCACCGACAATCCATACCAGTAGCCCTCGGGATCGCGATAGCTGGCCGGAATATGCGCCGTCAGCGTCTCGGACTTGACCGCTTGCAGCACGCCGGCCTTCCGGGCGGCGGACAGGCGACCGGCGTCCGAGGTCAGCAACAGATCGGCGGGAGTGTTGGCGCCCTCGCTCTGAAGCCGCTGCAACAGAGCTTCTTCCTTGCCGGTCACCAGGTTGACAGTGATGCCGGTCTGCTTGCTGAAATCGTCCAGCAACGGCTTGATCAGGTCTTCCTTGCGCGCCGAATAGATGTTGACTTCCCCACTCGCCAGCACGGGCATGGCCAACAGGCTGGACAACAGCCAGAACGCAGACATCAGAACACGGGGTTTTATCGGCTTGGACATCAAGGGCTCCGGAAACTTGGATTTGGGTATCAGTAACATGGCGACAATCAGCGAACACCTGTTAAATGATAATTATTCTTATTTGCAATGTAAAGCGATGCTTTCAAAAGATATTGTTTAGCTAAATACTTGTAGTTTATTCCGGACGAAGCTGGCGCAGATCGCCCAGCCGCGCGATCTGACCGATGGACTGGGCCTTGTCGAAATAACGCTGGTCAGCAGTGACCAGAGTGGCGCCGGTCGTGTGCAGGGCCGCGGCGTGATAGAGGGTATCGAACAGATGGTGGTTCAGGCGAATGGCGAGGTCGCAGGCGGTGGCGTAGACCGTGGTGTCGTTGACGCGGGTGAACGCCAGCGCCCGGAGCGCCACAATCTTCTTGATGGCGGTAACCGGGCTGAGGCGGGCCAGAACCGCAGCGATTTCCGCTTCCCAGTGTGCTGGCTGATAAAGCGCGATGTCGCCATTCTTCAAAGCATCCAGCAGGGCCAGCGCCTGGGGAACATCCTGTTCCTCGGGGTTTTCGGGAACCAGCCATTTGATGGCGACGCTGGCGTCAATCACGTAGCGAATCATGGCCGGCCCTCTTCGCGGGCGGCGCGGAGCGCTTCGGCGCTGACCGGTTCGGTTTGGGCGCGCAAGGTCAGAATTCGGTCAATCGCCTCGCCTTGCCGTTGCCGTTGCCGGGCGCGCTCGATGGCTTCGCGCATCAGCTCGGTGATAATGGCGCTCTTGTTCTGGTCCTTGAAAGTTTCATTGAACGCCTGCTTGACGTCGTCGGGAACGCTGAAGTTGACGGTGGCCATGAAGATCGCTCCTGAGCATTGTTGAACATTTCAACAATAATCTAACCATTTGTGGGATAATTGTAAAACTGCCTGGTATCCGTCCTCACTCGTGTCGCAGCGCCTCGACCGGCTTGAGCAGTGCGGCCTTGCGAGCGGGATAGAACCCGAAGAACACACCGATACCGGCCGCGAACAGGAACGACAACGCGATCGCCCCGCCGGTGACCACCACCGTCATCCCCGCCAGTTCGCTGACCAGCCAGGAACCGCCGATGCCCAGCAAGGCTCCTGCCAAGCCACCGAGCACGCACAACAGCATTGCTTCCAACAAAAATTGCAGCAGAATATCGCGGCGGCGGGCGCCGACGGCCATGCGGATGCCGATCTCGCGGGTGCGCTCCGTCACCGACACCAGCATGATGTTCATGATACCGATACCGCCGACCAGCAAGGACACCGAGGCGATGGCGCCCAGCATCACCGCCATCGCCCGCGCCGACAGCGCGGCGGTCTCGGCGATGGCGGTCAGGTTACGGATGGTGAAATCGTTCTCCTCGCCCTCCCCCAACCGATGCCGGTTGCGCAGCAACTGGGTGAGGTCGGCCTCGGCATCCTCCATGTGCTCCGCGGACCGGGCCTGGGCGATGATGAAACGTACCGTGCCGGGGAAGCTGGTGCCGAACAGCTTGGTCTGAGCGGTGGTGATGGGAACCATGACGGCGTCGTCCTGATCGCGCCCATCCAGGGTCTGACCCTTGCGCTCCAGCACTCCGATCACCAGGAACGGCAGATTCTTGATGCGGATGGTCTTGGCCAAGGGATCTTCGCCGCCAAACAGATTGCGGGCCACGAGTTGGCCGAGCAGCGCTACCCGCGCGCCCCGTCGCACATCGCCAGCGGTGAACGGCTGGCCGGCTGCCAGATTCCAGGAGCGTACCGTCAGATACTCCGGCGTAACCCCATAGACATTGGTGTTCCAGTTGCGGGGGCCGTAGACCAGTTGGGCGCTGCTCGGGAACGCCGGAGCGGCTGCGCTGAGCGAAGGTAACTGGTTCATCGCCTGGGCGTCGGCCAGGGTCAGCGTGGACGCAGTGCCGGCGCTGAACCGCAAGCCGCTGGCGCTGCTGGCGCCGGGCACCACGAGCAACAATTGGCTGCCCATGGCGCTGATCGCCTGATTGACGGTGGTCTGCGCGCCCTGCCCCACCGCCAGCATCAACACCACCGCACCGACGCCGATGATCATGCCGAGCATGGTCAGGGCGGTGCGCAGCCGGTTGGCGCCCAGTGCCCGCCAGGCTTCGGCGGGAGCGGCGTGCCAACTCACAGCCGCACCTCCCCGTCGTGAACGATGCGTCCGTCCTTGAACCGCACCAGCCGCCGGGCGTAACGGGCGATGTCGGGTTCGTGGGTGACCAGAATCAGGGTGATGCCCTGCTCGGCGTTCAGGTGGCCGAACAGAGTCATGATCTCGCCGCTGGTCTGAGTGTCGAGATTGCCGGTCGGCTCGTCGGCCAGGATCAGCGGTGGTCGGTTGGCCAGGGCGCGGGCGATGGCAACCCGCTGCTGCTGGCCGCCGGACAGTTGGTTGGGCCGGGCGTCGGCGCGCTGGCCGAGCCCGACTTGCTCCAGCAGTTCCCGCGCCAGCCGCCGCCGTTCCGCCTTGCCGATTCCGGCGTAAAGCAGCGGCAGGGCGACGTTGTCCTCGATGTTGGACCGTTGCAGCAGGTTGAAACCCTGAAAGACGAAGCCGATTTGGCGATTGCGCAATTCCGCCAATTCGTTGTGATCGAGTCGCGCCACCGACCGCCCCGCCAGCCAATAATCACCGGCGTTGGGCGTGTCGAGACAACCGAGAATATTCATGAACGTGGACTTACCCGATCCGGACGGCCCCATGATCGCCACGAACTCGCCCGGCTCGATGCGCAGGTCGATGTCGTGCAGCACCGGCGTGGTCCCGCCCCCCGCCAGCGGATAGTGCTTGCTCAAACCAGCAACCCGAATCAGCGATAACCGTTCGCTCCCCTCGCCCGCCGGGAGAGGGGTTGGGGGTGAGGGGAAGGATTCCACGCTCACATCATCCGCATCCGGAAGCCGCTGCTGGTCGTTCCGGCGTCCCGTTTGGCGCGCATATCGCGGGTCACCACCCGATCGCCTGGCTTGATCTCGCCGCCGATGATTTCGGTCAGCACGTTGTCGGTGATGCCGGTTTCGACCAGCACTGGTTTGAGTTTGCCTTGGTCGTCGAGCACGTGAACCTGGGTCTTGCGGTCCTTGGCCGGCGGACGCGGGCCAATTTCCTCTTCATCGTCGCGGCGCGGCTGGAAGCTCAAGGCGGCGTTCGGCACCCGCAACACGTTTTTGCGTTCGGCGGGGTTGACGCTGACGTAGGCGGTCATGCCGGGCAGCAGCCGCCCGTCGGCGTTGTCCACGTCCACCACCACGTTGTAAGTCACCACGTTCTGCTGGATGGTCGGATTGAGGCGAATTTGCCGGATGCGGCCCTGAAAACGCTGGTCGGGATAGGCATCCACGGTGAAACTCGCCGGCATGTCTGGCTGGAGGCTGCCGACATCGGCTTCCGCGATGCTGGTGTTGATTTGCATCTGCCGAAGATCCTGGGCGATCTGGAACAGGGTCGGGGTTTGGAAGTTGGCAGCGACGGTCTGGCCGACATCGACGCTGCGGGCGACCACCACCCCCGAAATCGGCGAGCGAATCACGCTGTTGCGCAGGTTGATGCGGTCCCGCTCCAGTTGCGCCTCGGCCAGCTTGAGCTGGGCGGTGGCGGCGTCCACCTGCTGGCGGGCGACATCCAGTTCTTCCTTGGCAACCAGGTTTTTCCGCTGGAGCGTGATGACTCGCTCGATCTTGATGCGCGCCAGCGCCAGCGCGGCTTGGGCGCTCAGCACATTGGCCTCACTTTGCCTGACCTGGGCCTGAAACAGGGCGGGATCGAGTTCGGCCAGCACCTGGTCTTCCTTCACCCGGTCGTTGAAATCGGCGTGAATTTTACGAACGGTGCCGGACACTTGGGTACCGACATTGACCAGCACCACCGGGTTGAGCGTGCCGTTGGCGGTGATGGTCTGGACGATATCGCCGCGATCCACGGTTTGGGTACGGTAGCGCTCCGATGGCTGCGATTTGTCGTGGGGCCAATAGGCGAACGCGGCAACGCCAGCACCGAGTACCAGCGCAATCAGTAGAAATTGGGTTCTGGAAAGCGTCATGTGAAGAATTGGTCGGTGAACTGCCGGTATTAGACGCACGAATCCGGCGATTGCTGAAGATCGCCACCCACCACTCACACCAGATTTTTTCTTGGATCGAACGCATCCCGCACCGCTTCGCCGACAAACACCAGCAAGCTGAGCATCAGCGCCACCACCACGAAGCCGGAAATGCCCAGCCACGGGGCCTGCAGGTTGTCCTTGCCTTGGCGCAGCAGGTCGCCCAGCGACGCCGAACCCGGTGGCAGGCCCAGACCCAGAAAATCCAGCGCGGTTAGGGCGACGATGGAGCCGGAGAGAATGAATGGCATGAAAGTCAGCGTCGCTACCATCGCGTTCGGCAGCATATGTTTGAACATGATCCGCCCGTCGGTCATCCCCAGGGCGCGGGCAGCGCGAACGTAGTCGAAATTGCGGGCGCGCAGAAACTCCGCCCGCACCACCCCCACCAGCGAGGTCCAGCCAAACAACATCAGGATGAACAGCAGCGTCCAGAACCCCGGCACCACCACGCTGGAGACGATGATCAGGATGAATAACTGCGGCAGCCCGCCCCAGATTTCCAAAAAGCGTTGAAACAGCAAGTCCACCCGCCCGCCGAAATAACCCTGCACTGCCCCCGCCGCCACTCCGATCACCGAGGAGGTCAGGGTCAGCAGCAGACCGAACAGCACTGAAAGCCGCAAGCCGTAGATCAGCCGTGCCAGCACATCGCGGCCCTGATCGTCGGTACCGAGCCAGTTCTCGGCGGACGGCGGTGCCGGGGCCGGGGCCGGCAGGTCATAATTGACGGTGTCATAGCGAAAACGGACCGGCGGCCAGATCATCCAACCGTGCTCGTCGATCAAGCTGGCCAGATAGGGGTCACGATAATTCGCCTCGCTGGGAAACACCCCACCGAAATCGGTCTCGGCGTAATCCCTGACCACCGGAATGAAGAACGAATCCTGGTAATACACCAGCAGCGGCCGATCATTGGCGATGAACTCCGCGCTCAGGCTCAACCCGAACAGCAGCAGGAACAGCCAAAGCGACCACCAGCCGTGCCTATTCGCTCGAAATTGCGCCAGCCGACGTTGGGTCAGTGGGGTGAAATGAATCCCAAAGCGCCCCGGCATCGCTCACCCTTCTCGCGTGGCGAAGTCGATACGCGGATCGACCAGATGATAGGTCAGATCGCTGACCAGATTCAGCAGCAGACCGATCAAGCTGAAAACGTACAGCGTCCCGAACATCACCGGGTAATCGCGTTTGACCACCGATTCGAACCCCAGCAACCCCAGCCCGTCCAGCGAGAAGATCACCTCGATCAACAATGAACCGGTGAACAACATGCTGACCAGCGTTGCGGGGAAGCCAGCGATCACCAGCAACATGGCGTTGCGAAACACATGCCCGTACAGCACTCGCCGTTCGCTCAGACCCTTGGCGCGAGCGGTCACCACGTACTGCTTGTTGATCTCATCCAGGAACGCATTCTTGGTCAGCATGGTCAGCGAGGCAAAGCCGCCGATCACCATCGCCGTCACCGGCAATGTCAGATGCCAGAAATAATCCAGAATCCGCGCCGGCCAGTTCAAGTCCACCCAGTTGTCCGACACCAGTCCCCGCAAGGGAAACCAGTCCAAATAACGTCCCCCGGCGAACACGATGATCAACAGGATAGCGAACAGGAACGCCGGGATGGCGTAACCGACGATCACCGCCGCGCTGGTCAGCACGTCGAAGCGCGAACCGTCGCGCACCGCCTTGGCGATCCCCAGCGGAATCGAAATCACGTAGATCAGCAGCGTGCTCCACACCCCCAGCGAGATCGACACCGGCAGTTTGTCCAGCACCAAATCCAGCACCGCGCGGTCACGGAAATAGCTCCTGCCGAGATCGAAGCTTAGGTAATCGCGGATCATCAAGCCGAAGCGGACGTAGGCGGGCTTGTCGAAACCGAACTGGCGGTTCAGTTCGGCGATGAAGGCCGGATCGAGACCCTGGGCGCCGCGATAAGCGCCAGCGCTACTGGTGCTTTGCGCTGCCGCGCTGCCGCGCCCCACCTCGACGCCCTCCCCGCCACCGATCCGGGAAGTGGCGGAAACGGCGGTGTTCTTGAGCTGGGCCAACAATTGCTCCACCGGCCCACCGGGCGCGATCTGCACGATGGCGAAGTTGATGGCGATGATGCCGAGCAGGGTCAGCGGAATCAGCGCCAGGCGGCGGAGGATGTAGGCGAACAAGAACTTATACCAATCAATTGGCCTTTCCCGACCCCGAACCGCGCTGACCCAGCGCCGCATCCTTGGTGGGATCGATCCACCAAGCGTCCAACTGTACGCCTTGCAACGGCGTCACCGCTGGATAGCCGAACTTGTCCCAGAACGCGATTCTCGTGTAGGGAATGTGCCAGTGCGGGATGACCAGATAATTCCACTGTAGCGCCCGGTCCAGCGCCCGAACCCGGGTCACCAGGCTGGCGCGGTCCGGCGCGGCGATCATCTGATCCACCAGCCGATCGATGGCCGGATTTTTCAGGCCCACGAGATTGCGGCTGCCGGGCTGATCGGCGGCGGCGCTGCTCCAGAACCCCCGTTGCTCGTTGCCGGGGGACAGCGACTGGCCCCAGACGCTCACCACCATATCGAAATCGAAATCGCGCAGCCGATTTTCGTACTGCGCTGAATCCACGGAGCGCACGCTCATTTCGATGCCCAGTCGCTCCAGGTTACGGGCGAATGGAAGACCGATACGCTCCCAGGTCGGTTCGTCGATCAGCAACTCGAAACGAAAAGGTTCGTCGGTCTTGGCATTGACCAGCTTGCGGCCCTGGAAGGTCCAACCGGCCTCCTGCAGCAGTTGCAGTGCCTTTTGCAGGTTGGCGCGTAACTGTTCGCCGTCGTTCGAGGCCGGGGGCTCGTAAGCTGTGGTAAACACGTCCGGTGGCAACTCCTTGCGCGATGGCTCCAACACCGCCAGCTCTTCCGGCGAGGGTAAACCCCGCGCCGCCAGCTCGGAATTGTCGAAATAGCTGCGGGTGCGGGTGTACTGACCGAAAAACAGGTTGCGGTTGCTCCACTCGAAATCGAAGGCATAGGCGAGGGCCTGACGGACTTTTCGGTCCTGGAACAGCGGCCGGCGCAGATTGAATGTGAAACCCTGCATCCCGGACGGCATCTGTCTGGAGAACTTCTCCTTCTTCACCAGTCCCTTCTCCAGCGCCGGGAAGTCGTAGCCGGTCGCCCATTGCTTGGCGCTGTTCTCCTCTCGCAGGTCGTAAGCACCGGCCTTGAACGCCTCCAGCGCCACCGTGACATCGCGATAGTAGTCGTAACGCAGCCGGTCGATGTTGTGCAAGCCTCGATTCACCGGCAAATCCTTGCCCCAGTAGTTCCCGTCGCGCTGGTAGACGATGAAGCGGCCCGGTTCGAAGCGCTCGACCCGGTAGGGACCGCTGCCGACAGGCACGTCCAGCGTCGTCGCGCCGAAGTCACGGTCTTGCCAGTACTTTTTCGACAACACCGGCATCTGACCCATGATCAGCGGCAGTTCGCGGTTCTCGCCGGGGGCGAAGGTGAACTTCACTTGCCGTTCGCCCAACTTTTCAGCCTTGACAACGCTGGCGTAATAGAGCCGGAAAAACGGGCTGCCCTTGGCCTTCAGCGTCTCGAAGGAATACAGCACGTCATCGGCGGTGATCGCACTGCCGTCGTGGAATTTCGCCTGCGGTCGAAGAGAGAACGTCGCCGACCCGCGATCCTCGGCCACATCCACGCTCTCGGCGATCAGCCCGTACTCGCTGAACGGCTCGTCCTTGCTGTCGGTCAGCAGCGTTTCAAACAGTTGACCAATGCCTGCGGCGGCCTGACCCTTGATGTTGAAGGGATTGAAGGTGTCGAAACTGCCGATGGCGGCAAAGCGTGCTTCGCCGCCCTTGGGCGCGTTGGGATTGACGTAGTCGAAATGCTGAAAGTCCGGCCCGTATTTCGGTTGGCCGTGCAGGGCAATGCCATGCACCGGCGCACCGACGGCAATAGTCGTCAGCAAGGCACAGACCAAGCCGCTAAAGCCAGCCATCAGCCGGCGCTGGAAACAGTTTTTTGCGCGCGTCATCCACTATCCTTTACAGTTTGCGAATTCAGTGACCCGTCCAAACGATACTAAAACAATATAGGAGTTCATTATGGGCTTTCTCGCCGGCAAACGCGCCCTGATCCTGGGGGTCGCCAGCAACCGTTCCATCGCCTGGGGCATCGCCCAGGCCATGCGCCGAGAGGGCGCCGAACTCGCCTTTACCTATCAGAACGACAAGCTGCAACCCAGGGTCGAAAAGATGGCGGCCGAACTGGGCAGCTCAATCACCTTGCCCTGTGAGGTGGAAAGCGACGCCGACATCGAAGCGGTGTTCGAGACGCTCAAGCAACACTGGGATGGGCTGGACATTATCGTCCATTCGCTCGCCTACGCGCCGCGCGAGGCGCTAGAAGGCGATTTTCTGGAAGGCATCAGCCGCGAGAATTTCCGGATCGCCCACGATATCAGTTCCTACAGTCTGGCGGCGCTAGCCAAGGCCGCCCGGCCGCTGATGCAAGGCCGCCGGGGCGCGTTGATTGCCATGACCTACCTGGGCGGCGCGCGTGCGGTGCCCAACTACAACGTCATGGGCTTGGCCAAGGCCAGTTTGGATGCCAACGTACGCTATCTGGCGCAAACGCTGGGACCGGAGGGCATCCGGGTCAATGCCATTTCCGCCGGCCCGATCCGCACGCTGGCGGCCTCCGGCATCAAGAACTTCCGCAAGATGCTGGATACCTTCGAGCACATCGCCCCACTGCGCAAGTGTGTCACCATCGAGGAAGTGGGTAACGTGGCGGCGTTTTTGTGCTCGGATCTGGCGTCCGGCATCACCGGCGAGATCGTCTACGTGGACGGGGGCTTCAATACCGTCGCGTTGGGGGCGATGGAATAAATTCCCTCATCTCAACCCTCTCCCGAGGGGAGAGGGAGTTCCACACCGGCGCTTAAAGTCGGTCGCCGTGGGTCACGACCTTGGTCTTGATTCGCACGCTGTCCAGCAGGTTATCGAACTGACTGGAACCGGTCTGCCGCGCCAACTGCTGGGCCAGCGCTTTGCGCTCGTCCTCGGAAAGCGCATCCTTCTGGCCGGGCACGACCCGCGCCACTTCCAACACGACTTGATCGCCGTTCGCCAGCACGGTGGAACCCAGCGCCACCTTGCCGGCTTCCGGTTGTGGCAGCCGGAACGCGATCGCCAGTACGGCGCGATCCACGGACACCGCATCGCGACCCACTAGCCCCGGATTGCTGAGCGTACCGCCAAATTCCGTGGCCAAACCCTGCAGGTGTTCGCCTTGGGCAGCACGTACTTTCAGCGCCTCCACATTCTTGGTCAAGGCGTCGCGGGCCTGCCGTTCGCGCAACACCTTGACGATGTCTTCGCGCGCTTCCTCCAGGGTAAGAGGCGTCGCGTCCCGATGATCCTTCACCCGAATCACCACCACATGGCCATGCTCCAGTTCGAGTGGCTCGCTGTTAAGACCGCGCTTGAGCACATCTTCGCTGAAGGCACTGCCGATCAGCTTGGGGTTGGCGGTAATCCCCTCCCCGCCCTTATGACTGAACCAGCCGCTCTCCTGAACCGGCACGTTCAAAGCCTTGGCCGCCAGCTCCAGACTGTCGGGGTGCTCGTAGGCGACATTGGCAAGGTTCTGAGTGATCTCGTAGAAGCGGCTCTCGGCCTGCTGCTGGCGGAGTTCCATGGCTACGGTTTCGCGCACCTCCTCGAACGGTTTCACTTGGGCCGGGGTAACGCCATCCAGCCGGACGACGTGAAATCCCGCGGGCATCCGCACCACGTCGCTGAACTCGCCCGGCTTTTGCAAGGCGAATAAGGCGTTCTCAAGAGCCGGATTATCGAACATGCCCTTTCCGATGGTCCCCAGCTCGCCACCTTCCAATTGACCGGATGAGTCGGCTTTCGCCTCCTGCAACGCCTGGTCAAAGCTCTTGGCGCCCGACCGGATACTGTCGGCGATCTGTTGCGCTCTGGTGCGAGCCTGCTCCACCTCGGCCTCGCTAGCGTTTGGCGCCAGCTTGACCAGAATGTGGGAAGCCTGGCGCTCCTCGGGCTGGCCGTACTTGGCAGTCTGCTCCTCGTAGGCGGCTTTCAGGTCGTCCTCGCCGACCGTAATGCCATCGGCGATTTGCGCCAGTTTCAGCTCGATGAACTGCACTTGGACCTGTTCGGGATTGACGAAGCGATCCCTGTTCTGCTCGAAATATTCCTTGATAGCGGCATCATCCACGCTTGCCTGGGCGACATACTTCTCCAGGGGCAGCACCACGTACTGCAATTCCCGCTGTTGTTTGAGCAGCGCGATGATCTGCTCCATTTCCGCCGGCGTGATCAAGGTCGACGCCACTACCCCATCGCGCAACTGCCCCGTCGCCAGCGACTGACGCAGGCCTTCCTCGAACATCGCCGCGGTATAACCCTGGTTGCGCAGCAACCGTTCGTACAACTCCCGGTTGAATCCACCGCCCTGCTGGAATACCGGCAGTGCCATGACCGCATCGTGCAGTTGCCGGTCGCCGACCCGGAATCCCTGATCATGGGCGACTTGATTCAGCACGCGCTCGTCGATCAACTGCCGCAACACATCCTGCTTCAGGCGCGGCCCGTCCAGCAGCGCTGGGTCCATGTTGCCGCCCAGCATGGTCTGCATGCGCTGGCGCTGTTGCTGATAAGCCCGCTGGAATTCCTGCAGGGTAATCTTGCTGTTGCCGACCACGGCGGCATCCATCGGCCCGCCACCCTCGAAATAATAATTGATGCCCCAGACCGCGAACGGAATGGTCAGCAACCCGATGATGGTATAGGCGAACCAGCCCTGGGCGTGATCGCGGATTTTCTGTAGGAGCATAGTACTTACCCGGTTTCAGGTCGGATCACTGGAAAGGAATCGGAACGACACTACGAGCACGCATAAAAAAGGGTGTCTGGACGACACCCCTGAATGTTGGCGGAGCGGACGGGGCTCGAACCCGCGACCCCCGGCGTGACAGGCCGGTATTCTAACCATCTGAACTACCGCTCCGGATAGCCAAATCGGAAGATTACGATGATAGGCAGAAAATGTGGCGGAGCGGACGGGGCTCGAACCCGCGACCCCCGGCGTGACAGGCCGGTATTCTAACCATCTGAACTACCGCTCCATCCGAACCCTGGTGGGTGCTGAGGGACTTGAACCCCCGCCCCTCGCCTTGTAAGGGCGATGCTCTCCCAACTGAGCTAAGCACCCTTGAAAGAATTTTTTATTTTATTCCATCTCGGAGGGTTTTTCCAGCCTTGAATACCGGAGTCTTACTGGCCTTGATCTCCATCTGCTGACCAGTCTTGGGGTTGTGGCCAGTCCGCGCGGGACGTTCACGTATCGAAAATGTCCCGAAACCGGTTAACACCACGGTTTCTCCGCTCCGAAGAGATTTGCTGATCGCTGCCAGCACAGCATCCACGGCCTTGCCAGCCACGGTTTTGGACAGGTCGGTCACCTGGGCAACAGCATCAACCAATTCAGTCTTGTTCATGAGCCCCTTCCTATGCAGTGTTGTACATTATTGGGCCTGGACGCCGCCGGAGTGGCGCGCGTTGATCCCGCCCTGGAATAAAGATAGCCACTTTTTCCTTATAACAGGGCGTTTCAAGCAGTGTCAATCGGCTCCGACCGTCTTGTTCAGTGCGCTCGCACGCTTTCCAGCGCATTACCGGTCTTGTTCGTGGATTCCGGCGTGGCTGCCGTCGTATCCAGTTCCGCCGACTCCCGCGACTTGGGCGTCGGCAAGGTCTGCAGGGCAATCTCCAGGACCTGATCGATCCAGCGGACCGGCCGTACATCGAGCTTGGCCAGGATATTCTCCGGGATTTCGGTCAAATCCTTGCGGTTTTCCTCGGGAATCACCACCGTCGAGATATTACCCCGGTGCGCCGCCAGCAGCTTCTCCTTGAGCCCGCCAATCTGTAACACCTCACCCCGCAGCGTAATTTCGCCAGTCATGGCAACACCGGCCCGCACCGGAATACGCGTCAGCGTCGATACCAGCGCCGTGCACATCCCGATACCGGCGCTGGGGCCGTCCTTGGGCGTCGCGCCTTCGGGCACGTGAATGTGGATGTCGTATTTCTGATGAAATTCCGAATCGATACCAAGCGTATCGGCACGGCTGCGAACCACGGTTAACGCTGCCTGAATGGATTCCTGCATGACCTCGCCCAACTGGCCGGTATGGATCAACTTGCCTTTACCGGGCACCAGAGCCGCCTCGATGCTGAGCAGTTCCCCACCCACTTCGGTCCAGGCCAGCCCGGTCACCTGACCGATCTGATCCAGCTCCTCGGCCAGACCGTAGCGGAAACGACGCACTCCCAGATATTTCTCCAGCATATCGGGGGCAACAACCATCTTCTGTTCGACCGGATGCAGAGTGACTTCCTTAACCACCTTGCGACATATTTTGGCGATTTCCCGTTCCAGATTCCGCACGCCCGCCTCGCGGGTATAGAAGCGGATAATGTCGCGGATGGTGTCATCGACGGTTTCCAACTCGTCCTTGCGCAAGCCGTTATTGGCGATCTGCTTCGGCACGAGATAGCGGGAGGCGATGTTGAGTTTCTCATCCTCGGTATAGCCCGGAATACGGATCACCTCCATGCGGTCCAGCAAGGGCGGCGGGATGTTAAGCGAGTTGGCGGTCGCCACGAACATCACGTCCGAAAGGTCGAAATCCACCTCCAGATAGTGATCGTTGAAGGTGTTGTTCTGCTCGGGATCCAGCACCTCCAGCAGCGCCGAGGAGGGATCGCCGCGGAAATCCATCGACATCTTGTCGATTTCGTCGAATAGAAACAGCGGATTGCGCACGCCGACCTTGGCCAGGTTCTGAATAATTTTGCCCGGCAGCGAGCCGATGTAGGTGCGGCGGTGCCCACGGATCTCGGCCTCGTCGCGCACCCCGCCCAGCGACATCCGCACGAATTTGCGGTTGGTGGCGCGGGCGATGGATCGTCCCAGCGAGGTCTTGCCCACCCCCGGCGGTCCGACCAGACACAGGATTGGCCCCTTGAGCTTGCGCGCCCGCTGCTGGACGGCCAGATATTCGAGAATCCGCTCCTTGACCTTCTCCAGACCGTAGTGGTCGGCTTCCAGAATCCCCTCGGCCGTTGCCAGATCCTGGTGGATCTTGGTGCGTTTTTTCCAAGGTACGCTGACCAGCCAGTCGACGTAATTGCGCACCACGGTCGCCTCGGCCGACATCGGCGACATCATCTTCAGCTTGTTCAACTCCGCTTGGGCTTTGACCTTGGCCTCTTTCGGCATCCCAGCCTTTTCGATGCGCTGGGCCAGTTCCTCGATTTCGTTGGGCGCGTCCTCCAAATCCCCGAGTTCCTTCTGAATCGCCTTCATCTGTTCGTTCAGATAGTACTCGCGCTGGCTCTTTTCCATCTGCTGTTTGACCCGGCCGCGGATGCGCTTCTCGACTTGCAGGATGTCGATCTCGCCTTCCACCAGGGTCAGCAAATGTTCGAGGCGCTCGCGCAGGTTCTGGATCTCCAGAATCTTCTGCTTTTCGTCGAGTTTGAGCGTCATGTGAGCGGCGATGGTATCGGCCAGCCGGCTGGGATCATCGATGCTGGAAACCGAGGTCAGTACCTCGCCGGGGATTTTCTTGTTGAGTTTGACATACTGGTCGAAGGTATGAAGCAGCGAGCGCATCAGCGCCTGGACTTCCTGGGAGGCTTTCTCGTCCAGCAAGGGTTCCAGCAGCGACACCTCGGCGATAAAGCAGGACTGGGTTTCGGTGAAATGGCGGATACGAACTCGCTGGCTGCCCTCCACCAGCACCTTGACCGTGCCGTCCGGCAACCGCAGCAGTTGCAGAACATTCGACAGGGTACCGATGGCGTAGATGTCGCCGCTCCTGGGGTCGTCCACCTCGGCGCTGCGCTGTGCGATCAGCACGATGCGTTTGTTGCTCTGCATGGCCAGATCGAGCGCGTGGATGGATTTTTCCCGGCCGACAAACAGCGGGATGACCATGTGCGGGTAAACCACCACGTCGCGGAGCGGCAAAACCGGCATCAGCGCATGACTGGGCAAACTGTCGTATCTGGCTTCGTTCTGCTTCATGGCAGGACCTCTGCGGTTAACCCGGACGGCTGGACGGGCAGCGCCGGTTTGGCGAATCGAACGCGCGCGACGGGGTACCGCCCGCTGGTAGAGAAATAATCGGTCCGCCAAACCCCGTCCGAACCCGGGCGCGGATCGCCGGATGACTGGAAGCCGGACCAGGGATCAATCGTGCGCGGCGGCACGGCGCTCGGCGTTCTCGTAGATGAAATAAGGCTTGGCGCGACCTTCGACCACGGAATCGTCGACCACCACCTTGCGGACGTTTTGCATGCTGGGCAGATCGTACATGGTGTCCAGCAGGATGTGCTCGAGAATGGTCCGTAGTCCGCGCGCGCCGGTCTTGCGTTCCATGGCTCTGTGGGCGACCGCCCGCAACGCATCCTCGCGGAACTCCAGCTCGCTGCCCTCCATTTCGAACAGGCGGTTGAACTGTTTGGCGATGGCGTTCTTGGGTTCGGTCAAAATCCGCACCAGCGCGCCCTCATCGAGTTCGGTCAAGGTCGCCACCACCGGCAGGCGACCGACGAATTCGGGTATCAGGCCGTATTTGATCAGATCCTCCGGCTCGACTTGCATGAGCACCTCGCCGATGCTCTTGCCACTGTCCTTGCTCTTCACGTCCGCCGAGAAGCCGATGCCACCCTTTTCGGAGCGGCTGCGAATGACCTTGTCCAGACCGGCGAAGGCGCCGCCGCAAATGAACAGGATGTTGGTGGTATCCACTTGCAGGAATTCCTGCTGCGGGTGCTTGCGCCCGCCCTGCGGCGGGACCGAGGCGACGGTGCCTTCGATGAGCTTTAGCAATGCCTGCTGGACACCTTCGCCCGATACGTCGCGCGTGATTGAAGGATTGTCGGACTTGCGCGAGATCTTGTCGATCTCGTCGATGTAGACGATGCCAGTCTGCGCCTTCTCGACATCGTAATCGCATTTCTGCAACAGTTTCTGGATGATGTTCTCCACATCCTCGCCGACGTAGCCGGCTTCGGTCAGCGTCGTGGCGTCGGCGATGGTGAACGGCACGTTCAGCAAGCGGGCCAGGGTTTCCGCCAGCAGCGTTTTGCCCGATCCGGTGGGACCGATCAATAGAATATTGCTCTTGGCGACCTCGACTTCGCTATTCTTGGCGCGGCTGGTGCGTTGCAGTTCCAAGCGCTTGAAATGGTTGTAGACCGCAACCGAAAGGACTTTTTTGGCACGCTCCTGGCCGATGACGTATTCGTCCAGCACCCGGTTGATGTCGTGCGGCTTGGGCAGCTTGCTGGTGGTGGCGGGGGCGGTTTCCTCCATCTCCTCGCGGATGATGTCGTTGCACAGTTCGACGCACTCGTCGCAAATGAACACGTTCGGCCCGGCAATCAGCTTGCGCACCTCATGTTGGCTCTTGCCACAAAAGGAGCAATACAACAGCTTGTCATCGTCGCTCCTGTCACTTCGGTCTCTGCTCATAAATGCCTTCCTCATCATCGAGCGGTCGTTCGGAACCGGCGGGCGCGGCGCTCCATCGCACGCCGCATGACCGGTGTTGCCAGAGTACCGCGACTCGGGCCGTGATGCGAATCAGACGCAGGGTATAGGGATTTGGTATGCAATATCGCAGACACGCCGACACCGAGGAATAGGGCCGCGCATCCGCTCGTTGCGTCAGGTCGTTAGGGCGCGCTGGTTCAATACCGCATCGATCAAGCCGTATTCGACCGCCTCGGCCCCACCCATGAAATTATCACGGTCGGTATCGATGGCGATCTTCTCGACCGGTTGGCCGGTATGCCTGGCCAGGATTCGGTTCAGGCGATCTCGAACCAGCAGGATTTCCCGGGCATGGATGTCGATATCGCTGGCCTGCCCCTGAAATCCGCCCAGCGGTTGATGGATCATGACGCGCGAGTGCGGCAGACAGAAGCGCTTGCCAGACGCACCGCCGGCCAGCAACAGCGCGCCCATGCTGGCCGCCTGTCCCACGCACATGGTGCTGACGCTCGGCTTGACAAATTGCATGGTGTCGTAAATGGCCAAGCCGGCGCTGACCGAACCGCCGGGCGAGTTGATGTAGAGGTGTATATCCTTGTCCGGGTTTTCGGCTTCCAGAAACAGCAATTGCGCGACCACCAGATTGGCGACATAGTCCTCGACCGGTCCGACCAGAAACACTACCCGCTCCTTCAGCAGGCGGGAGTAAATGTCATAAGCCCGCTCGCCACGCGCGGTTTGCTCCACCACGATCGGCACGAGGTTAAGAGCGCGGATGGCGGCGGAAGAACCGTTTTCACTCATTCGGATGACTCCTGCCGCGACAGCGTCGCAGCCGGCTGCTTGTCGGGCGCCATGATCTCGGCGAAAGTAGTGGCTTTTTCGGTTACCTGTGCCCGCTCCAGCAACCAGTCCACGATCTGATCCTCAAGCATCAGGGCGCGCACGTTGTCGAGCGCCCCCGGAGTTTGTTCGTACCAGCGCAGCACCTCGGCTGGCTCCTGATAGGTGGATGCCATGGTTTCCAGATAATTCCGGACTCGCCGCTCGTCGGGTTTGATCTCCTGGTCCGCCGCCACTCGGGCAATGAGCAGGCCCAATGCCACCCGACGGCGGGCTTCGGGCTCGAACAATTGCGTCTTGAGTTGCTGACTCTGCTCGCTCTTGGCATTGGCTGGGAAGTTCAACTGCCCGGCGAGACGCTCGATCTCGTGTTCGATCAGCAGCCTCGGTACCGGAATTTGGTTGGCATCCAGCAATCCCTGCATGACCTGGCGTTTAACCGTGGCTTTGATGCCATCGCGCAACTCGCGTTCCATGTTCTCGCGCAGAGACCGCCGCAGGCCAGCGATGCCCCCCTTCTTGACGTCGAAACTCTCGGCGAAGGCCTCGTCCACCTCGGGCAGGCTGGCTTCTTCCACAACATGGAGCTTGACCCGGAAATGTGCGGTCTTACCGGAGATATCCTTGACCTGGTAGTCCGCCGGAAACGTTATATCAAACTCGATCTCCGCTCCCGCGTTCAGGCCCGTCAGCCGTGCCTCGAAATCCTTGAGCACCGAACCCTTGCCCAATACGACGCTGACGTTATCGCCCTTGCCGCCGGAGAAATTCTGGCGGTCGATCATACCCTCGAAGTCGATGCGAACCCGGTCCCCCTCTCGGGCCGGACGCTCCACCTCGTTCCAAACCGCCCGCTGCAGGCGCAGATTGAGGATCATGTTGTCCACATCCTGCTCGGTGACTTCCGCCACTGGCCGCTCGACCCTGATGTTCTCGAACCCGGTCGGATCGAACTCGGGCATGATCTCGAAGGTGGCGCAGTACTCGAAATCCTGGCCTTCTTCAAAGTTTTTGGGCTCGATTTTCGGGCCTCCCAGCGGATTCAGTTTCTCTAGAGCCAGCGCTTCATGCAGGGTGTCCTTCATCAATTCGGTGACGACCTCGTGGCGCACCTGGTCCGCGTACATCCGCTGGATCAGCTTGAACGGTACCTTCCCCGGACGGAAACCATCCACCTTGACCCGCCGTGACAAGGACTGTAGCCGGTCCCGAACTTCCTTAGCGAGCCTATCCGCAGGCACTTGCACGGTCACCCGGCGTTCCAGATCGCTCAGCGTTTCAACTGAAACCTGCATTGATGCACCTCAAACCTGTTGATCGTTATATGTCGGCAAACCGTCAGGGGCATCACCCGCTTTCCAGGGAATACAGTCCGGGCACAGGGTCCCTTGGGCGCGTAGTGTGGATGGTGCGAAAGGAGAGACTCGAACTCTCACGGGTTGCCCCACTGGAACCTAAATCCAGCGCGTCTACCAGTTCCGCCACTCTCGCGATCTGACGTGATTTGCCATCGAAAACTGAAAAGAACTCGAACGCGGTGGCCAGCGCTACTTGTTGCAAGTATACAGGACAACACACCCCCCGAATAGAAATCGGGCTGCAACAACGCTCGGGGTGGATGACGAAGGAAATAGAGGGACAAAACACTCGGGTGTTGGAGATGGTGGGCCGTGTAGGACTCGAACCTACAACCAATTGATTAAGAGTCAACTGCTCTACCAATTGAGCTAACGGCCCAAAAACGGTTGTGATGGAACCAAAAACGGTGTCAAAAAGCAAGCTTGTAGTTTGGGGTGGACGATGGGATTCGAACCCACGACGACCGGAACCACAATCCGGGGCTCTGCCAACTGAGCTACGTCCACCATCGTAATCACGTTTAACCAGCCGGGATCTGGCGCGCCCGGCAGGACTCGAACCTGCTACCCTCAGCTTAGAAGGCTGATGCTCTATCCACATGAGCTACGGGCGCGGTACCGCGAACAAGTGCTTGCCGAGCCGCCGCCCGACCCGGGCAATGGTCGGGGTAGAGGGATTTGAACCCCCGACACCCTGCTCCCAAAGCAGGTGCGCTACCAGGCTGCGCTATACCCCGTCGTTAGCCAAGATTGGCAATCCGCGTTTCCATGCGGGAGTGGGAATATTATTTTTGAACTCCGTCGGCGTCAAGCCAGTTTTTCATTCCCGCCGCCAGAGCGTGCCCTTCGGCGTATCCTCCAACACAATCCCAGCACCCTGCAACAGCGCGCGAATCCGGTCGGCTTCGGCCCAGTTTTTGGCTTTGCGGGCCGCAGCGCGTTCGGCGATCAAGGCATTGATTTGTTCCTCGGAGATGGCAACCGATCTCTCCGGTGCAAGGGCCGCAACCTCGATGGTCGCGGAAGGAACAGTTACAGATACACCGTGCAAAAAACTTTCAGGATCGATTTGCAACAACCCGAGTATCTCCCCCAAACACTTCAGGCTGATCCCCAACCGCGCCGCCGCTGCCTCATCCTCAACCCGCAAGCGATTGATTTCACGAGCCAAATCGAACAATACCGCAAGTGCTTCGGGCGTGTTGAAATCATCGTCCATGGCCTGTCCGAACCGGGTGCGCCAACCCTCTTCAAGGGCCGCTTCCACCATCGGCAATCCACGCAGGGCCGTGTACAGCCGGGTCAAGGATGCCTTGGCGTGTTCCAGATTCTCGTCCGAATAATTCAGTGGTCCGCGGTAGTGGCTGGACAGAATGAACAACCGCACCACCTCCGGCTGATAACGCTGCAATACTTCGCGCACGGTGAAGAAGTTGCCCAGCGATTTGGACATCTTCTCTTCGTTGATCTGCACGAAACCGTTGTGCATCCAAAAATTCACGTAGGGGTGACCGCTCGCCGCTTCGGACTGGGCAATCTCGTTCTCGTGATGGGGAAATTTCAAATCCATGCCGCCGCCGTGAATATCGAAGTGTTCGCCCAGGCAGCGGGTGGACATGGCCGAGCATTCAATGTGCCAGCCGGGCCGCCCGATTCCCCACGGCGAATCCCAACCTGGCTCGCCGGATTTAGCGGCCTTCCACAGCACGAAATCCAGCGGATCGTCCTTGGCCTCCTCGACCTCGACCCGGGCACCTGCGCGCAGATCCTCCAGCTTTTTGTTGGCCAGCCGCCCGTAGTGGTCGAAGCGGCTGACGTCGTAATAGACGTCGCCAGCGGCCCCGACGTAGGCGAAGCCCTTGTCCAGCAGGGTCTGGATCAGGGCGATCATGTCCGCCATGGCCTCGGTGGCGCGCGGCTCGTGCGTCGGCGGCAGAATGCCCAACGCGGCCAGATCCTCGTTCATGGCCTGGATAAAGCGCGCGGTCAACTCGCGGAAATTTTCGCCGTTTTCCTGAGCACGACGGATAATTTTGTCATCGATGTCGGTGATGTTGCGCACGTAGGTGACTTCATAGCCCTTGGTGCGCAGCCAGCGCAGCACGACATCGAACACTACCATGGCGCGGGCATGACCGACATGGCAGTAGTCATAAACCGTCATCCCGCACACGTACATTCGCACCTTGCCCGGTTCGATGGGCCGAAATTCCTCCTTTTGGCGAGTCAGGCTATTGAAAATCTGCAACATGGACGGTTCTCTCGGGAAAAGGACACTGACAACAAGGGCGGCTACAGGACCGCTTGGAAAAAACTGCCACGGTCAACAGCACGCTTGCAGGCGACGATGGACGGTTTCGGGCGGCAGCAGGGTCAGAATGCGGGCCAGTTCCGGACCATGAGTTTCACCGGTCAACGCCGCCCGCAACGGCATGAACAGGTTCCTGCCCTTGGTGCCGGTGCGCTGTCGCAAATCATCGACCAGGGGTTGATAGGCGGCACCGTGCCGGATATAGGCGGCCAGCGCGTGCGCGAAGAATTCTGGACCCGCCGCCGCGATGACTGCCTGGCCGTCGGCGCTTCGGACTGAATCCGCGTCGAACAGCCGTTCGGCCCAGAAAACCGCATCGGCCGGAAAGCGAATATTGGGCCGGACCGTGGCGATAAACTCCTCCCTTAGACTGGCCGACACCCGCTCTCTCGCGGCCGCTCCCATCCAGGTCCACAACCGATCCGCGGCCGCGTGCTGGACCGCCTCGGTCTGCCAGTGCAGCAATTGAGCCTCGTCGTAGCGGGCCGGGGCGCGGCCCAGATGTTCCGGAGTGAAACGAGCAGCCAATTCGGCTGACTCCATCCAGACATCGCGCTCGTAGGCATGACCGAGCCGCGCCAGGTAATTCAGCAACGCCTCGGGCAGATAACCGGCGGCCCGCAACTCGCGCAGGCTGAGATCGCCCGCGCGCTTCGACAGCGGCCCGCCATCGGCGCCGACGATCAGCGCCAGATGACCGTAGCGGGGAGCGGGCAAGGCCAACGCCTCCAGCAGCAGCAACTGGCGCGGGGTATTGGCCAGGTGATCCTCGCCGCGCAGCACGTGGGTGATCCCCATCAGCGCATCGTCCACGGCGTTGGCAAAGAAAAACTGCGGCGTATCATCGGCCCGGCGGATCACGAAATCGCCAATGTCATCGCTGGCGAAACGCTGCGGGCCACGGACCAGATCGGTGAATTCGACCGTCCGCCCGACCGGCACGCGGAAGCGCAGCGTCGGTCGCAGACCCTGTTCGAGCCGCGCCTGGCGTTCCGCCTGGTTCAATCGAGCGCAGGTCCCGATATAGCGCGGCGGCCGGCTGGCCGTTAGCTGGGCTTTGCGGCTCAATGCCAGTTCCACCGGCGCGCAATAACAGGGATAGACCCGCTCCGAGGCTTCCAGCCGCTGGTAGTATCGCGCGTAGATTGCTGCCCTGGCCGACTGCGCATAAGGTTCGTGCGGACCGCCGATTTCCGGTCCTTCCTGCCAATCCAGCCCCAGCCAGCGCAAGTCTTCCAGCAATGCTCCGACGTATTCGGAACGGCTGCGCTCTGGGTCAGTATCCTCGATGCGTAGCAGAAACCGCCCCTCCCAGCGCCGGGCCAGCAGCGCATTGAACAATGCCGTGCGGACATTCCCAAGATGCAGGTAACCCGTTGGGCTGGGCGCGAACCGAGTTTTGACATTATTGGTGGTCATAGTGAATTCATGGTAACGGAAAGCGCCGACGGTCACCAAATCTGGCGGTAGGCGTAATCACTGAATTATCATCCCGCCGTGATCTCCATAACCAGGTAACTACCCAATGCGAAATCTATCCCCGTTACTCGCTGCAACTGTCCTCAGTCTGATCGGCTCGGTCGCCCAGGCTGGCCCTCAAGTCCGGCTGGATACCAGTCTTGGCCCGATCACCCTGGAACTGGCCGATGATAAGGCCCCCAAGACAGTGGAAAATTTTCTCGCTTATGCTCGCGAGGGCTTCTATAACGGCACGGTTTTCCACCGGGTTATCGACGACTTCATGATCCAGGGCGGTGGTTTCACCACCGACTTCCAGCAAAAGTCGACCCATGCGCCGATTCCAAACGAAGCCAACAACGGCCTCAAGAATCTGCGGGGCACCATCGCCATGGCGCGCACGGCCGATCCCAGCTCCGCCACCGCCCAGTTCTTCATCAACGTCAAGGATAACCCGGCGCTGGATTACCGGGCATCCACGCCGCAGGATTGGGGCTACGCCGTATTTGGCAAGGTTATCGACGGCATGGAAGCGGTGGATAAAATACGCAAGGTACCCACCGGCACCGGTGGTCCCGGCGGCCGTTTTTCCGACGTGCCGGCAACTCCGGTTGTCATCACTTCCGCCACCATCCTCCCCGCTCCGGCGCCAGCGTCACCCAGCACACCCCAACAACCCGGTAAACAGTGAGTCAAGATCATGGTCAATCTGCATACCCCGCTCGGAGTCATCGGCATCGAACTCGACCACGCCAACGCCCCGGCCACCACCGCCAATTTCCTTCAGTACGCCCGGGATGGTTTCTACGAAGGCACTCTGTTTCATCGGGTGATCCCCAATTTCATGATTCAGGGCGGCGGTCTTGAACCGGGCATGAGCCAGAAAATAACCCGCGCTCCCATCCAAAATGAAGCCGACAATGGCTTGCAAAATCGGGTCGGTACCATCGCCATGGCCCGCACATCCGATCCCCACTCCGCCACCGCGCAGTTCTTCATTAACGTCAAGGACAACGATTTCCTTGATCATCGCACCCCAACCAGCCAAGGCTGGGGTTATTGCGTGTTCGGGCGGGTGGTTGAGGGAATGGATGTGGTCAATGCCATCGCCAAAGTCCCGACCACGACCCGGCGCGGCCACCAGGACGTGCCCGTGGACGACGTGATGATTACCAAAGTGGAAATCGTTGGCGAATAAGCATCATGGCCACGTTGTTCATCTCCGATCTGCACCTCGATCCGGCACGACCCGATAGCACGGCCCTGCTGCTGGATTTTCTAAGACAGCGCGCCCGGCAAGCGGAAGCCTGCTACATTCTGGGCGATTTGTTCGAAGCGTGGATCGGCGATGACGATGACGCCGAACTCGGGCGGACAGTCGCCAGCGCTCTGCGCACGCTGGCTGACTCCGGCGTCCCCGTGCATTTCCTGCACGGCAACCGCGATTTTCTGGTCGGCGACCGGTTCGCTGCCGACAGCGGCGTTCGGCTGCTGCCGGAAAGCGGAGTTATCGACCTGTACGGCGAATCGGTACTGCTACTGCATGGCGATACGCTGTGCATCGATGACATCGAGTATCAAGCCTTCCGCGCCCAGGTTCGCGATCCGAACTGGCAGGCGTGGCTGCTGGAGCTACCCCTGACGCAGCGTCGGGCGCTGGCCGGCCAGTTGCGTGAAACCAGCCGGCAGGCGACTCAGCAAAAAGGCGCCGAAATCACCGATGTCAATCCAACGGCGGTCGACCAGGCGCTGCGCGCTCACGGTGTTTATCGCCTGATTCACGGCCACACTCACCGGCCGGCCATTCACGAATGGATGCTGGATGACCGACTGGCACGGCGGGCGGTGCTGGGGGACTGGCATGCCCAAGGCAGCGTGCTGTGTTGCGATAAGGCCGGCTGGCGCCTGGAACCTTTGCTCTTGCCCGGTAGTTGAGATGATTCTGCTTCCCCCGCCCCAGTTCTGTTCGATCTTGCACAATGCGCCGGGCAGTTTCCCGGCGCTGATGGATTTATACGAGTGCAACTACATCAACATGCGCCGGCTGCTTCCAGTCATGCCCAACACCCCGGCCGATTTGGTTTCCCGAATACCGGGCGGTCTGGATTTGCACCTGCGGCTTATCGAGCGTTTCCGCTACACCAGCGAACTTGTTCTGACCTACCAATTCGCCCAGGACGGAACGGTGCTCGCCGAACCCGATCTCCGCATCCGGGTATATCACGATGCCCGACTGGCCGAGGTGATGGCCGCCCATCTTCGCCATCGCCCGGCATTCGATAATGAATCCCTTTCCAACCAGCGTGCCGACAGGACGCAGCTCTATTCCCGCTGGAAGATCAACCGGTTTCTGTTCAAATGGCTGAATTACTGCCTGCGTCAAGGCCATCGTTTCACCGGGCCGTCTCTCCAACCTGCTGGCCGCCACCCCAAGGATTCCTGAAAGCATGGCTATTTTTTGCTGGATTAGTTGACTAACTTGATCGGTTAATATATTTTCCTTACTTAATAGTAAGGAATTAACCTTTCGATCCACCTTACCAGCAGGGTAATACCATGAGACTTTCAACCAAAGGTCGTTATGCGGTCACCGCCATGATGCATTTGGCCATTCACGACCGGTATGGTCCGGTCACACTGGCCGAAATTTCCCAGTGTCAGGGCATTTCGTTGTCCTACCTGGAACAGTTGTTCGCCAAACTGCGCAAGCAGAACCTGGTGGAAGGCGTGCGCGGACCGGGTGGTGGCTACCGGCTGGCGCGTTTTCCCGATCAGATCACGGTCGCGGACATCATCAGCGCCGTCGACGAACGGCTGGATGCTACCCGTTGCTTCGGTCACGAGGATTGCCAGGAAGGCCGGCGCTGTCTGACCCACGAATTGTGGACCGATCTGAGTCGGCAGATTTTCACCTTCCTGGAAGGCATCACGCTGGCACAGTTCGTCGAGCGTCCCGCCGTCTGCGAAGTGGCGCGTCGTCAAAACGATACACGTCGGCGCGAGCGTGTCTCCGTCGAACAGGTGCCGGTTTCCATCGCCGCCATGTAAGCGATTTCACCGTGGCGAGATGCGCTTGCCGATCTATCTGGATTATGCGGCGACCACGCCGGTCGATCCGCGCGTTGCGGACCTGCTGGGTCGATACCTAACCCGAGAGGGCGTTTTCGGCAACCCTTCCTCCAGCACCCACTCCTTCGGCCGGATAGCGGCGCGGGCGGTCGAAACCGCCCGCGAACAAGTCGCCGCCCTGCTCGATGGCCGATCCCCGCGAGATCGTCTGGACCTCCGGGGCAACCGAGGCCAACAATCTGGCCCTTCGGGGCGCCATGGACGCCCATACCCGGCAAAGGCCGGCATCTGATCACCGGCAAGACCGAACACAAGGCCGTGCTCGACGTCTGCCGGTGGTTGGAACGGGAAGGCTGCGCGGTCACCTATCTCGACCCCGAACCGGATGGCCTGATTGCACTGGAACGACTGGCGGCGGCGTTGCGTCCCGATACCGTGCTGGTGTCGTTGATGCATGTCAACAACGAAACCGGCGTGGTACAGGACCTGGCCGCTGTTGGCGCGCTAACCCGCCCTCGAGACGTCCTGTTGCACGTGGACGCCGCCCAGAGCGTCGGCAAATTGCCGATCGATCTGCACGCGTTGCCCGTCGATCTGCTGAGCCTAAGCGCTCACAAGCTGTACGGTCCCAAAGGAATCGGTGCGCTGTACGTCCGGCAGCGCCCTAACCGGGTACGGCTGGAGCCCTTGTTATACGGTGGCGGTCAGGAACGGGGTTTGCGGGCCGGTACCCTGCCCACCCACCAGATTGTGGCCATGGGCGAAGCCTGCCGGATTGCCGGCGCTGTAATGACCGACGAGCAAGGGCGCATCCGGCATTTGCACGACCGTTTGTGGCGGGCGCTGGCCGGGTTGGGTGAGGTGGCGTTGAACGGCCATCCCGCGCAGCATTGCCCCGGCATTCTCAATGTCAGTTTTGCCGGCATCGCCGCCGAGGCGCTACTGGCCGCGCTCCCTGAAATCGCTGTCGCCACCGGTTCCGCCTGCTCTTCCGCCATCAACGAACCTTCGCATGTCTTGCGAGCCATGGGCTGCGATTCCTTCCGGGCGCGCGGCGCGGTCCGATTCAGCCTGGGCCGCTTCACCACGCTCGAGGAGATCGATGACACTGCAGCGGCGGTCGGCAAGGCGGTCGACCGGCTGCGGGAACTATCGCCGCTGTGGAGGGAATCTGGCAGCATGGCATCTCACGCGGTGGACTGGGCAGCACTGCCGTGAAACGCCGGCAAGCCAAATTTCGGCGCCGCCAATCCCCCGCCCACTTCGAGGTATCCACCGATGAATCTACAGGAACAGCAACTGATGGTGGAGCTGATACGCGACCGGCGCTGGGCCGCGCTGGCTACCCAGGGTCCCGAGGGCCCCGAGGCATCCTGGGTCGCTTACGTCCCGGAAGCCGGCTTCGGCGGCTTTCTGCTGCACCTCAGCACCCTGGCGGCCCACACTCGCAATCTGCTGGCCCATCCCCGCGCCAGTCTGGCGATCAGCGCACCGGAACGGGAAAATGAAGATCCGCAAACGCTCGCGCGGGTGATGGTCCAGGGCGAAGTCGCGATCATCCCCAAGGATTGCGCGGATTACCGGGATGCGGCTCGCCGCTACCAGGAACGGCTGCCCACTTCGACGCCGCGTTTCGAGTTCGGCGACTTTCTGTTGCTGCGCCTCACCCCGGTCCAGGTGCGCTTCGTGGGTGGCTTCGCTCGCGCCTACACCCTGGATGACGCTGGCCTGCGGGCGGCGGCTCAGCGCACCAGTTGATTGAGATCGAAAATCGGCAACAAGATGGCCAAGACGATCACCAGCACCACGCCCCCCATCACCAGAATCAACATGGGCTCGAAAATACCCAGCAGAGCGGCAATCAAGGTCTCGGTCTCCCGTTCCTGCTGCACCGCGGCCCGTTCCAGCATACTCTCCAGCCGGCCGCTGGCTTCGCCGCTGGCGATCAATTGCACGGTCATCGGTGGAAAATAGCCGCTGGCGCTGATCGCCTTGTGCAGGCTGGCACCCTCCTTGACCCGCGCCGCCGCCTGCTCCACCGCCTCCCGCATCGGTAGATTGCTGAGCACTTGCGCTGAAATCCGCAGCGCCTCCAGCACGGGCACCCCGCTCGCCATCAGGATGCTGAAGGTGCGGGCGAAGCGAGCGGTGTTGGTACCCCGCACCAACCGCGCCAGTAGCGGCAACCGCAGCAGAATCTGGTGTACCTGGCGGCGGAATCCGGTCCGCCGCAGGGCATACACCCAGGCGACCGCGCCGGCCGCCAGCACCCCCAGCAACAGCCCACCGTGCTGGCGCAGAAACTCGCTGAGGGCGATCAGGCCACGGGTCAGGGCCGGCAATTGCTGGTTGAGACTGCTGAACACCTGCACCACCTGCGGCACCACATAGGTCAGCAGGCCGGCGACGACCAGGACGGCGACACCGGTCAGCAACAGCGGATAAAACAGCGCCAGTCCGACCTTCTGGCGCATCTGCTGGCGGGCCTCGGTGTAATCGGCCAGCCGTTCGAACACCACCTCCAGATGGCCGGATTGCTCGCCGGCGGCCACGGTCGCCCGATACAGTTCCGGAAATACCTGCGGCAATTCGCCCAGAGCGGTCGCCAGCGTGTGCCCTTCCAACACCCGGGTTCGCACCGCCAGCATCAAGCCACCCAGCCGCGCCCGGTCAGCCTGCCTCGCCACCGCGCCCAGGCGCCTCCTCCACCGGCAACCCCGACCCGACCAGCGTCGCCATTTGCCGGGTGATCAGCGCCAACTCGGTAGCGCTGACCCGCAACCCCCACAGTCGCTGACTGCGGCGTCGCTCCTGGCTGGCGACTTCCTCGATCCCCAGCGGATTCAGGCCACGCTCGCGCAATGCCTGCCGGGCCAGCCGCGGCGTATCGGCCTCGATCAACCCTTTGTGCTGACGGCCCTTGGCATCAAACGCGGCATACTGAAAAGCCGGCACTAATCCTCCCGCGTCACCCGTACCAGTTCCGCCAGCGACGTATCGCCAGCCAGCACCCGACGGCGACCGTCGTCGCGGATACTGGGGCTGGACTGGCGGGCATGGCGTTCGAGGTCCAGTTCGCCCCTACCTTCGTGAATCATGGTCTGCATCGCCTCGTCCACCATTACCAGTTCGAAAATACCGGTACGGCCTCGATAACCGGACTGGTTGCACTGTTCGCAGCCGGCGGGAGTATGGATCGGCGGCGCGGTCGGATATGCGCCCAGCACTTCGCAGTCGGCCGGAGTGGCGGGATGGGGAAGCTTGCAGTGGTGACAGAGCTGGCGCACCAGCCGCTGGGCCAGCACGCCGATCAGCGAGGAGGACAACAGGAACGGCTCCACTCCCATGTCGCGCAACCGGGTGATGGCGCCGACCGCGCTGTTGGTGTGCAGGGTCGAGAGCACCAGATGGCCGGTGAGCGAGGCTTGCACGGCGATTTCGGCAGTCTCCAGATCGCGGATTTCGCCGACCATGACCACATCGGGGTCCTGGCGCAGAATGGCGCGCAAACCACGGGCAAACGTCATCTCCACCTTGGTGTTGACTTGGGTTTGGCTAATCCCATCGAGGTAGTACTCGATCGGATCCTCGACGGTCATGATGTTGCGCTTGCGGTCGTTGAGCAGGGTCAGCGCCGCGTACAGGGTGGTGGTCTTACCGGACCCGGTCGGGCCGGTGACCAGCAGAATACCGTGCGGGCGCTGAATCAACCTCAGCAGCCGGGCCTCGTCGTGCCGCTCCATGCCCAGATTCTGCAATTCCAGCCGGCCCTCGCGCTTGTCCAGCAAGCGCATGACCACCCGCTCGCCATGCCCGGTCGGCAAGGTCGAAACCCGCACGTCCACCGGTCGACCCGCGACCCGCAACGAAATCCGGCCATCCTGCGGCAGACGTTTTTCGGCGATATCGAGGTGAGCCATCACCTTGACGCGAGACACCAGCAGCGGTCCCAGTGCTCGCGGCGGCTGCAACGCCTCGCGCAGCACGCCATCCACCCGGAAGCGTACCAGCAGCCGGTTCTCGAACGATTCGATGTGAATGTCCGAGGCGTTTTCCTTGATCGCTCCAGTCAGAAGGGCGTTGATCAGGCGGATGATCGGGGCGTCGTCGGCGCTTTCCAGCAAATCTTCCGGTTCGGGCAGACTCAGGGACACCTGGTTGAGATCGATTTCCTCGCCGAGGTCCTCCATCATCCGCGCCGCGCCGTCGCTGTCGCCTTCGTAGCTGTCCTGCAGCATGCGCTCGAAATGTTCGGCCTGCACCAGGACCGGCCGTAGCGGGACATCCAGAAAGCGGCGCAATTCCGCCAGACTGCCCGGACTGATGCCCGGGCGGCAGGCGACGGTGATTCTGCCGTCCTCCTGATCCACAACCAGCACGCCGTGACGCTTGGCAAAAGCATAGGGCAGGTGACGGGGCGGCCCCTCGCCCGCCGCGGTCGGCAAGAATTCAGGGTTCATTTATTGTTAAATCCAAACTCCGAGGGAGCCGGCGCGGCGGAAATCGCTGGAGCCGGCGTCGGCGCGGCCGGCGGCGATAAATTGAGAATCGTGCCCTGCTCCTTGACCTCTTCCTGCGGTTTCAGCGCCGGCGATTGAACATCGGGCAACAGATAGTCGCCTTTCTCGCGAGCGGCAAGCTGCTGCTCGCGAATATAGCTATATTTATCACTGGTATATAGTGTGCTCTGCTGCGGGTCCCGCAAAATGACCGGGTGCAGAAACACCATCAGGTTGCGCTTCAGCCTGGTGGTGTTGCGGTAGCGAAATAGATTACCCAATAATGGAATATCGCCCAGGAGCGGTACTTTTTGTGCGCTTTCATCAAGCTTCTCGTCGATCAGCCCGCCCAAGACCAGGATTTGCCCGTCCTCCACCAGCACCTTGGTTTTGATTTCGCGCGTATTCAAGGTCGGTCCCTGGGTCGCGGCATTGGCGGAAGGCACCACGTTGGATACTTCCTGGGTAATTTCCAATTTGACGGCATTGCCTTCATTGATCTGTGGCTTGACCTTGAGTTGTATGCCCACTTTATTGCGCTGAATGGTCTGGAACGGACCCCCAGACTGCAAACCGCTGTTATCAGTCGACGCACTGGTGGTTGAGGTGGTATAGGTACCAGTTACGAACGGCACATTCTGACCGACGATAATCTCCGCCTCTTCGTTATCCAGCGTCACCACGGTCGGCGTGGACAGCACGTTGGCATCGGCGTCCTTGGCTAAAGCGCTGATGATAGCGCCGATGCCGCCGGCAACACTCCCCACCCCGAGCTGGAGACCCTGAGGGATTTGAGCATTCGACAAGTCGGGCATCGTAGGTTCCCCACTCGGCGGGTCTAAGGCCATGTTTATCGTTCCCGCCAACCCGAGCACATTCGCCAAACTGCTGGCGCCGACGTCAAAGTTGGTGAAACCCACCGCATTATTAGTGCCAACCACCCATTGCACCCCGAGTTTGGCGGTTTTCTCGGCGGAAATCTCGGCGATGACCGCCTCCACCAGCACCTGGGCGCGGCGGATGTCCAGTTGCGCGATCACCGAACGCAGGGAGCGAATGAGTTCGGGCGGTGCGGTAATCACCAGGGAATTGGTCGCCTCGTCGGCCTGGATATCGATCAGACTGGCTCCACTGCTACTACTGCTACCCCCCGGCGGCGCACCCGGGGGTTGTCCTCCTGGCATCGGCGCGTTGCGGGCGGCTTCGCTGCTCAGATTCTTGCTGACCCCCTGCAATACTGTCGCCAACTCCTTGGCTTTGGCGTAGCGGAGATAGACGACCTGGGTATTGCCGCCGCTCTCCACCGGCGTATCCAGATGGGAAATCAGCGTCCGCAACCGCAGCCGAGACGCCTTGTCCCCGCTCAACAGAATGCTGTTGGTGCGCTCGTCCGCCACCATCCGCAGCGGCGTACCGACGGCCCCGGCCGGATCGTTCTTGGCCCTGCTCTGCTCCAGCGCGGTGAGCACCCGCACGATTTCGGTGGCCGAGGCATGGCGCAGCGGCACGATTTCCACTTCCTCGTTGCTGGCCAGATCAACCCGGGCAATGATGCTGGCGATACGCTCGACGTTGGCGGCGCTATCGGAAATGATCAGGACGTTGGTCGGTGTATATGCCGCCAAGTGGCCCTGCGGCGGAATCAAGGGACGCAGAATCGGCACGACTTGGGCGGCGGAGACGTTCTGAACCTGGATAATCCGGGTCACGATCTGATCCGGTTCGACGCCCCTCTGCCGGTCAACGGTCGGAATGCTCTCCTGTTTGGCGCCAGCCGCCGGGACAATTTTGATCACGTTGCCGCTGGGGACGGCCGCGAATCCATGTACCCCCAACACCGCCAGGAACACCTCGTAGAGTTCCTTCTCATCCATGGGCTTGGAGGAAATGATGGTCACCCGGCCCTTGACCCGCGGATCGACGATAAAGTTCTTGCCGGTCAATACCGACATGCTCTCCACCAGGGCATTGATGTCGGCATCTTTGAGATTCAGCGTCACCGGAGCGGCACTCGCCGTCAGAGTGAGGATCGAACCCAGCAACAGCACGCCCAACGCCCGGCGGCGCATGGACTGCCTGCGAGAAGAGAGCTGTCTGTTCAGCCAGTTGGTCATTGTCATCGTCAATGGTCAATGGGCACCGGACCAGCCCCGGCGATCAGTTTCGGTCATCGGATTGCTGGTCCACCCAGGGAAAAGGTCAAGGGAATTTCGGTACCGTCCCGCAGCACCCGCACATTGATCTGATCGGCGTTCAGCAAACCCTGCAACATGACCAAACCCTGCATCGGGTTGTTAAGGCGGCTGCCGTTGACTTCGGTGATCACGTCGCCGCTGTTCAGACCCAATTGCTGCATAAGTTGCCGATCTCGCCCCGGCCGCAAACGAAAACCAAGAAATTGGCCGTTTTGCACGTAAGGGCTGGCGAAGGCGATATCCTCCAAAGCCTCGGGCCGGTTCGGCGTCGCACCGCGCAGCCGGGCCGCCACGGCACTCGCGTCAATCGCCCGCGGCTCCTGGAAGGCCGCCGGTTCAGGCACCATCTCCGGCTCGGGCGCCATCTCCGGCTCGGGCATCATCCCCGGCTCGGGCATCATCCCCGGCTCGGTCGGCATCGACGGCGGCATACCTCTGGGAACCGGCATCTTACTGGCGTCGCCCAACCTTGGCAGATTGAGCACTTCCTGCCGGCCGCCGCGAGAAACGACCACGCGGTCGCGTTGAATCTGCTCTAGACGAGCACCGCCAGGCAACGATTCGCCAATGCGATAACCCCGCTCTAAACCCGTGCCCTCGGCAATCAGCGCCAGCGCTCTGTCTCCGCCCCGCTCGACGAAAAACACCCCCACCAGCCGCAGATTAAGCGGGGTCACCGGCAGGACGGCGGGCGGCGCTTCCACCGGTTGGGCGGTATCCACCCGGCCAAAGAGATGCCATGCGCCGATGGCGGTGTAATCGGCCGGTTGGATGAGCGGGGTCTCGCTGGCGGATGGTTCCGATAGGGCCGACGTTGCCGCCCCGACGGGTAGGGGCAACCGGTTCCAGAGAATCGCCACCGTCAAACCCGCGAGCGTATAGGCCAACGCAATCACCAAAACTGCGTTGCCGAACATCGCGGCGCCCCGCAGCCAGAGTTCCGGTCGGGATAGCACCGGCCCAATGCGCTTTTCCGCCGCCAGCAAGATGTGTCGTACCAAATTCGCCAATATTCAGACTCGAGGTGGGAGCTTGGAGATGGCACTATCGAGCATAACAAAAATTCGCCACGGCCGGCCCTGCTTTTTATCTCCGTCCCGGCAATGCTAAACGCTCAGGGCAGCTATTTCCGGACTGGCTAATCCTAAATTCTGGATCGCGATCCCAAGAATCATTATTCCCGGTACCACTACTCCACACCACCGGGCTAGCCATGACCCCGGGCGCGAGCCATCGGCTGCACAACGGCCATCGGGGATCCCAGAGTTGGCGGCTTGGCGCGCACCCCCATCACCCGGCCCGACTGCGGCGGTCGCGGCAATTGAATATGAGCGGTCATCAGCGCGCTCAGGCGGTCCAGCACGGCCAAGGGCATCGAGGCGCTGTGCCGCTCGGTGAGATCGACATGAATGACCATGAGTTCGGTGGTGGCGGACAGAAATCCTTTTTCGTCATGGTACAGGCGATGGAAATAGTGAATGCGCTTGCTATCGAAACCAAGCAACTGGGTGGTAATGCGCATCGGATCGCCGGCCAATAGTTCCCGGTGGTAATTTACGTGCGTCTCCACTACGAAGGCCGAGCAGTTGTAGTGCTCTCGATAATCCTGCCCCATGCCCAGGAAATCCATGAAGGCATCGGTGGCATGGTCGAAAGCCAGCACGTAGTAGGCCACGTTCATGTGGCCGTTGTAATCGATCCACTTAGGGGGTACCACGTCGGTGTACAGGCACAGGGGGGTTTCGAGCCGCATGTCGATTGAATCGTTACTGTCCGGGGAAAGCGCGGTACGCTACCTGCTTTTGTCGCGTTGCGCAATTATTCCGTGATCGCCGTGATCGAGTAGGGCTTGCGGATCGGCGATCGGCGGATTGGGCAAGGTAAATATTCTCCCTGACCGACTGGACAAGCAGGCGGAATCATCCACAACAACTTGATTTTAAAGACTTTGCGTGTTTCTCGGACCACATCGTTGAACCTTACGAACAGGAGCGCGGATGTTGATGAGCGGACGGGTACTGATTGTGGCAGGTTCGGATTCCGGGGGCGGCGCGGGGATTCAGGCCGATCTGAAGACGGTCACGGCGTTGGGCGGCTACGCGGCGACCGCGATCACGGCGCTGACCGCGCAGAACACCCAGGGCGTGTTCGGCATCGTTGGGGTGGAGCCGGCCTTCATCGCCCAGCAGATGCGGGTGGTGCTGGACGACATTGGCGCCGACTGCATCAAGACCGGCATGTTGCACCACGCCGCCGTCATCGACACCGTGGTTGAGGTGTTGGAAACCGTGGCGGTGGGTGTCTCGGTGGTGGTGGACCCGGTGATGTACGCCAAGGGCGGCGATTGCCTGCTCGATCCAGCGGCGCGCGATACGCTGATCCGGCGACTGCTGCCCCGCGCCGCCCTCATCACCCCCAACGTTCGCGAGGCGGAAGCGCTGAGCGGTCTGACCATCCGCCAGCCTGACGATTTGGCGGCGGCGGCCCATCAATTACTGGAACTGGGATCGGCGGCGGTACTGGTCAAGGGCGGTCATTTGGTTGGCGAGATCGTTACCGACTGGTTGGTCTGGCGAAACGGTGAGGAAACATTCACCACGCCGCGCTTCGAGAGTCGCAACACCCACGGCACCGGTTGCACATTGGCCTCGGCCATTGCCACCGGACTGGCGCAGGGAATGCCGCTGAACGCGGCGGTGCGGCGGGCGCTGGCCTACGTGCGGGAAGCGATCCGTACTGCCCCGGGTCTCGGCAAGGGCTGCGGTCCGCTGAATCACGGGCATACGGTACATCCATAGGTGTTCGGGATTTTTTATACCTCACCTTCCAACAACAATCTATTGAAACGCATTAATGATGTCTCTCTTTTTTTGTAATTTGGATCAAACATTTCATTAGCAAACAACTTTATCTTGTGCAGTAGGTTATCAAAATGTTCTCGTGAAGAATTTAACAGAAACAGAATAAAATCCTGTGCTAGTATAACCGCTACTTTGGCGACTCTTTGAAACGACATCGCTAACTGTTGGTCTTCCTCAACCTGCGCGGTGCCTATAGCAAATAGCGGATGAGAACTCAAATGAGCCGCGATAGAAGCTAGTAATAAACTTTCGATGATGTTCTCATCGCCTGAGGTGATTTGATTCGCATTCAGTGAGTTTTTACAGGCCTTGAAAATCAATTCAATTTGCCATCTGAGTCGATATAAAGGATAAATCAAATAGGCAGCCGCCATTAAGTTGGTGATATACCAATGATACCCTTTTTCAACCGGATTCCAAAACCCGATCGCCCGATAGCGTAAGCGGTGCCCGTCATAGAGTTTCGTCGTGAATACTTCAATAATATGGCCTCTCTTCCGGCTCAAATCCAGGGATAACAACGCTTGACCCACCAGCTCCTTAGAGAGTCCCGGCACCACCTCCGCAATAGGAACGACCGCGTTTGATTTGAGCCGGGATAGAAAGAAACCTCCAGCTTTTTCAATAGCATACAGTAAACCGTAATCCCAGTATCCCAAATCAAAGATGACTAACTTTCCCTGTAACAGCTCGACGGCAGGAAAACATTTCCGATCGTGGGTTTTCGTCGGCGTCAATTGAAACCAAGTCAGCATCCCCGTGAATAGATTAAAGCCTGCATGCCATTTAATCCCCGCCGCCGTGCGGGTTCCAGGAAAGCGATTTTTCGCACGGGCCCAGAGCGTAATCGAACTGGAATCGACCAGCCAAATAGCCGTGACTCCTAATGACTGCAGGATCTGGTGGCCCGCCGTGACCGAGACCGTTAAGGTCACCATTAATTCAGCCACCACTTGGCGTAAATAACCTTTCAGTCGGTCTCTGGCCAGACGCTCCCAAAATGCACTCCGGCTGATTTCCCTGTTGAGCTGAGATTTCATGAAGCGACGGATCGCTTCCAACGTGAATGTTTTTGAATCGCCTAAATAGCAAAATACCAAGCAAACGACAAACTCCATCGGATTAATCGTGGTTCTGGCATCTTGGCTGGGAATGATTTTTTCAAAACATTGCTTCAGTACATCCAGCGGATTACTCTGACCCATAGCGATCTCCTGATTACTTTGTCGGTATTAAACGAGCGTTAGTATTATACCTTTTAAAGTTCGTAAGGTTTTCGCCATCTTATTAGATGCTATATAACTATATGAAATTTAAGAAATTTAATCCAGAACACCTATGACGGTACATCCTTGGAACTGAACGATTGCGAATTACCGCAAATCGTCCGGTTCGACGCCCAGATCCCGCAACCGCTGCGCCAGATGCTCGGCGCGTTGCCGTTCCTGCTCGGCCCGCTGGCGCTCTTGCTCGGCCCGCTGGCGCTCTTGTTCGGCCTGTTGGATTTCCCGTCGAGCCGCTTCCGCCGGGCTGGGGACCATTTGGCCATCCGGCTCGAAATATCGGAGCCAGCCGTCCATGACTCCCAGAGACAACCCCAGCACTTCGCTCCAGCGCCAGCCCCGGTCGTCGGCGGGAATGGCTTCGTACAGCCTTCCCGCCAGCCGAAAACCGGCGAATTCCAGCGTCGCCGGCGAGAACCAGAAGTATTCCGGGGTACGAAAGACGTTCTGATACAAGGTCTTTTTATCGCTCCGATCCACCCCGGCGGTGGAATCCGACAACAGTTCGATAATGAGGTCCGGATAACGCCCGCCTTCTTCCCACACTACCCAGGAATTGCGCGGCTCCCGATCCACATCGCGCACCAGAAAGAAATCAGGGCCGCGAAATTCCCGGTGGCGCAGTTGCTGATGGCTGTAGTAGACGGTGAGATTGGCGCCGATGAAAAAGTCGTCGCGGTCCCGCCAGCACCATTCCAGGCTGCTGACCAGCAGCGCCAGTTGTTGATAGTGTTGCGTGCTTTCCATTTCCGGTTCATCGCTTAGCAATTGCCGGGCATCCGGCATCAACTCGGCCATCTGTGGTTCGGTTACATACATGACAGCCCTCTCCGATGTCGCCAAATGATTTCAGCGTAAATTCTTGCACACTTCCACGAACTGCTCCCAGCTTTCGACATCCCGCCGCGCCAACAATCGGCCGGTAAATTCCAGCGCCGCCGCCAGATTCGCTTCCGCCGCCGGGCTCAAGGGCTCGCCCAGTCCGAAGCGTTCGCCGCGGATGGCGAGTTGAAACGCTGGCGGCGGTAGAATGTGGTTGATCTGCTGGTAGACGTGCAGCACAGCGGCCGGCGACAGGGCATGACTGGTGTAGCTGGTATCACGAACCGGCTGAAGCCGGGTGAACTGATATGGCGGCGGACCGGGGACACTGGCATCCACAAACAACACCAGCGCCCGATTTTCCAGGTCGACCGCATGTTCGATCTGCAATTGAAAGTCGGCAAGCAACTCGATGTCGTCCCAGTCGCCGAACTGCTCCCGCAATTCCGCGAGCCGTTCCAGAAACAGCGGTCCCAGCGCATCATCGCCCCGGCTGGGATTGCCAACGGCAAGAATCAGCAGGCTGGGAAACCGCTCGTCAGAGAGCGTCCCGGACGGTTCCATCCGCATCCCGTACCAGACAATCCACCACCGCCCCACTGTCTTCGTCCAACAGTTCCACGACCAGCGGCATCTGGCCCAGAGCGTGGGTGGCGCAGGACAGGCAGGGATCGTAGGCTCGCACCGCCACCTCGATCTGGTTCAACAACGGTTCGGTCAATTCCTTGCCATCGAGGTAGCGTTCCGCCACCTGACGGATGGACTCGTTCATCGCCTGATTATTGTTGGTGGTGGAGACGATCAGGTTGGCCTTTTCGACCAACCCGTCCTCGTTGATGCGGTAATGGTGAAACAAGGTGCCGCGCGGCGCCTCAATCACCCCGATGCCCTCCCGCACCCTCTCGCCGCGCGTCACCAGTTCGTCGCCGAAGATGTCCGGATCGAGCAGCAGATCCTTGATCGCCTCGGTGACGTGCAACAATTCGATCATTCGCGCCCAGTGATAAGCCAGGGTGATGTGAACCGGCTGGCCACCGCCCAGCGCCATGAAGTCCCGCCGTTCTTCCTCGGCCAGCGGGGTGGGAATAGAATCGCAGTTATTGATCCGGGCCAGCGGCCCCACCCGGTACCAACCTTTATCCGGCCCCAGCGAGTGGATGAACGGGAACTTCATGTAGCTCCAAGGCTTCACCTGCTCGCGGATCACCTGGTAATAACGCCGATAATCCAGATTGTCGAACAGGATGCCGCCCTGCTCGTTCTTGGCCCGCAGCCCGCCGTGATACAGATCCAGCGCCCCGTCGACGCGCAGCAAACTGAGATAGTTGGAGCGAATAGTGGCGAAATAGGTGAAATAACCGGGGTTCGCATCATAGGCTTGCTTCATCAGTCTGAGAATGTTGCGACCCCACTGGGTCATCAGGTCGAGATCGGCCAGCAGGTAATTGCGCTCCTGCAGGGTCAGCGCCTTGTTAATCCCTCCGGGAACCGTCCCGGTGCCGTGAATCCGCTTGCCGGAGGTGACCCGGATCACCTCCTGCCCGTACTTGCGCAGCCGCACCCCCTGACGGGCGACGTCGGGGTAATCCGCCATCACCCCGCCGATGTTGCGGCGGGCCACCTCATGATCGAAATCGAACAGGAAATCCGGCGAAGCCAGATGGAAGAAATGCACGGCGTGTGATTGCAGGGTTTGGCCGTAGTGCATCAGCCGGCGAATTTTCTCGGCGGTCGGCGGAATGTCTCGCGCACCGACCAGTTGATCCACCGCTTTGGCCGCCGCCAGATGGTGGCTGACTGGGCAGATGCCGCACAGTCGCTGTACCAGCACCGGAACTTCCCAGTAGGGCCGGCCCTGGATAAATTTCTCGAAGCCGCGAAACTCAACGATGTGCAACCGCGCTTGGCGAATGTGGTGATCCTTGTCCACCAGTAGCGTAACTTTACCGTGACCCTCGACCCGGCTCAGCGGGTCTATGGCGATCCGGCACAGATATTCCGGCCGGGCTGCCGTTTCCAGAGTACTCATGGCCCGCCCCGTTCAGTCGTAATGAATCTGGGTATAGGACAGCGCGATCGGCTGGCCGGACAACAACTGGCTGACGAAGGTCCAGATCGTATCCGCCGACGGCGGGCAGCCGGGCAGGAAGTAGTCGATCTTCACCACCTCATGCACCGGATGCACCTGGTCGAGCAGCAATGGGATTTCCGGGTCGTTGGGGATTTGCGGATTGACCACACCGACCCCACGCACGTAGGACTCTTCCAGGCAATCCTTGAGTTCGAACTGATTGCGCATCGCCGGGATACCGCCGTTCAGGGCACAGGCACCCATCGCAATGAGCACCTTGCAACGCGCCCGGAATTCCAGCAGTACGTGGATGTTTTCGACGTTGGCGACCCCACCTTCGATGATGCCGATGTCGCATTCGCCCAGTTCCTTGATGTCGGTCAGCGGGCTGCGGTCCAGTTCCACCCGCTCTGCCAGTTCGAACAGCCGTTCGTCGAGATCGAGCAGCGACATGTGGCAGCCAAAGCAGCCGGCCAGCGAACAGGTGGCGATCTTCAGGCGCGGTTCAATCATGGCGGCGACCACCCCTGCTTTCCGGCATCATCGCCACGTCGCCCACCACGTTGATCGGCTTACGGTCGTAAAGCCGCTGGCCGATGGGGATTTCGTAACCGCGGTGCTTGATCAGTATCGCCCCGGTCGGACAGACTTGGGCGGCCTTGTCGCGGATGCTGAAATCGGTGGCGCCCAGCTTGCCGGACGGGGTGTTGATGACCAGATGCGCCTTGATACCGCGCCCCTGTACCGCGAAGATGTTCTTGCCGTCCACATCGCGGCTGGCCCGCACGCACAGTTCGCACAGGATACAGCGGTTGAAGTCGATCAGCGCTTCAGAGTGCGAGGCATCCACCGGCCGGTGCGGGTAGAAGTGCGTGTAGTGCGGCGCCAGCATCCCGACGTAATAGGCCACCGCCTGCAACTGGCAGGCCCCGCTCTTCTCGCAGGCCGGGCAGACGTGGTTGCCTTCGACGAACAACATTTGCAGGATACCGCGCCGGATCTCGCGCAGTTCCCCGGTTTCGCTCTCCACGGTCAAATCGGAAGCGGCTGGGGTGGTGCAGGCCGCCTGCACGCGGCCGTTGACCTTGACCAGACAGACCCGGCAACTACCGTGCGGCGCGAATTCCGGGTTGAAGCACAGATGCGGAATGTAGACGCCAGAGGCCAGCGCCGCGGCCATGATGGTCTGACCGTCCTGGAACGGCACCCGCCGCCCGTCCAGCGTGAAACTTTGCTCCCCGTTCATGGCATCGCCCCCAACATCAGATCCTGCTCGCGCAGATAGGCGTCCGGATCGTCGCGGCCGGTCAGCCGTCGGGCCTGCTCCAACGCCGCGTTCAAATCGAAGGCCGGCTCGTAGGCGGTGGAACGCAGCCGCCGCTCGTAGGACTCCGGGAACTGATCGAGGCTGTCCAGCACCGGATTGGGCGCGGTCTGGCCCAGCCCGCAATGACAGGCCACCTGCATGATCCGGCCCAGCTTGCGCATCTCCTCCAGATCGTAGCGGGTACCGTGACCGGTGTGAACCTTCGTCACCAGGTCGCGCATCAGCGAGGTGCCGACCCGGCAGGGCGTGCAGAAGCCGCAGCTTTCGTGGACGAAGAAATGGGTGAAGTTGCGAATGCCGTCGAGAATGTCGCGGCTCTGGTCGAACACCATGAACGAACCGCCGGTAGCCAAATCCTCGAAACAGATGCGCCGATCGAACTGCCGGGCGGAAATCATGTGCCCGGCCGGACCAGCCATCTGGATTCCTTGGGCGTCCCGCGCGCCGCAGTCCTCCAGCACCCGCCGCACGGTGACACCGAATGGGTATTCGTAGATACCGGGCCGCTCGCAGTCGCCGCTGAGGCTGAGCAGCTTGGTGCCCTTGGATTCCGCCGTGCCGCGACTGGCGAACCAGTCGCCGCCTTCCACGGCGATTTTGGCGGCCGCTGCGAAGGTTTCAACGTTGTTGACCACGGTCGGCTTGTTCAGATAACCGTGGGTGGTCGGAAACGGCGGGCGAATGCGCGGCACGCCGTGTTTGCCTTCCAGCGACTCGATCAGTGCCGATTCCTCGCCGCAGACGTAGGCCCCGGCACCCAGGTGGATGTCGATGTCGAAGTGGAAATGGGAATCGCCCAGAATGGCTTCACCCAGCAGGCCAGCCTCGCGGCGGCGTTGCAGGGTCGCCTCCAACGAATCGAACAGGTAGCGGTACTCGCCGCGCAGGTAGACAAAGCCCTGGCGGGCGCCGATCACCCGACCGCACAGGGTCATGCCCTCAAACACCAGATCGGCGAAATCCTGCATCAGCACCCGGTCCTTGAAGGTGCCGGGCTCGCCCTCGTCGGCGTTGCAGACCACGTATTTTACTTCACCTGGTGCGCTACGACAGGAAATCCACTTGGCGGCTAACTTGAACCCGGCGCCGCCCTGGCCGCGCAGACCGGATTTTACCATCTCCTCCAGCATCGCCTGCGGACCGCGCTTCAACACCGCCCGCAAGGCCGCGCCATCGGCAAAATGCCGCCCTAGTAGAATGTCGGCCCGGCGGATGTTGCTGACCACTTCGAAAAACTCGCGCGGCCATTCCGCCAGCGGTGTTTGGCGGTTCACCAACTCCACGATCCGATCCAGGCGCGGTTTATCGAGGCGAGTGATCGCATAGCCGTTCACCAGCGCGGCTGGTCCCTGGTCGCACATGCCGGTGCAGGAGGTGGTACCGACCGTGACTACTCCATCCACGCGGGTTTCACCGATTCCGACGCCCAGACAGTCGCAGAGGTAGTGTAGCAGCTCGCGGTTGCCGAGCATCCGGTCGGTGATGTTGTCGCTGAACAGGATGTCGTAGGAACCGCGTGGTTCGGTGTAAAGGAAGGAATAAAACTCGGCGACGCTGCGAACTTTGTCGGGCGAGACGCCAAGTTGCGCGGCCACCTGGTTCAAAGTGTCGGACGACAGCCATGTGAGACTGTCCTGCACTTCGCGCAGAATTTGCAGTAGCCGTGTCGGCATACCGGCGTGGCGTTGCACGATATCGCGGATTGTCTGGGCAACCGTACTGGCTTCCGTCATGGATCACCTCCGTCGTTCATCCGCCGATCCACCGGTCTAATGGCGCGAATGGCGCGTTTTCATCGGGTGGACCGTTCAACCAGAATGACGTTAAGCATACCGCAATTCGCGGCATAAAGCCTATCTTTTATAAGGTTTAAAACGATTTCCTCGTCGTTTCGTCATGTGGATGGAACATGGGGGCTATCAACGGGTCGAAATAACGGGTAAACACTTCTGCGATCCTTCCGGGTCAGCCGTCACCGGTTCCGACCGAGCTCAATTCTGGCATTACCGGGAGATAACAGGCAGAATTTGCAAACTTACCGCCAATAACCGGAAACGAGACGCTCCCATGCCGAGCCAATCCTTGAAACGCCTCAACTGGCTGCTGCTAGGGTGGCTAACCGCCAGTGCCGCACAAGCCACGGTCTATCCCCTGCCGCTCCCGGACACAGACGTCATTGGGCAGGTCAAGGTTATTTATGCCACCAAGGACGACACCCTGATCGATATCGCCCGCCGTCATAACCTGGGCTACGACGAAATCGTTCATGCAAATCCAGGCGTGGATCGCTGGGCACCCGGCGAGGGCACCCCGATCGTACTGCCGATCCGTTACATCCTGCCCGATACCCCGCGCGAAGGAATCGTACTCAACATCGCGGAGATGCGATTGTACTACTATCCCTCGGCAAGCGCCGGCATGGAGCGGGTGGTCTACACCTTTCCGGTCAGCATCGGCCGCATGGACTGGAAGACCCCCCTAGGCGCGACCAAAGTAGTTGCCAAGGACATCGATCCCGCCTGGCGGCCGCCGGCTTCCATCAAGGCCGAACACGCGGCCGAAGGCGACATTCTGCCGGACGTCGTGCCCGGCGGTCCGGATAACCCGCTAGGCCGCTTTGCGATGCGCTTGGGCGTGACCGGTTATTTGATCCACGGCACCAACAAACCTTACGGCATCGGCATGCGGGTGACCCATGGCTGCGTGCGGATGTACCCGGAGGACATCGAGTGGCTGTTCGGGATGGTGCCGGTGGGTACACCGGTGCGTCTGGTCGACCAGCCAGTAAAGGTCGGACGGCAGAACGGCGAACTGCTGGTTGAATCGCATGAACCCCTGGAGGAAGACAACATACCCATCAAAGTCACCCTGCAACAGGCCCAGCAGGCAGTGATCGCCAAGACCGGCCCGGACATGCCCGGCGTCGATCAGGCCGCGCTGGAAGTGGCGGTGGAACAGATCAGCGGTATGCCGGTCTCGATTTCCGCCGAACCCGGTTCGATCCCGGCTGGAGCAACGGCCGGGGCACCACCAGTGGGTTCCGCTCCCGACTACCCGGTCGCCAGCCGGACGCCGATTCCGTATCCCACGCCACCCGGCCATTACAACCCATCGGCACCGGCGGGCTCCGCTCCCGACTATCCGGTCGCCAGCCGGACGCCGATTCCGTATCCCACGCCACCCGGCCATTACAACCCATCGGCACCGGCGGGCTCCGCTCCCGACTATCCGGTCGCCAACCGGACGCCGATTCCGTATCCCACGCCACCCGGCCATTACAACCCATCAGCACCGGCGGGCTCCGCTCCCGACTATCCGGTCGCCAACCGGACGCCGATTCCGTATCCCACGCCTACCTATAACAACCGCCCAGCCTATAACAACCGGCCAGTACCGCCACCAGCCTACCGACCAGCTCCCACCCCGCTTCCCCAATATGCCCCTCAGTACGGCGATCCCACGGACGATGAAGACGAGCCATATCCTTATCCGACGACGGCTCCCACGCCACCTCCCGTCACCGCTCCACCAACCTATCGGCCAGTACCAGGCAATCCGGGACCCTATCCCAGACCCGCCGCCCCGGTTCGGCCATCGACTAGCAACGCACCGGTCGCCCCGCTACAGCCTCCTCCGACGAACCGGTTGTAAAGGCAACAAAAAACCCCCGCGATCACAACCGCGGGGGTTTTTATTAACCTGCAACCAAGAGCCTGATTTACTTATACATCGACTTCTTGAACATGCTATTGAGCTTTTGCTCGGTCGCCATGCTCATGGATTTGGCTTCGTTGGCGGTATCCAGCGCATTGCGGGCCATAGCCTTGGCTTCGTCGGCATCCTTCTTCACGGCAGCCAAGTCGCTGGTGCTGGCGCAGCCGACGGTCAGACCGGCGATCAGTGCCAGCGCGGAAACCTTGGTCAGAGTCTTCAAAGACATTTTTAACTCCTTAGTATCATTCAAACAAAGTAAAGTGCCGCGCAACCACATTGTTGTCACGGCACAACCATATTGTCGCAACACAACAAAACTTATTATATAACGGAATTTCGAGTTTGAGACAATTCAAATTGCTGGATTTAGCGAATTTCGACCCGCATGCCGACTTTCACCCACGGTCTGAGCGCGTCGATTTGCCGGTTATCCAGCGCCACACAACCGCTGGTCCAGTTAATGCCGGCGCGGTGTATCCCTGGATTACCATAACCTACCCCATGAATGCCGATTTGGCCGCCCAGCGGCGTGTCCTGCGGCGGCGTATGGCCGTTGGTCCAGGCGGCACGGATACGCTCGTAGGTCAAGGCATCGATCCGCCGCTCCTGCAGCGCGCGCTCGGCATAATCAAGATTGGGGTAATCGAGGCCGATGAAGGTCTTGAAACGGCTATGCTCGTTGATCCAGCCCACCCGAAACACGCCGAGCGGTGTCTTGTTGTCCCCACGCCCGGATTTGACGCCAACACCGCTGCTGCCTAATGCGATCTGAGGAAACGTCTTCACCGGCTGGTTACCCTGCATGACTATCAGCTTGTCGGACTTGGTGTCCACAAGCAACCACGGTTCGCGCGGCACACCGGCTCCGTAGGTCGTCAGCATCGATAGCGACCCCGTTGGCTCGATGTTGTTCGGGGCACAGGCGCTCATCAGCCATACCAGACCACTGAGAAAAACAAGTCGCGCATTCAACATTCGCATACCGATTATCCTGCCTCTTTTCGCCTTTTCTCGTCAGTCGTAAGTTCTTTCCCTGAAGCCCCTTGACTTTGCTGCTCAAGGGCAGCATGGATTTCCCTGAGCGACGCGCGCCTCAACAACCCGGTCGCCCGAGGAGAATCCATGCTGACCTATGTATACCAGGCTTTAGAAGGTTTTCGCAGCGCCTTTGCTCGGCGGCGCAGCTGGGTGCTGTTCTGCGCGGTGGTGTTGAGTTTTTTGGCGGCACCGGAGACGATCGGCGTAACCTCGATGTGCCGGTTCTGGCAGGGGAATGAAGCGGTTTATCACCGTTTTCTGCATTTCTTTCGCTCGAAAGCCTATGATTTTGAAACGCTGTTGGCGGCATGGCAAGGCTACGTGTGGCGTCAGGCGGTTGCGGTTCAGGTCGCTGGGCGTTGTCTGTTGCTGGGCGATCATACCCTGGTGGTCAAAGATGGGGGGCGCATGCCGGGAGTGGTGTCGTTACATGACCATTCGGAAACCCAGCACAAGCCGTCGTATTTCCGGGGGCAATGTTGGGGGGCGATCGGTTTAGTCGTGGGAACGCTCGGCGCCTGTTTTTGTTTGCCCCTAGAACTACGGATTCATCAGGGTTTCCGCCAGTTAGGCCAGGCGGAACCAGCGTCACCCACCGACCCGAGCCTGCCGGAGCGGGTGGTCCAGATGGCCTTGACGTTCGCCCTCGGTCATGACGCCCCGGCCTTTTTGGTGTTGGATGCGTTTTTCGCCACCGCCGGGGTCTTCCGGTTGGCCCACTCGGTCTACTCGATCGCCTTGCGGCAACCCTATCTGATGATCCTGACCCGGGCGAAGAAAAATTACGTCGCGTATTTCCCGGCCGCCCCGAAGCCCGCCGACCGGCCCGGACCCCCACCGCGCTATGGCGAGAAAGTCCACCTGATGGAGTGTTTTGATCATCCCCAAGGCTTTGATCTCGTCGAATGCTGCGTCTATGGCCAGCGGGAACTCGTGCGGCTGATGAGCCTCCCGTTATTGTGGAAACCGCTCGGCGACTCCCTCCTGTTCGTTTTCGCCATCACCTCGCGTGGTCCCTTGGTCCTGATGTGTTCCGATCTGACCCTCTCGCCGGTCACCGCGCTCGAACTGTATTGTATCCGCACCCGCATTGAAATCTTGTTCGCCGTCTTGAAAAATCTCCTCGGCGCGTTTCGTTTTCACTTCTGGACCCCGCACTTGCCGCGCCACGCCCGCCGTCCTACCCCGAATCGGTCCTTGAAGACCCCAACGGCCGAACACCAACCCCCCGTCGCCGCCTGCTGGCAAGCCTATGAAGTCTTCGTCTTCTGCGCCCTGGTCGCCCAGGGGTTGTTGCAACTGATCGCCCTGCGGTTCGGTGCCGAGATCTGGCAACAGCATCAACTCTATCTGCGGACCCGCTCCCGCGCGCTGCCTTCGGAAAAAACGGTCCGCCAGGTCTTGGCCGCGCTGGTCCTCAAACAACTCCTCGATCTCCCACAAAACAGTATCATCACGAAGATCCGACGCGCTTTCCAGGACCCCAAAGAAGAGGAACCGGTCCATTCGCCCCCGGTCTCCTGAATCATCGCTTAAATCACCCGGTTAAGCGGCATTTGACTGGCTGGTTCCATGATCAGCCGCGGGCCGTCTTGTCCCACGATCAGACCGAGAAGTTGCGACTGAGGAGGCCTTTTCTTCGAGCACGGATTTATAGGACAGCCGGAGCGATGATGCAACTATCAGGCGTCGCCCGCTTCCTTGGTCAAGCGAGCGGCATGTTGCCGGGTGAGCGCCAGGAAGCGCGGGGTCGGCCCGACATCCTCGTAGATCGGATCGCCCAGCTCATCCTCGGTGATAACCCGGTCGCCCTGTTGATAGGGCAAAGCTGCCTCAAGAGTGTCCAGTGCCGCCGATAGCAACTCGGTGATGAGTTGCTCCTCGGTCTTGCGCGGATACATCTCCGCCAGCGCGGCGATCCGGGCCGCATCGTGGACCGATAGCCGAACCCGGTGTTCCCGGACGGTCAGTTTTACCACGCTGCTTTTGTTCCATTCTTCCAGCAGCTCCTTAATATCCATGCATGCTCGCCTCCACTCGGTTGCAGCCGTCAGAACCGCGGCTCTAGAACCACCGGACTCAGCAGGGAGTTGCCGATAAAGCAGTTCTCCTTGGCCTTGCGATGCATTTCCAGTACCGCGTTGGCGTCCGGAACCGTCGCGCCACTAAAAACCGCCTTGGGCCGCAGAGTCAGGTGGCCAACCATCATTTTGCCCTTTTCATTCTTGCCCAGTTCGGCCAACGGTTCGTCCTCGTAGCTGTCGACCACCAGCTTCTTGAGCGCGGCGATGGCGAGGAACGTCAGCATATGACAACTCGACAGCGCCGCCAGCAAAGCTTCCTCAGGGTTGCTCATCTCGGGGTTGCCGGAAAACTCCGGCGCCGCCGATCCGCGCACGGTCTGGCCACCGGCCAGATGCCAAGTGTGACCACGGTCAAAGGTTTTATAGTCGAAATCCGGCGTCGTGCGTCGCCAAACGAGATTGATGGAAAAGCTCGACATATGCTTACCTCTTGAGAACAAGGGGAAACCCGACGAGGGTTATTCGAAACTCACGGATTGCGAGCGCTCTGTATTAGCGCCTCCAGCGCCGCCGGCCCGCAGGCATCGCCTCCCAACGCCTGCTCCAACCGGGCGATACGGTCGCGCAATTGCCCGTTGACCGCCTCTTGCCGGGCCAGCAGCGCCGGGCCATCCACCGACGGGAGAGTGGATCGCCTACCGCTCCCGGCATCGTTTCCCGTACCGCCGAACAGCCAGCCGGCCGCGATGCCGCAGAGCAAAATCGCCAGCGCCGCCACACCCCAGACCCAGGCCCGCTGGTAAGAGGGAATCGCAGCCTCGTCGGCGTAAACCGTAAATTGCGCGTATTCCTGTTTGGGCATGGGCTTTCCTCAGCGTTCCACCGTGAAGGTCGTAATCGGCACCACCGCGTTGGGTCGGATCGTCCCCTTGAAAACCGATTCCTGACCACCCCGGCTCAAGCGTACCTGAAACGGCGTTTCCCGAGGACGCTCTTCGTCCTTGCGGGGAATATAGCGAACCGCGATCTCGTAAGTACCCGGCCCGGCCTTGCCGGCTGGCCAGAAGGCGTTCTCCACGGGACGGTCGCTCAAACTGCCGCGGGCGGTATTGGCATCCACGTCCAGAGTTCCGCCGCATTCGGCGGGATTTCGAAAATCCAGTTGTCGCCCGGAGGGACAGCGCACCACCAGATCGAGATCGCTCTGGCTGTTCCACAGCAAGGTCGCGGTGATTTCGCCAGTCGTCGCGCCGGTCTCGGACATGCGGCTGGCGAACTCCTGCCGCTCCTCGGGCGTCGGTTCGGCCTTGGATGGCAACTCGGCCGGCGGCTGTCGCCGTAATGGCGCGGTCGGCATGGATTCACGTTCCGTCAGGACTTCTTCCAGGGTCCGACCGGGTGGCTCCCCGCCCGCCGGCGCGCGGGACGCCGAAGCTACCGGCGGCGGGCTGGCGACATCCAGGGGATTGGCAACGTTCGTCGGTAGCGGTTGTGTCGCCGGGGCCGGCGGTATCCTGCGCTCAGGAGATAAGGTTGGTGGCACCGTCGCCACTTCGGCCAGAGTGCCGCTGGACTCCCGACTCGGCGGCGTGGATGGAATCGCTACACGGCCGGCGGCCGACACTGCAGCAGCCGGCTCCTGTCCGCCACTGTCGTTTCCGGCGGGTATAGCTGGCGACAACTCCTCGCGGCTGGCGAGCGGAGTTGGAATCGTACCCATAACGTCTTCCCTGCCAGGAGCAGGTACGACGGCTGCCGCATCCGACCCGGCCGGCAACGGGCATTGGCCCCGGCGCCCGGCCAGTTGCACCAGCAATTGTTCGAGCCGAACCCGCAATGCCGTCTCGTCCTGCTGGGCCTGGGTCAGCGCACTATCGAGTTCCATATCCACCGTCGACCGCGCCGTTTCACCGGCGAAGGGAGGCGACGACCGTTCTCTCCCCAGTTCCCAATACGCTGCGAGCAGCACTAACAAAATGGCGATTGCAACCACGCCCCAGAAATATCCGGAACCGACCACGACATAGCGGAGAGGCGATGTCGGCGAGGCTTCCGGGACTCGCGGCGAACCGGCCACGGTGGCGACCGGCGCGGCTTCGGGTTCCGGTGGCGATTCCGACTCGGCTCCTGGCGGCGTTGTCTCCTCGGTCGCGGTCGCAGGCGGTTCTGGCGGTGGTTCGGACGGTTCCGTTGCCGATTCCGGCAACGGCAGCGGTAAGGATTCGACCGGCTGTTCGGTTCCGCCGGGGGATTCGGCTAGGGGGGTTGACTCTGGCGCAGCGGTGGCCAGTTCGGGGATGGCGATTTCCGGCACTGCCACGTCGCGCGCCGGTCCAACCGGTTCAGCCGACGGTATCGGACGCCGAACCGAACCGGCCGACGCCTCCCAAGGCCGGTCCAGCGCGAAACCCCAGCCGGTAATCACTGGCCGGCCATCGACCAGAAACACCTCGGTTTCGGCCGGTGTCACCAGCACGGCCCGCAGAATCGCCCCCAATTGCGCCCGGCGGGAATCGTCGGAGGCAACGTAGCGTTCCGCCAGTACCCGCCCGCGCCCGAGCAAATCGTCAACTCGGGCGAGCAGCGCCCGCCGCTGTTCGTCGGGCAATTCGCTCAACGGGGCCGGTTTGTGATCGGGATCGCCCTGGGTATACCAATCGATGCGATTATTGCCGCGATCCACCACCGGTTCGGCCAGCAGCCATGCCGCGTCCGGCTCCAGCTCGCTGGCGAGCACCGCCCGGATTTGCGGATACAGGGCGTGCAACGGCTGACCGAAACCGCCAGTTTCCCGTACTCCGTCGAAGGAACCGCTATTCAGCAAAATCTGCTCTATCATGCCTGTTCGCGCCTCGCGACCGTTGCCTGCTTGACTCCGCGCCGTTCCTGGAATCAACCGTCGTTGGCCCTGTTACCTGGCCGGCGCGCCTTTCATTGTTGTGGAGGCGGCGTAGCGGCGGGTTCGGTCAGCGCAATTGAAATGCCACCGCCGCCTAACGTCAGCTCGATGCCCTGCTGCACGTTCTGCAAATAAAGCGTGACACCCTTCTCATTGCGCAAAATAGCGTTGCCACCGCCCTGGCCCAAGGTAAAGGCTCCCTCGACCGCGACATAACGACCGGTAAAATCGGCCAATTCCCGCAAGCGGTAGACCTGGCCGAGCGCACTCACCCGGGTAACGCCCACCGTCGCCACCTTGATTCCCGACACCGAGAACGGATACCGGCGCCCCTGAAATTCCAGCGTACCCTGGCCCTGACTAAAGCCGAACAGCAGGCCGAATGAGGTACTGGAAAATTCCAGTCGGGCATCGGGCCGGGCATCCTGGGCCAGCGCCGCGCCCGCTCCTGCGACCAGAACCGCCATCAAGACCATCCGCGCGCATCGCATCGGTTTTCTCCCGTAACAATCATGCTGCCGGAATCACGTACCAGGGCCACTCATGCAGGTTCAGCAGCATCTTCTCCAACTGGCGGGTGAGATCCACCTCCGAGCCGCCTCCCTTGCCGCTGCGCGAGCACGTATCCAATTGCCACACTCCCACTTTCTCGTCCAGGTTGACCTCCTTCCACTTGGGATGACCGGTCTGCCGAAGCTGGCCGATGTTGGAACGGATGGCCTGGCCCAACTTCCCCAACTGTTGGCAGCGCTGCACGAAATAGGGACTCTGCTTGCCGGAAAAATCAAAGCTCATCAGCACCGCCTTGACCGCGATGGTCGATACGTTGCCGGCCAGCCATTCATAATCGGCCTGGCCGATCTGGGCGGGCTGGTACTCGCGCAACATGCGCGGGTCGTCCAGCGGCACGAAATGCACGTTGGTCAGCAGCGCGGCGAACTCCGGCTTGGTGATCAGGTTACCGACCTTGGTGAACAGGCTGACGGGCTTGCCGGCGACATAGAACATGGCGTCGGCCTCGCCCTTGAGCACGGCGGTCACCCCTTGCAGCGGGGGCATATTCAACAGTTCGGCGGGCTTCACCCCGGTGAGTTGCAGCAGGTTCATCGCGGTCAGCCAGGTGCCACTGCCCTGCTCGCCCACCACCACTCGTTTGCCTTGCAAATCGTTGAACGACTGAATCGACTTGTTGGCGAACAGATGCACCTCCTCGTTGTAGAACGGAAAGATCAGCCGCAGTCGGCTGGCAACCTGGCGCATCTCCGGATTTTCCGAGCGGCTGAGAAAGCCCAGCACATCCGACTGCACAATGCCGAAGGTGGCGTTCTCCTTGCTGTTGATGCGCTTGATGTTATCGATCGAACCTTGGGAATCCTTGACCAGAATATCCAGGCCGACGGTTTTGGCGACTCCGGCGATGTCGTTGCCGAACTGAATGTAAGTTCCGGTCTTGGAACCGGTAACCATACCGATCTGTTTAGAATCAACTTCTTCGGCCATGGCTGGCGTCAGACTCAACAGACCGAACAGGAACAGCAGGCCGAAGATCGGCAAACGGTTCATGAGGATGCTCCTAGCGATTGATCGTGATGAGTTACGACAAGTCCGCGCTCGTCCGCGCGGGAACAACCGGTCGTACCGGTTCTTCGCCACACGAGCGCGGGTTTCGACTCAGTTACCAGAGGGTTTCGGCTCCGTCGCGGGCTTCGGTTCGGGGACAGTTGGAATCGGCTTGGTGGTTGCGGGACCGCTGGTTGATGTCCCCGGTGCCTGGATCGCGGTAGTCGGAGCTGCCTTGGTCGTTGTTGGCGTCGTGCTCGCCAACTGGCCAAACCACCACAAACCCACGCCGACCAGCCCAGCCAAGGCCGCAATAATGATCCAACCAACCAGCAAGCCAGACATGCCACGCCGCGTTTCAGCCGGTGCCGCGCTTGGCGATCTGGCCGAGGCGGGCGACTCCGGTCCCGATGAAGAGGGACTGGATGACATCACATGGGGTGTCCGCACCCAATCCACACACAGTCTAAGCAATAACATTAAACTACCGATCAATAGACGGTTCATGACAATCCTCCATATCCTTCACAGGTGGTTAAATGGCAGGTATCGCGATCAACTTCTCGCGACCGCGCTCAGGGCGACTTCTGGGGACGCAGTCTTTTCTCCAATTCTTGCACGGTGGGATCAAATTGAGATTTTAGTTCGTCCTCCAGGCTCCGTCCGGAACCCGGTCGGGGTGGCGAGGCTGGAGTTGGCGGCGCGGAACGCTCGCGATCGACCGGCATGACGGGCGGAACCGGGCGCGTCGCCGACGGGGGCGATGGCGCAACGGGCGGTAAGGGGGTCGCCGGCACCGTCACGGGTGGCGTACCCGCTGGTTTGGGCAGAGTCGGCCGAACGGGCACAACGGGTTCGGGCAGAGCCGGCCGAACGGACGTGGCCGGCTTGGGAGCTGGAGTCGGTTCCGGCGCGGGTTTGGGCTGGGGAGCCGGAATGGGTTCCGGCGCGGGCCTGGGCTCGGGGGAAACGCGGGTGCCTGCCGGCGCAGCCGGTTTATCCGTGACGGGAGGCGTCCCGCCGGCTTGGTGGCTGAACCACCACCATCCCACCGCCGCTGTTGCCGCCAGGACCACCAATACCAACAGCCCGATGAGCCATCCGGACATCCCGCGCCGTTCTGCGCCGGCCGCGCCAGCCATATCCGGCCTGGCTTCCAGCCGGGAAGACTCCGCGAGGGCAGGCGACTTTCCGGTGGAAAGCGGCACTGTCGGTTGCGCCACCGCCCCCGTGCTGGCCGCCTTGCTCGCTTGACGAGAGCTGGGTGCTGGCCGGGTCGGTTCCACATCGATCGGAGTCATCGTGTCCGGAGTGGGTGGTTGCGCGCCGGACACGTCCATCCGGCTTGTGGAAACATCCGATGGCGACGCTTTCGAGCCGAAGGGCACCGCGCGAGTTTGACCCTCGCTTGCCGCAGCCAGGTCGGCGCCAAGCTCGGGAATCGGCACGTCCGGAATGGTCAACTCCGCGGCGCCGCCCACCTCCGTCAGTGGCAGCGGCGGCGGCTCGGAACGCGGCTTTGGGGCTGGATTGACCCGCGTGCCACCCACCACTTTACGCTCGCCGCTGGCACTACCTTCTTCGAGTTCCAATTGCAGCGGCCAGACAAAAGTCACGGCGGCGGTTCCCGTTAAGCCTTGGCCGCGCACCGCCAGTTGATAGGGCATGTTCTCCAGTTGGAACACCAGATCGGGATGGAGGACGAATTTCAGAACATCGCCGCTGAACCAGGCTTCCTCGGGTTGCAGCCAGCACTCCGCACCCTGCCAGCCGTCCGGGCCGAGATGATTGGCGGCGAAACCATGACGGCTCAGGGCAAATTCGAACGTTTCCAGGCCGCGCGGTAGACCGCTGAGGGTGACGATGGCGTGTCCCAACGGGCGGGCGGGATCTTCCGAAACGCGAACCGAAAGCGCAGCCATCAGCATCCTCCAGGTTGATTGATTTCAATTCCGCGCCCGTTAATCCACTCAAGAAGAGCACGGTATGTATTGTAAGCGAAGCATCGGCGCGATGATTGGAAATCGGCTCAGGCAGCCGACCGCAAGCGCGCCAGCAATTCGCCCAAGCGCCGGTTGGCGGCGAGATCCACCTCGCGCCGTCTCGGCTGCGGGCATTGCGCTCCACCAGATCCAGAAAGGCGCGAATCCAATCGGTATAGTAGTCCTGATCGTAGGTTGATTGTTGTTCACTCAGTTGCGGGCCGCCGCGCGGCACCGGCCCGCGGGGGGAACACCGGCCGGGGACCGCTCTCCAGCGGCAGCAGCGGCCGCTGTTCCAGCGCCAAGGCATCGTAGCCCAGATAATCCACATAGCCATTGAGCAGGTTGGCGGTCAGCCGGGCCGGCAACGCCACAATCTGCTCGAACTTCATGCGGAAGCCGGTCACCTGCCGCACCAGCGTCTCAATCCGTTCCTCCAGCTTCAGCCGCTGCGCGCCGCTGATCAGTTCCTTGACGAACTCCGCCATGCTCGCTTCCGGCACCCGGTAGTAGTCGCACAGCGATTTATTGCCGCTCAGATCCTGCAAATCCCGCATCCATTCCGCCACCGCCTCGCGAGCGAACAGCGCGGCATCATCCTTGCGGGGTGCCTCGGCTGATCCGCCGGCGGACGCGCCCAGACCGAGCAGCGCCTTCATTTTTCCAGTGTCCACCGCCGCGCCGATGGTCGGCGCGCCGACGGCCTGCTTTTCATCCGGCAACCGGGTTTCGATGCGGTAATAGATACCTTCCAGTTCATCGCTGTCGGCCTGCAGGGCACGCAACAACTCACCAAAACGCTGCTCGCCGGCGCAGTCGATCAGGTTGCCGGCCACCTGCTGGGCCGCCGCCCGCCGCTTTTCCAGTTCCAGCTCCGGATTGTCGCTGACATAGTAATGGCCCATGCGCTCGACCATCTGCTCGCGCAGCCGCGCAACTGTCCGGCCAGTTGCTGGTGCTTGAGTTCGGGGTTGCACAATGGCCGCAGGTCTCGGCCAGATAGCTGATACCGCCGTCGTTGAGGGCGAATCCCGCTTCCCAGGCCTGCTGCGGGATTCTGAAAATGGGCGCTGGCGGCGGCATCCTTCAGGAAGGCGTCCCGGAACTGCTCGATCCGCTTGCGCTCGCCGGGGCGCACGCCAAGCTCCCGGCCCTTCTCGTCGTAATCGAAAATGTTCTTGGCCTTGAAGTTGGGATTGCGCAGCCAAAAGCTGTTGCGGAACACACCCTGGGTATCCCACTGGCGCGGCCAGTCGTGCTGCTTGCCGAAGAAGTTGAGCAGCGAGCTTTCCATCCGGGTGATCCAGCGGCTTTCCGGGGAACGCTCGCCGGCCTTCTCCTCGAACTCCATGTCGAACTTGGTCAGCACCAGAAACAGCGCGGTCGGCTGTTGCGCCCGCTGTTCCGGCGTCGCGCCGTGGGTGGAGATGATCCAGTCGTAGACCATCTCCGGCAGGGTCTTGACCTCCTGATTGCTGGGACCGATGCACAGCAACATGCTGGTCAATTCCTGTTCGGCGCAGTAACGCTCGAACAGATAGGCCACCTTGCCGCGCAGAAACAGGCTCTGCAAAGTATCGATGCCCTGGAGGAAAGCTGGCAAGTCCTTGATCTGTTCGCGGGAACGCGCGCCGGGGAAATCCAGCAAGTCGGTGTGCTGAAAGAAATCCCAGGGTTGCTCGCTGATGACGATCCGCAGTTCGGCGATCAGCGCCGTCACCTCGCTGCGCGGCAGCGTCACCCGCGCGCCGCCGGCGCCGATCAAGGTCAGGGTTTGACCGCCACCCGTCCCCAGCCCCTTGAGGGTCTGCACGTCGATGATGCTCTGTTCGCGCGGTAGCAACGCCTCCAGTCCGGCATAGGCATCCCTGGCGAAATTCAGCCCCTGCAAGCCCGTGTACAGGCGCATGTAAAGCTGGCCGAACGCCTCCACCCCGCCCCAGATCACGCCGAACAACCGGGCGCGGTCCTGAATGCGCAAGCGGGGCGCCAGTTGCGCGGCCTGTTCCCAGTAACCGTGCCGCAGCAGGCGAACCCGCTCGAACCCTTTGAAATAACGCTCGAAATAAGCTTGCAAATCAAACACATCGTCGGCGGTCAGCGGGTCCACCGGCTGCGCCTGCACCGCCTTGGCGCAGTCCGTCCAGCAGTTCGGTCAACTGGGCCTGGGTGAGCAACTCGTCTTCGCTGTGGTCGCAGTCGGCGTAATAGGTATTGCCGAGAATCTTGACCAAATCGGTTTGGGTCAGCAGCCGCATCTGCACCGGCGCGGCGGGGGTCGCGCCGGACGCCGGTTGCAGGGTGAAGCGGGTCACCAGGCCGGTGGATTCGCGCCCGCCTTCCGGATTGATGTCGCGGATGAAGTCGATTTCCTGGCCGGCGAAATCGGCCAGCAGCGGCGCGGTGCCCTTGCGGGCCAGGGCCGAGATCAGGTAGGACTTGCCGGACTGGCTGGGACCGAACACGCCCACGCACATGGGTCGTTGCGCGGCCTGATCCAGCCGCCGGGCCTGGGTGGCGAGGCGGCGGAATTCCTTGGTCAGCCCGGCCTTCTCCTGGCGGACCCGCTCGGAATTCTCGTCCAGCCAGGTCAGAAATTCGGTGCCGACCTGCTCAAGGGTACGGCAGGTGCTGCTGAGAGTGGCGTCGGTGGCGGTCATGGCGGGTTCGCTGAGTATGGGTGACTGGCTTCCAACAATTGTAGCGCGGCCGGACGGATCGGTTGCGATGCTTCCACCTGATTCAAATCCGGTTCGCCAGTACGCCCAATATCGCCAGCAGCAGCGCCAGCAGGATCGTCAGGGCGATTCGGGTCCACCGCATCTGGCGCTGGTACGCCTCCAGCGTCACCACCTTGCCCAGCAAGGCGCTGCCATCGGGCTGGAAAGCGACCAACTCGTTGTCCGGCTTCAATTCCTGGCAATACAACTCGACGGTCGTTTCCTGGCGCGGCGGGCGGCTCCAGCGAAAAGAGGGATTGATGACCGCATGAAAGGGGTCCGCGTGCGCCTGTTTTCCCACCATTGGACGCAGTGCCACCAATGTCCCCGTCTTGCTGTTCAATCCCGTGGGCACCAGGCGAGCATTCAACGGTTGATTTTCCCGCAACAACTGGCTGGCCCTGTCCAGTTGTCGCGACAGCCAGCGATCCAGGTACCTCAGCAACCAGCTCAGCAGCGCCACCACGGGCATCATGATCAGACCGATCACACCCAGCAGCAGCAGGTTGAACAAGTCGCCACCCGAAAAGGCAATGGCCATCATGGCGATCATCCCGCCCGAAATGGTCAGGAACAACAACATGCTCAACATCAGCATCAGCCGCTGTTGCTTGGCGCCCAGCCTGCGCAGACTGGGATGCAGGGAAGGAGGGATCGCATCCGTCATGTTGACGCTCCGTGTCGCGGCATCTCGCCGGACCGGGCCGAAATCGAGAAAATGCCGGTATCCAGCCAGTAGCCGTACTCGTCCTTCAGCGTCTGCAACTTCAGCAGCACCACTCCACCCGGCTGCTGGTTGCCGTCCGCATCCGCCACGGCGATGACCTTGAAATCCAGATCGACGTTCTCTTCGGTGGAGCGTTCCAGCGTGACCTTGAGCGGCAGCGCCTTGGTTCGCGCGTCCTGCGGATGGGCGAAGGTGACGCGATACAGCGGCGTGGCCGGCCAGCGTTCCACGCCCAGTTGCCGGAACCCCATGAATACCGGCGCATAGAAATCGAAGGTCGCCTCCGGCAACCGGGTCTTGCGGTCCTCCAATTCCAGATTGGCGAACAGTACATTCTCCTTTTTCAGCCGCCCGGTCTGTTCCAGCACGCCGATGAAACGGGCGGTGGATTTCATGCCCAGTTCGCGACTGCGCAGATTGAATTTGTACAACTGCCCTTCCGACAGCGCGCAGACCATGGCCCCGACCGCTGCCGTGGTCTTGGGATCGGTCAGCCGGCCGCTGACCGAACGGAACGGATACCAGTCGCCCACCCGATAGGTGTGCAGGCTGACGATGCGATCCGGCGGCGCCGGCAGCTTGGCCAGAATCGCCGCCCGCACCGCCGGCAGCCGGCAGGGCCGGCCGGAAATCAGCAGATAGTCGCAGTCGTACAGATGCACCACCTCGCACAGGTCGCTCAGCACCTGGCCGAGAATGCGGCGCACCGTGGTATCCAGCGCCAGCATGGTGGTGGAAAAAGCGACCTCGGCCAGCTTGAACCCTTGCCCGCCAGCGGCGCGCACCGCCTCTTCCAGGAAGGCCACCACCTGCTCGTGCGGCCCGCCGCCGGACGGATAGACATCGGCCAGCCGCAAGGTCGCCGCTTCGTTGCCGGTGCTGAGGTCGGTGTTCTCATAGCGGTGCAGCAACGTCAGCGCCAACGGCAGCGCGACCTGGTTGGCAAACTGCCGGCGCAACGTCCGGTCGCGTTCGGCCTGATCGCCCCGGTTCGCGCCCAGCAGCCGCGCCAGCAATTCTTCGGCGTTGGCCGCGCCGCTCTGGCGGATGGCGTCCAGCAGCGCCGGCAGTACGTTGCGTTCGATCAACCCGCACAGGACGTCGTCGCCGGCGATGTTGAAACCTTCGCGGAATTCCTGGATCGGCCGCACCGCCGTGCCGCCCTCCAGTTGATAAGTGGCGATGATCAGGTCGGTCGTACCACCGCCGATGTCGATGCTGGCCAGGCGCAGGCAGGGCGCCTCGCCATAGCCTTCGCGCACCCGGCCAAAGACCTGGAAGAACAGCGCGGCGTCGCCCTGGAAGTTGTGCTTGATCTCGTTGTAGAGGAACACGATCTGGGTGCCGGTGGCCTCGTCCCATTGCAGAAACGGTTCCGGCGCCTGGCTCTCGTCCAGCCCCAGCGCCCGCCAGGTCAGTCGCACGGCGGTGCCGACCCGGCGGGCAAACAGCTTGCGCTCGGCCAGCGGCATGGCGGTCGGCAGGGTCAGGATCGCCCGCCGCAGCCGGCGCGGGGCATCGGAATAGTGCCGTTCGTAGCGGCGGGCCGGCGAATTGGCCTGCACGAACGCCTGCAACATCACTTCGGCGACGAAGAAGCTCATCAAGGCACTGCGCGAGAACAGGGCGGTCACGGCCGGTGGCTCGCCAGCGGCCAGTTCCTCGCCGTCCTCGCGCAGGTGACCGATAAACGGGCCGGTGGTGACCGGGCCGCTGTAGCCGCCGGCGCCGTCCGGACCCGGGTTGAACCGCCAGGCGTGATGGCGGGGATCGGTGTCCCACAGATAGCGCTTGGGGCTGGACAAGCCGGTGTTGCCCTCGGTGCCGTGGCTGAAGTAGGACAGCGCCTGTGCCTCGAAGCCCACCCGGGTTGCCGTCGGCCACAGGAAGGCGCTGGTCCGGCCGCTGCGGCGCGACAGTTTCTCGTCCCCGAAGCTGCCGCGCACGAATTCGATCCGGCTGGGGAACGGTTCGTCGTACACCCGCTCCGGCTGGGACAGATCGCGCAGTTCCAGCCGGTAGCTGTCGTTCATGTCCACCGGGTCGTCACCGCTGGTTTCCATCAACATGCCGCAGGTGCGGGAGTTGCCGATATCCAGCACCAGGTCCACATTCACCGGTCGGTTGAGCCGGGCGGTCGGGCCGCTGTCCACGAAGGTGAAGCGCAGCCGCGGCGGTTGCACCGCCCGTTGCAGCAGGGTCAACACGGTAAGCCAGGCGGCCTGGGCGTCCGGACTGGCGCGCAGTTCCGCCTCGTCCACCCGGCGCGGGGCGCGGCGACGCAGCTCGAAGGCGTGGAAGCGCTGGTGCAGCCATTCCCGCACCCATTCCTGCTCCAGGAACCAGCCGGTATCGGCCTCGGCGTCGCTCAGGGCGAATTCCTCGCCGGACTGCATGTCCAGCGGGCTGGGCGCGAGATAGGGCCGGCCTTCGCGGGTCGGCAGCAGTTGGGTGTCGAAGGCCAAGGTCAAGCGATGGGTGTTGCCCTCGACGTCGGCCGCCGGCAGTTCCACCAGCCGCGCCCGCGCCCAGTTGGTCGGACCTTTATCGAACAGGTGATGGCCGTCCGGGCGCGGCTCCCGGACCCGCAGAAACGGGATCGGCATCCAGACGCCAGCGAAAAGGGTGGCGGCCTTGGCGGCGTTCAGCGAATACACCTGCTCCGGTTTGACCGCCCGCCCGTCCTGGGTCACGAACTGACCGCTGGCGTCGTCGGCGTACAGGCAGGTCAGGATCGGGCGACCGTCCGCGCCGGTCTGCGCCAGGAACGCCCGCGATAACCGCGTTTCGTTGAGGTTGAAGCCGAAATCCAGAAACTGGATGGCGGTGTTTGGAATCAGGTTGATGACCGGACTGTATTTCTTGAGTTTCGCCAGCATGGCCGTGACCTTGGTAAGATGGGGCTGTCCTTACGGAATCCCGACTCTGGGCCGACATCGTGGCCGACGGGCCGGAATCGCATTGTACGGCTTAATGATATGCGGGGGTTTGAAGAAGGGCGATACCGTGCGCAAAGAGTGATCGATCAGCGTCCGACCGCTTCCAAAATCTCCTTGGCGCTCACCTCGACGGGCTTGTTGGTGATGTCCACGACAGCGAATCCGCCCTGCAGGAACACCCGCCGCGCCGCTGCCAACTCCTCGCGCAGTTTGAGCGGATTGCTGTAACTTCCGTTCAGCGATACTTTGAGGCGGCGCTCGCGCCAGCGCCGGTGCGCCAGCAACTGATCCGGTTCGATGGTCAGTCCCACCACCCGCCGCCGGTGAAGTTGGAACAGTTCCGGAGGTGGTTCCCCGCCGACCAGCGGCACGTTGGCGACCTTCCAACCCAAAGACGCCAGATAAAGGCTAATCGGGGTCTTGCCTACCCTTGACACTCCGACCAGCACGATATCGGCCCGGCGCCAGTCCTCCGGATGACATCCGTCGTCGTGGGTCAGGGTGTACTCGATGGCTTCGGTGCGCTCGAAAGCCGCGCGGTTCTTTTCGCGGTACAAACCCGGCTTCCCGACCGGCTCCCGACCCAGCACGACCTGCAACTGGGCCAACAGCGGTCCCATCAGATCGACCGCCAGCACCCCGCGGTTCCGGGCGAGCCGGTCGAGCGTGAGGCGTAGTTCGGCATCGACGAGCGTATGCACGATGAGCCCACCGGCTGCCGCTGCCTGCGCGACCGCGTTTTCCAACTGCTCCGCACGTCGAATTCCAGCGATCACGGTGATCCTTACCTCCGAAGTTGGAAACTGCGCCAGCGCGGTTCGCAACAATTGCTCGCCGCTGAATCCGGTTCCGCCCGAAACGATGAAAACCGCTGTCATACTGACCTCGCAACCGTCGTACTGGTAACCGCCGATGCCGTACTCCCCCACCGGCCGAACCCTCCCCCGCCAGAAGGTCAGATAAGTCAATAAGATATGGGCAATCGTGCGCCCCTGACCCCTTTGCGAAGGGGGGAAAATGTTGCGGATAAACCACAGTCCGGACTACCCCGACCACGATCCCGGGGGTCGTAATCGCCTGGAACGCCAGCGCGTTTGCCGCCACACCTCCCGCCTGCCCGGGCCGTGAGTGCTGGCGGGATCGTTTCGAGGGCGCTATCGGGGTCCATCGTCACCGCTTTCCTGGAGCAAGACACCCTCGGGATGAAGTGTAACAAAATTAACCGCTTAGAGTAGGCTGCCACGTAATATATCGCAACAATATTGTATTAAATATGAGGATAACTTTCGTGTTTTCACATAAACCATGAAGATAAAGAACTGAACTATTTTTTTCCTAAAACAGAGGACCCTTTTGTTATGAATGTTACATGATAATGATTTCGTAATAAATCGTATTGATCTAATTAATTTTTTTACTGAGCAGTGCTTTATTTCTTTCATTTTTTGTGTATTTGTGGTATCTTTCCTTCCCGTGGAAAGTGTAAATCTGGGTAGTCTCCAAATGCCCGATCCAAGTATCTTTCCCCCCCCCTCGTGGGATAGGAGGAGGATGGCAGGACGCCAACGCGGCAAACCGTTCGATCATAGCTGTTTCTCTAATCAAAGGGGAGTTTTACCATGAAGAAGCAAGCCTTAGCGATTGCCCTGGCCACCGCGCTGGGCACGGTGGTTGGCACGGCGTATGCGCAGGTGCCGCCAATAGTACCACCGGGACCAGGTGGTCCTGCTGCGCCTATTGTTGGTCCGGTGGGTCAACCGCTCCTTAACGCCGACGAGATGATAGGTATCTGCCTGCTGGAATCCTTGGTCAGCATCGTGGCGACCAATGTGGCGCACCAAGCCATTTGTGAGGATGCTGTGGGCGCTTATAAGGCCTCTGTGACAACCATCGGAGGTAGTGGGACAGCAAGTGTAGAGGGTGTTAATTTAAGGGGAAGCTTAACAACCGGTGATCCCAAGGGGTATAGATGTTTGATTAGCCAAGTGGGGGGAGGGACTATAGGCTGGACCACGCCGTACCTTTCCCAGGTAACCGGTTACACTGGCAACCATAGCTATCGCAGAGACAAAAAAATCTTCCTCGACTCTGCCGGCTTGGACGGCAACTTCAGATTTGATGGTGTTCCGTACGACGAACACAGCATCAAGGACTTCTACAGGTGCGTCGTGAATCCTGGTGCCACTACCTGTCCCACCAACTCGCCGAACGCCCTTGATTATGGGCTCGAGGTGATCACCAAGTACAATTACCCCCGCCATAAGTGGTGGGAGCAATCATACTACAAGCGTGAGAACGGCTCCCCCGATTCCGGTTGGATGTGGATCAGGAAGACCCAGCTTGCTGCAGGGGTTGGCTGCAGGATTACGGCCAATCTGAGAGGGTATAACTACAACGGTCTCGAATATGCTGGCACTATCTTTGTGAGTAACTAGGGCTTGATTTAGGGCAAGACCCCGACCTCGGCTGCGTTTCGTAACCGAAGTCGGGGTCGTTCTTCGAACGAGCATCCACGACTGTTGATTACGGGAGTAGGTGATGAAAGGTTGTGGGAAAAGTGCAAGGGCGCTGGGATTGGCCGGGGTCCTGCTGTTATCCTCGAGCGGGGCATGGGCGGCGGAAGAGCAAGCAGCCGAGAGCCGCAGCGCTCCACCTTTTGTCCTTTCGGTCAAGGATGTCACGTTGAGCGCCAAAATCGAGAACGTTCCCTTGGGACAGGTCCTGCGGGAACTGGCCCGACAGGCGCACCTGGAGGTCTACATCGCCACGGCGAGCACCGAAGAGAAGATCTCCGCCGAATTCGACCAGCTTACCCTCGAGGAAGGAATCAAACGCCTTTTGAAGGGTAGGAATTACATCCTCACCTACGATCGGACCACCGCCTCGCCGCAGGTCACTGAAATCAAGGTAATTGCGGATGGCTCCGCTCCAGTCAGCAGAATCAGCGGGCAGCCGGCCTCGATTCCCCCAACCGGAACGTCGGCGGGGGAAAAAACCGTGGAGGAGCTCGCCCAGCAGGCCCTGCAGGCCCCGGACCCCGCCGCTCGAATCGCCGCCCTCAAGGCATTGAGCCAGCGCACAGGAGAAGAAGACAAGATCCGCCCGACCGTGAACGCCGCGCTTCAAGATCAGGATCTGGGAGTACGGACCGCAGCCCTGGACTTGGCGGCAAGAGGTGCGCCGGTGTCCGAGGAAGCCATAGGCCGGATCGCCCTGAGCGATGCGGACCCGGGACTTCGCCTCATAGCGCTGGATGATCTGGCAGACCGGAGCGACCCGGATACCGCTATCGGGTACCTGAAGCAGGCGACACGGGATCCGGATCCGAAAGTGGCATCGAGGGCACGGGGACTGATTCGGCGGGTGGAGGAGGAGAAAAAAGCCGCCAATGAGGAATAGCAGTAATTAACTCCGCAACACCCTTGGCCGTTGGCGGCCATGACATTAAAGGATTCCCAGGGCGACTGATCCTTGAGGCATCCAGGATTCCCAAATAAAAGCCGGGGCGCCATGTGGGCGGGGCGGTTCGGCCGTGATATTCTTGAAATAAACCGCATCACGCCCGACGATAATTGGGGTAATCAACATGCTAGCGGTAGCCAGATTGGTTTTGAGCCTGGTGGCTTTGGCATTGTTTGCAGCGATCGCCAACGCGCAGGTAAAATCCCCGCCCGTGGAACAAGAGAGTGTAGCGATTTACAACGGCTGGGTAAATGGGTGGAATAGCCCTTCAGCTCTTGCTGTGGACGGGCAGGGCAACGTCCTCGTGACCGGGAAGAGCGCGGTCAACGGCATAGGCTTTGACTACGCCACCCTCAAATACGACCCAACCGGTAATCTGCTCTGGGAGCAGCGTTACGTCGGTCTGGGAAATGGGTCGATGTGGAATCTCCCTTCCGCTCTGGCGGTGGATAGAAGAGGCGACGTTCTCGTGACCGGGAAGAGCTTGGGGGTTACAAACAATGACATTGTCACCCTCAAATACGGCCCAGACGGTAATCTGCTCTGGGGGCAGCGCTACGACAGTCCCGAGAGAGGCGATGATGAAGCGTACGCCCTTGTGGCCACTAAATACCGTTTCGCCCTTGTTGCTGGGAGGAGCTTGAATAAAAGAGGAAACTATGACTACGTTATCCTCAAATACGACCCGGACGGTCATCTGTTTTGGGAGCGGCGCTACGACGGTTCGGGAAATGGCGATGATGAAGCGCGCGCCCTTGCGGTGGACGGGCTGGGCAACGTCTATGTGACCGGGCTGAGTGTGGGCAACGGTATAGGCCAGGACATTGTCACCCTCAAATACGACCCGAACGGTAATCTGCTCTGGGCGCAACGTTACAACGACACGGGAAGTGGCAACGATCAAGCGCGCGCCCTTGCGGTGGACGGGCTGGGCAACGTCTATGTGACCGGACAAAGCTGGAACGGATCGAGCGCGGATTATGTCACTCTCAAATACGACCCGAACGGTAATCTGCTCTGGGCACGGTACTACGACGGTACGGGCAATGGCGATAACAACCCTGTCGCTCTGGCTTTACATCAGGTCACGGTCAATAACGAAATTAAAGTCTTTGTGTATGTGACCGGGAGGAGCATGGGTGATGATACAAACTATGGCTTCGCCACCGTCAAATACGACGCGGACGGCACTTTGCTTTGGGAGAAGCGCTACAACACCCCAGGAAGAGACTCTGATGGGGCTACCGCTCTCGCGGTGGATGGGCAGGGCAACGTCTATGTGACCGGGACGGTCCAAGGTCGCAGTGCAAATGCGGATTACGCCACTCTCAAATATGACACGAACGGTAAGCTGCTCTGGCAGGTGCAGTACGATGGTCAAGCCAACAAGCAGGATAGTGCCACTGCCCTTGCCGTGGATGGGCAGGGCAACGTCTACGTCACAGGAGGTAGTACCGTCGAGGGGAGTGGGATCAGCGAAATCGTCACGGTGAAATACAAGCAAAATTGACCGGACTCACGCCGGCTGGCGTGAAGTATCTCTAAATAAGGTGGGCATTGCCCACCTTATTTTTTTGGTAGTCCTGAAATATGGATGATCGAACGGCGATATTTCCCCCTCGAGCAAAGCGGGTAGAGGATTAAGGCGATTTCCTGAAAAAGTCATACCGAACCAGGCTGGATCTCCCCCCTTTGACAAAGGGGGGTCGGGGGGATTTTGACCGGCGGCGCCAACCCAGGGGGTTTAAATCCCCCCTCACCCCCCTTTGCTAAAGGGGGGGAACGACTAAGCGCCATTCCGCAACCAAACAAGGCCGACAACGGCCAGCGCGGGCTCAACGATTCCCCGTAAATGGGGCGCGGTGAACGATACAGCTTGCCAAGGCGCTCCAACTGCTTTATATTAATATTTATATACTTAGGATCAACGCTGTTTAATTCATAAGTGCTTGATTTTAGATGATTCTGTTTGTATGACATAAAATTGTTATAGTTAATAAATCATGATTCATTGATAATCAATATGTTACAATATAAACCGTATAGCCTCTAAATATATGCCGAAATTGGCCGATATAGGATGAAGGTTGTCCTGCAAATCGGATGATGGGGTCTTCATTGCCGCTTGGTGAAATCCCCCCCACCCCACTTTTGCGAAGGGGGAAGCCGCCTCGGCGGCGGGGGGGGTTTGGCCAAAAGGCGAAATGCGCTGTTTCATCCTCCCTAATTTCAAGACCACCATGAATGGAATTGCCCGATCAATCGGGCACCGCGCAAACCTGCGCCCTGGAAGGCGTGCAAGGGAAGTTGTTAAATCGCTGCCATTTTTACGGCAGTCAAGAACCTGTCACACCAACCGTTAGCTTCTTTCAAGGGGGCTTTATTATGCCATTTTCTTCAATTTCCAATCCTGCACGGCGGCGGAACTGGTTGCCATTATTCACGGCTGTCACGGCTGTCGCCACAAGCTGGTTGATCCCAGCGGCATTTGCCCAGACGGCTGTTTCATTTAATGGGGCAACCAATATTGCGGTGGGAGATTATCCATACGCTGTTGTTCGGAGCGACCTTAATAAGGACGGCAAATTCGATCTGGCGGTAGCTAATTACTATGGCAACACTGTCTCGGTTTTGCTTGGTAATGGTAACGGTACTTTTCGCCCCCCGATCAATATCCCTGCGGGAAGCAATCCAATATCCATTTCCGTCAGTGACTTTAATGGAGATGGCAAGTCCGATCTGGCGGTAACAAACTACGGCAGTAACCAGGTCTCGATTTTGCTCGGTGCCGGTAATGGTACCTTTCAATCGCCGCGGCCCCTTTCGGCAGGGACAGCACCCTTTGCCCTAGCCAGTGGCGATCTGAATGGAGACACCCGCCCCGACTTGGTAGTGGCAAGTTATACCAATAATATTGTTTCTGTTTTCCTGGGCAACGGCACCGGCAGTTTCCAAGCGAAGGGAAACTATCCAGTCGGAAACACCCCCTACTCCACTTTCCTCGGAGACTACAACAAAGACGGCAGACTCGACCTCGCGGTTGCCAATCAAAACAGCAACACCGTTTCGATTTTGCTCGGCAGGGGCGATGGCACTTTCGGCCCGGCAACAAACCTTGCCACGGGAACCTATCCGCTGTCCGTTACCGCCAACGACTTCAACAAAGATGGCAATCTCGATCTGGCGGTAGCGAACTATGGCAGTCGCACTGTTTCCGTTTTTCTGGGCAATGGCAACGGCACCTTTAAAGCGGGAAAGCCCTTTTCCGCGCGCGAAACACCCGCCGCCGTGACCAGCGGCGACTATAACAAAGACGGCACTCCAGACCTGGTGGTGGCAAACTACACCACCAACAGTGTTTTGGTTTTAGCCGGCACCGGCAATGGCAGCTTCCAAACACCGGTGGAGTTTGCCGTAGGGAGTAGCCCGATATCTTTTGCCAACGGTGATTTGAACGGGGACAAGCTGTCGGATTTGGCCGTGGTGAATTCGTATGGCTACGACATTTCCATCCTGTTGAACACCTTTGGCCAATCATCGCCTTCTACGACGACCGAACCGCCCCCCACCACTCAGCCGCCAGCCACTGATATCGCGCAATTAGAGCAGAGTGTGTTTCAGAAGGTTAACGCCTATCGGCAATCGAGGGGCCTCTCTGCTCTGACAATCCACTCCCGGATTACCGAGCAGGCAAGAATCCACAGCCAGAATATGGCCGTGGGGACCGTGCCTTTCGGCCATGATGGGTTTTCAAATCGGGTACAAATCATCTCCCAGACTCTTTCAAATCGCGGAGCCGGGGAAATCGTAGCCTCCAACTGGGGATATAGCGATCCGGCCAGCACGGCGGTGGACGGCTGGTTAAACAGCGCGCCGCACTTGGCCAACATTAAAGGCAACTTCCAGTTGACAGGAATTGGCGTTGCCAAGAGCAGTAACGGCGAGTATTTCTTTACCGAGATTTTCTGGCATCAATAAAGCAGTACCCGCTTCCTCCATCTCGATGACCTCGATCGCGGCCGGCGCCGCCGACCTCGACAGTCGTTACGCCGCGCCGCGAGTCCAATACTACCCTTGCCCAGCCGGTGGAATCATCGTCACACCATCCCCACCGGCCTGGGTTCGTCCGTAACCGCCGTCTCCCGTTCCGCCCATTCCGCCGCTTCCTCGGCGGTGTGGTGGACCTTGCGCGCCAATAGCGTGTAGGCCACCGGCACCACCGACAGCGTCAATATCGTGCCCAGCAGCAACCCGCCGACGATCACCCAGCCGATTTGCTGGCGGCTTTCCGCGCCCGCGCCGACCGCCAGCGCCAGCGGAATCGCGCCGAGAATGGTCGCCAGGGTGGTCATCAGGATCGGCCGCAAGCGCAGGGTCGCCGCTTCGAGCACCGCCGCGCGCCGGCCCAGCCCGGTCGAGCGCAACTGATTGGCGAATTCCACGATCAGGATGCCGTTCTTGGTGATCAGGCCGACCAGCATCACCAAACCGATCTGGCTGTAGACGTTCAGCGTGCCGCCGGTCAGAAACAGCGCCAGCAACGCCCCGGTCACCGCCAGGGGCACCGTCAACATGATCACAAACGGCGATATGAAGCTCTCGAACTGGGCCGCCAGCACCAGGTAGATAAAGATCAGCGCCAGCACGAAAGTCATGTACAGGCTGGCGCTGGATTCGCGGAACTCGCGCGACTGGCCATCCAGCGCCGTCTGGGCGTTCTCGTCCAACACTTCGTCGGCGGTGTTAGCCATGAAATCCAGCGCTTCACCCAAAGTGTAGCCGGGCGCGATGTTGGCGGAAATCACCGCCGCGCGCAGCCGGTTGAAATGGTTCAGTTCCTTGGGCGCGACGGTTTCCCGCACCTCGATCAGATTCGAGAGCTGGGCCAGTTTCCCGTCGCGACCGCGCACGAAGATCGCGGTCAGGTCGGTCGGTTGCTCGCGGTCCTGCTCCTTGAGCTGCACCATCACATCGTATTGCTGGCCTTCCTGTTTGAAGCGGGTCACCTGCCGCCCGCCCAGCAACGTTTCCAGCGTGCGGCCGATGTCCTCCACGTCGGCGCCCACGGCGGCGATTTTGTCGCGCTTGAGCACCACCGACAGTTGCGGTTTGTTCAGACGCAGGTCGGTGTCCATGTTCGCCATGCCCGGATATTGCCGGGCCTTGGCCAGGAGTCGATCCACCATGTTCTGCAACTCCGCGTAACTGCTGGCCTGAACGACGAACTGTACCGCCGGATTGCGAAAGCTCTGCCCCAGCGACGGCGGATTGATCGGAAACGCCAGCACGCCGGGCAAGCCGCCGAACATCTTCGGCGCCAGTTCCTTGGCGATATCCTGCTGCTTGCGCTGGCGCTGTTCCCACGGCTTGAGCCGCACGAACGACAGCGCGCTGGTCACCGGGTTGGGTTTTTCCAGGCCCGGAGCCACGAACGAGAAATACGATCTCACCTCGGGAATGGTCTTGTAGATCGCCTCCAACTGCCGGGCGTAGCCGTCGGTGTAGGCCAGGGTCGCCCCTTCCGGCGCGACGATCACCCCGATGATGGTGCCGCGATCCTCCAGCGGCGACAGTTCCGACTTGAGATGCAGGAACAGCCAACCCGCGCCAGCCCCAGCGGCGAAGAACAGCCCCACCACCAACCAACGCCGGTCGAGCGCGTAGGTCAACGCGCCGCGATAGCCGCGGTTCATGGCCTGAAAGAACCGCTCGCTCAGGTTGAACAGCCAGTTGTGCCTCTGCTCGTGACGCAGCAGCTTCGAGCACATCATCGGCGTCAGGGTCAGCGCCACGAAACCGGACACCAGCACCGCCGCCGCCACGGTGAAGGCGAATTCGGTGAACAACCGGCCAATGTTGCCTTTCATAAACGCCAGTGGGGTGAACACCGCCGCCAAAGTCAGGGTCATGGCGACCACCGCGAAGGCGATTTCCTGGGAACCTTGCAGCGCCGCCTTGAATGGAGGCATCCCCTCCTCGATATGACGGTGGATGTTCTCCAGCACCACGATGGCATCGTCCACCACCAGGCCGATGGCCAACACCAGCCCCAGCAGGGTCAGGGTGTTGATGGTGAACCCCAGCGCGTAGAGAAAAACGAACGCACCGACCAGCGACACCGGGATGGTCACAAACGGTATCAGCGTCGCCCGCCAGTTGCGCAGGAACAGGAAAATCACCGCCACCACCAGCACCAGCGCTTCCGCCATGGTCCTGTAAACCGCTTCGATCGATTTCTCGATGAAGATCGAGCCGTCGTAGCCGATGAGAATCTTCATTCCTTCCGGCAGGCTCGCCACGATCCCCGGCAGCAGCGCCCGCACCGCCTGCGCCACGCTCAGGGTGTTGGCGGTGGACTGCTTGACGATGCCCAGCCCCACCGAGGGATTGCCGTTGACCCGGACCGCGTTGCGCTCGTCCGCCGCGCCGATTTCGGCGTAACCGATGTCGCGCAGCCGGATCGGATAGCCCTTGGTTTCCTTGAGAATCAGATCGTTGAACTGCTCCGGCACGCGCAAATCCGACTCGGTCAGCACCGAGAATTCGCGCTGGCGCGATTCAATGCGGCCGGACGGCAATTCGATGTTCTGCTTTTTCAGAGCGTCTTCCACATCCTGTGGGGTCAGGCCATAGGCGGCCATCCGGTCGCGGTCCAGCCACAGGCGCATGGCGTAGCGCCGCTCGCCGGCGATGATCACACTGGCCACCCCCGGCAACGCCTGCAAACGATCCACGATGGTGCGGTCGGCGTAGTCGGTGATTTCCAGCGCGCTGTGCCGGTCGCTGGAAAACGCCAGCCACATGATGGCCTGGGCGTCGGCCTCGACCTTGGCGACCACCGGGTCCTTGACCTCATCCGGTAGCTGACCGCGTACCCGCGCCACCCGGTCGCGCACGTCGTTGGCGGCAGCATCCACGTTTCGTTCCAGCACCAGTTCGACCGTGATCTGGCTGACCTCTTCGCGGCTGACCGACTTGATGGTCCTGACCCCCTCGATGCCGGCCAGCGAATCCTCCAGCGGCTGGGTCACCTGGCTTTCCATGATCTCGGCGCTGGCGCCGGGATAGACCGTGCGCACGGACACGATAGGCGCGTCGATGTTGGGGTATTCGCGCACCGGCAACCGGAGGAACGCAATCACGCCGATCAGGATGATGGTCAGACTCATCACCGTCGCCAGTACCGGGCGCTTGATGCAGAGTTCGGGCAGGAACATGGGCGATTACCCCTTCTGGGCGGTCGGCGGTTGACCAACGGGCGGTTGAATGCCCGGCGGCGGCTGCACCGTCACCGCCGCCCCGTCGCGGATTTTCAATTGCCCGTCGGTGACCACCAGATCGCCGGCCGACAGACCTTCGAGAATCTCCACCTGGCCCGGCCGGCGCAGGCCGAGCTTGACCGGCGTCATCACCGCCCTGCCGTCCACCACCCGGTAGACGAAAGGAGTCTGGCCCATCGGCACGATGGCCTGTTCCGGCGCGACCAGGGCATTCTCCCGCCGCTCCAGAATCAAGCCGACCCGCGCGAACAGGCCCGGCCGCAGTTTGTTGCCCTTGTTGGGCAACCGCGCCCGCAGCAACACGGTGCGGGTTTCCTGGTCCAATGCCGGGTCGATGGCGTAGATGGCGCCCTCGAAGTTCTGGTCGGGATAGGCATCCACCCGCGCCGTCAGGGTTTGCCCAACCGCCAGCCGCGCCAGATAAATCTCCGGCACCCGGAAATCCAGTTTCATCGCGCCGAGGCTTTCCAGATTGGCGATGTCGTCGCCCGGCTTGACATAGGCGCCGGGACTGACCAGCCGCAATCCCACCGTCCCGGCGAACGGCGCCCGGATCACGGTCTTGTCCAGTCGGACCTGATCGAGCGATTGCCGGGCGCGAGCGGCATCCAGCTTGGCCTTCGCCTCATCGAGGTTCTGCTGGCTGGTCAAATTCTTGCGCTGCAAATCCTGCAAGCGTTTGAAGCTGATTTCGTCCATTCCTGCTTCGGCGACGCTGCCGGCCAGTTGCGCCCTGTACTCGTCCTGATCCAGGGTCACCAGTGGATCGCCGGCGTTCACCGTCTGACCTTCGCGGAAATGAATGATCGCGACCCGGCCGGCGATTTCCGGGCGGATCATGACCGTCTCGTCCGCTCGCAGCGTACCGACCGCCGTGACCTCGATGTTCATGGTCGCGCGGGTCACCGGCTCGGCCCTGACCGGCATCGGCGGCATTTCAGGAGGTTTCTGCTGAGCCAGGGCCAGCCCCGCGAAAAAAATGAATGCGGCGCTTAGAGCCGAGCGTTGCAACAGGTCGCGCATGGAGATTGGCCAGTCTCGACTAAGGAGATTCGCTCGTGGCGAAGGCTATTGAAACCACAGTGCGCCCACAATGGCGTAGAGCAGCGCCGGCAACAAATTACCGACACGAATCCGACCGATTTCCAGCAGATTGATTCCGATGCCCAGTATCAACAGGCCACCGGCGGCGTTGACGGCGTCCAGCACCGCGGGTTGCGACAGGAAAGCCAGTTGCGCCGCCAGCAGGGTGATGCCGCCCTGCACCACCAGCACCGGCAAGGCCGAGCACATCACTCCGATGCCCAGCGACGAGGCCAAGGCGATGGAAGCGACGCCGTCCAGCAGCGACTTGAGCAGCAGCACGCTGGGATCACCGACCGTGCCGTCCCGGATCGAACCGACGATGGTCATGGCTCCAGTCAGGTACAGCAGCGTGGCGGTCACGAAACCCTCAACGAAACGGCCGGAATCGGAGCGCAGTTTCCGGCGCAGGGTTTCAGCCAGCCCCTCCAGTCGCTGTTCGATGCACAGCAGTTCACCGGTGATACCGCCCAGCAGCAGGCAACCGACGGCCAGCAGCGTATGCTGGGCTTCCAGCGCCATGCGCAGCCCGATGGCGACCACCGCCAGGCCCAACGCCTGCATCAGGATGGTCTTGATCCCTTCCGGCAGCCGAGTTCCCGCCGCCAGGCCGATGGCGCTGCCGATCACGACCGCGCCGGTGTTGACCAGGGTTCCGAGCATCGCGATCCTCCCTTATCCCAGCAACATCTTGCTGCCGACCAGCGCCAAAAAACCGGCGAATACCTTTTTCAACATTTCGGTCGGCAGAGTATGAGCCAGTTTCGCGCCCAGTGGCGCCGACAACATGCTGACCAGGGCGATACCGGCCAGCGCCGGACCGTAGATGTAGCCGAGACTCCAGTCCGGCAGCCCGGACGCATTCAGGCCGGTGACGATGAAACCGAGCGCGCCGGCCAGTGCGATCGGCAGGCCACAGGCGGCCGATGTCGCCACCGCCTGGCGGATCGGGATGTTGCACCAGTTCAGGAACGGTACGGTCAGCGAGCCGCCACCGATGCCGACAATGGCCGACACCGCGCCGATGACACCGCCCGCGATCGCCATGCCCGTCGTGCCCGGCAGGTCGCGGTGCGGCGCCGGTTTGGCGCCAAAACCCATCTGCGCCGCCATGACCAGCACGAACACGGCAAAAATCTTTTCCAGGGCGGCGCTGGACAAGGCATCGGCCACCCCCGCGCCCAGCCAGGCGCCGACGACGATACCCGGCGTCAGCCGCCAGAATACCGGCCACAGCACCGCGCCCCGCCGATGGTGGGAGCGCACCGAAGAGATTGAGGTGACCACGATCGTCGCCAGCGAAGTACCGATCGCCAGATGCATGATGACCGTGTCGGTCATCTGCTGGTGGTGAAAAATCCAGGCCAGCGCCGGCACGATGATCAACCCACCGCCCACGCCAAGCAGGCCGGCCAGAATGCCGGCGAACGCGCCCAGCACCAAATAGAACAACAGAGTCGACAAAATAGGTTCCAAGATCGGGTTATCCTTGTGGTGCCAACTTCTCCGGGAAGAATCGCGCGGCCGATGTATGGTAAATTCCGCCTTGGCACAGCCGCCACGCGCGCCACGCGCGAAGCGGCTATTGTAAGCGGATCGTCGGGCATGTCCCCGTTCCGATCACGATGATTCCGTGGCGTCCGTCGCGGACGGCATAAGAACAGCGAGGAGCAGGCACAGGCATGAAAAATCGAACTATCTGTGTGTTGGGTGGCACGGGTTTCGTCGGTCGGCATCTGGTCACCCGGCTGGCCAACCGGGGCTATAAGGTCAAGGTGCTGACCCGTTATCCGCAACGGCACCGGGAAATCGAGGTACTACCCAACACGGCACTGATCGAGGCGGACGTTCACGATCCCACGGTGCTGGCCGAGTATTTCGTCGGCTGCGGTGCCGTCATCAATCTGGTGGGAGTGCTACACGAATACGCCGGGCAGAGCTTCCGCGCTGTCCATGCCGATTTGCCCGGCAAGATAATGGAAGCCTGTCAGGCGGTTGGAGTCAAGCGCTTGCTGCACATGAGCGCCCTGCACGCCGATGCCGCTAAGGGTCCCAGCCAATATCTGTTCACTAAGGGCGAGGGCGAACAGGTGGCGATGCAGGCGCAGGGATTGGCGGTCACCTGCTTCAAGCCGTCGATCATCTTTGGGCCAGACGACAATTTCTACAACCAATTCGCCAACATGCTCAAGTTTGCCCCGGTGCTACCGCTGGCCTGCCCCAATGCCCGCTTCGCGCCGGTCTACGTCGGCGACGTGGCGGAAGCCTTCGAGAAAGCGCTGGAGGACGATGCGACCATCGGCCAAAGCTACGAACTGTGCGGACCGCGCGTCTACACCTTCAGGGAAGTGGTCGAGGACATCGCCCGGATGCTGGGCTTGAAACGGCTGGTGGTCGGCCTGCCCGATTCGCTGGCGCGGTTGCAGGCGAAAATCCTGGGCGTGTTGCCGGTAAAAATATTCACCACCGACAATTATCTCTCCCTGCAGATAGACAGCGTCTGCGGCTGCAACGGTCTGGAAGCCCTGGGCATCACCCCGCACTCGGTCGAGAGCATCATGCCAATGCACTTCGCCGGCAAGACCCAGCGCCGCTCGTACGACAAGCTGCGCAAAGAAGCCCGGCGCGACTGAAGCCAACCATGTCTGGTTTGAAACCCGAAGCCCCGCGAATGCGGGGCTGAAACCCCAATCCATGACCAACTATTCTCCCGCCACGGTGATTGGGCGCTGGTGCTGGGGATGCTGGCGGTGACGGCGGCGCTGGTCAACCTGCCGCGCAACTGAGGCTGTCGGTCGAAGGCACTGCCGCAAACGATCAACCCCGCCGCCGAAACCTCATCACGGATTATCGTTCGGCGAGCGCGCGTTGCGCGGTCGTCATCAGCGCGAATGCCCGCAACAGAGCGGCAACCAGCGGCGGTTTGCGCAGAATGCGTTTGTGATCGCCCTTGCGGACTTGCAGGCGGTTGCTGCCCACCGCGACCAGTAGATTCGACAGATTGAAGCCCTGATTCAGCCACTCCAGCCAATCCAAGGGCGCGGCTCGCAAATCCCAATCCAGTTCCCGGTCATCGTAGCAACCCGCGCGCTCCACTAGGCCGCGCACGACCACCACCATGCCTGTTGGAGCCGGCGCGTCGAGAAAACCATAACCGACCACGACGCTGAACCGTTGCCGGGTCAATTCCCTGACCATCGCCTCCTCCGCATTCCACAGTGCGGCGTACTCCAGCATCCAGGCTTCGGAGAAGACTTCGATCATCGATTCGGATTCTGCCTGCAATCCGTTTCCGGTGGACCGGCGCGCTTGCATAGCGTTCACCCCCCTTTCCCTACCCAGGGATGATAATGAAAATACGCCAGCAGCAAACCGCCGAACACGATTCGGTACCAGGCGAACGGCGCAAAACTGTGCTGGCCGACATAGGCCAGCAGAAAGCGCACCACCGCCAATCCACCCAGGAAGGCCGCCACGAAACCAACCGAGAACATCGGTATATCCGCCACCGTCAGTTGGCTCCATTCCTTAAACAGGCTGTAAAAGGTTGCGGCGAACATGGTCGGAATCGCCAGGAAAAACGAGAACTCGGTGGCCGCGAACCGCGACATGCCGCCCAACATGCCACCCATGATAGTCGCCCCCGAGCGCGATACGCCCGGAAACAGCGCCACGCTTTGGGCGACGCCCACCACCAGCGCATCCTTCCAGCTCATGTCCTCGACCGCCTGGACTCGTCCCGCCCGTGCGTAACGCTCGACCAGCAATATCGCGATGCCGCCCAGCACCAGCGCCCCGGCCACGCTGACTGGATTGAACAGATAGCGGGTAATGTACTTATGTAAAACAAACCCCAGCACCGCCGCCGGCACGAACGCAACCGCCAGATTCAAGACCAGCCGTTGCGCTTTGGGATCCACGTTCAGATTCACCAGCGTATCCCGCAGCCGTTCCCGGTAGATCCATACCACGGACAGAATGGCGCCCAGTTGGATGAAAATTTCGAAGGTCTCGGCCCGCGATCCGGTGAAATCCAGATAATGCCCTACAATAATCAGGTGACCCGTGCTGGAAATCGGCAGGAATTCCGAGGCGGCCTCGACCAGGCCCAGAATCAGGGCCTTGAGAATCAACAGAACGTCCAAGAGCGCTCCTTCAGATGGTGTAGAACTTACGCATTAACAAGCATTATATAATGTGCTTAGCAAGCTAAACCTTAGCCAGGGATGTTTCCGTTGATGAGAGCAATCAGTCGCCCCTCCACAGCCCGTTGTACTTTAGCGACGTATGTATCTTTTATATTAAGCACCCCGCACGCGCCAACCTGTTGTAGCTTGGGGGAAGTGATGGATATCAGGGCTCTTTGGCATCTTGCGGGATGATAAAATATAATTAGAATAATAAGTTAGGGTATTTTTCGTTTTCCAGGATTAGGGGGTTATTGGCTTTTATGAATTGCCTTGAGATTCCATTAGACATTGCGGGTGTAAAGATTGAGGGCGTCGAATTTACCGAGCAGGGTGAAATCTTTGTCACGATTACCAGCACGATAGCAGGAACGGCTTGTCATGTTTGTGGCCAAAAAATCACGGATTTTTATGGCCAAGACCGTGAAATCATTTTACGCCATTTATCCATTTTGGGAAAACCGACCTACCTCAAAATCAGGCCTGAGAGGTATCGGTGTTTGCATTGCAAAGCGCATCCGACGACGACGCAGAAACTGCCGTGGTATGCATCCAGGAGTCCGCAGACTCACGCGTATGAAAACCACATTTTGCTCAGTTTAGTCAATAGTACGGTCACGGATGTGAGCATTAAAGAGGGGATTGGCTATGAAGCGGTCATGGGTATTATTGAGCGGCATGTGAGTCCGGAGGTGGATTGGAGCGAATTTGAGGATCTAGAAATTATCGGGGTGGATGAGATTGCTTTAAAAAAGGGTCATCGGGATTTTGTCACGATCATTTTGGTCCATCTTCGGAATGGAAAAAATCGCGTTCTTGGGGTGCTGGAAGATCGAAAAAAGGAGACGGTTCGGAAATTTTTTAGGAGTATTCCCAAGAACTTACGTAAAACGGTGCGGGTTTTTTGCGCGGATTTATACGCTGGTTTTATCAGCGCTGCCAAAGAATTTTTTGGTCGAAAGGTGCGTATTGTAGCAGATCGTTTTCACGTGGCCAAATGGTATCGAAAAGGCTTAGATGACTTGCGTAAGAAAGAGATGAAGCGTTTAAAGAAAGCCTTGCCAAAGGCAGAATACAAATCGTTCAAAACCGTCATGTGGGTATTGCGCAAGAATGTGGATGACTTAACTGAAGCAGATATAGAGGTCATCAAAAAGCTTAAACCTCATGCGCCAGAGTTAGTCGTGGCTTATCTCTTATGTGTAACATTGACCAAGATTTTTGAGAATCGGATCACTAAAGAACAAGCCCGTTCTCAGTTACGCGGTTGGAAAGGATTAGTTCGGGAATCTGGCATTGAATGTTTTGATTCTTTTTTGAACACATTAAAGGAACGGATGGAGGAAATTACCAACTATTTTGTCGAGCGTCAGAGCAGTGGTTTTGTTGAAGGTCTGAATAATAAAATTAAAGTGATTAAACGACGTTGCTATGGAATTCTTAACCGAGGTCATTTCTTCCAACGGCTTTTCATCGACCTGAGAGGATACGAATTATTTGCATGATTATCAGCAAGTTGGAAGCAACGGGAACTACCAAAGAGCCGATATCAGCCACGATAGTGTCAATCGGTTCTTACTCCGCGAAGACTATACCCCCCATGATTTATTCAATGAAGTCCGCGCCGATCTGAATTTGAAGGGGGGTACCGTCAGTGTCGATGACAGCGTATTAGACAAACCGTATAGCCACCTCATCGCCTTGGTGGGCTATTTTTGGTCAGGAAAACATCATCGGGTGGTCAAAGGCATTAATCTGATTACGTTGTATTACACCGATCCGCAAGGCCGACATCAACCGATCAACTATCGAATCTACGATAAAACGGAAAACAAGACGAAAAACGATTATTTTCAAGAGATGCTGGTAGAAGTGTTAGCGTGGGGTCTAGAACCGGCCTTTGTGACTGGAGATAGTTGGTACAGTAGCCAGGATAATCTCAAGAAGATTAAAAACCATCATCAGGGATTTCTCTTTGCGCTGGAAAGTAACCGTTTGGTTTCTATTGAAAAAGGGCAATGGTCCCAGGTTCAGCAGCTCGCGATCCCCGACGACGGCTTACTCGTCCATTTACGCGGATTCGGCACGGTCAAGGTATTTCGGACGTGGTTAAAAAACCAGCCACGCCATTATGCCTTGTATCAGTCGAATGAGGAGGCATGGGCGACGTTTGATCGTGCCGTGTTTCTCAAACTCCATGACCAGCACTGGCAAATCGAGCCATATCATCGGACGCTCAAACAGGTTTGCCACATTGAGCATTGTCAGGTCCGCCAACCCACCGCGATTCGCAATCATATTTTTGCGGCAATCTGTGGCTATGTGCAGTTGCAACGATTGCGCGCCAACGACGTGATTCGTCATTGCTATCGCTTGAAGCGTGAGTTGTTTAACGAGATCATTGCTGCATTCATCCAAACGTTCACCCCTAACTTGGAGCATCTCAATCCACAATTTCAACCTCCTGTCAATGCGTAAGTCCTATGGTGGTCGGAACAAGGCCGGCGATTCTAGCAATTCCCGCCAGGGCTCACTATGCCGCCGGCGGTCGAAAGTCGATGCCTTATGCCAGTTCCTTCAATCATAAAATTGAATTTATTTGTTTTTTTCTGTTCTAACTGAGTAATTGTTTCAGCCCGAAAGAGCCGATCATGCATTCCAAACGGCTGACCATCCTGCTCCTCGTCGTATCCGTACTTTCCCCGATATTGCCCGGCAACGCGGCAGCTCAGCAGATTTATAAATGGACCGACGCCAGCGGGCAGGTGCATTACGGCCAGACCAAACCGGATGACGCGGCCCAAGCGCAAACGCTCGATATCGCTCCGCCGCCCGCTCCATCCGACGCCAACTCCACCGCGGAGACCGAGCGCATCAATGCCCTGTCCGAACAAATGGCCCGCGAGCGTCAGGCGACGGAACAGGCGCGCCAGGAGCAGGCGATCCGCAATCTGGAACAGGAAAACCAGCGGCTACAGAAGGAGTTACTGAATCAACAGCTTCAGCAGCAGCAGCAGGAAGATGACAGCGACAGCGTCATCATTGGGTATCCGCCACCCTACTCCTATCCATACCCGCCCTATCCGCCCAAACCGTATCCACCACATCCCTGGCCCTGCCAGCCATGGCCGGACTGCCACAAACCGCTACCGCCGTCTCAGCCACCGGAACCGTTCAAACCGCCACTGGCTAAACCCAATCCACCGTTTAAGCCGGCACCGGTAGGTATCAATCCGGCGCCGCAAAGCGTATTTCGGGGTCGGTGAGCGGCACTAGCCAGACGGGATACCGATTCATACCAACGGTCGTGATTCTGAAGCTGTGGCGGATTCAAACCAAGCCAACCGCGACCGCAATTTCACCACCTCGCCGACGATCAATAACGCCGGCGAGCGAACCTCCACATTTTGAATCGCGTCGGACAGCGTGGCGAGCGTGGCGCAATAGACTCGCTGCTGCGGTGTGGTCCCCTGCTCCACCAGCGCCACCGGCATATCACCCACCATGCCATGTTCGCGCAGCCTGTCACAAATGTGGTGGACGCTCTTGAGCCCCATGTAGAACACCACCGTCTGGTGCGGCTGCGCCAGTACCGACCAGTTCAGATCCAACGTGCCATCCCTCAGATGGCCGGTCACGAACACACACGCCTGGGCATAATCACGATGGGTCAGTGGAATACCGGCGTAGGCCGCGCAACCGGCGGCGGCGGTCACGCCCGGCACCACCTGAAAGGGAATTCCGGCCGCCGTCAGCGTCTCAATCTCCTCTCCCCCGCGCCCGAAGATGAAAGGATCACCGCCCTTGAGTCGCAGTACCCGCTTGCCCTGCAACGCCAACTCCACCAGCAAGCGGTTGATGTCGTCCTGGGGCAAGGTGTGATGATCCGGCTCCTTGCCGACGAAAATGCGCTCGACCCGCGGCTCCAGCAACGCCAATATCGCCGGCGCGATCAGCCGGTCGTGGACCACCACGTCGGCCTGCTTCATCAGCCGCAACGCCTTCAGGGTCAACAATTCCGGATCGCCGGGGCCGGCGCCCACCAGATACACTTCACCGACCGGGGGCCACGCTTGGCCTGGATTGAGCTGTTCTGTCATCATTGTGTTCAATACCCGCCCAGAGGGAAACGTTAAGCTCAGGGCCGCTGGAGTCGTTCGGCGCGAACCCCAGCCAGCGCCAGTTCCAACCGTCGCCAAGCGGGTTCCGATCCTGGCAAGCCGAACCGCAAACCTGGTGGATCGGCGAAGCGTCGGACCAGGATGCCGCGCCGCGCCAAGGCGTCCTGCCAAAATTCCGCTTCTGGTAGCGGAACCCATTGGAACAGGCTGGTACCGCCGGCCGCCGGCAATCGTTGCCGCTTTAGCAGATCCGCCAGCCGGTTCCCCGTCCGGTCGAGCTGACTCCGCATCTCCGCCTGCCAATCATGATCGAGCAATGCCTGAGTCGCTACCCAGCGGCTGGGTCCGGTTACCGTCCATGGTCCCAATTTCTCCAGCGTCCGCTCCAACAATTCCTGTTCCGCCAGCACGAACCCAACCCGAGCACCCGCCAATCCAAAAAACTTGCCCAGCGAGCGCAATACGATCAATCCCGGTAGACCGATCCGACTCGCCAGGCTTTCCGCCGGGGTAGCGTCCATGAATGCCTCGTCCACCACCAACCAGCCGCCCCGCGCCACCAGTCGCGCCCGCCAGTCCAGCAGAGTCATCGGCACAAACCGGGTACCCGTGGGATTGTTGGGATTGACCACGACCAGCACGTTCAAACGATCAAGCATCGCCTCCAACGTCTCGCGAGCAAGCAATTCGACCCGATGTCCGGCCCGCTGCCAGGCATGGGCATGTTCGGCGTAAGTGGGACTCAATACGCCCACCCGGCCCGGTTCGCGCAACACCGGCAAGGCTTGTATCGCCGCCTGCGAGCCGGCCACTGGCAACAGATGTGGCGTTCCGTAATAAGCCGCTGCCGCGGTTTCCAGACCATCGTCCGGTTCCGGCAACCGTTGCCAGACCGTCGCCGGCACCAGCGGAATCGGCCAACCGCTCGGATTGATACCGGTGGACAAATCCAGCCAGTCGCTCGGCGGAATGTGGTAGCGGGTCGCCGCCGCGCGCAGGGCGCCGCCGTGCTCAAGCAACGGCCAGCCCTCCCACCAGAATCATACCCAACCATAGCCATAGTGCTCTTCGCACCAGCGCCACCGCCCGGCCGATATCCTCGGCGCGGGGCACCAATCCCTCGCCCAGCGCCGGGCGCTGTTGCCACTCGCCGTGATAGCGGGCCTGGCCACCCAGCGCCAGCCCCAGCGCACCCGCTCCCGCCGCCATTACCGGGCCGGCGTTGGGACTTTTCCAGGACGGTGCTTGTTCGCGCCAGCAGCGCCAGGCCAGCGCCGGCCGCGTTCCGATCAGCACATAGCTCAAGGCGGTTAACCGCGCCGGCAGCCAGCTCAACACATCGTCCAACCGCGCCGCCGCCCAGCCGAAATCCCGATAGCGCGGGGTCCGATAACCCCACATGGCATCCAGCGTGTTGGCCAGTCGGTACAGCACCACGCCCGGCGCCCACGCCAGCACGAACCAGAACAGCGCGCCGAAAATCGCATCGCAGCCGTTTTCCAACACAGATTCCACCGTGGCCCGGCTGATCTGCTCCTCGTCGAGATCGTCCGTATCGCGGCTGACGATCCTGCCGACCCGTTCGCGCGCCAGCGGCAAATCGCCCGCTTGCAGGGCCGTCGCCACTGCCTCGGCATGTTCCGCCAGGCTACGCGCGCCGATAGCCAGATACAGCAAACCCAGCGCCACCGCCAGGCCCAGCAACGGAATCGCGGATAACAGCCAGGCCGCCAGCGTGAACGGGGCCAGCAACAACATCACCGCGCCGACACCACGGCCACGGCGGACATTGGGGCTTGATTCTGGCGGACCGTAACCGAATGCTTCCACCCGTTGCGCCAGCCAGCCAAACCCCGCCAGCGGATGCCAGCGGCGCGGCTCGCCCTGCCAGCGGTCCAGCAGCACCGCGCCGATGCACAGCAGCGCGGTCAACATAAAGCTCCCCCTGCCCGCGGCTCGACTGAGCCTGCCGAAATCTTACGGGAGAAGTCTCCATGGGCGTCAGCGCTCGACTGAGCGCTCGCGTCGAAATCCGAACGGAGTTGGGGGTGAGGGTTATCTTTCAATCGCATCGCGCTGCTCGGCATTTATGAGGGCGCTAGTGTAGCCAAAAACCAACTGTTTCAGTAAAAATCACGGCATGACTGCCAAGACCCTCATGATTCAAGGCACCACCTCCGATGCCGGCAAAAGCGTCATGGTCGCCGGCCTGTGCCGGTTGCTGGCGCGGCGCGGCGTGCGCGTGGTTCCCTTCAAGCCCCAGAACATGGCCCTCAACAGCGCCGTGACCGTCGACGGCGGCGAAATCGGTCGTGCCCAGGCGGTGCAGGCCCAGGCGGCCTTGCTGGAGCCGCACACCGATATGAACCCGGTGCTACTCAAGCCCAACACCGACATCGGCGCCCAAGTCATCATCCACGGTAAGGCGTTGACCAACATGGACGCCCGCCGCTATCACGACTACAAGCCGGTGGCGATGCGGGCGGTGCTGGAATCCTACGAGCGGCTGCGCGCAGCCTATGAGATGGTGCTGGTCGAAGGCGCCGGCAGTCCAGCGGAGATCAACTTGCGCGACAAGGATATCGCCAACATGGGTTTCGCCGAGGCGGTGGACTGCCCTGTCTGGCTGGTCGGCGACATCGACCGGGGCGGGGTGTTCGCCCATCTGTACGGCACGCTGGCCCTACTGGCGCCCAGCGAACGGGCGCGAATCACCGGCCTGATCATCAACCGCTTCCGGGGCGATGCGAGCCTGCTGACGCCGGGGCTGGACTGGCTGACGCGAGAAACCGGCAAGCCGGTGTTGGGCGTGCTGCCCTATCTGCAAGGCTTGCATCTGGAAGCCGAGGACGCTCTGCCTCGCGAATCCGGCATGGTCAAGGACGCCGAGCGGCTACGCGTCGCCGTGCCGGTACTGGCGCGGATCAGCAACCACACCGATTTCGATCCACTGCGACTGCATCCGCAAGTCGAAATGCATTGGGTACGGCAAGGCGACTCCATTCCACCGGCCGATCTCATCATCCTGCCCGGCAGCAAGAGCACTAGGAGCGACTTGCAACGGCTGCGCGAACAAGGTTGGGAAACAGACATCCGCCGCCACTTGCGCTACGGCGGCAAACTGATCGGCATCTGTGGCGGCTTTCAGATGCTGGGGCGCTGGGTCCACGATCCCGCCGGTTTGGAAGGGGAACCGGGTAGCAGTCCCGGTCTCGGGTTCCTGGATTTCGAGACTAGCCTGGAGCAGGAAAAGCAGCTTCATCGAGTCGCGGGCCGGCTGCTGCTCGGAGACGCTTTCGTCACCGGCTACGAAATCCATGCCGGCATCAGCACCGGCCCCGCCCTGGAGAAACCGGCGATCCAGTTGAAGGATGAACGAATGGATGGCGTATTGTCGGGTGACGGCCAGATTCTCGGCAGCTACCTGCACGGCCTGTTCGACGCCGCTTCGGCCCGCGACACCCTGCTGCGCTGGGCGGGACTGGCGGTGCGAGAAACGCCGGATTACCGGCAATTGCGCGAAAACGGCATCAACCGGCTGGCGGACGCTATCGCCGAACACCTGGATTTACGTTTGCTGGAACGGCTGTTGACCGGCTAATTCAAATGGATGATATTCCGATTCACAGTACGGCATATCCTGATCGATTGCGAAATCGGCCATGAAATTTCGGATTATTTTATCCATTACCTTTTTGTTGACAGTCATCAACGGCGGGATTGCGATCTACCGGTATCGGCAAGCACCGCCTCACCCCACCGCCACTGACCACGCGCCGGTGGAAAAAACCGCCCCTCAGCTACCCATAACACCGGACACGCCTTCTCCCTCCAACAGTGCCTCCGACCAGATCACGCTCCTGGAAACAACCGCACCACCGTCAACCAAACTTCCAACTCCGCCACGTCTTTCCAACAGCATCGCTGATCGGGTGCTCGTGGAGAAAAACGTCCGCCGACTAACGCTGTTTCGCAACAATGCTCCGCTCAAGACCTACGACATTGCCTTGGGCCAACAGCCGGAAGGCCCCAAACAGTTCGAGGGCGACAACAAAACACCGGAGGGTCGCTACATTATCGATTCGCGCAAGAAGAACAGCAGTTATCATCGCGCCCTGCACATCTCCTATCCCCACCCCAAGGATATCGCTTTCGCCGCCAGGCAAAAACGCTCGGCCGGCGGGAGCATCATGATTCATGGCCTCCCCAGCGGCATGGGTTCCCTGGGACCGCTCCATCGACTACGGGATTGGACCGCAGGCTGCATCGCGGTTACCAATACCGAAATCGAGGAACTCTGGCACGCTATCCCTGACGGTACGCCGATTGAAATTCGGCCTTAACCGCCTGTCAGACTAAAGGTTTTCGAAGGAGCCAGACGCTGGACGAGGCGCTGTTTTGCCCAATATGGAGGCATTTTGGCTTGAAAACTACCCCAGTTTGGCTTGTTTTCCCAGCTACGGACGCCATATGGCCATGCGTTTCAAATTCCACGCCGTTAGACCAGCGTCCATTCGTTCGCGACGCTTCCCAGACCGCGCAGCAGGAATTGGCGAAAGCCTAACCGGGCAAGCAGGCCGACACCAACCGTTGGCTGCCGGAGACAACTCCGGCAACACCCCAACAGAACGGGAACTACCTACTCCGATGCACTTCGACGCCCTCTCACGACTTGATTACACTAACTTGACTGATCAAGCGCCCCCCAGGTGGCCTGGAGATCCTGGTAACAAATTCATGCCGATATCGAGCGTGTCCTGGATCGTGCGGATACTATCCCGTTCGTCGGCGCCGCTGTAATAGCTTTTCAGCATCATCGCGCCATAACCGATGGTGCTCGCTTGAGCGCCGTTCGGGCCGGGGGTTCATTTCGGTAGCACGGAGTGCTCCTGTCGTTGGCAGGTTGGGCCGCTTCGAAATTTATCGGGCGGTCTGGTATCTTTGATTATAGGGTGGCGCTGGTCCAAGCGGGTGATTTTGCTGGCCTACGCCCTTCTCGCCTGTCGGAACAAGCCGAGGTTTATCGATGCTCGATCAAGCATTGCTAAAATACCACGACCAATTGGGTGATCTTTGCCGCCATTTTCGAGTTCGCCGTCTGGAACTATTCGGTTCTGCTTGTCGGGCAGATTTTAATGCTGAATCCAGTGATTTCGATTTTCTGGTAGAGTTTGAGGATATGGAGCCAGGGGCATATGCCAATGCTTATTTCGGTCTGCTGGAGGCGCTCGCCGATCTTTATCAAAGGCCAGTGGACTTGGTTGTCCGTTCGGCGATCAGAAATCCATATTTTATTCAAAGTATCGATAAAGACAGGACTTTACTTTATGCGGCTTGAAGCAAAGAAATATCTCTACGATATTCAACGGGCAATGAACTTGATAGCACAGTTCTGCGCTAACAAAACGCTGGCTGATTATCAACAAGAGCTCATGCTACGGTCGGCGGTGGAACGGCAATTTGAGATTATCGGTGAGGCACTGAATCAGCTATTCAAGGTCGCTCCAGACGTTGCTGGTCAGATTAGCGAATACCGGCGTATTGTTGCGTTTCGCAATATTCTAATTCATGGCTATGCCGATGTAGATGATCGAGTGGTATGGGGCGTGATCGAAACAGATTTGCCGAAACTACGCAGTGAAGTGGAAACGCTGATAAGCAACGACTCCCAACCGCAATAACGCGGACCGCTTTTCCAACGGCAGCCTACCCCAATATCAGGCTATCAAACCAGCGGTAAGGTAGAAATGCATCAGGCAAAAAGTGGTGGCAAGCATGGCTACCTGTACCCGGGTAAACTTCAGAATTGAAAAAAGCCGTGAGTGTTTGTTTTTTGCAACTATATTCCTTATATGTGTTTTTCATAAAACAACAATTAATTAAAGATTAAAGCATGTTGATTCTGCGTAATTTATTAATCTCTTATCTATTAGATACTTACATCATTTATACGAAGCCAGTCATGATTGGCACCATAAGTGCTTTATAATTACCGTAAGGAAAAACTTGACAAGGATATCAAGCAGATGACTTAACCTTAATCTCTCAATCAAGAGGAGCAGCAATCATGGCTAATATCGTTATCAAAGATTTGGGAGAAAACCGAGAGTTGGATAAGAAGGCGTTAGCTAGCGTGATAGGCGGCGCATTAGCAAACATAGGTAATTATTATTTTTATACCAATCCTTACAATGCGGCCCATATCGACGCAAATAACCGAGCTATCGCTTCCGATCCTTGGCGATGGTATCAAGGTGCTGTATACGCTCAAAATGTTTACCGGCCGTACCTGAACTCTATAAACAGCTTTGGGGGCCTTATGGCTGAAGCAGATCGAATGATAGCCTTTGGGCGGAGCTTAGGGCTAGGAGGATAAAGCTAGCAACGGAGGTTCCCAAAACCTCCGTTCTTTTTCTACTTTAATTGTAAGCTAAGGCGGGATTCATTTTGCACATTGATGAAAAAACATTCGGTTTTTAGCCCCATAAGCTCATTCATTTCGGCCAGAACTCTTCATCCAGTGCCTGTTCCAGCGACCAGGGGCAGGCACTGGGAAACACGGTTTTTTTCAACTCGGTTTCATCCGCTGCAGCCTGGACGGCACGCCGGTAGGTTTTTTCTATAATTGCCGGGAGATTTGACTTAAGGCTGGGATTTTCTTCGAGCAGATCGTTGATTGCATCACGCTGCTCGCTGATCGTGTACCGCCAACTGTTTGACCGGAAAGCCGGCTGATATTCCCATTTTAGTAGATGCGCAAATAAAACAGCCAAGCGGTGTACAAGTGCGCGCTTGATACTACGCCCCATATCCTCAATCTCCTCCGCCACATGCTCGGTATCCATTTCCGAAAATCGGCCCTGGCGGATAAGCTCGGCGTTTTTCATCGCCCAAGTGTAAAAATCGTGCTCGTAAGACTCAACAATCGTGCCTGCCATAACCACCTCATCACAAGATCAGCCCTTGGACCGAAAATCCTTCGATCTTATCCCATACTTCTTGAGCACATCTGCAAATACGGACGGTTCATGTCGATTTGCCGGGCCAGTTCCGCCACATTACCAACCTACTTCCTGCCTTCCTTTCTTCAGCTTGATCAAATGGTTTCTGGCCAGTGAGCCAAGCCCGGCAGATAATGTTGTCTGATAGTGTTGGAATAGAGAAACCAGTTGTCCTTATTTATGTTTGTTTTTGACCAACTATTCGGCAATCTAGCGTCCGTGCAGCTTTTGCAATAGGACTTAGCTTTTCTAAAAAAATAAATAAATTCAGTTTATTACCTATTATACTAACAAATTTATGGGGACTGGCACCGTTGATGCTCTATATGAGAGGCGAGCAGCGAAACCCTGTTGGGACTCGCAAGACTAGCCCTTTTAAGGTGAGCTAGGCGGCCTTCGCCTTCACCACCTTCGGGGTGACTCCTTTCAAAAGCCTAGCTGTCGATACATGAGGGTGACCTTTGAACTGATTTCTCACCGGTCGGGGTTTTTTCGGGCCTCTGGGACTTTTTGCATACTTTTTCAAGTCAACGTAGGAGGCGATATAGAGCAGGATACTCCCCAATTCCACCCGGCTGACTTGAGTCAAAAGAGTCCATTCCTTCTCCGGAATCGCAATTAACATCCCATCGGTCGTCGTGTCGATTTCTTGGGCAATATAATACTCAGAAACCACTTGATTAATCGCCTTATCTGGATGCGTTGCCCGCAAAGCGGCCATCACAATCGCGTAAAGATTAAAGGCTACTAAAGCCAGACAAAAGCTAAACAAGGCCGCCTTCGGATACCCTAACGTATTGATTTCAGAATTCAGGTGACTTTCCAGCTTTTGAAATGCAGTTTCAATTCCCCATCGAGCACGATAAAGTTCGGCTATGGTGAAGGCCTCCACCGTTGCTTTGGGAAGATTGGTCAGTAAAATAAGATGGTTGTCACCATTCCGCGTGGGCTGATTTAATTTCACCACGACCCGGCGAAGCGTGAGCGTTTCACCCGAAGGCGCGGTGATTTCCACCGCTTGTTCAAAGACCTCTCCGGTCGCTGATTTGCCCACAAACTTTAGTTCAGTCAATCGCTTATAGGGGGTGTTGCCGTGTTGACGGATGACAAAAAACGCCGCTTTTCGATGGCACTCGAACAAAAATTCCAAGACGCAAAAATTCCGATCAGCGATCCAGACCTCCCGGGCTTGGATGGTGTTCGCGACCGCCGATACTAAGGTAACTCGCAATAAATACCCTCCATTTTTTACCATCAAACCTGTGGCTGAATGGTCATGAAGTACTTTCGCAGTGATACATCGCGTGTCACTCTGTCAGCAAAGGTTTTAAACGCTTTCTTTGCCATTCGTATACCTTTTTTATAAGTGGTTTCCACAAGCTTTACGACTGGATGAAGTCCTTTCCAAGTCATTGTTTTTGCCCATTCTAAACTCGTTTCGATAGTATTTAAAAGCGTTCCACTCCAATGATGCTCAAGAATACCCCAACACCGTTCGATGGGATTATATTTACTATGATACGGGGGATAATAGGCTAATACGATCTCAATGTTATTTTTATCCGCAAATTCGACCATCCGTTTTATGAACTGCGTCCTATGGCTAGCATTGTGTGGGCCGTTGTCCAAATTAATGACCAATTGTTTAATATGAGGATGTCGGATTTTGTTCGCATCCCACCACTGTTGGAGGCAGTCGACAATAAAATCACTGGTTTCGAACGAAACCCCAAAGATAATGGTGAGCAATCCGGTCATAACCTCTAAAATACCAAAAGGCGTTAATTTATCTTTAATTCCCATATCATGATCGTCAGCTTGCACGGCTTTACGACAGCGTGAGGTACCACCTCGTGATGAATTGCACAGATCAATTTTCGCTTTGGTGTCAATCGATATTCTTAACGAATCCTCGCGTAAATCCGATTCTTGATTGATTTTATGAAGGTTATCGAAGATCGCATCGGTCTCCAACACTTTTTTCAAGGGCTTGGCCTTCTGGACCCTGCGTAGGCGAAAACCTAGGCGGTTCAAGATGTTGCTGATCGTCTTTTCGCACGGTAACTCTTCATGGTTCCAGCCTTTTTCAGTGATAAGCGCTTGGCGCATGGCTTTGGCGGTCATGCGCGTGTATTGAAACCTTGTTTGGAATTTCGGGTCAACTTGGCTTTCCGGTTCAGCTAAAGAAACGATGTCGCGTTCCAGTGGTGGGTTTTTGGCTTCGGTTCTTTTGTTGCCGCGCGCTTTAAAATGATCCACGCAGACGATCCCCGTGCGTAACTCATTTAATCCAAGAGTCACTGCCTTTCGATCCCAGCCAAACACTTTTTCAGCGAGATAAGCTTTTGAATTTAAATAATCAATACACACTTGCGCTTGAAACGCCCGCTTTTTTGAACGGGTTAATTTTCTTGCTGCATCTTTAATCGTAGCAATATGTTGTTTTGATAAGTTGGTCATGAGTTGCAGATCCATAGGGTCATATCAATTTTATTAGAATACGCTTATCTAGTGGGCTGCCCCAAAACTTTTGATCGGTTCAAACCAGCGTAGGGGATGAGCGAAGCGCAATCCACCCTACAGATCCAGATCATGACCTGTCAGAATTGATGCGGTAAGCCACTCGGGGGAGTCGAGCAAACATTCGGGTAGTGTCCCTCAGTATCCGTGATGGAGATACCCTGTGCTGGGGACCGGTTGGCATTCTCGAGCGTTTTCCCGGTCATGGAATGCTAACCTAATGGATTTTTTATATTTTTCAATATCAAAAGAAGAAAAATTCATCTGGTGCTAAAGAGGCATGTGAAGATCAATAGTGACGTAATCGTCTTGGGTTTGGTCATAAGCAAAGCCCGGATGCTCATCACGGATACTCGGAGACACTACCAAAATTTGCGGGAATATTTTTTGCGAGTTACCTAAGGACCGTTCCTGCGCATGGCCATCTTCACCAGGAAAGACATCCACCGCAAGGCCTAATTGCGGATCAAACACGACCAACGCTTTACCGGGTAACGCGCCCGCCTTCGTCCCCCGCAGAACCTCTAAGCGATGTTCGGTGGCTTCGATCCAGTTCCCATCTAAAAACTTGACCCGATACCCGGGGAGTAAGGGCGGATTCGTTCCCCCGATGTGATGGATGAGGGATTCCGCTTCTCCCGCAATATCACGCACTAAACCCTGCGAAGTCGTCGGTTCCAGATTTTGTAATTTGCCATACAGGGCGACCACCGAGGTCTCTATTTCAGAATGACGATAGGCGGAATGAACGCTGGGCCGGATGTTGCACACCACGTTGAGCATCAAACCGACAATGGATGAAAACAAGATGTCTTTGGTATAGGTTTCCTACATCATTTGTAAAAAATATGCTATAATTTATTTAAATAAAATCTTGAAAATTAGGAGTATAACCATGTTCACTTTAGAAAACATTATTGATTCAAAAGCAGGGAGAGAAATAAAAAGAGCCATCGCTGTCAAGATGGTTTCCCAAGGTTTTTTGGTAAAAGACATCTGTGAGTTGTTGGATGTATCGGATGCTTTTGTGAGTAAGTGGAAAAGGATTTATGAAGAACAAGGTGCAAAAGGGTTACACTTACGCTATCGAGGGAGTACAGGCTTTTTAACACCCCACCAGCGGGGTGAAGTCATTTTACATCTCAAAAATCAAACTCATTTTAGCGTGGACGAACTCCGAGATTTCATCGAGCGTCGCTATGGAGTGGTTTACCAATCGAAGCAATCCTACTATGATTTATTGAAAGCTGCGGGGATCAGCTGGCATCGAACCGAGCCGGTGAATCCGAAACGGGACGAAGCCAAGGTTTTGCAAAAACGCGAAGAGATCAAGAGCATCCTGCACGCGCGCGAAGCGGAGATCAAGTCGGGAGAAGTGATTGTTTTCATGGAAGATGAATGTCATCTGCTCTCCGGTGATACGTCAGGATACGTGTGGGGAAGGCGGAACGAACGCATTGAAGTGCCCATCCAGAACGCCAAAGAGCGGCAAACTTATTATGGGGTGATTGACAGTTATCATCGAGAATTTATACTGCAACCCTCGACTGCTGGGAATGGCAAAAATACGATTGCATTGATCGAACATTTACAACAACTACACGAAGGTAAAAAGTTGATAGTTATTTGGGATGGAGCCAGTTACCACCGGTCTTCTGAGATAAAAGCGTATCTCGCGAAAGTGAACGAAGGGTTGGAAGAAAAATATTGGAAAGTGACTTGTATTCGTTTTGCAACCAACGCTCCCGATCAAAATCCGGTTGAAGATATCTGGTTAAGAGGAAAAAACTTCTTGCGAAGACACTTTTATGAGAACAAGACTTTTTCACAAGTTAAAAATAGTTTTTTTAATTTTCTCAATCAACAAATTTTTAATTTCAAGAAGCTAGAATGGTATTTAGAAATTCCACAAATCATATAGGAAACCTATATATTGGGACTGGCGAACCGTGTTAAACCAGCGATCCAAGTGGTCGGCATTCAACAAGCTTTCCAGCAACACGCGTACCATTACCGCGATAGGTCGGTTCTGGATAAACCGCTCGAAGACTTCGCTAAACATGCGGATACCTCAAAATATTTCAAAAATTGCGTTATTATACAATAATTTATCACGGACCTTAAAAGGGCTGGACTCGCAAGACTTAACAATTGATCGAGTTTTTCATTGACCGAGGAGTAATATTATGGCTACCATTATTATCAAAGACTTGGAAGAAAATCTGGAATTGGATCGGAAGGCGCTGGCTAAAGTAGTAGGTGGCTACTATTATGGGGGTTACTATGGTTCATACATCAACCGTTATATTTCAATGATAAGCAGGGACCCCACTTATGGCTCTCCTCTATTTGGTCGTCCCGTATGGCCGGAGTACCGCGGTATGGATATCTCTTCATTGATATTAAGCCACGGTTGGTATAATGGGTAAGTGTGACCGGATCCTGTTTCTTGAAGATCACGCCGAAGTTTTTAGGTTGGGCAAAAGCGCGAGCCTTGTCCAACCTACGCTTGCTGAAAATCCGCCTTGGCGGATAAGCTCGGCGTTTTTCAGCGCCCAAGCGTAAAAATCGTGCTCGTAGGATCCGCTCATCGTGCTGCCATAACCACCTCGTCACAAGATCATCTCTTGGATCGAAAATCTTTCGACCTTATCCCGTGCTTCTTGAGCAGCATCTGCAAATACGAACGGTTCATGTCGATTTGCCGGGCCAGTTCCGCCACATTGCCTTTCACCTCTCGCAACTTGTCTTCCAGATACTGCTTCTCGACCTTATCGGTGGCCATTTTTTTGGCATCGCTCAACGATGAGGACGGGCAAGCCATCGGATCAACGGTTGTTTTTGTTTCTTTGGCGGTCCCAAGCCGAATGGCTTCCGGCAAATGGTTGATGTCCGCCGTACCCTCCGCCAGGCAGGAAAGCCGGAAAACGATGTTGCGCAGTTCCCGAATATTGCCCGGATAAGCATAAGTCAGCAAAAACCTATGCAGATGCGGGGTCATCCGCACCGGTTGGCGGTGCAGTTTTTCCGCTGCCTCATCGCAAAAATACTCGATCAGCAGCGGTACCTCATCGGTGCGCTCGCGCAAGGGCGGCAGGGTGACATCGATCACGCTGAGCCGATAGAACAGATCTTCGCGAAAATGTCCTTCCCGAACCATTTGGCGCAAATCCCGGTTGGTCGCCGCGATGACGCGGGTATCCACGTGTAGCACCGCGTCGGAACCCACCCGCTGAATTTCCTGCGACTGCAACACCCGCAACAGCTTGACTTGCCCCGGCAACGGCAACTCACCGATCTCATCCAGAAAAATTGTACCGTGATGGGCGATCTCGAACTTGCCCTTGCGGTCGCTGGCCGCTCCCGTGAAAGCACCCTTGACGTGACCGAACAGTTCGGATTCCAACAAATCCGCCGGGATGGCACCGCAGTTGACGGAGATAAAAGGTTTGCCCGCCCGATTGCCGTTGGCGTGAACCACTTTGGCCAATAACTCCTTGCCGGTGCCGCTCTCGCCACCAATCAACACCGGTAAATCGGTGGGCGCTACCTTGGCGGCGATCTCCAGGGTTTCCAGCAACTTCGGGTTTTCCCCAAAAACACCCTCAAAGATAAAACTGCGCTCCAACAAAGCGTTGCGCCGCTGCTGTGGAGAGCGGACAGCACTTGCTTCCTTATTCCCGGCGCTTGCACTCCCTTCAATCCTCTCCCTGCGGGACAACACCACGACTTCATCGCGCAGTTCGTTACACTGCCGGAGTAAATTCTGGATTTCCGATGCATCCAGTTGGGTTGCCCAACGCAGCGTGGAACGCAGAATTTCGATCTTTTCCAGCAACCCGCCGTAAGTGAAAGTGGATTCAGCTTCGATATCCAGTATTTTCATCGAGCGCCGGCCGCAACTTGTTTCTGGACCAGTTGGTAATACATCCCCTGCTTTTCCATCAACTCCTGATGACGGCCCTGCTCCACGATGCCGCCATCGTAAAGCACCATGATCTGATCGGCGTTCATGATCGTGCTGAGCCGATGGGCGATGATAATGGCGGTCCTGCCCTTAAGAATATCGCTCATGTTGCTGAGGATGTTGCTTTCGGATTGCGTGTCCAGGGCGGATGTCGCTTCATCCAAAATCAGCAACCGGGGATCGTGGTACAGGGCGCGGGCAATGCACAGGCGTTGCATTTGGCCACCGGACAACCCCACCCCGCGTTCGCCCACCATTTGCTCGTAACCCAGGGGCATGTTGCTGATAAAGCCGTGGGCATCGGCCATCTTGGCCACTTCGACGATCCGCCGGCGGTCGGCATTTTCATCGCCGGCGGCGATGTTTTCGGCCAAGGTTCCCGAAAACAGCAGATTCGCTTGCATGACGTAACCGATCTGAGCGCGGTAATACTCTTTATCGATCAGGCTCAAATCATAGCCATCCACCGAAATCCGCCCTTCCACCGGCGGATAAAAACCGACCAGCAGTTTGGCCAGAGTCGATTTGCCCGAACCGCTCGGACCGACGATGGCCACCACTTGCCCGGCCTTGATGTCAAAGCTCATATTTTCCAGTACATAAGGCGTTTCCCGACCGCCATAACGGAAAAACACGCCTTCAAACCGGATGTCGCCACGCAGATCCGGCAACACAATCCGCGAAGCGGCATCGGCGGGTTTCTGCTCCGGTTCCAAATCCAGAACATCGCCCAGTCGTTCCATCGCCACCCCGATCTCGTTCACCTGATTCCACAAACCCACCAACCCCATCAGCGGCGACATGACGCTACCCATGAGAGAATTGAAGGCCATCAATTGTCCGATGGTCAACTCCTGATTCAATACCAGATCGGTGCCCATCCAGAGCATGACAACGGTAATCGCAGTGTTGAGAAGCTGACCGCCCAGACCCACCAGGACATTAAACCGTTCGGCGTGATATTGTACCTCAAGAGAGTTGACATACTTTTTTTCCCACTTCAAGCGCATCAAACGCTCGATGCCCATCGCTTTCACGGTTTCCGTACCGCCGATGGTTTCCATGAGAGTGGACTGAGCGTCGGTTGACGCTTCAAACGCGCGCCGCGAATAGTTTTTCAGCTTTGGCGTCACCAGAACCGTCAGTAACAGGATCGGAACCACCAGGACAATCAACACCAGCGTCATTTTGACGCTGTAGATGAACAGCACGGTAAAGTAGATAAACAGCATCAATACATTCAAGACCGTGCTGATTGTGGATGTCGTTAGAAAGCTCCGGATGGTCTCGTTTTCCTGAAAACGAGCCAGAATATCTCCAGTGCGGCGCGTGGCGAAAAATCCAAACGGCAACGACAGGGTATGCTTGAGAAACTGCGACATCATGGAAAAATCCAGATTACGCACCATGAAACTGGACAGAAAAGCCCTTAGCACCGAGGTAAGCTGGGTAAAGAGATTAGTGATTACCAAGCCGATGATGAGCACGTTCAGCAACGTCACATTATGATGCACGATTACCCGGTCCAAAATGTTCTGGGTGATCACCGGCGGCGCCAGACCGAGCAGATTGATGATCAGACTGGCCAGCAGCAAATGCCCCAGAACATTTTTATAGGGCTTGAGATACGCAATAAAACGAGTCCAGGGTGACTGGGCCTGAGCCCCTTGGACCAGATTTGGACCTGGAATAAACCGCAGACAGGTTCCGGTCCATCCCTTCTCGAATTCCGCCGCCTCCAGTTTCCTGAAACCCAGTGCGGGATCAGCCACCCAGATATACCGTTTCGATACCCCATAGACCACGATGTAGTGATAGCCCTGCCAGTGGGCGATGAAGGGTAACTCGAACCCCAGCAGGGTCTGGTAGCCGCATTGGATGCCACGCGTGGTAAATCCCAGCGATTCGCCGACCTGCGCCAGGCTTTCGAGGGTGGCACCTTCGCGGCTCACATTGGCCATTTCCCGGAGTTTGCCCAGCGTCAGCGGAATACCGTAATGCTTGCAGATCATCGTCAGACAGGCGGCGCCGCAATCCATTTGCTCGGCCTGTTGCACCAGCGGAAAGCCCTTGGCAATCCGCTCGCCCCAACCGGCCCTGGAGCGAAAATCCAGCAAGGTGCGCACCACCCGCCGCTCCGCCAGTTTTTTCTGGCGCTGCAGTTCGCGTTCGACGAACTGAATCCGCTCTTCCAATACCTCCTTGAGCCGTGGATTGCGTTCCAGAATCAGTTGAACGGTTCGCTCGGGAATCACCAGCAGGGTGGCGTCCGTGGCGGCGATAGCCGACGCCATCTGTTCCTGGAGGAGCAGGCAGGCCTTCTCTCCAAATATCTCGCTTTGACTCAACGTGGCCAGTGGATATTCGATTCCTTCTTCCTTGCGCACGATACTGACCATGCCTTGGCGCACCACATACAGCCGCCGGTCTTCCTGGGAATCCTGGGCGATAATAACCTGCCCTTGCGTGACGCGTTTGATACCGACGCTGCGAATCAAATCGTCGATCTCACTGGGCTTCACCTTACCGCGCAGATCGAACAGGCGGCTGACAAAACCACCGGCGTTACTGATAGCGGCAGAGCGCGCCATGAGGGTTTCCGCTTCCGGGTTGCGGGCGATAATCGGAGGGAAAACCCGGCGCGGAACGAACAGCAACTCCGTCCTGGCGGCGGCACGCGCCGAGTACTCATGCTGGTAATCCCGCAAGGCGGCGATCTCGGCCAATACCTCTCCCGGCTTGCGTACCCCCAGACTGGTTTCCTTGCCGCGCTGTTCCGTGAAAATCCGGACGGCTCCCGTTTTAATCACGTACAGACCGTCACTCGGCTCGCCGGTATTGAAGACGGTATCGCCAAAATCGTAGGTTTTGGACTCCACGGATTCCGCCACCTTGGCGAGTTCGACCTTGTTTAAAGCCGAAAGAAACTCGACAGAGGCCAGGAAATCCAGAAGGGATACCGATTTATTGTTTACCGCCACGCTGTCCACTGCCACCCATGCTCGCAAGTCGCTTGATGATCGGGATGGGAGGCGGCATAACCACCGCCTCCCTAGCCTCCGTTCAACACGTTGTTTTAAGAAATCTCTATCTTATGTTCGCCAACCTGCTTGGCGAGCCATTGCCGGTAGAGCAGCTTTCGCACTTCGGCGCGGGTCGCGTCATTCAGTTGCGCCGATTCCCTCGCCTCAACCTTAAATATCTCGAACAATCCGCCTTCCTTGGTCGGGAAGGGTCCCAGCACTTCTCCGGTTGCTGCGCCGAAAACCTTCGCTTCGATATCTTCGGGCAACATGCCGCGTCTGACCTTGCCGATCAGGCCACCGCTTTCCCGCGTGCTCGCGGAGAGAGAATGTTCCTGCGCCATGGCCGCGAAACCCGTCGGGTCATCCTGCAGGCAGGCCACAACTTCCTTAGCTTTTCCTTCCGAATCGAGCACGATGTGGCTCAGCTTCACGCTCTCGAATTTCGGCGAATTCAACATGAAGAATTCCTCGACCGCCGCATCGCTGGTGATCTGCCCGACCATTTTTTCCTTGTGCAAGGTATCGGCCAGGTAATTCTCAAACTCGTCCAGGGTAAATCCAATCGCGTCCAAATATTGCTGGGTATCCTTGGCGCGATGCAGACCCCGCACTCGCCGGAATTGATCGGCTCTTTCTTGAACTTCCTGTGGCGTGACCACCGTTCCTTGTTTCTTCGCAATTTGCGTGGTTAGTTTATCGCTGATGATCTCTTTCATGAGATCCTGAAAGAGATTGTTAATCTTCAGCAGCTTCACGAAATCATCCGTGGTGATGATTTCTTCGTTGATGGTTGCGATCATTGCCATAAATAATTCCTCCGCATGAGTTGAAAAAGACCTATTAAATGCTGATCTTGCGCAATGGATCAAGCGCCATATCGATCAATCGGCGTTTGCGAACCACGATTTCCGCCGTGGCCGTCATGCCATAACGCAGCGTGTGCTTCACGCCATCCACCAGGAAATAATCCTTTTCCAGACTCACCCGTCCCTTGTATATTGATTTTTTTTCTTGCTTCGACGAAGTTGCGACCGTTGCTGGTGCGACATATTCCAAAATCCCTTTGATGAAGCCATGATTCTGATAGGGAAAAGCGGTGAACTTGATTTGCACTTCCTGGCCTTCCTTTAAAAAGGCCCGATCCCGTTCGTCAATTTCCAATTGTAATACCGCGCGTGTCCCTTCTGGGGCAACGCCGAGTAGCGGTTTGTTCGCCTGTACCTTATCGCCAGTTTGGGTAAATTCCACTTCCGTGACAATGCCCGCCAAGGGCGCCAAAATACGCAGGAAATGCTCTTCGTCGAAATCCTTGAAATTCACGCGGGTAGCCGACTCGGCGGCACGCCGTGCCTTGCGCAGTTCCATGTCCACCTTATATTCCTCATTTTTGAGATCTTCTGCTTTCGTTTGGTATTGGACCTTCAGTTCCATCAACTTCTGTGAGCCCGTGCTCAATTCGATCCCTTTCTTCTCGATTTGCTCGTGCAGTTTCAATTCAAGCTCAGTCAGTTCCGCCTCGGTCAGCTGATACTCAGCCCGGGCTGAATCCCGCTTACCCTGCGCTTCTTCAACCTGTTTGCCGGAAATACCACCGCCACCGGGCATCTGAGACAGCCTTTGATATCGCTCCAGTTCCTTTTCGGCAGCCTCTAGGGAGATGCGAGCCTTGTCCAGTCTGGCCCGTACTTTGTCGAGCTGATTTCTCAAGTCTTCGTTCAGCTTGGCCATGTCTCCCATCTGACTCCTTTTATAGGTTTTCTCTTCCGCCTCCAGCTTGCTTTTCAGGTTTTCCAGCTCGATTTCCATGATTTGCTTGCGAACTGGAAACAACCGCTGATTTCGTTCGGCGCTGGCCAGTTCCAAATCTGCTCTCAGGGCGTTAGCCTCAGCTTCAACTGCTCCCCGGGCATCGATGCGCGCCAGTACATCGCCTTTCGCCACGGGGGTTCCTTCGCTGACGAAGATGTCCACCAACTCGCCGTCGACCGGTGTGTAAACACGGCGCACTTCCTCCTCCGGTAACAGCGTCCCGGCAGCGGTCACGATCACGTCCGCCCGGCCAAAGAACGACCACACCAGGCCCACCAGCAAAAGTGCGGCGATCAGAAAATTGAGGGCGCCAATCAGCGGCGATGGTTCCGCCATCAGGATCGCGGCACCCTCGCTGCCATGATCTTCCAAGGCGGTCGTCAGGCTCCGCCAGGACTGGTTTTCCGCGTTCATGAGTTGTCCTGTTGGGGCATCGGGAGCAAATCAAGCTTTCTTTTCAATAAGGCGGGGTCCATGACCCGGTTCAAATCATCCAGCGACTGGCGTTGCAGTTTGATTTCATTCATCACCTGTTCGTATAACTCCCGCCATTGGTCCGGGTAAGGCAAACTCAAATCGTCGTGGACGCGCGTGCCGCGGGTGGCATAATTGCATGCATCCGTCAGCCGCTTGGCTTGTTGCCGGAAGGTTTCCGATAAAGAGTTCTCCATCCGCAAACGGCCCCCGATGCCGCCGTTCTCCCGATAGGCGTCCCACCCCTGTTTGGCCAGCTTGAACGACCCTACTGCGTCTTCCAGTGCTTTCACTTTACAACGTTGAAAATCAGCTTCGGTCGCATTCAGAAAAAATATATCGTCAGTACGATTCAACATTCTGCGGAAATCAAACAATTGCTGGATGCATGGGCCACTCGCGGAATTCGCCTGTACAGTTTTGAAATCCGTAGATATCTTTATATAGCGTTCGAGGGTTCGAGCGGCGACCTCCCCCCAAGTTTTGGGAGTCAACAGTTTTAGCGCCGCCATCGCTCCACCCTTATTACCCTCGCGCCAAAGGGCAGCCGCTTCCTGATATTCCGCAAGAATCTCTCTCGATGGCAGCGATTCTTTAGCGACTTTCGCCGCTTTGTCACGGAACGGTGGAGTCACAAAAAGGTCGCTCTCAAGAAACTGGGGTACCAGGGTCAGGTTTTTGGTTCGCATTACTTCCCCCAGTTCCAGGTAATGGCCCAAATCCTTGTTTAAGGCATCCATGCCGCCAACGCTGGGATACTTGGCAGCAAAATCCTTGAAAACCGGCGTCAGTTCTTCGGCGCGATTCGCTTGGAGCTTTTGGATAATCGTTGCCTTGAGGCTCTCGGCGGCCTTGAGATAAATGGATGCTTCGTTCTGCATCATACGCAGACGGGTGAACGCGCGGGAACGCAATCCTTCAAAGGTGGGTTCATATCTGGCGATCATCCCCAGCAGGCGGCTATGTTCGTTAGCATCTTCATCCCACCGTTTCAGCAGATCCTGCATCCTCCCTTCATGCTGAAAGATTACCAGCGACACTCCGCCTCGTTCGGCGTTGAATTTTTCCAGATCACCCACCCATTTCAGTAATTCCAGTATTTTTAGACCCGTGTTATTAAACTGGGTCAGGCTGCGGGCGTTGTCGAGCGTGGTATCTGCTTCGGTAAATTCCTTTTGCTCGAGATTTTTTATCGAATACGGCACAACGTATTTGATGAGTGCTTCTGTACCCAGCGCGCTGACCGTTTCGTTGTTGGGGTAGGTGCGGAGGTAAGCGCTGGCTAACTGTGCGGCTTCAGTGAATTGGCCCTTGCCGAGAAGTTGAGTGAGCTGGCGTTCGGTGGCTTCCCGCAAGTACAGGAATACACTGAACCCGATTAGCAAAATTCCAATACCGGCGATCCACCCAAGTTTCCGGCGCTCAATCGCCGCCTTGCCGGTCGCGAGTTCCTTAAGTTGCGCACCCCAGGCGCGAAGCTTACTGGTCAGTCCGCCACGGACCTGCGCCTGGCTGCCGCTGGGCGGAACAAAAGCTTCAGCGGTTTTGGTTGCCAGGCCATCCCCCGTTTCCCGATGACAGAAGATATCGAGAAACGGCGTCGCGGTTTCCACATAGGTGGTCTTGGTGGCATTGAACGTCTTGGTTGGCTGAGTCTGGGCAGCGGGCGGAACCGCACTCTCATTGGTGCCGATCACCGTGGTGACTTGCAGATCAATCCCAGGTTTTTCCGCCCCTTGCCTGATGATCCTGGCCGAGTAAACGAAGCGATCACCGCCAAAGGCAAGCTGGGCATGTTCCTGCAATGGTGCGGTTTCCCCTTCCAGCAGATACCCATTCACCATAGTAACTCCTCAGTCGCAACTTCTCGGTCTGATCGTGGGACAAGACGGCCCGCGGCTGATCATGGAACCAGCCAGTCAAATGCCGCTTAACCGGGTGATTTAAGCGATGATTCAGGAGACCGGGGGCGAATGGACCGGTTCCTCTTCTTTGGGGTCCTGGAAAGCGCGTCGGATCTTCGTGATGATACTGTTTTGTGGGAGATCGAGGAGTTGTTTGAGGACCAGCGCGGCCAAGACCTGGCGGACCGTTTTTTCCGAAGGCAGCGCGCGGGAGCGGGTCCGCAGATAGAGTTGATGCTGTTGCCAGATCTCGGCACCGAACCGCAGGGCGATCAGTTGCAACAACCCCTGGGCGACCAGGGCGCAGAAGACGAAGACTTCATAGGCTTGCCAGCAGGCGGCGACGGGGGGTTGGTGTTCGGCCGTTGGGGTCTTCAAGGACCGATTCGGGGTAGGACGGCGGGCGTGGCGCGGCAAGTGCGGGGTCCAGAAGTGAAAACGAAACGCGCCGAGGAGATTTTTCAAGACGGCGAACAAGATTTCAATGCGGGTGCGGATACAATACAGTTCGAGCGCGGTGACCGGCGAGAGGGTCAGATCGGAACACATCAGGACCAAGGGACCACGCGAGGTGATGGCGAAAACGAACAGGAGGGAGTCGCCGAGCGGTTTCCACAATAACGGGAGGCTCATCAGCCGCACGAGTTCCCGCTGGCCATAGACGCAGCATTCGACGAGATCAAAGCCTTGGGGATGATCAAAACACTCCATCAGGTGGACTTTCTCGCCATAGCGCGGTGGGGGTCCGGGCCGGTCGGCGGGCTTCGGGGCGGCCGGGAAATACGCGACGTAATTTTTCTTCGCCCGGGTCAGGATCATCAGATAGGGTTGCCGCAAGGCGATCGAGTAGACCGAGTGGGCCAACCGGAAGACCCCGGCGGTGGCGAAAAACGCATCCAACACCAAAAAGGCCGGGGCGTCATGACCGAGGGCGAACGTCAAGGCCATCTGGACCACCCGCTCCGGCAGGCTCGGGTCGGTGGGTGACGCTGGTTCCGCCTGGCCTAACTGGCGGAAACCCTGATGAATCCGTAGTTCTAGGGGCAAACAAAAACAGGCGCCGAGCGTTCCCACGACTAAACCGATCGCCCCCCAACATTGCCCCCGGAAATACGACGGCTTGTGCTGGGTTTCCGAATGGTCATGTAACGACACCACTCCCGGCATGCGCCCCCCATCTTTGACCACCAGGGTATGATCGCCCAGCAACAGACAACGCCCAGCGACCTGAACCGCAACCGCCTGACGCCACACGTAGCCTTGCCATGCCGCCAACAGCGTTTCAAAATCATAGGCTTTCGAGCGAAAGAAATGCAGAAAACGGTGATAAACCGCTTCATTCCCCTGCCAGAACCGGCACATCGAGGTTACGCCGATCGTCTCCGGTGCCGCCAAAAAACTCAACACCACCGCGCAGAACAGCACCCAGCTGCGCCGCCGAGCAAAGGCGCTGCGAAAACCTTCTAAAGCCTGGTATACATAGGTCAGCATGGATTCTCCTCGGGCGACCGGGTTGTTGAGGCGCGCGTCGCTCAGGGAAATCCATGCTGCCCTTGAGCAGCAAAGTCAAGGGGCTTCAGGGAAAGAACTTACGACTGACGAGATAGTAATATAGGGTTGGCTGACATCGGTCACATAAATCTGCCCATCTTTCAGCATCAGCAGGGCCAAGGGGTGGACTTTCTGTTCAGTCGTCGGCGGCCGATCCGCACATCCGATCAGCCGCTCATCCACTGCGCTGATCAGGAATGGGAAATCAGTCACTGAAATAGGATCGTAACCGCCATCGTTCGGCGCTGGGGCCAGCACAAGCTGAAAAGCGGATGCCGGCGATGGGGGGGCAAATTTCGCTTTATCCTTGATCGCAACTTGCAAAGCCGCTTGTCCGGCGAAGCTGATCTTATCGCCCGCTTGCAGGCGGGCGACGTTGCCGCGCACCGGCTGGTCGTTCAGTTTGGTGCCGTTGAGGCTACCCAAATCGATGAGATAAACCGCTCCTTTCTCAGCGAGAATCAAGGCATGGCGCCGCGACAGCCTGGCTACAAAGGGTTCGTTGCAGGAGGCGAACGGTTCCTCGAAGCGGCCGACCAGAAAATCACCGTCCTCAAGGGCTATTTCCCTCAACCGGGTGCGGAAGAGCGGTTTGAGGATGATTTTCATACGTGCTCGGCCTCTGCCAGCGACTTATTGCGCCTTGCCGATCTTGACAGCTTCTTCCGGCCAGCCGCCGCCCAGAGCTTTGTAGAGCGTGACGGTGTCGCTCAGAATCTGGCTGTGAATCGCCAACAAACCCTGCTCCGCCGCCAACAGATTGCGTTCGGTTTCGAACACTTGAAGTTGGGACACCAGGCCTTCCTTGAGCTGGGCCTGGACTTGGCGTTGCACGGTTCTCAGGTTTTCGGCTTGCGCCTCCAGTTGTTGCTTCTGTTCCTTGTGATAAGCCAGGTTGGTGAGGGCGTCTTCAACTTCCCTGAAGGCGATGAGGACAGTCTTGCGATATTCTTCCGCTGCTTCCCGGCTTTTGGCCTCGTTAACCCTGACGTTCGTTTCCAACGTGGGATCGAACAGGGGGAGGTTGATGGAGGGCGCCAAACCGAACGTCCAACTCTTCAGCAAGCCGGACAGCGCGGCGCTCGCCAACCCACCGCTACCCGTCAGGCTGATGGAGGGCAGCTTGGCCAGTCGCGCCTGTCCGGTCAACTGGTGGGCTTGCAGAACGCGATACTCCGTCGCGATGAGGTCGGGCCGCCGCGACAGCAAATCGGCGGGGAGTCCCACGGGTACCGAAACGAATCGAACGGTATCGCGCAGCGGTGCGACGGGAACTGTCAGCGTGCCGGCCGGTTTGCCCAGTAAGGTCGCCAACCTGTTTTCGGCCAGCTTGCGTTTTCGCTGAAAATCCAGTAATTCCTCTTCCAGCCTGTTGACTTCCGCTTTCTGACTCAGCACTTGATTGGACGAGGCAATACCTTCTTTGAACTGCGCTTCGTAGATGGCGAGAATTTGCTGGTTATCAGCCAGGGTATTCTGTTGCTGGGCGATCTGCTCGTCGAATTGCCGGATTTGGAAATAGGTCGTGGCCACCTCGGAAACCGTGGTGAGATAAGTAGCGCGCCAATCCGCTTCCGAAGCGCTGTAACCGGCCTCGGCCGCCTCGACTCCCTTGCGTGTTTTGCCCCAAATGTCGATTTCCCAATTCAGGAACTGCCCTTGCCCCCCCTGTCCGCCTAACCCATATTGCACCACGCTTTGTCTCCCAAGACCTGGTTGACTTTGGCCTGGTTGACTTTGATATGAGGCGCTTCCGCCTATCCCAAGCTTCGGCAATAATCCACCTTCCGCCCCGCCCAACTCTGCCTCGGCCCGCTCGATCTGCGCCACTTTGATTCTCAATTCGCTGTTGTCGGCGATGGCTTGTTGCACCAGTGCGTTGAGATAAGCATCTCCGAAGCCGGTCCACCAGTCGGGTCGGATGACTTCGGCTGCCGAGGGCTGACCGCCAGCCTGTTGGGACCAACCTGTTTTTTCAGGAACGTCGGGGCGTTGGTAGGCTGGTCCGGCCAGGTCGGCGCAACCGGCAAGCATTGTGGATAACAGGAAGGTCAATAGGGGCCGGTGAATTTTT
>CAVQSJ010000026.1:0-79491 GCA_963715845.1 uncultured Gammaproteobacteria bacterium | reverse complement strand
AGGCTCGACAGCCACGGGCGCGGATAGAACGAGAAATCCCTGCGCCACATCAGTTCCGGCAGCAAGTAGACGGTGGAGAGCAGGACGCAGCCGAGCATTGCCACCAGCAAGCCGAAGGCGAGCGGACGCGCGCGGGCGCCAGCCCACGCGCGATGAAGAAGCCTTGGCGGGCCTGCAACCCGAGAAAGCCGGCCGCCAGCGCCAGCGCCAGAACAGGAATGCCGGCTTGCAGCTTCAAGTAGTACAGCAGGACTACCGCCGCGCTCACCGCCACCAGCACCGACAGGAACCGGTGAATCCGGTCCGGGAACACCAGCGCGAGCGCCGCCTGACAACCGATCACCGTCCACAATACCGTGCTCGTCCCGTGCCGCATCAGGCCGAATGCCAGCAGCGCCTGCCCGGCGAGGCTTACCGCGAGCGCGGCCTGGGCGACGAAGTCGTGGCCCGAGGCGAAGCGCGCGCCGAGCGCGGCGACCATCATCACCCCGCCCACCGCGACCATCGGCGACTCGGAGTCCGTCACGGACATCACCACGAAGGCGATCAACAGCAGGCTAGCGAGCCAGGCGCCGAACCCGACCAGTACGCGCACGTACCACGGCGGCGCGTCGGCCTCGGCGGCGAGCGCGGCGATTGCCCGTTCCGGCCAGTTGGCCGCGACCCGGCCCTCGTGCTCCAGCGCCGCGAACACGGCGCGCACCGAAGGCGTCGCCGCGCTCATGGCGCCGCCCGCCACGAACGCGCCACCTGCCGCAGCCAGGCGGCTGCCCCTGCGGTCTGCGCCACCACCAGCACGCTCAGCGCCAGAAAGGCATCGAAATCGCCCGTCAGGAAGCGGGCGGCCAACGCGGTCGCGACCACGATCACCGCGAGCAGACCGGCGGCCAGGATGAACAGGTCGCGCTCCACCGCGCGGTAGTACCACAGCGCGGCGGCGACAAAGGCCGCGAACAGGACCGGGGCGACGACCTGCAGTCGGTCAGCCGCCCGGAACTCGCTGGTGAAGATCAGCAGCAGCGCGGCATCGGTGATGGCCGCCAGGGCGAACAGCGCGATCAGGCGCGGGAACCAGCGGCCGCGCATCCACGCCACGCCCCGGCGCACGCCGAACTCCCACACGGCCAGCATGACCCCGTTCAGGCCAAAGACGAGTTGGGCGAGACGAAAATCCGACAGCAGATAGCCGATCCAGGACGCCGGACCGAAGGCATGGGCCAGGTCCTCGATCCACGCCCCGGGGGATGCAGGACCTGCCCCCAGTACAAGGCCAGGGCCAGGTTGGCGAGCACCGCGAGCAGTAGCCACAGGCCGGCCTGCCGGCCGATCACCGCCCAGCCGAGGACGAGTGCCGCCCAGCCGAGGAACAGACCGTAGGGGTCGGCGCCGGTCTGATAGGCCTGACCGTAGACGGCCAGCAATACGCCGGTGAGAAAGCTGGCCCCGAACAGCGCCGCCTGGCCCGCCAAACTGTCGAGGCCCTGACGCCAGGCCACGACCACCGCCGCGAGGATGCCGCCTTCGATCAAGGCAAACTTGGCCAGGCGATGCAGCTCCGCCCAGTTGAAGGCGAAGAAGGCGGCTACGCCAGCCACGATCAACGCCGTCCCGGCGAGCATCAGGAAGCGGCTCGCCGCCTGGGCGAACGCGACGCGGTCGGGCACGGCCCCGCTCAGCGCGAGGGCGCGGGCAAACGCGCCTTCATCGAGGCCGAGCTGCCCCGCAATGTGCCGCACCCGCGCGGCCGTAGCGGCCGCCGCCAGCGGGTCTTGCCTATCGTGTTGCACGTTGTTTCTCCTCGGCGAGCGGCCGGCGGTCGCCCGGGCTTTGGGATGCTTTGGCAATTATCCTATCAGGATGGCTGTTGAAACAGCCCGATTTGGCATGACCGGTCGAACGCATGGGTATCAAGGCAGCGCAAAGAGATCGGCTTCCACGGTACTGGTTCCTCGTTGTCGGCTCGGCGCGGTGGAGTCGTAGACTATCAGTACATCGTTGGCTTTGCCGCCGTCCGGGGCGAACAGCGTGAGGCCCTCCGCCTGATCCTGGCCCGCATTCTGGCGGGCGCCAAAGGGGAGTTTCAGGACCTTCGGCAGCGCCTCGCTGAAGACCAGCGATTCCCGGTCGGGCCGCGCGCCGCCCGGCCAGCGAAAGATCGTCAGCGGCCCGGCCAGCGCCATGGTCGGACCCGCCAGAATCAGCAGATCGGAACCCTGCGCGCACAAGTCCCGAACGCCCAAGCCTCGCAAGTCGAGGAAGTGTTTGCGATAGGGCCGGCCCTCCGGTCCGATGGGTTTCAGCGTCAGGGTGGAAGGGTCCTGTTCTTCCACCGCCAGTTCGAGCAGCACCGTCCAGCCCCGCAATACCGGGCCGCGCAACCCGACGAAGACGCGGTCGCCGGCGACGGCCAGCCCTTCGAGGTCGAAGCCGTTGTCCTTGCCGGGGATGGCCAGAAACGGTCCCAGATGTTCGTCGGTCGCCAGCGCCTCGGTCAGCGCGTTGCCATCGGCGTCGCCGCGTAGCCGGGCGGCGGTGCGCGTATTGCCGTCCTGCTCGACCTTCCGCTCCAGCGATTGCGTGGCTTTCGCCAGGGGAATGCGGGCCAGGAGGAATCGGTTGCCGTCGCGACTGACCTTGGCCAGCCGTTTGGTGTTCTTCTCGATGGAGTCCTCTTCGTCTGGTTTACCGCGCTTCAGGCTGTGCGAACCGACCAGCCAGAGATAGCCACCGTCGTAGTCGAGGCCTTCGATGTCCGCCTCCTCGATCTTGCCGTCCGCTGTGGGCGGCATCGGTAGTTGCAGAACCTCGTGCAGCGGGAATTGCCGGTGGTCGGCATAGCGGATTTCGCCGCCGGCTGTCCCGCGCTGGCGGGACAGCCGCTCCAGGCTCAGGGCTTCGTCGTTGGCGACCCAGAGCATGTCGCCGATTTGCACTACGGCTGATAGTCCATCCCACAGCTTTTTATCCTTGCGCAGCTTGTTGAGGTCGGGGTCGAATTCCAGCAAAACAGTTCCGGTCCGGTTCATGATGGCGCCTTCATTAAGGTTGAGAAGATTTCAAGACATTGATTATATAAAATTTTATCAGTTAGATATCCACGTCTGGAGCACTATCCCCCCGTTGCTCCAAAAAGGCTGCTCAGCTCCGCGTCCTCTACACTATCTTGACTATTTTGCATTGAAGTTGCAGATTATCCGCAATGTGGATTCAAAGAAAGATTTCCGACGTGGTCGAGCGGGCGTTTGCCCAATTCCCGGCCCTGGTGCTAAGCGGCGCCCGACAGGCGGGGAAGACGTCGCTGGTTCGCCATTTATTCCCTCAAGCCGATTACGTGACGCTTGACATCCCCCGCGACGCGGAAACCGCCCGGCTGGATCCGTCCGGTTTCCTGGTCAGCCTGCGGGAACCATTCATCATCGACGAAGTGCAGTATGTCCCGGAGCTGCTGCGCCATCTGAAAATCGTCATCGATCGCGACCGGCGGCCCGGACGTTTCATCCTGACCGGTTCCCAGGATTTTTCCCTGATGCAGGGCGTCTCGGAGTCCTTGGCCGGCCGGTGCGCCGTACTCTCGTTGCCGACGCTGGCGCTGGCGGAGGTGTTCCCCACGGCGACGCTCCATGATACAGACGCTTTTTGCTGGCGCGGCGGCTTTCCCGAATTATGGCAACGCCCCGAACTCGACCGCGACCTGTGGCTGGGTTCCTATTTCGCCACCTATCTGGAGCGCGATGTCCGGAATAGCCTGAATGTCGGCAGTCTGCGGGATTTCGACCGGTTTTTACGGGCGGCGGCGCTGCGGGTGGGCCAACTGCTGTCGCTGGCGGAACTGGCGCGCGATGTGGGCATCGCCCCGAATACCGCCAAAAGCTGGCTGTCGATCTTGCAGGCGAGCCGGCAAGTGATGCTCCTGGAACCCTATCACAGCAGCCCCAGCAAGCGCTTGATCAAGACTCCCAAAGTGTATTTTGCCGATTCCGGATTGCTGCTCTATCTGCTCGGTTTTCCCAACTGGCCCGCCGTGGTCCAGAATGCGGCCTGGAGCGCCGTGTGGGAAAATCTAGTGATCGCGGAAGTATGGAAATCTTTCCTGAACGCCGGTCAGCGGCCGCCCCTCTGGTTCTGGAGGACGGCCCAGGGCGAGGAACTGGATCTGCTGGTCGAGATCGGTCCCCAGCGCTTCCTCGCGGTGGAGTGCAAGGTGGGCGCCGCCGTCGACCGATACGCCCTCAAGGGCTTTCGCGTGCTGGAAGGCGTCTACGGACCAGCGGCCCTCCAGCGCGGCGCGGTGGTGTGCCGGACCGATCAACCTTACCCGTTGACCGAACAGGGCCGGATCGCGGCGCTGCCACTCGGGGGAACTCGGGGCGTGTGCCGGTGGATTGCGGAACAGATGAGTCTCCCCAATGAATGGGGGCCGGCTGGCGAAGGGAAATCCCCCCCAACCCCCCTGTGAAAAAAGGAGGGGGAGCCGCGCCAGCAGTGGGGGATTGAGGAGGTGTCGTGGGCTGTCGAGCATCTGGACTTCCTGATCGAGTTTGCCGGGGATACAACCGGGCCTTTGCGCCGGGTGCTCGCCGACATCCGCGCCGCTCTGGCCTGAGTCCTTGCTGTGTCATCTCAACATGCCCCTGAAGCTGAAACTCTTCGTCAGCCATAGATCCACCGATACGCCACTGGTCGAGAGTATCGTCAATTCCCTTTTTATCCCTGCCCGAGGAGATTCCCTGCATGTCCATTCCAAGCCTCAGCGAAACTACCCTCCGCCGCCAGGCCACCGCCCAATCCTTCGAACGGGGCGAGGACTACTATCAGTCCGGGGCGGTGGGTCGCCTGCAACAGCGCGGCAACACCCTCCAGGCCGAGGTGGAAGGCAGCGAAGTCGAGCCCTACACCGTTTGCCTGACCTTCGACGACTCGGGCGTGACCGACGCCGATTGCAGTTGCCCCTACGACTATGGGGGATGGTGCAAGCACATCGTTGCCACGGCGCTGGCCTGCCTGCGCGAGCCGCAATCGATCGAAGAGCGGCCGACCTTGGAAGCCCTGCTGGAGCGCCTGGATCTCCCGCAAACCCGCGGTTTGGTCCGGGAGCTGGTGGCCGAACAGCCTCGCCTGATGGAGACTGTGGATGACTATGTCCAGCGACTGGCGGAACCGGCCCCGTCCCAACAGCCCGCAACCCCGCCGCGCCGCACTCTGGTCGATCCGGCTTCCTATCGCCGCGCGGTGCAGCAGATTTTGCGTGGCGCCGTGCGAGACTGGGAATCCGGCCGGGACGACGATTCGATTCAATATGACTTGCAAGCCTTGATCGACAAGGCCCAGGACTTCACCGAGCACGGCGACGGCACCAACGCCCTGGTGGCCCTGGAAGCGATCACCGGCGCTTGCGCGGACCACTGGGATGAGGTGGCGGAATACGGCGCCGACAGCGATGAGGTGGTCGCCGACTTGAATCAGGCGTGGACCGAGGCCATTTTGAGCACCGACCTGGCGTCAAAGGAAAAGGTGGCGCTCCAGGAACACCTGACCGGCTGGCAGGACGAACTCGGTGGCTCGTTCGCGATGAGCCTGGAAGCCCTGCGCCAGGGCTGGGACTATCCGCCGCTCCAGCGGGTGCTGCAGGGCCACATCACCGAGTCGGGCGCCTGGGACGCGGAAGCCCCCGATTACGCCGACGACCTGGCGCGAATCCGGCTGAACATTCTGGATCGCCAGCAACGACATCAGGAGTATTTGTATCTGGCCGAGGCCGAGAGCCAATCCGAACAATATCTGACCATGCTGGCGCGACTGGGCCGGGTGGAAGACGCCATGGAGGCCGCCAAGACCCACCTGGATTCCCTGGAAGCCGCCTTTGCCCTGGCGCGGGCGCTGCGGGAAAAGGAGGCGCTGGCGCCGGCACTGGCCATCGCCCAGGCCGGCCTGAACCTGGCGGGACAACCCCATCAGCAGTATGAATTGGCGGTGTGGGCCAGCGAGCTGGCCGCGGAACTGGGCGACAGCCAAGCCGCCCTCGCGGCCCGCATCGCGGCTTTCAAGGCCCAGCCCGCGATGGGGGACTATCAAAAAGCGCTGGAACTGGCGGGCGCCGCGGCGTCGGCGGTGCGGGCGGAGTTGCTGCAAGTCCTTCGCCAGCATCAAGGCTGGGACAGCAACCCGGCCAAGGTCGATATCTTCCTCCAGGAGGGACTGCTCGACGACGCCATCGCGGCGGTCAAGGACCTCGGCTACTATCAGGCGGACCTGGTGAAACAGGTGATGGCGGCGGTCCTCAACCAGCGCCCGGACTGGGTGATTGACAATGCCACTCGTCGGGCCGAAGAGATCATGAATGCCGCCCGTTCCAATGCGTACCATCATGCTGTCGAATGGCTCCAGCAGGCGCGGGCCGCGTATCTGGCCTCGGGACGGCAGGCGGCGTGGCAAGCGTATCGGACCAAGCTGATGGAGCTGCACGCGCGCAAGTACAAGCTGGTGGGGATGTTGAAACAGCGGGATTTGGCGTGACCGGTCGCATGCGGATAGCCGTTCCAGGCTCGGGCGATTTCCTGAAAGGTTATACCGAACCGGGCTTGGTCTCCCCCTTTGCAAAGACGGTCCGACATCGGTCGGTGGCATTGCCAGTGGTAAGGCGATTTCCGGAAATGCGGATACCTGGAGGTCTCTGGGTTCCCCCCTTTAGCAAAGGGGGGTGAGGGGGGATTTCCCCATCGGCGTGGCGCGATCCCGTGGCAAAATCCCCCCAACCCCCCTTTTTCAAAGGGGGAGGCAAAGCCCATTCAGGTCAACTCTTTTCCGGAAATCACCTAAAGTCGAATGTATTTGGGAGGTTACAGAGATTCCGCGCCGGCGAACCGCACCAGATAAGCCAGCCCCTCAATCGCCCGGCTGCCGTACCACGAAGTCATTTCCCCGTCGATCAACCGCAGCTTGTCCAGCGGGCAGTTGTAATCGCGGGCGAAGGTTTCCAAATCCTCCGGCAGAAAACGATACGGCTCGCTGCTGAACAGGATTAGATCGGCGGCATCCAGTAGCGCCTTGTCCAGCGCCAATTCGGGGTAGCGCGCCTCTGTCTCTACCGGCAGCGACTCCCAACCCACCAGGGCCAACATCCGGGCGATGTAGGTATCCCGGCTGATCCCCATCCACGGCTTGCGCCAGATCAAATACAGCACCCGCCGCCGGGGCCAAGCGACTTGTCGCAGTCCCGCCAAGGCTTGATCGAACCTCGCTGCCAGCCTCTCCGCATCCGCCGCGCGGTCGAAAATGCCACCGATCAGCCGGTAAAGCGGCACGTTGTCTTCCGGGGCCAGCGGATGGGTGACGATCACTTGCAGCCCGTCGGCCATCAACCGTTCCGCCAGTTCGCGCGGGTTCTCGTCGATGTTGACAATGACGTGGGTGGGTTGCAATGCCCGCAGCCGGGCATATTTGACTTTCTTGGTGCCGCCGACGCTGGGCAACGGCGCAATCGTCGGAGCGGGATGAATGCAGTAATGGGTGCGGCCCACCACCTGATCGCCCAATCCCAGCGCAAACAGCAACTCGGTGATGCTGGGCACCAGCGAAACGATGCGGGCGGGTGTATTAATAGGAGCGTGCTGGACGCCAAGAGCGTCGGTCAGAGACAGGTGGGGCATAACGGCGTCATCAAAAACTCAGAGCCGGCCCACTCTAGGTCACAACCAGCGCGCGGGCAAGTCGATCGGCTGCCCCCGCCGCGCTGCGCAAGCGTATAATCCAACCATAATTATTAACACTCCACAGGAGAATCCCGCTCATGTCCGCGGTCGTCAGCCAGTTCAAATCCCCCATGCCCGGCGCCGACAAGGTCAGGCCCAAGCACAAGATCCGCTTTGTGACCGCCGCCAGCCTGTTCGACGGCCATGACGCCTCCATCAACATCATGCGCCGCATCCTCCAGGCCAGCGGCGCGGAAGTCATCCATCTCGGCCACAACCGCTCGGTGGACGACATCGTCACCGCCGCCCTGCAGGAGGACGCGCAGGGCATCGCGGTCAGTTCCTACCAGGGCGGCCATGTCGAATTCTTCAAGTACATGATCGACCTGCTGCGCGAGCGCGGCAGCGACAACATCAAGGTGTTCGGCGGCGGCGGTGGCGTGATCGTGCCGGCGGAAATCCGCGAGCTGCACGAATACGGCGTGACCCGCATCTTCTCGCCGGAAGACGGTCAGGCCATGGGCCTGCAGGGCATGATCGACCACATGCTGGCGATCTGCGACACCGACCCCGGCCAGTACGCGCCCAAGACCCTGGACGAGATCAAAACCGGCGACTGGCGGGCGCTGTCGAGTTTGATCACCGCGTTGGAAAACCGCACCGTCGCGCCTGAACTGCGCCAGCACATCCTCACCGAAGCCAAAACCCGGGCCGTGCCGGTGCTCGGCATCACTGGCACCGGCGGTTCCGGCAAATCGTCGCTCACCGACGAACTGGTGCGGCGCTTCCGGCTCGATCAGGACGACCGGCTAAAAATCGCGGTCATCGCCGTCGACCCCTCGCGGCGCAAGACCGGCGGCGCGTTGCTGGGCGACCGCATCCGCATGAACGCCATCGCCGGCCCTAACCTGTACATGCGTTCGCTGGCGACGCGGGCCGCCGGCAGCGAGGTGCCGGAGACGCTCGGCGACATTCTGGCCGCCTGCAAGCTGGCCGGCTTCGACCTGCTGATCGTCGAAACCTCCGGCATCGGTCAGGGCGACGCCGCCATCGTGCCGCTGGTGAATCGCTCGGTGTATGTGATGACTCCGGAATTCGGCGCCGCGTCGCAGTTGGAAAAGATCGACATGCTGGATTTCGCCGACGCGGTGGCGATCAACAAGTTCGACCGCAAGGGCGCCGAGGACGCGCTGCGCGACGTGCGCAAGCAGGTGCAGCGCAACCATAAAGCCTTTGGCCAGTCGCCGGAGGAGATGCCGGTCTACGGCACCATCGCTGCCCGCTTCAACGACGACGGCGTGACCGCGCTGTATCAGGGCGTGATCGCGCTGCTGCGCGATAAGGGGCTGGATTTGCCGCCGGGCCAGTTGCCACGAGTGGAGAGCAAGGCCGCCACTGGCAAGACCGTGATCGTGCCGGCGGCGCGCGCCCGCTATCTGGCCGAAATCGCCGATGCCGTGCGTGGCTATCACCAGCAGGCGGAGGACCAGGTGAAGCTGATCCGCCAGCGCCAGCAATTGCGCGCGGTCATGGCCATGCTGGAAGCCGCCAGCAAATCGACCGTTGACCTGGAACCGTTGCTGGAACAGGTCGAGACACAGGTGGACCCCCACGCCCGCAAGCTGGTGGAGATGTGGCCGCAAGTGAAGCGAAAGCTACAGCGGCGACGAGTACGTGGTCAAAATCCGCGACAAGGAAATCCGCACCAGGCTGACCAGCCGTTCGCTGTCCGGCAGCCGGATTTCCAAGGTGGCGCTACCACGCTTCGACGAGCACGGCGAATTGCTGCGCTGGATGATGCTGGAGAACCTCCCCGGCAGCTTCCCGTACACCGCCGGGGTGTTCGCCTTCAAGCGCGAGAACGAGGACCCGACCCGGATGTTCGCTGGCGAGGGCGACCCGTTCCGCACCAACCGCCGCTTCAAGAAACTGTCCGAACACGCCGAGGCCACCCGCCTGTCCACCGCCTTCGACTCGGTGACGCTGTACGGCTGCGATCCCGACGAACGGCCGGACATTTACGGCAAGGTCGGCAATTCCGGCGTGTCCATCGCCACGCTGGACGACTTGAAGGTGCTGTATTCCGGCTTCGACGTGTGTTGCCCGACCACCTCGATTTCGATGACCATCAACGGCCCGGCCCCGATCATCCTGGCGATGTTCTTCAACACCGCCTTCGATCAGCAGATCGAGAAGTTCGAGCGCGACAACCATCGCCCGCCGACCGACGACGAGATCGAGAAGATCAAGGAATGGGTGTTGGAGAACGTGCGCGGCACGGTGCAGGCGGATATTCTGAAAGAAGATCAGGGTCAGAATACCTGCATCTTCTCCACCGAATTCGCCTTGAAGATGATGGGCGATATTCAGGAGTATTTCGTCCATCACGGAGTCAAGAATTTCTATTCGGTTTCGATTTCCGGCTATCACATCGCCGAAGCGGGCGCCAATCCGATTTCGCAACTGGCCTTCACGCTGGCGAATGGCTTCACCTACGTTGAAGCTTATTTAGCACGCGGAATGCACATCGACGATTTCGCCCCGAACCTGTCGTTCTTCTTCAGCAACGGCATGGACCCGGAATACTCGGTGATGGGCCGGGTGGCGCGGCGGATTTGGGCCACGGCGATGCGCTTTAAATACGGCGCCAACGAACGCAGCCAAAAGCTGAAATATCACATTCAGACCTCGGGCCGCTCGTTGCACGCCCAGGAGATGGATTTCAATGACATTCGCACGACTTTGCAGGCGTTGATTGCCATTTACGACAACTGCAATTCATTGCACACCAACGCCTACGACGAAGCGATCACCACCCCGACCGAGGAATCGGTGCGGCGAGCCATGGCGGTACAGTTGATCATCAATAAGGAATGGGGTCTGGCGAAGAACGAGAATCCGAATCAGGGCGCGTTCATCATTGATGAATTAACCGATCTGGTCGAGGAGGCGGTCTTGCAGGAATTCGAGCGGATCAGCGAACGTGGTGGTGTGCTGGGCGCGATGGAGACGGGTTATCAGCGCGGTAAGATTCAGGAGGAATCGCTGTATTACGAGACGCTGAAGCATGATGGCTCGCTGCCCATTGTCGGCGTCAACACCTTCCGCAATCCCAACGCCAAACACGAACAGGCGACCGTCGAATTGGCCCGCTCCACCGATGAGGAGAAGCAGAGTCAGTTGCGGCGACTGCGGGAATTCCAGGCGCGGAACCGCCGGGACAGCGGCCCGATGCTGGCGCGGCTAAAACAAGCCGCCATCAACAACGAGAACTTGTTCGCGGTACTGGTGGAAGCGGTGCGCTGCTGCTCGCTGGGGCAGATTACCACGGCGCTGTTTGATGTTGGCGGGCAGTATCGAAGGAATATGTGATTGGTGAACTTCCGCTAGACGGGATCGCTCTATTTCAGATAGAAACGTCTGGCGCAAGGTTTTATTGTTTGAAATTCTGGAGACCCGGCGATGCAATCTGAAGTTAATGATATTGTTGCGAAAGTGCTCGAACTATCTCCAACCGCCAGAGCTTATCTTGCCGAGGTGCTTTTGCAAAGCTTGGATCATGAAGAAGATTTCTCGGTATCGAATGAATGGCTCAAAGAAATCCACAAGCGCTGCCGCGCAATAGATGAAGAAAAAACAGAATTGATTACGGCTGAGGATGCTCTCGACCGGCTTCAGAAAAAATACTTATGAAACCGTGCTGGTTTCATCCAGAAGCGCTTGCGGAAGCCGATCATGCTGCTGCTTTTTACAGAGGGCAAAAACTCGGCCTTGAAGTGCGCTTTCTGGAAGCATTAAACGACACTATCTCTCGTATTAGAAGAAACCCCCTACTTTATCGTTGTGTTGAGGGCGAAATAAGAAAGTGCCGGATCATGCGCTTCCCGCATGGCGTCATCTGTCGTACCCGTCCTGATCGAGTGGAAGTGATTGCAGTCATGCATCTCAGACAACGGCCCGGTTACTGGAAATCGCGCACTTAACTCGCTACTGTTTACTGGGCGATTCCACCGCCTCCGCCGCTTGCGCCTCTCGACGTCTCCGCAGCAGCAGGCGCGAAACTAATACGCCGATCTCAAACAGAAACCACATCGGTAACGCCAGCAAGGTCTGCGAAATCACGTCCGGCGGGGTCAGCAACATACCGACGACGAAAGCGCCAACGATAATGTAGGGCCGCTTGGACGCCATGGCCTCGGGTGAGAGGATACCGGCCAAGGCCAGAATGACCGTGGCCACCGGCACTTCAAACGCCACCCCGAAGGCGAAAAAAATTGTCATCACGAAATCGAGATAGCGGTTGATATCGGTCATTACCGCCACGCCTTCCGGGGCGGTGCCGGTGATGAAGGCAAAGAACAACGGCATGATCACGAAATACGCGAAGGCCATGCCGCAATAAAATAGCAGCGTGCTCGAAAGCAAAATTGGCAGGACCAGCCGCTTTTCCCGCTGATACAGCCCCGGTGCGACAAAGGCCCAAACCTGGTAGAGAATCCACGGAATGGTGATGAAAACCGCCAATACCAGGGTGAATTTGAGCGGGGTCAGAAACGGCGACAGCACGTCGATCGCGATCATACTGCTTTGAGCCGGCATGTGTTTGGTCAAGGGACCGGCCAACATCGTATAGATCGGATTCGAAAACGGCGACAGCCCCACGAACACTAGCAGTATTCCACCCACGATGCGCAGCAATCGGCTGCGTAATTCGATCAGATGACTGACGAGTGGCTGTTCGCGGTCGGTGTCGGTCACGAGGTTCGATCAGACGGCGGAGGTGGCGAAGAATGCGGCGCTAAAGCCGGGGCGGTAGCGGGTGGATCGGCTGGCTTCGGCTCGGTCTTGGCTAACTGAACCGGAGTGGGAGCTGCAATTGCCGGGGCCGCGGGCGGATTCGGATCGGTGTAAGGCGGTGGCGCGCCCGTCGGCATACCCGGACGCCAGCCCGGCGGTGGTCCGGGGTCGTCGAATTCCGCTTGAATATCTTCCCGCAGCGACTTCACGCGATCCGACAGATCCTTCAAGCCGTTCAGATCGGCCTGTTGGCGAAACGACTGTTTGAGTTCTTCCAGTTGCAGTTCCCGGTCTACTTCCGCCTTGACGTCGGCGATCATCCGCCGGGCTTTGCCCACCCACAGGCCGGCGGTGCGCGCCAGACTGGGCAGCCGCTCGGGGCCGACCACGAGAAGCGCGACCACGCCGACCATGACCAGCTCCCAGAAACCGATTTCGAACATGCTGGTATGACTCGGAAATCAGACCTTTTCGCGATCCTTGGCCAGTGGATCGCGCGCCACCGAGGCGGTGTCGCTGGCACGCCCCTGAGCGGCTTCTTGTTCGAGTTTCTTGGGGTTTTCCTCGGCCGTTTCCGGCTTGGCGCCTTCCTTCATGGAATCGCGGAAACCGCGGATGGCCGAACCCAGGTCGGAGCCGAGATTGCGCAGCCGGCTGCCGCCGAATAGCACCAGCACGATGACCAGGATGAGCAATAATTCCCAAATACTGAAACGCATGACGATTTGCCTCTGAATAAGGGGAAGAGCGGCGCCCACCTAGCCAGCGGCGCGGGCGGCTTTTTCGGTCAGACCGGAGGTGCCGAAACGGCGGTGCAGTTCGTTCAACACCGCGTCGGGGCCGAGCCCCTGATGGGCCAGCATGACCAGGGTATGAAACCACAAATCGGCGGTTTCGCGCACCAGATGTTCGGGGTCGCCGTTCTTGGCGGCCAGCAGGGTTTCGGCCGCTTCCTCGCCGACCTTCTTGAGAATGGCGTCCAATCCCTTGGCGTACAGGCGGGCGACGTAGGAACTATCGGGATCGGCCTGCTTGCGTGCTTCTAAAGTCGCCGCCAGTTCGCGCAGAATCTCGTCGCTCATGCGCCGTACATCTCGCGTGGATCTTTCAACACCGGATCGGTGACGACCCATTCGCCATCGCGCAGTTCCTCGAAGAAACAGCTTTGTCGGCCGGTATGACAGGCGATGCCGCCGATCTGTTCGATCTCCAGCAGCAACACGTCGTGGTCGCAATCCAGCCGGATGCTTTTCACTTTCTGGGTGTGGCCCGAGGTTTCGCCCTTGTGCCAAAGCTGTTTGCGAGAGCGGGACCAGTACACCGCCTCGCCGCACTCCACGGTGCGCCGCAAGGATTCCCGGTTCATCCAGGCCATCATCAGCACCCGGCCGCTACCGGCATCCTGGGCGATGGCGGGGACCAAACCGTCCGCCGTCCATTTGATGCGATCCGACCAGTTGTCGTTCATAGCCTCACTTCGATGCCGCGCGCCTGCATGTGACGCTTGGCCTGTTCGATAGTGTATTCGGCGAAGTGGAAGATGCTGGCCGCCAGTACCGCGTCGGCCTTGCCCAGCAGAACGCCGTCCGCCAGATGATCGAGCGTGCCGACCCCGCCGGAGGCGATCACCGGGATGCTGACCGCCTCGCTGATGGCCCGGGTCAGTTCCAGGTCGAAGCCGCGCTTGGTGCCGTCACGGTCCATGCTGGTCAGCAGGATTTCTCCGGCGCCGTAGGCGGCCATCCGTTGCGCCCAGCCGACCGCGTCGATGCCGGTGGGCCGGCGCCCGCCATGGGTGAAGATTTCCCAGCGCGGCGATTCGCCGGCTTCATGCACCGCCTTGGCGTCGATTGCCACCACGATGCACTGGTTGCCGAAGCGTTCGGCGGCCTCGCGCACGAAATCCGGATTGGCGATGGCGGCGGTATTGATGGACACCTTATCGGCCCCGGCGTTCAACATCCGCCGCACGTCGGCCAGGGTGCGGATACCGCCGCCCACGGTCAGCGGGATGAATACCTGGCTGGCGACTTGCTCGACCACGTGCACCATGGTTTCGCGGTCGTCGGAACTGGCGGTGATGTCGAGAAAGGTCAACTCATCCGCGCCCTGCTCGTCGTAGCGGCGCGCGATTTCCACCGGATCGCCGGCGTCGCGGATATCGACGAATTTGACCCCCTTGACCACCCGGCCGCGATCCACGTCCAGGCAGGGAATAATGCGTTTCGCCAGTCCCATCAGCCGTTCTCCCCGGTGGCGTCGGCCATTTGCTGGGCGGTGGCGAGGTCGATGTTACCCTCGTACAGCGCCCGGCCGATGATCGCGCCCATGATGCCTTCCTGTTCCACCGCGCACAGCGCCCGCACGTCGGCCAGGGTGCTGACCCCGCCGGAGGCGATGACGGGAATGCTGATGGCTTGCGCCAGACGGACCGTGGCGTCGACGTTGACGCCCTGCATCATGCCATCGCGGCTGATGTCGGTGTAGACGATCGCCTCCACCCCGTAACGTTCGAAAATTTGCGCCAGATCGACCACATTGTGCCTGGACAGCTTGGACCAGCCGTTGACCGCAACCCGTCCATCCTTGGCGTCCAACCCGACGATGATGTGGCCGGGGTATTCCAGGCACAGATCGCTGACGAAATGCGGGTCCTGCACGGCCTTGGTGCCGATGATGACGAACTGGACACCCGCGTCCAGATAGGTCTCCACGGTTTGATCGTCGCGGATGCCCCCGCCGACCTGGATTGGCAAGTCGGGGAACGTCTGAGCGATGCGGCGGATGACCTGGGCATTGACCGGCTGGCCGGCGAACGCTCCATTCAAATCCACCAGATGCAGGCGGCGAGCACCGGCTTCCACCCAGCGCGCGGCCATCGCCACCGGATCGTCCGAGAAGACCGTCGAGTCCTCCATGCGTCCTTGGCGCAGCCGCACGCACTTACCGTCTTTCAAATCAATCGCGGGTATCAGCAACATAGCGGGGTTCTACATTGACTCGTCAGTCGTAAGTTCTTTCCCTGAAGCCCCTTGACTTTGCTGCTCAAGGGCAGCATGGATTTCCCTGAGCGACGCGCGCCTCAACAACCCGGTCGCCCGAGGAGAATCCATGCTGACCTATGTATACCAGGCTTTAGAAGGTTTTCGCAGCGCCTTTGCTCGGCGGCGCAGCTGGGTGCTGTTCTGCGCGGTGGTGTTGAGTTTTTTGGCGGCACCGGAGACGATCGGCGTAACCTCGATGTGCCGGTTCTGGCAGGGGAATGAAGCGGTTTATCACCGTTTTCTGCATTTCTTTCGCTCGAAAGCCTATGATTTTGAAACGCTGTTGGCGGCATGGCAAGGCTACGTGTGGCGTCAGGCGGTTGCGGTTCAGGTCGCTGGGCGTTGTCTGTTGCTGGGCGATCATACCCTGGTGGTCAAAGATGGGGGGCGCATGCCGGGAGTGGTGTCGTTACATGACCATTCGGAAACCCAGCACAAGCCGTCGTATTTCCGGGGGCAATGTTGGGGGGCGATCGGTTTAGTCGTGGGAACGCTCGGCGCCTGTTTTTGTTTGCCCCTAGAACTACGGATTCATCAGGGTTTCCGCCAGTTAGGCCAGGCGGAACCAGCGTCACCCACCGACCCGAGCCTGCCGGAGCGGGTGGTCCAGATGGCCTTGACGTTCGCCCTCGGTCATGACGCCCCGGCCTTTTTGGTGTTGGATGCGTTTTTCGCCACCGCCGGGGTCTTCCGGTTGGCCCACTCGGTCTACTCGATCGCCTTGCGGCAACCCTATCTGATGATCCTGACCCGGGCGAAGAAAAATTACGTCGCGTATTTCCCGGCCGCCCCGAAGCCCGCCGACCGGCCCGGACCCCCACCGCGCTATGGCGAGAAAGTCCACCTGATGGAGTGTTTTGATCATCCCCAAGGCTTTGATCTCGTCGAATGCTGCGTCTATGGCCAGCGGGAACTCGTGCGGCTGATGAGCCTCCCGTTATTGTGGAAACCGCTCGGCGACTCCCTCCTGTTCGTTTTCGCCATCACCTCGCGTGGTCCCTTGGTCCTGATGTGTTCCGATCTTACCCTCTCGCCGGTCACCGCGCTCGAACTGTATTGTATCCGCACCCGCATTGAAATCTTGTTCGCCGTCTTGAAAAATCTCCTCGGCGCGTTTCGTTTTCACTTCTGGACCCCGCACTTGCCGCGCCACGCCCGCCGTCCTACCCCGAATCGGTCCTTGAAGACCCCAACGGCCGAACACCAACCCCCCGTTGCCGCCTGCTGGCAAGCCTATGAAGTCTTCGTCTTCTGCGCCCTGGTCGCCCAGGGGTTGTTGCAACTGATCGCCCTGCGGTTCGGTGCCGAGATCTGGCAACAGCATCAACTCTATCTGCGGACCCGCTCCCGCGCGCTGCCTTCGGAAAAAACGGTCCGCCAGGTCTTGGCCGCGCTGGTCCTCAAACAACTCCTCGATCTCCCACAAAACAGTATCATCACGAAGATCCGACGCGCTTTCCAGGACCCCAAAGAAGAGGAACCGGTCCATTCGCCCCCGGTCTCCTGAATCATCGCTTAAATCACCCGGTTAAGCGGCATTTGACTGGCTGGTTCCATGATCAGCCGCGGGCCGTCTTGTCCCACGATCAGACCGAGAAGTTGCGACTGAGGAGTACATTGATTGACCGACCACCGACCATTAAGGATTCCAGTCCGCGAAATTGGCGAGCAACCGCAGTCCCGCCTGGGCGCTCTTTTCCGGGTGGAATTGCACGGCGAAGATGTTATCCCGCGCGATGACCGAGGCGAAGTCGAAGCCGTAGCAGGTGCGACCGGCCGCCAGGGACTCATCCGCAGGTTGCGGATAGTAACTGTGAACGAAATAGAAGCGGCTGTCCTGGGGAATGCCGCGCCAGAGGGGGTGGTCGCGCAGTTGGCGGACCTGATTCCAGCCCATGTGCGGCACCTTGAGCCGCTCGCCGGTACCGGGATCGCGCAGGTCGCCGAACCAGACCACCCGGCCGGGCAGCACGTTCAGGCATTCGGTGCCGCCGTTCTCCTCGCTGAACTCGAGCAGCGCCTGCGGTCCCAGGCACAGGCCCAAAAACGGTTTATCGTTCGCCGCCGCGCGCACCACGTCCACCAAATCCCAGTGGGCCAGTTCCCTCATGCAGTCCCGGATGGAGCCCTGGCCGGGAAAAACCACCCGGTCGGCGCACAGGATGTCCTCACGGTTCTGGGTGACCATCACCCGGGCGCCCGGGGCGACATGTTCGAGCGCCTTGGCGACGGAGCGTAGATTGCCCATGCCGTAATCAATAATCGCAATGCTGGTCATGCGGAGGGCTCGCGGAAGCGGGAGGTGTGGCGGCGCGTTACAGGCTGCCCTTGGTGGAAGGCACGCCAATCGCGCGAGGATCGGGTTCGACCGCCATGCGCAGGGCTCGCCCGAATGCCTTGAATACGGTCTCGGCGATGTGATGAGCGTTACGGCCGCGCAAGTTGTCGATGTGCAGGGTAACCAGGGCATGATTGACGAAGCCCTGGAAGAATTCGCGCAACAGGTCCACGTCGAACTCGCCGATCCGGGCGCGGGGGAATTCGACGAAATACTCCAGGCCAGGCCGCCCGGAGCAGTCGAGCACCACTCTGGAAAGAGCCTCGTCCAGCGGGACGTAGGCGTGGCCGTAACGGCGGATGCCGCTCTTGTCGCCCAAAGCCTGCTTGACCGCCTGGCCCAGGGTGATGCCGATATCCTCGACGGTGTGATGGGCGTCGATGTGCAGATCGCCTTGCGCTTCGATGTCCAGATCGATCAAGCCGTGGCGGGCGATCTGGTCGAGCATGTGATCGAGGAAGGGTAGGCCGCTGGCGAGTTTGGCGTTTCCGGCGCCATCCAGATTGACGCGCGCCTGAATCCGCGTTTCCAGGGTGTCGTGCTTGACCGTTGCGATGCGTGCCGACATGGTGGTTGGTCTATCCGCGCCCACCTTTCGCGGTGGGTGAAATGACGGGAATGAAGGTGTTTTCCCAGGATTATAGATGCGAGGATTATAGATGATTGGGCTGAATAAGCGAGTTCAAGCCCATCCGAGCGGTATTTCGATCGGGGAGGGTCACTGTTGCCCGGGAGTGATGAGCGGAATCGGTTGGCGTCCGTGCTTCCGGTAGACGGTGAAGTCGGAGTCCAGGGTACAGAGGGCGTAATCGTCGAATTTCTCCGCCATCCGCACCAGGCAGGCGTTGGCAAGAGACATAGGAATGTCGCGGTATTTCTGGCGCAAGAGGCGCACGGGTCCAATTTCTTCCGATAGCGCGAACTCCACTTTCAGCAGCCCAGTTTCGACCATTTCCAGCAAGGCATCCTGAGCGACCGGCAGCCTGCGCAGCAGGTACCAGGATTCGGCCAGGACGGCTTCGCAGAGCAGCCAGGGCAAAGCCAGCGTCCGGGCTTGTTCGGCGATCCAGTCATGGTGAGCTTCGCGCCGGTCGAGGAATGCGACCAGAGGCCCCGCGTCAACGATCACCCGTCGAGTCACGACCGAAATCCTCAAGATATTTCGGGTTGGTGGCCAAGTCGGTCACCCCCGAGTCCGCAATCCCGCAGTAGCGCTGCATCCGTTCGGGTAATGAGGGCGGCTGGGTCGTGTCCGACACGGGTAACTCGCCGAGCCAGTTACGAAACAGTTCCACGGCCACCACGCGCATGGGCCGACCTTCCAGGGCGCTCTTGGCCTTTACTTTGCGGTACAACTCGTCGGGAATCTCAAAAGTCGCTTTCATAGTAAAAACAGGTTAGCTGTATTCCTGTATTTTCGTCAAGCTGGTAATCTTACGGTTTGTGAATGCCACAGGACACCAAAGTTGATGGTCCCTGAACAATCCCCCCTGGAACCCGAACGCCTGGATCGCCGCAAGGCCGTTTCCTGGGCCTTTTACGACTGGGCGAACTCGGCTTTCGCCACTACGGTGATCGCCGGGTTCTTTCCGATCTTTTTCAAGCAGTACTGGAGCGCGGAGGCGTCGGTCACGGAAAGCACCTTCTGGCTGGGCGCGGCCAACTCGCTGGCCAGCCTGCTGATCGTGCTGCTCGCGCCGCTGCTGGGCGCCATCGCCGACCAGGGGGGCGCCCGGAAACGGTTCCTGCTGGCCTTCGCAGCGCTGGGGATTATCATGACCGGAGCCTTGTACGGGGTGGGGCGGGGCGAATGGGCCTGGGCGGTGACCCTCTACATCCTGGCGCTGATTGGTTTCTCCGCGGGCAACATCTTCTACGACGCCCTGCTGGTCGGGGTGGCCGGCGAACGCAAGCTGGACATCGTCTCCGCGCTGGGCTACAGCCTGGGCTATCTGGGCGGTGGCCTGCTGTTTACTCTGAACGTGCTGATGACCCTGTATCCCGGCTGGTTCGGGCTGGCGGACGCGGCGGAGGGAGTGCGGATTTCGTTCGTGACCGCGGCGCTATGGTGGGCGCTGTTCTCCATTCCCCTGCTGCTGTTCGTGCCGGAGCCGCCCGCGCCGGGCCGGGTGAGTGGGCTGGCGGCGATCCGGGCCGGCCTGACCCAGTTACGCGGCACCTTTCGCGAAGTCCGTCGGCTGCGGGTGGTCGGCACGTTTCTGCTGGCCTACTGGCTGTACATCGACGGGGTCGATACCGTCATTCACATGGCGGTGGACTATGGCCTGGCGCTGGGCTTTGCCGCTGACAGCCTGATCGTCGCCCTGCTGCTCACCCAGTTCGTGGGATTTCCGGCGGCCATCGCCTTCGGCTGGCTGGGCGAGCGCTGGGGGCCGCGCGCCGGGATATTCATTGCCATCGGAGTTTATATCCTGATCACCATTTGGGGTTATTTCATCCGCCATCCCTGGGAGTTCTACGCGCTGGCGGCGGCCATTGGCCTAGTGCAGGGCGGGGTGCAGTCGCTGAGTCGCTCCCTGTACGCCCGGCTGCTCCCGGCGGAGAAGTCCGGGGAGTTCTTCGGGTTTTTCAACATGCTGGGCAAGTTCGCGGCAGTGGTGGGGCCGGTGCTGATGGGTGCGGTCAGCCTGTTGACGGGCAACCCGCGCTTGTCAATTCTGTCGCTGCTGGTGCTGTTCGTCGGCGGGGCGCTGCTGCTAATGCGGGTGGATGAGGCGGAGGGACAACGGATGGCCAAGGGGTTGTGAGAGGTATACAAAGGGCGCATCCGGTTTGGCATGTTTCAGCGGATCTGCGCCGCACGCTAAAACCGCTCATAAGCCTTTTCAGTCAACGTCCGGGATGCGGCACGATTAGCGGAGAGCGATTATGTGTAACAAGCTGATGATCGGCGGGCTGGTGATTGCCGCCGCGCTGGGATTGAACGGCTGTTCGGGCGGTCGGCCACCCTCGAACCTGGGCGTGACCGAAGGCCGGCTGGCGCCCTGCCCCAGCTCGCCGAATTGCGTTTCGTCGCGGGCGGGCACCGAGAGCCAGCGCGTCCAGCCGTTGCGCCACGACGGCGACCCAGCGCGGGCGCGGGCGCGGCTGCTGGAGATCTTAAACAGCATGGAACGGGTGCGCATCGTCCAGTCCAACGACGCTTATATTCACGCCGAATTCAGTTCGGCCGTGTTCGGCTTCGTGGATGACGTGGAGTTTCAGTTCGGTCCGCCCGGCGTCATCCAGGTGCGTTCGGCATCCCGGACCGGGTATTACGACTTCGGTGCAAACCGCGACCGGGTGGAAGCCATCCGCGCCCGGTTTGACGTCCCCTCGGGAACAACCTAAGCCGGCGCCTTGCCAGCACCGGCCGAATCGCGGTCAGGAAATCAGTTCTCAGTCAACAGGTCACCTGGCGTAGGCGGCAATCGCGGCATGGTCTGTTGCGGGAATTGGCCATCCAAGGCACCGAGGAAGGCGACGATGTCCTGGACTTCGCCATCGCTCAGGTCCTTGTTGAGTTGGGTCTTGCCCATCACCCGTACCGCCTCATCCAGGCTCTTGACCGAACCGTTGTGAAAATAGGGCGCGGTATAGGTCAGATTCCGCAAGGTTTGTACCCGCCATAGGTATTTGTCTTCGTCCTTCTGGGTGACGGTGTAGCGACCTGGGTCTGCAGTCAGCTTGTACTGGGTTTCGTATTCGCTGCCGGGGAAGGTCGGAAACTTCATGAGAAAGCCCTGACCCATCGGCAGGTTGGCCGAGCCGTTGAAGGCCGGGCCGGAGTGACAGGCGGTGCAACCCACCTTGGCGAAGGTTTCCAGGCCGCGTACCTGCTGCGCGGTCATCGCGGTCTTGTCACCTTTGACGTAGCGGTCGTAGGGGCTGTTGGGCGTAATCAAGGTGCGCTCGTAAGCGGCGATAGCCTTGGCGGCGTTGTCGATGGTGACGACATCGCCCTTGCCAAACGCCGCTTCGAAGTAGGGCTGGTAGCCTGGAATCAGCCGGATGCGACCGATGGTGGCGTCCAGGTCCTTCATGCCCATTTCGATCGGATTGGTCGGCGGTCCCTTGGCCTGATCTTCCAGCGTGGCGGCGCGCCCATCCCAAAATTGCGCTGAATTGAACGCCGCGTTCCAAACGGTCGGCGCGTTGCGGCCACCGACCTGGCCGTGGACGCCGATGGAGGTGGGTCGGTGATCGTCGCCGCCTTCCATCACGTTGTGGCAGGAGAAACACGACACCGTGCCGGTCGAAGAGAAGCGGGTGTCGAAATACAGCATCTTGCCCAGCTCGACTTTGGCTTCGGTGGTCGGATTGTCGACGGGTGCCGGCGCGGTTAGCGGCAGCGCCTGCCATTGACCATCAGCGGCAAACACCATGCCAGCCAGCGTCGCCATGCCGAATAACCAGGGGACGAAATGATTCTTCATTAATTTTCCCTCCTATTTTTATGGAATTTAGAGTATAGCGCCCAAACCTTAATTCAAAATGAATTCCGGCTGGGTGGGTAGCCATGAAAGTACTGGACTTTCATCGTCGGGGGGTGTCAATGCCAAGTGAAATGATCGTTAGGCGTGAGCTGGGTGTCCGAGGCAAGCAACGAAACAGGGGTTATCAATGAATGCAGAAGCTGATGACAATCGCGTCCGGAGCGCGCTGTGGGGACTGTTCGTCGGTGACGCGCTGGCAATGCCGGTTCAATGGTATTAGGTTATTTTGACGTTCAATTGTCTCTAAATTTATACGAAAATAGATAGGCATCTCAACTCCAGCATTGCGCGACTTTCTAAATTATTTTATTCTAAAACAACTATTTGGCTTTTCATGCCCAATCCTTCAAACTCCTGTAAAGGCCACTCCATGCCGTCGCAGGATCCATCATCAAAGATACATGTCTTAAAATTGCTAAAAATTTGGAGCCTGCCCCCCCATGTCAAACATCAAATTGACTGATGCGCAGTGGCAACAAATCTTCGGCTTCCTCCAATGCAAGTTCTGGCCTTCATCAGTGGTTTTAGCTCGCAATCGCGGCGTACCTTCTCATGATTTACGAGAGATCGAGTGGCTTGTGTTTGAACATAGACAAACTCTGATTGACAAATATCATGAATATCACAGTCACTGAGATAGAACCTGTAGCCATCAGAGCTTGGGCAGAAGCACGGATGATCTACCTTGAGTTGACGGACGGATGGATATTTGGTTTTCCTGCCGACCGTTTTCGGATTCTTAGAGACTGTCTAAAAACTAAGATATTGAATTTTAATAACTTTTTTAGTAAAATTAGGAGGTAAAAATGGAGTGGAAATAAAAAATCATTTTAAGCGTAACAATTCTATTCGAGGTGATCGATGGCATGGCCAAAAGAAGTTCCAGTCAAAAGATAGCCGAGCGATCTCACGGACGAAGAATGGCAACTCTTGGAGCCTCTTCTTGAAGAGGCCGAGCATTATACCACGGGCCGACCGAGAACCCACGAGTTGCGTGAGATGATAAATGCCATTTTTTATCTGAACAAGACCGGATGCCCATGGCGATATTTGCCTAAAGATTTTCCCTCCTACAAATTGGTCAGCTACTATTATCATAAGTGGGTTGATAATAATACTTGGGCGAAGATTAACAGAGCCCTCCATCGAAAACTCCGAAAAGAGCTCGGCCGTAATGAAGCGCCGAGCGCCGGGATTATCGATAGCCAAACGGTTAAAGGAACCCCCGAGTCGGCCCAGGAATCGGGGTTCGATGGGGGGAAACTCATCAAGGGTCGAAAGCGGCATATTGTAGTTGATACAATAGGTTACCCCCTGATTGTTGTCGTCCATGCGGCCAATATTTATGACGGTCATGCGGCGGAACGAGTACTGAATGCGTTGTTTTCCATCGTGAAGACGATCAAAAAAATTCTTGCTGTAAATTTTCCAGTGATAAATAGAAGTATGCTATTTTGCAGAAAAACATACATCCTTAATCTTTTTTCAAAATAAGAGGCTATCGATATGGCAATAATAGAAATCACGATCCGAGATGACCATGGCAACCGCATAGAAGGTCAAGCACGGAGAACCTATCAGTTAGAATTGGGTAATCAAAGCTTTAATGCGATAGAAACGGCCGTGGGTACATTAAAAAATATCGCCTTACCTGACCTGAAGGCTGATCTTTTAAAGAAAGCCCAAGATAATTTTATAAAAAAACGGGCAATTAACGCGGAATGGTCAGAATCCGGTGACGATCAAGACCCTAGACGGTGGCTTTGAATTTAAGGTGCAACGGTTTATCCTTGATGAGGCCGGTCAAGAACGGCAAGTCGATTACTTTGAGTTAACCGACCAGTTTCAGACGGGTTATTTCAGCGACCGTCTCAAGGAGTTTGCGGCCTATTATAGTAATCGACTCAGTTACGAAGACAATGAAGAATTAATTAGGAAGCTAGCCGGTAGTCAGCAGATCAGCGATCAAAAAATCCACCAACTGGTGGTCGGAAAAGCCCTCGAAGTCAGTCAAGCGCTGACGGAAGAGACCCAGCGGATCCTGGGAGACCCGACCCAGCAGTTACCGCCCATCAACGAGCAAGTGAACATTTATGAGGCGACGGAAAAAGAGAATTCTGTGCATGGACGATGCGATTCAAGTCAAGGGTCAGAAGGCGACGCGAGAACGAATAAAAGATCAGGAGGATCAAAAAGTTGCAGTCGATCCCCTGAATAACGAGGCGGCGGGGAACCGGGTGTGGGGGCGGACGGAGGTGGTCGTGTTGGAAAAGAAGCAGGGCGGCTTTGAGTACCTCACCGGAGTGATCGATGAGGCGGGTAACGAACCCGTGCCCTTGGCGGCCCTTGTCAAAAGTAAAGTCATCCAAGAATACGGTGACGAGCGAAAACCACTAAATATCGTCGCGATCACCGATGGAGCGAAAGACATTCGCGGCCGGTTACTCGCGATTTTTGGAGTCACGGTAGTGATTATTTTAGATTGGTTTCATCTCGGTAAAAAGGTCAAGCAGCTGATGAGTATGATTGCCCCGACCCAAGCGGACAAGGAGACGTACTTAAAGTTTATATTTTGTCAGCTATGGCAGGGTCAGACGGAAGCCGTTTTAAACTATCTAAGAACGGGGATAAAAACCAAGAATCCGGAAAAACTATCCGAACTGATCGGCTATCTAGAAAGGCATCAATCAGAGATCATTGACTACCAGCGTCGTCAGCAATCCGGTAAAGTGATTGGGAGTGGTCGAATAGAGAAATGCTGTGATCAAGTGATTGGTCATCGTCAGAAAAAAAAGGGGATGAGTTGGAGTACAATAGGGAGTAGAAGTTTGGGTATTTTGAAAGTGGCAGAGCTGAACAATCAGTGGCGGAAACTCTGGTTTTCTAACGAGGCCGCCAATGATCCAGATATAAATAGCCCTCGTCTTGTCTTAGCCCTAGCGGGTTAATCTGAATCTTATCACTGGAAAATTTACAGGAACAAAAAATTTGGGCGGATGGAGCCTATAAAGGTGAAAAATTTATTCAGTGGGCCAAAGAAAAATTTGGCTGTGTCATTGCAGCGGTCAAGAAAAAGAAAGGTAAAGGTTTTCAGGTTTTACCTCGGCGATGGGTCGTTGAAAGAACCTGTGCGTGGCTCAATCGGTACCGCCGGTTAAGCAAGGATTACGAACGAAAACCAACATCCAGTTCCAGCCATGTTTATATGGCTTCCATCCGGTTAATGTTGCGCAGAATCTTTAAAGAGCGTACTCAAGAAACCACTCGAGAACTTCCCTTATTACCAGTGGCTACTACTGCAATGGCTTAGGTAATAAGAGTTTTTCGACAGTCTCTTAGTCAAGCATCAGAAAAACAGCTTAAAGAAGTTCGGATTGAAGTGAATGGATACACACTGAGATGGGATGAGCTTGACGAAGATTTGACAGTAGCCGGAGTAGTTGCTGGAAGGTTTGAACTTCCATTGCCCAGACGAGCAGCCTAACTGGGTGTCGCACCTGACCGTGCTACGCACGGCAGGTAAGGATTTGGCTGACAATAGCTTCCCGAAATTAGCTTGCTTGTAGAATTGTGCGATAGTTCCAGCGAGTCTTATCCACCAAATGACCTCGGCTGTAGGTACAATTCAGGGAAATTATTTTTAGGACCCGTTTAGAAATAACCGTCGCCTCTATTGAATGGCAGGCGATTAATCTTCAAAAAACAGGGTAATTAAATGGAATATTATTGACAAAAATATCAATAACATACGAATTAATTTAAGAAGAAATAGGTTTTTAATTAAGCCTAATAGTAATTAATTTTGCATTAGTTATTTCCGTACAGCCCCTTAGCCAAATCCCAAACGAGGTCGCTCGTCGGCGCTTCGCGCCGACGAACGGGGCGCGAGTTGTCGAACATCAGGTTCTTGGCGCAAAGCGCCGTCGAACCCTCCTTGGAGCGCACGCATTAAGCGAGCCGCTCGACATCGCAATCCTCCCCTTGTGGCATTTGCGACAATTGTTCCCGCCGCGCTGTGGCAATCACCACAGCATGACGAATTCCCCGCGATAAAAATCAATTCTGACAAACGGTTAGCGAATCTTTGCATTCGGGCACGCCGGTTGCTAGGGAGTTTCCGTCGTCCGCGCGCCGCCAGCGGCGGGCCGCAATCCGCTTTATCCGACTTCATGCTTCCGGGGGAACACCGATGGAACCGACCAGCCAGCCGACAACCGCTGGCGCTTCGCCAGCACTCCATCCCTGCTATTCCCCGGAAGGGCACCGGCATTTCGCCCGCTTGCATCTGGCGGTGGCGCCGAAGTGCAACATCCAGTGCCACTACTGCAACCGCAAATACCATTGCAGCAACGAATTGCGCCCCGGCGTGGTGGCGGAGTTGCTGACGCCGGAGCAAGCGGTCAGAACAGCGCTGACGGTGGGTGCGGTCATTCCTCACTTGGCGGTGGTCGGCATCGCCGGACCGGGCGATCCACTGGCCAATCCCGCGCCGGTGTTCGCCACCTTGCGGGAACTGCGGGACCAGGCCCCGGACTTGCTGCTGTGCCTGTCCACCAACGGATTGGCGCTGCCGGAGCAGGCCGAAAATCTGGTGGCGCACGGCATCCGCCATGTCACCATCACCATCAACTGCCTCGATCCGGATATCGGCGCGCGGATTTATCCGTGGATCGTCTGGCAAGGCCGCCGACTGCGGGGACGCGAAGCAGCGGCGACGCTGATCGCGCAACAACTGAAAGGCTTGGAAATGCTGGCAGCATGCGGCGTTCAGGTCAAAATCAATTCGGTGCTGATTCCCGGCGTCAACGACGTCCACCTGCCGGAAGTCAATCGGGTGGTGCGGGAGAAAGGCGCGATCCTGCACAACATCATGCCGCTGATCGCTCGCGCGGAGCACGGCACGCATTATGGGCTGACCGGGCAGCGCGAACCGAGCGCCAACGAACTCGCGGTCGCGCGCGCGGCATGTGCGAGCGATAGCGGGATGATGAGCCATTGCCAGCAATGCCGCGCCGACGCGACCGGGACGCTGGGCGAAGATCGCGGCGGCGAATTCAGCCTCGCCAAGATCGAGACCATGACGGTGGACCCCCAGGCGGCGATGGCCAAACGGATGGAAGTGCGCGCGGCCATTACCTCGCGTTTGGCGCGAGTTCCCCGGCGGGTGTCCCGGTTGGAGCGGCAACCGACTATCGCTCCCCGGCGCTTCACCGCTCCCGAAAACGCGCTCCGGATCGCGGTGGGCAGCACCGACGGCCGACGGATCGACGCTCACTTCGGCCATCTGCGGGAATTGCTGATTTTCGATGTCACCGCCAGCGGTGCGCGTCTGAGCGAGCGGCGGGAGATTGCCCGCTATTGTCATGGCGCCACGACCTGCGGCGATGGCGAAACGGCGCTTGATCGGCGCGATTCGCGCCCTGCACGATTGCGCGGTGCTGCTGTGCGCCCGCATCGGCTTTACCCCCTGGCGGGCCTTGCAGGATGCCGGCGTCCAACCCGACAGCGAACATGCCGGGGAACCCATCAGTATGGCGTTGCAGGCCGTCCACGCGCAATGGCGAGATCGCGGGTGGCTGACGCAGCCATCGCGCGCGACCGCCAACCCATAATCTCAGCCTCCCACGATGGAGAGATCAGCCATGAAAATCAGCGCCCGTAATGCCTTGCAAGGGACGATTACCGAGATCAAGGGAGGCCCGATCATGACGGAAGTGACCGTCGATTTGGGTAACGGTCAGAACGTGGTGGCGGTCGTTACCACGACGTCCAGCGATCACCTCGCGCTCGACGTGGGCATGGCCGTACATGCGGTCATCAAATCCACCGATGTCATGATCATGAGCGACTGAACATGGCCAGAGCGAAGCTTACTTTTGCGGATGTCAACATCACCGCCACCGTGCCGGCGGGCACCCGGGTGATTGAAATTTCGGACAAAATCAGTTCCGGCATCGTCTACGGCTGCCGCGAGGGCGATTGCGGAACCTGCCTGATGAAGGTGGTTGAAGGCATGGAAAACCTGAGCCAACCGTCGGTGCTGGAGGCCAGGATACTCAAGGAACACTACGCCGGGCGGGAGATTCGCCTGGCCTGTCAGGCGCAGGTGCTGGGCGATGTCACCGTCCGCCCCGCCTGACCGCGCTCACACCCTAATTCTCGCACTGAGGGAGATCGGACTGATGCCATTGATTACCTTTTCGCATCCCGAACACAAAACCAGAACCGTTTACGCCACGGCTGGCAGCCATATCGATACGATCTTGAAAATCGCCAAGGCCAACAAGATTCCAATCAACTTCGATTGCCAGGACGGCGAATGTGGAACCTGCCTGGTGAAAGTGTCGAGCCTGGATAAAAAAGACCGGATGAGCGGTCCGCCGACCGAGAAGGAAAGGAACCTGCTCAAACAACTGGGCAAGCTGACCGACGAGGACATCAGCCGCATCCTGGTGGACGATATCCCCCCGCCCTGGCGGCTGGCGTGCCAGATGATCGTGCGGGACGAAGACATTCTGGTGGAATACTGACGGTCCGCGGCCGTGTCGCCGACTCCGCGCCTGGAATCCTCGGCGCCTCCCGGCGCCGACGCGCTTCGGCAAACCTACGGCGTGCTGATGAGCCACGGCCGAGGCTTGCCCAACGACGATGCGCTAGCGCGGATGCTGGCCACCCAGGCTGACGAGGGTGGCTCGTTGCCCGCCGGCTTGGGGCTGGCGTCCGCCGAGTTTATCGCGCTGCTGGCGCGGCACTTTCCCGGCGTGACGTGGCCGGCCGCGCCCAACCGGCCCCCGCCCGCCTGGGACCCCCGCCTGTTGGAGGAAAAGGAAGAACTGATCAATCTGCTCGACTTCTATCGAGCGGGACAGGACGATTCGGAACGATGGCTGAGCGTGATCGTCGCTACCGGTTGCATGGCCAACGATCATCTCTGGGAGGATTTGGGCTTATGGTCGCGCCGGGACTTGAGCGAACTCATGATGCGTAATTTCCCAGCGCTGGCGGCGAAAAACGACCGCGACATGAAATGGAAGAAGTTTCTCTACAAGCAGCTTTGCGAGCAGGAAGGCGTATACCTCTGCCGCGCTCCGTCCTGCGCGGTTTGTTGTGACTATGCGCAATGTTTCGGCCCGGAGGAGCAGAACGCGGGCTAACTGAAAGGCGGGTTACGCTGCGCCGACCCGCCTCACCAGCCCGACTGGGCTCCTGCTCATTGACAGTCAAGGGTATCCAACGGGCTTTGTTTTCGTGGCAGCGGGTGCTCAGTCCAGCCCGATGGCGATACCGATCAGCCGCCGGATTTCCGCAAGTTGCCCGTCGGTGATGCGTGAAGGAGTCGGCGTGATCCGGTGCTTCGAGGTGGTGGTGACATGATGAGCCAAGGCGTAGCAAAGCTTGGTGCAGCCATTTTCCGTCGTCGGCGGGATCTTGACCGATAAATCTTCAATCGCGACGTGCGGATCCTCGGCTAGGGGCGCCAGAATGAGATTGGGATAGGCGTCGTCGAACAGGCCCCGGTCCTCGACCACAATGGCTGGCCGCTTCTTGTTCGGTTCTTTGGGCAGGCCGCCACGCCAGTCCACCAGGACGATCTGCCCCGGTGCATAACTCATGGTCCCTTCCCTTCGGCGGTCGGTGTCCCCCACTCCGCATAGAAGGCGCGGCCTTCGGGCGAGGAGGCAAGGTACGCCCCCACGGCGCGGCTTTGCGCGCGAATGCGCTCGCGCCGGACGCGTTTGGCTTCGTCCACCGCCAGTTCGCGCAGATACGTCGACAAGCCAATACCCCGCGCCTTGGCAACCTCTTCAAGCGTCACCTGGATATCTTCATCCAGCCGCACGGACACAGGATGACCCATGGTTACCCTCCATCGTTGTTGCCCAAGATTGTACTACTTAATTGTAGTACACTATGGCGATACTACAACGACTGCGACATGAAATAGAAGAAGTTTCTCTACAAACGGCTTTGTGAGCAGGAAGGTGTCGACCTCTGCCGCGCCCCGTCCTGCCCGATCTGCCGCGATTACCCGCTTTGTTTTGGACCGGAAGAGTCTATTACCCGGCCCTAAAGGGAGAGGTTTGCGGCTATACTCCCCATCCCTTCGGTTCATTAATGCGCTGCAATAGTCTTGATGCCGGGTTATCGCCGAGAAACCCAGAGACCGTTGGGCCGATTGATATAATCCCGCTAATTGATAACCGGACATTGTATTATAAGGCGGACTCCGGGATGGCGGCGTATTGAGTATGGGGTAGCCGAAAGAAGGACCGCACCTGCTCGGGGAGAACCCGCAACGCCTGGAGTGCGGCATCGAGGCGTTGCTTCAAGTCGAGTTTGGTTTTGACCGGTTGCCGGCCGATTTGACGGTGCTTGATTTCGTTCCAGACCGGTTCGTCGGGATGGAGTTCGGGGGCATGGGCGGGCAAAAAGAACAGCCGCAGTGGGGTCCGATGGGCGCGGACGAACGGGCGCACCGCGGCCGAGCGGTGGAAGGAGGCGCGGTCGACCCGGAGGATCAGCGGGTGGGAAAGGTCCCGGAGGAGGTTCTCCGAAAAGGCGATGCATTGGGGACCATCCACGCTTTGGTCCACCCCGGTGGACGGCAACTCGCCCCGCGCAGTGACGAGGGACAAGAGGTGGTAACCACCCCGTTGATCCGCGACGCGCACGGTGGGGGCTTGTCCCCGCGCGCCCCAGGTGCGACCGGCGCGGGTGCGGAGGCCGACGCCGGCCTCGTCCTCCGAGGCGATATCGGCGCCGATGCGCGCGGCCAAGCGTTGAATTCTTGGGTACTTGACCTTCAAAAAAGCCTTGACGTCCGCTGGATTCCGCTCCACGGCCCGATCACAGGGCTGTTGATAGCGCAAGTCCAGCGCTCGCCGGTGCAGGCCCACCGTCGATTCCGCCACGTGAACCCCAAACCGTCGCGCCAGCCACTCCGCCAGCATCTTTCGGGTCCAGCGCACCGTGTCGTCGCCGTGGTCCACCGGCGTCGACGTTAACACGGTTTTCCGTAACCACCCCCGCAAGCCCGCCGTGATCGTGCGCGGCGCGCCCGGCGCCGACCGGGTCTCCAAGGCCGCTTCGCCCTCCGCCCGATACCGGCGCAGCCCGTCGTAAATGCTGCTGCGACTGATCCCCAAAATCTCGGCCATCAGTTCCGGACTGTGCCCTTTTTCCTCCGCCGTCCGCACCGCGAGGCGGCGCAAATCATTCATCACTTCATTGGGAATCTGGCGGGCATCCGACAACCCACTCGGGTTCATGATGGCACCTCGTCCTGCAGCGTTCCCAGTTCATACCCTTTAATAATTTTAGAGTCTGTCTGGGTATCCACTTAAGCCGGGACAGTTAGTAATTTCAATGGGTTAAATTTTGCCGGTGTTCTTGGCTTTCGGGGCACGGGCAAGGGGGCCATCCGTTCCACCATCCAGTCAAACCAGTCCGGGAACGCAGTCCTCAACAAGCGTTCGGCGGCGGTGGTCCCATCGGCGCGTTTGAGGTCGAAGTGGTGAATCACGGTCATCACCTTCAGGCGTTGGGTCGGTATCCCTCTGGCGCCATGATGGAGTTGTGACAGAGAGCCATTGCGGCCCTCGACGGCCGAGGAGGCGCGCTGGAATGGCCCGGCCAGGTCGCGGGCCCAGGCGGAGTCGGTTTCGAACGCGGGCGGCGTCACCGTCGCGGTGAGCGGGGGGTGGAGGAGCGCGGCCTGGGCCTGGCGGAACGCCTGCTGATAGGCCGTTTTCAGGGCCGGGGTTTTGGTTTTCTCCACCTGGGTCTGCCAGTAGACCACGGGCAGCAGCTGCTGCTGGAACCAACGGTGGGTGGGGTCATCGAGCGCCAGCGGGGCGATCTGGTGTTCGACCCCGAGCCACCCGGCATCGACCAGGGCGGCGATCCCGGGAATTTGGCGCTGGAATTGGGTGACCGCCGCTGGATGGTCGCGCGCCGTATGAGAGGCACGGAGGGTGTTGAGGGTCGCCACGGCTTGGTGCAGTTGGCTCTCGACCTGGGCCGAACTCTGCGCCGCGCTCTCGGCCAGGGTGAAGGGATGCACGGCTTGCGAGGCCTGGTGCAGCGTACTTTGACAGGTCGCCTGATCGGCCCGCAGGACCTCGGCTTGCGCGCTGAGGTGGGCCAGCCACCGCCGTTGGACGTGCGGGTCGTGCCCCTTGGCCTCCAATACGCTCAGCTGCTGCCGGGCGTGGGTCAGTTTCTCTTCCACCTGCGCCAGTTTTAACCCCAGGCTCACCCCCATCACTTTCGCGAGATCCCGCAAGGCATGAAATAAATCCGGCACGCTGGGGCACCCCAAGCCTTTCAGCGCCAGCTTGATCAAGGCCTTGGCCCGATCGCTGACGATATACCGGAGTTCCAAGCCCACCCGCGTCACGGCGGCCTGCACCCGTTCCTGCCAGGTGTCATAGGTTCTATTATCGGCCGCCTCTTCCAGCACCAGGTAACCCGACCCTCAATCCATCATCACCAACACCACTTGATCGAAAAAGGTCTCGTCGGCACCGGCAATCATCTCCAGCCGACGCCCCGCTTGACCGAACCGCTGTTCCTGTTCCGCTGGGTAGGCCAAGATGACCGCTTCCATCTGCGTGCGTAACGACCTCAGGGCACTCGGCGAGACCGCCAGGTAACGCTCGAGCCGGATCCGATGAAAAAACTCGGAGATCCGCTCGACCCCCACCCCCCCTTTCAGGCCAAAGACCAACAGCACCGCCAACACCAAGACCCGCAGCCACTGCGCGCCCCGCTCCCGTTCCCACAGCTCCGCTTCCGGCACCTGCCGGGCGCGCTCGCGCCGCCCTGTGCAGTACCGATGCACACTACTTTTCGGTAGTCCCGTCGCCTGGGCCAGCTTCCGGATCGATGGCGGACCCCGTTCGCGGAGGACAGTGAGAATTTGTCCTCCTGTAAATTTTCCTGTGATCCAAGACACAGGTCGGGTGAGCACATGGTGCGCTCATCAGCAAGATCAACAGGTTAAGGAGCGGGCTTACAGTCTGGCCCACGTTCGAACCCTCGCTATCACAGGAAAATTTACAGGAGGGAATTTGTTGGCAGCGCCCTCGTAGGTCCATCCTGTCCATCCATCTGTCAGCAAACTCCTACCATATCATCGCTCCTTGGGCTTGATCATTCTCCGAGCGAAAGACTTAAACTGTCCCGCCTTAAGTGGGTAGCCGGTTGCCATCGCCCATGCGGCCAATATTTAACGTGAGTTATTCTTTAATTTTCATTATGTTATAATTATCGATACTTTTATGATGCTATAAATTTCCTGAGACTTTATCCCTTATTTTATATGGAGCAGATTGCTATGAAAATTATCCCTATGACTGAGATTTTTTGTGATATCGATGATTCTTATCGTGAATTTAAAGATAACCTTCCTAAAAATTTACTGCCTTCTTCTGAAGAAGTTGATTGCCCTTTAGCCATGCCTCCCTGCGTTTTATCACCTAGCGAAATGATGACGTTGGTCGTTATTTTTCATCTTTCTCATTATCGAACGTTCAAACATTTTTATCAGCATGTCCGACAATATTGGAGTCATGAATTTCCTAACTTGGTCAGCTATGAGCGTTTTGTTGCTTTACAAGCTTACTTGTTAATACCGCTCTGCGTATATATCAACACCCGCAAAGGTCGAGTCACTGGTATCTCATTCATCGATTCCACTTCATTGGTCGTTTGCCACAACCGTCGAATTCATTCGAACCGCGTTTTCAAAGATTTAGCTAAACGTGGCAAAAATTCTATCGGTTGGTTTTTTGGCTTTAAACTGCACATCATTATTAACGACCAAGGGGGGCTACTGGCATTTAAACTGACACCAGCCAATACGGATGATCGGACCCCCGTTCCAGAAATGACCCGCGGAATTTGGGGAAAGCTTTTTGGCGATAAAGGGTACATCTCTCAACCGCTGTTTGATCTTTTGTTCGAGCAAGGTCTTCAATTGATTACCAAACTCAATGACTTACCGGCTAAAGCCGGTAGGTTGTTAGGGGCGTAAACGCCCGTTCAGACTAAAGTCAGTTCGGGTTGCGGATGAATCCGCCTGAAGCTCATTCCGCCGGCGTCGGTGGCTCATCCCAGACTGGGAAGGCACCCGATCCGTCCTCTTGCTCTTCGATATAGCGCTTACCTGGTTCTTCCGTCACTGCCCCCACCGTCACGCAGAAATACCCCCTCCCCCACAGGTGTTGGCCCCAATACCGCTTCTGCAACTCCCGAAATTCCCGCTGCAACCGACAGGCGGATTTACCCTTGAGGTATTGCAGCATCTTTGCCGGCGACAGCTACGTCGGCGCACTCACCAAGCGATGGACATGATTGGGGCGAATATTTCCCTGGATGACTACCATATCGTGTTCCGCCGCGATCATCCGCAGCAAATCCCGGAGCCGGAGCCCGATCTCCCCGCGCAACACTGGATACCCGTACTTCGTCTTCCATACCCTGTGGTACTTCAGGTCTGTAACCGTGTGGGCACCACGCCGATACCGCGCTCGATCTACCATCCGCTGTTCCCGCTCAAGCGGTAGCCCTTGACGAAGGGCGCGTGCTAAAGACGTTTCCGCCTAAAGGCGAAGGTTTATATCCTATTGTTTGGAAATAAAAAACTTGATAGTCGAGTTAAAGGAGGTTATCCGCCAGCAACTCGAACGATTGGTGCCCCTGGACAGAGGTGCCGAGCAGCATATCCAGTTGCCGTGGCGCTGGGAAGATCGCGCCGCCGTTGAGCGGGTGATGCTCCAGGAGATGGGTTTCGGCGGGGATATGCCCAGGGAAATCCTGCGCCGCCCGGGCCGGTTGTGGTTGGGGCTGGGAACGTGCCTAGGATTGATGGTGGGTGGCTGGATCGCCGCCGGCTGTAGTCCCTCCATCCTGCCCAGCGGCCCGCCGGTCATCGAACACGGCATCGGGCGCCCGGAACCGGCGTGGGAACACATCCAGCCCGTGACGGACGACCGTTGGCACGTGGCCGTGGTCACGCCCAAGCGAATCGCGGCGCAGGAGGCACCACCGGCAGCCCAAGTGAAGGCGGAATGGCAACCGCAACAACAACCCTGTGTCGAGGTCCTGCAGGATGGCGCCGAGTTCTGGCGGTGCGGCTATGGGGAAACGCTCCTTCGTCTGTCCGAAGCGATCCAGCACAGTCTGGTCGTGCTGGTGGCGGCGCCACAAACGCCAGCGGTGGAAATCCTGGCTGCCGATCTGCTCGCGGGAGGCAGTGCCGATGTGGTACTGGTCGATCCCCACTGGCCCCGCCATCGTCAGGAATTCCTGGGCCGCCAGCAGCGGCTTGGAACGGATCAGCAGTTGCTGATCATCACCACGGGTCCGGCGACCGGGGAACTGGTCGATACCTTCCCCGCCGACGGCCACGGTGCCGTGCTACAAGTCGACGGCTGGAGCCGCCTGGCCGGGAGGCTGAAATACGAAGGTCTGCGGTCTGTCGCCCAGGCGTGGCCCGGCCTGAAGGTGATCGCCGGCCAACCCGACCAATGCTGGTTGCACGGGGTCGGCGGTTGTTTGCCGAAAGAAGAGCTGGCGGACGAAAACGGCATGGTGTTCGTTCGCCTGTGTCCAGGGACCTTTGAGATGGGATCGCCTGAGAATGAAAAGGGCCACAGGAGCGATGAGGGACCCGCTCACGAAGTCAAGGTCAACGAGTTCTGGCTCGGCAAATACGAAGTGACCCAGGCGCAATTCCAGCGATTCCGCAAGGATTACTCGTATAAGAAAGGCGAGGATGATCTGCCTGTCGCGAGCGTTACCTGGTTCGACGCCAAAAACTTCTGCGAGCACTTCGGTTACCGCTTGCCGACCGAGGCCGAATGGGAATACGCCGCGCGGGCCGGTACCCGGACACGCCATTCGTTCGGGGACGATGAAAGCGGCACTGGTTCAGTTTAATTAACGCTATAAAACGTTGAATAATAAGCCATTATTTTATATGATAGATCAAATTTGGAGTGGCGGTTTGGACGTGGAGATCAGCCTGATCAAGGATATTCTAATCAAGAGCTTACAGGTTCATATATCCACTTAGATGAACACCATCCCCTCCAGGTTTTGAGGCTCCAGAAGATCGCCTAATCCTCAATTTATTACTTATCGATCAGTAACTTAAATAGATAATCAAACTGAACCAGTGCCGGCGTCCGCGAACAACAAATAATCCCCGGTCGCGACGGCGGCTCCCTGCTGCATGGCGTTGCATTTGCCCAGCCATTCCGGCGGCAGCGGGGGATCGTGGAGCACCCGGACGCGGGGATCGGCGCGGGCGATGGCGTCGGCGATTTCGCCGGTCCGGTCGGTCGAATGATCGTTCACAACCGTCACCTCCAGCTCGACGCCTTCCTGCGCGAGCACCGAGCGGAGCGCGGCCGCGAGATCGGCTTCTTCGTTGCGCGCCGGAATCACGACGCTGAGGGTTTCCGCCGTCTGGATCGGCGTGGCATCGGGGGTCAACCATTGAATACGCCGTTGGGCGAGCACGCACAGTAGCGTCATGACCACCCCGAAGAGGGCCACGATGCCGCAAATAACCACGAGGGTCTGTTCCATGCGGGTTTTCCTTGCTGGCAGGTTTCCGCCTATCCGGGATCGAAGGCGCTGGGAGCACCGGGCCGTCTATGTTTCGACCGGGAGTTAAAGGCGGCGATGAGTATGGAACTGGGCATGGAACAGTGGTACGAGTATTCTTGCAAGCCGCGGGAAGCAGCGGGCTTATTTAAGGGCAATAACGTTCAGCATCAGTTGCATGTCTAGCGAGTCGGCTGCATGCGTTTTGTTAGGGCTACCACGGTTCCAAGGAATAAACTGTTTCCGAACCGCTGCCCTACTTGCAAAAGAGCAAACAGGTTGTAGCCGTTCAGTCCTCCTTACCCCAGTGGGGGGACTGAACGGCTACGATTTATTATTCATCACCAAAAACATACTTCAAATCAATCTCAACTTCTTCAAATGGTGGTATTCTTGCCTTGTCAAGATCTTGTTCAACCCTACACTCCACAGAAAAGGTCACATGATACTTTTCGTCAACCAGTCTATAAGCAATCAGTGTTTTGTCTTCTGGAGAAATCACCCAATAATACGGAACTTTGCTACGTTGCAATAGTATAAAGTTGTGAAACAGGTCCTTCCTTTCGTGCTTTGGTGAGGTAATTTCGCAAACCCAATCGGGTATAACATTCATTATCCCCGTAGGTCTAAGCGGTACGCGTTCTTTCCGCCATCCTGCTAGATCGTGGCTAGGACATTGATGTTCATTATACTTAACACTGATCTCGGGCATGATCCACCATCCTCCTGGGCCATCTTTTCGCTTAAATAGCGAAACTTCATCAGAAATGCCCGACTGGATGAGTGCGTGCTCAGAACGCGCCATAGGGCGCTTAACAATCTCACCGTTGATCAGCTCAACACGCTCATCGTCGGATTGCAGCAAATCATCTATGGTCTTTAGTTTTTTTGCTTCCAAGATGCCTCCATAAAGAAATCGGATTACTCTGTATAAAGGCCGAACGAACCGCTTCAGCCGCCCCGCGGAGCGGGGTCAGCTGCAAGCACTTGTTAGGCTGGAATGTTCGGATTACGGCTCTATCAACTGCTCGTAGTGGTCGTGGGGGCCGATCCAGAACCATACCAGCCCCTCTGCTCGTTCTTTGGCCAGCGCCCGATAACGTAAGCTTACCCGCGCCGACCAGAAAACACCCACCTTCTTCAGACGCAACGATGGGTGATGGGGGTTCGAATGGAGGAGCGCAAAACTTTTATCCGCCAGATCCCGAATACTTGGCGGAAGCTGGCGATAGTGAAACCAGAATTCCGGCGTTGTGAAGTGCTTCAAAGTGGTGCTGCACGACCGGAAATGAAATCTTCGTCAGCACGTTTTCCTGCTGCATCCAATCGTCCTGCCAATATATCTGCTTCAATTTGATGATCCCACTGATCAGCCATAAATTCTTCAAACCACTTGGAAAATTCAGCTAATTCCTGAGCGGGTAGACGAATAACCGCCGATTCAATTTCTTGAATATTCATCATTAAGATTACCTTATTTCGATTCGTTATTCAGTGAAGCTTGCCTAACGCCGACGCTCAGCGGGCGGCAACAGCGGCGCGCAGCGACGCTGTCGAGCGCTCCGCTGCAGCGCTTTGTTGGGCGGCATCAGCTTCTATTGCCTAAAGCAGCCAGCATAGCTGCGGATGTGACGTGCTCGCCGCGCTTGCGTAACTCCTCGGTGGCGTTGATGCGATCTCGCTCCTCCCGGTTCTGGCTGAGCTTCCATTTCCCGACCAGCTTGGTGATCTCGATCTCGATGCCCACAATGGCTGACAACATCCGATCGATATACTCCTTCGATGAATCGGTCATCTTCCAAGGCTTGTCGGACCCGGTGCGCGCCTCATTCACCCGCGTGAGGCGGGCCACGACACCGCGCACGAACCTTTCGTCATCGCGAATCTTGATCTTCCCGTGAACGTGCACGGCTTGGTAGTTCCACGTTGGCACTTGCCGGTGAAACTCGTGCTTGCTCGGATACCAGTTGGGTGAGATATAGGCATTGGCGGCACGAAAGATCACCAGCGCTTCGTCGCCATCCTTCGCCTCCTGCCATAAGGGATTGGCGCGCGCGACATGAGCGAGCAGATGTCCGCGCTCGCCGTCATCCGGATTTAACTCGAAAGGCAGATGATGAGCATCGAGGCCGTGCGGCCCATTAGCTACGAGCACCCCAAGCGGGTACTCGCGGATCAAGCGGTGAAGCTCTTCCGCGCGCGTTTCTTCAAAATGCCGAGGTAGGTACATACCGTTCCGTTCACAAGCTCATGAAGGCCAGAGTGTAATCAACCTTGAACGCCGAGATAATGCTGCCCAACGTAGAGCTAACCGGGCGACAACGGCAGGCCACCAGGCCCGGTCTGGCGGTACACGGTACATTTTCGCCAGCCCGGGCCTGGCGTCCTGCCGTTGGTGCTCCGGTTGAGCGACATGTTAGGCCTCGCCTTCACCTGCGACGGCGTCTATCGATTCTCCGGTTCGGGACCAGTTGCCACTGGCGTATCTAGTACCTTGAGAATTCTCCAGACAAAAACGAGGGACCCATCTTCAGCTAGGCGCTCCAGCCTTATCGCAACCAGCACGTCAGAGGTGTTGTACGAAATTGAACGAAGGAGGAAGGATGTGTTTGGTACCGCGGCGGCTCTCGAAGAAACTGGTACCCCGCCGATCGTCCTATCCCGAGACTCGCGCTGTGCTTGGCGCACTTCCTTTGTGACCGTTGGAGGTCTGTGGTCCCACATGAAGCGCCACGCTTCATGCTTTGAGGTGGGAAGCCACGTTGGCGGTTGCTCCGCGATCTCAAGGAATTGCTCCTTAGAGATGCTTCCCACGTTCAGAAGGTGACCAAAATCGAGGCCCGCAAAGCCTACGCTGAGCTGACCATTTCTAAGCGCCACGTCGCTTCCGTAGCCATACTCATGAGTTCTCCTGACAAATGAGAAATAGGTACCCTCTCCTCTAGTACGTAGAATGGCGCGATTGGCCTCGACAGCTCGCTCGGACAGTAGCTTCACAACGCCGAAATTCTCCAGCTTCAGTTCGGCAGAATATTTATCCAGAATATCTTGCGGAGGAACCAAAAGTGCTCGCTCGCGCAACTCGACCTGTACCGCTGGGTCGACGGGCTTGTCGGCGGAGCCAGTCGAATCAGTAGCCAGAGTAAAGACACCGAGGTCTGGCGCATCACTGCGCGGTTGAACCACGCGTTCATATGTTCGATATCCCGACGCGGCGATGCGGATCCACCCAGGCACTCCAAGGGCTTCGCCCTTGGTGACGACGCGAAAGTGACCTTCAGAGTCAGTCAATGTCCGCGTTGGGGCTGCGGAGAGCGTTAGTTCGATGCTCGCCGCAGACACAGGGGTGCCCGACGCCGTGATCACTCTGCCGAGTATCACAACTTGAGACCGTTGCTTCTGCTGTTGCGCTAAAACCAGAGACAGCAGCAGCGCCGTCGTTAGGAAGGCCCAGACCGAGACCAACGCCTTGACCCAGTTCGGGTAAGGTTCTAGGAACGGAATGAGTTCAGAGACTCGCTTAAGCACATCCACTCAAAGCCTCCCAGGCAGTAGCCACATTGACAGTGTATCGGGGCGTCATGGTTGGTCGACTTTGGTCAGGCCCAGCGAGCTTCCGATGGGTAGCAGCGCTCGACAGCGAGGCCTAACGCCAGAGATCAGCGGCCCGGCGCTTGCGCCGGGTCCGCTGGATTGCATTGTTAGGCGTTTTTGGGGCGTTATCTCATTAACTGCTCTTCAACGTCATGCAGGAGATACAGACAGTCCCCTGGAGATAGCAGCCCATCCAATGGCGGATACCTGAACAACGGCATTCTGTTCATTTGCGCCTTCATCTCTAGGTGGCGCCACCGTGCTGGTTTGTCAGGCTGACCTGGTTTGAAATTAAGCATCATGTCATGCCCAGCCGCATTCCGGACATGACGGAAAAACTGCCACAAAAAATCTTGCGAGTTATTCTGCCGGTACGGTTCTGACAACTCCCATGCAAGGATGAGCAGACCTCCGCTCGCAATATTATTGACGGCCTGCCACTTCGCGAGGAGTTCTCGATCGAAGAGTTCTGAAGCCAAAACATCGATATCTATCTCAACTGCGTCTCCGACCGTGGACGCTAGTTTTTGCTTTAGTAGCAATGGAGTTGGTCCGCCAGCATGGATGGCGCGAATGCCATCAGTGAACTTTTGATAGAGGGATTCATCTGCTTGTGGTGACTCAGGGACAAGCAGGTTAAGGACGGCTTCCACATCCTGGGTGGATAGCACGCCGAGGCGCCAACCGATTCCACGAGAGATTAACTCCCGGTGGCCATGCAGTTGCGCAGCGTAGGCCCGTATGATCTCAAGGAACGGGCGGTCTTCCCGGAAGCTGAGCTTTGGATTTAACCAGTTCATGGATACCATGCGGCCATGGTTACTATGGACACCTAACGGGGCGGCGGATAAGCCGCGCAAGGCGAGAAAGCCGCAGGCTTTTTCGCCTGGAGTCGGCTTGATCCGCGTGGTTGTGCGGCGCTTCGCGCCAAGCAACCACGCGGATTGTAATCCGCCGCCCCGTTGTCGCGGGCGCGAAGCGTCCGCGACAACGTTCGAGGTAAGGGGCGCGAAGCCGGCTTGCCGGCGGAGCGTCCCTCTTGACCGAAATGTTATGCATCTGGCCAGCTAACAACTGCCTTGTAATTACCGGTGGGTAGTGCTGTGTAGTGAATTTTTCCGCCTAGGGCATAGATAAAGACTACAAATTGTGTATACCTGCCATTCAAGTCGCTGCCGCTATGAATAAGTACCTGAGCTATCCCCTCTGCGGTAAGAATTATCGGGGTTGGCGGGACTTCCTTGGGTACGGAAAAATCAACACTCGGAATATGCGCTTTGAACTTTGTGATGCTCTCCGGAATCTCCACTTCAAACGGCTGCTTGCCGTGAATTAGCTCCGAAAGTTCTTTAGGGGTGATCGATTCAAAAGAGTGCATGGTGGTTCCTTTTATCAAGATGCATAACGTCCAGCATCAGCGGCGGCGCGCAGCGCCGTCCGCTGCATGCTGTTGTTAGGCCGCTGAGCTACGGACCGACGCATAGATTGGGCACAGTAAGCCGCGTGAAGAGATGAGGTGACGCCACGGCGCTGGACGGGTAGTGCCCTAGCGCCTGCTTGAACTCGGGATGATTGAACGCCGTCCGAAAATGGGCCACTGACTCCCACAACGCGTAGTTCATGAAGACCGTGCTTCCAGCAATGCCTTGATGCAACTGAGTTGAGATGTAGCCTGGCTGCTGCTTCATCCAGTTGGCGTCGGCCTCCCACGCTTTCAACAGGGCCGGGATGTCTTCCGTCGCGACTTGGAAGACGTTCACCAAGACCACTGGTGAGACGTCGGCATTGACCTGCTGAAAGATCGGAACGTTTTGATCCAGTGGTTTGAGCTGAAGCATTCGATATCTCCTTGGTTGTCGGGCTTGGAAACGGGACAGCGAGCTACATGAGCGGCCTAACGTCTCTGCCGCTGAGCCGCGAGCGCCGCTGCGGCGCTCGTCGGCTCCTGCGGCATGTTAGCCGGTGTCTACCGGTTTCTGACGCCGCTGCGCCTCCTCGACGAGTCGCTCGATCTCCGCGTCGTCCTCACCGACGTAGAGATGCCTCGACTTGCCTGGGAGCAACTCACCTGCCTCCGCTGGACTTGCCGCCTCCCAAACGGGCTCTTCTGACGAGAGGACCTCGACAACGTCGTCCCCAGTCGCGATCACGAAATGGCGGATCCTCGGCACTACATCATGCAGATACACCGTGCCCCAGGAAGCCAGCGGCGGCGACTCTTGAACTGTGAACGTAGACCCGAGGCGCTGACCGGATTCGTCGAGCCAACTCCAGAGATCGGTCCGGTAGGCCTCGTCGATGTTGCGGTAGGCCGGGTACTGCCTGAACCGAACGCGCCAGCGCGGCAGACCAGGGGCTCGACCTGACTCGAGCAACAGCACGAGCTCCTGATCGGCATCGGCGAGAGAGACCAGCAGCAGTCGATCCTCATCGACGACCGGGGTCTCCCACCGAGAGATGCCCCAGCCCTTGTACATGATCACATCCGGCTAACGTTTGAGTTCAGCGGCTGCCGAAGGCAGTCCGCTGGAACGAAGGGTTAGGTGTCATGCTGAAGCGACCGCTCAATTCTGCGGTCTGGCACAAGCCAAAGAACGGCCACAGCGACATAGATAACCTGTGCAAGCCATAGCGCGAAGAACGTGGACACGATGGCGCAAAGATACAGCAGTGCCGAAACCTTACCTTTCCAGTCTTTGCCGATAGCTTGCTTGAGCGCGGACTCTTCACCCTGAGACGCAATGATGGCTTGCTGCAAAAACAAATACGCCACCCCTGCCGCAAACAAGACAAGACCATACAGTGCCGATGGCAGCGGGGCGAAGTGGTTCTCGCCCATCCATCCCGTGACGAAGGGGAACAATGACAGCCAGAAGAGAAGATGCAGATTTGCCCATAGGATGCGCCCCGTCACCCTCTTGCATGTGTGCAGCAAGTGATGGTGATTGTTCCAGTAAATACCCACATACACGAAGCTCAGGATGTAGCTAAGAAAAACCGGCGCTAGTCCGCGCAGACCTTCAAAGGTCGGATCGTGTGGCACCTTCATTTCGAGAACCATGATCGTGATAATGATGGCTAGAACGCCATCACTGAATGCTTCCAGTCTGCTTTCCCCCATTAATTTCTCTCCAATATGATTGTTACTTGGCGGAGCACTGCGCGGCTACTCACAAGACTTTCCATTTGAGGGCTATGGCGGTAACAGCGGGAACACCGAAGAGCAGCAGCATGATGGGTAGTTCTTCACTGATCGAATATCCCGCTTTGCTGACACCAACCCACAAATTGACTCCCGTGGCCAAAAGCCATAACGCAAGAAAGCAGTAGATTGCCCAGGTGGTCGCGGCTGGGAAGTGCTCGGTGAACAGCTTGCTAAAAATCAGAAGCGCACTCAGCAAGAGAAAGCCTGCAGTAAGTATCAGCGTCGTTCTCATAGTGTTGTTGCCTCCAAAATAGGGTGAGAGTTGTCGTGGGGATGGTGATGACACCTAACGACCAAGCTCACCTGCTGCCGGAAGCGGGAGCGCAGCGGACGCTGGAGGCAGTCAGGTGCAGCGCCTTGTTGGGCAAAAGGTTCATTGAGCCTCATGAAGCTCGAAAAGCGCTTCCTCTAGTGCCTTTGGGATGCTTAATGGAAAGAAGCGATCCTTTGCGTATGCGTAGTCCTCGCCGCTTTCATCGATAATGCGAAAATACCCATGCGACTCTGCTTGTTCATCCTTGACGATTTGATATAGCTTTCCGACCTCTAGAGACGCTGGATAGTCTTCGTTGCTGATGCACACAGCGAACGATGGAGTTTCAGAGTGAGTCTTGTTCATGGCTAATCAATCAGTGGGAATTTGATCTTGAACTCTTTCTTTCCGATGCCGTGAGCTTCATACCAATGAACTTCTGCGGTGTGAACGGTACCGTCGAGCAACCGAACCGTGGCGAACCCTTTGAGCTTTCTCCAATTGCCGCATCCGTACTGCTTCTTGAGCCGAGGCAAGTCGCGTATCCCAGGACCGACGGCGACGGTCTGTATGTCTCTAACATTTCCAAGGATTTGAAAATCCATGCTAGTGTCGGATCAAATTTCGATTGATAGGTCTGTTACGAGATAAATTTATTTTTTTCATGAATTTATCTATAGATTAACATATCAATCGAAGATTGACGGGATACTAGGTCAGTGTGCGCTTTCTACGTGCCCAACGACCCCGCTCAGCAGCGGCGGGGGCCGAGTGAGCTATGAAACCCAGAAAGCCGTCATGCCCCCGCCGTCTGCTGCAGCGGCTGGTTCGGCGTGCCATGGCTGCCGCACATTACCGCGTGGTGAAGCCGCCGTTAGCAAAGATCGTTTGGCCAGTGATCCACCAGCCATCGGTGACGAGGAACACGACCAATGGGGCGATGTCCTCGATGTGGGTGAGACCGCTCGGGGTGTACTTGGCCAGGGCGGCCGCACCTTTGATAGCCGCCACCGTCTGCGGGGTCTCCTGTCCATAGAAGAAGGGCGTGTCCATCGGGCCGGGTGCGACCGCCGTGACCGAAATGCCCCGCGCCCCAAACTCCTTGGAGGCCGCGCGCGTGTAATGCTCCACAGGGGCCTTGGTGCCGGCGTAGATCGAGTACTCGTCCCAATACGCCGCCAGCAACGAGGTCACGATGGTGCAGATCTTCCCCCGCTCCCTCAGCCGCCTGCCCGCCTCCTGAATGAAGAAGAAAGCCGCCTTCGCGTTAATCGCGCAGGTGGTGTCGAACTCAGCCTCGGTGATGTCCACGATCTTCTTGCGGATGACCATGCCTGCCGTGTTGATGGCAATGTCCACCCCGCCGAAGGCCTGCTCAGCGGCGGCGAACAGGGCGGCGACATTGGCCGGCTTGGTCAGATCACCTTGAACGGCGATGGCTTCTCCCCCGGAACCTTTGATAGAAGCAACTGTGGCCTCCGCATCGGCCCTCGTACCCGCGCTATTGTAGTGGACGACGATCTTCGCGCCCTGTCCGGCAAGCTGACGGCTAATGAGGCCGCCAAGGTTCTTTGCCCCGCCGGCGACGACCGCCACCTTGTCCTTCAACTTCGCTTCTGTCATGTCGAGACCTCCCATGAAAAGATGACAGCAGAATACGTCACGTCTGTTGTGATTCTCCGCCGCCGAACGTTCCGGTTCAACGGCGGCGCGTAGCGCCGTCCGCTGCAACCGGTTGTTAGGCGGTCAGTAGTGGAAACGCGACCGCACCAGCCGGCGATGCCCAGTTCTTGACCAGCTCGGCGACGATGGCGTTGGTGCTCGTGAGGCCGACTCCCGCCTGCTCCATCCGGCGCCACGACATCTCCTCGGCAATCTGGTTCGTCGAGCCGCAGGCGTCGCAAACCACCTTGACGATGAAGCCCTCCTCGACCGCGCTGACAGCCGGTGCGACCATGCATACGTCGGTCGTCACACCGGCCATCACGAAATTCTTTCGGCGAGTGTTGCGGCAGGCGTTGGCGAAGGCCTCGTCATCCCAGGCATTCACAACTCCTTGCCGCTTGATACGAGCCGCAAACGCTTCGGGGAGAATCTCTTGTAGCTCGGGCATCAGTGGACCTTGAACATTGACGTTCGTCTCCTGGCTTGAGGTGAGCACTACAGGCATCCCGGTGCCCTTGGCGAACTTCGCCAAGATGATCACGTTCCGCTGAAGCAGCGGTAGCGGGGTGGTGCTGGCCCAGGTATTCGTCCCGACTTGGTGGTCGATCAGGATCACGGCGGTGTCGTCGGTGTGGAAAGTCTTCATGTCTTCCTCCTTCGGAGAACTTCGGTGAAGCTCGTCAATTGCGATCGTGATGGGGCCGCCTAACGTGAAAGGTAACCGGCGCTGAGCCGCAACGCGGCGGAGCGTCCGGTTGACCGCAGGGTTAGGCGCTCTTCGCTTGGGGGCACTTCAATCTTCAAGCTAGGCGTCATCATTGTCATCACTGTAGGAAATGTAATCGTTATCCATCACCTCAAGAAACTGAAGACGCTCTTTTACGTTGCTTATCTCTGTGTAGGCTTCGTCAACAGCTTCCTCAACGTAGGGCAAGTCGGCGTCGTTCAGCAAGGCTTTTACGTAGCTTGCGGCCATGCTGGGGTCTAGATCTAATGGCTCTTGTGAGCGAAGCAACTCTATGTGCTTACTGGTGACGCTGGGGTTCATTAAGAAGAGGATGAATTCTTTCTTCTTAAGATCTTTGTCTACAAAGTCTAGGCGATCACCATAAAACACATTGATCGCTTTTGAGTCTCTCCGCAGTTCATCAGTGTATATATTCAACTCGGATGCGCGCTTCTTGATGACCTCAAAGACGCTACCAGATATCTTTCTTACAATTCGGCCAACAAACTTACGTATTTGGTTGGTATTGGGCGAAGGCAGGAACTCGTTTTCAAGGTCAAGGTCTACTTTTAGATGTTTTTTTATGAAAACAAGCAGACTGCGCTTCTCTTCGTATATATCAGGAACAATGCTTAGCGAGTAACGACCATACCTTTGTGATTTGTAGAACTTTGATAGTATCGTCAAGAACTCACGATGTACCGCTGAAAGTGATAGCGGACGACACCTGTCTAGGCGAGCTGCAAGATCAGCCGTATTGTGGGTTATCAAGCTCTCTTCAAGTGAATTAAGGTCTTCACTTTCGGAATGCTCAATTAGAATTATTGCGACCTTGAGTAACCGCTCAATGCCAACCGACAAATTGTATAAGATTTCAAAACTATCGACTGGATGTTGAAAGTGGTGTAATTCATGAAGCGCTCGAATGCCATTGTAGATAAAGGTCCCGGCCGCATCTAGTTCTATACCAAGAGCGAAATTCTTCCACCACTCTGTAGGTTTCATCTACGCCCCAAACATGTATGCCTAACGGGTCGGAGCTGAGCGGAATCGGTCTAATGCCGGAAAGCGCGTGAGCGCTTGCAGGCGATTAGGCCGATTACCGCTCCAGCGAGTTGATAGGCGGAGCGCGAAGCGCGACGCCTGCAACTCGCGATGAGCGTAGCTCAGCTCCGACCCGATAAGCGGAGCGCGAAGCGCTCCGCTTATCGGTCCGGATAACCCGGCGGTACTCCGCTCGGGTTCATCCGATGGTTCGGTGATTTATGTCAATGGTATGGGATCGGTTGGTGCTCTAAATCTTTCAATGGTTCTACGGCATACATCACACTGATAGGTCTCACGGAAATATCCATCTTTGTTGTGGGGTGGACGTTGAGAGATCTTTGAACCGATGAGGGACAGATGGCCTGATCGGCAGAATGGGCAACGTGATCGAGAATAACGGGCAACGCAGACGAGGACAGAAAATGAGCCGACGAGACATATTGATAGTGGCGCCACTAATCGGACTAGCAGTGCTGTTTCTTTTGATAGCTGTACTTGTATGGTGCTCAGAGACTCCGGGAGAAAGATTGCGCCTATGGCTAGCGATAATGACGCTGCCGCTATCAGCCTGGACAACTTGGTTGGTAGCCATTCTTCTAGGATGGAATTCCACAGATTCATCTTGTGCACCGAACGACCAAGCTCAGCCGACGCGAAACCGCGTAGCGGTTGAGCGGTCGGCTGGAGCGCCTTGTTATGCCCTGTTTTTCTTTGGAGTTGGGACACCCAATGCCTCCGCGATAAGCTCAAACCCAGCCTCGTTCTTGAATGGCTCGATTTCTTCCTGTAGTTTCTTTAGTCGTACTTTTTGCCAAGTAGATGAGATATCGTGATGCTCCTTTATGAATTCCGGTGTTAAGGTATAAAACTCTGGCGCTTCAGCGCCGGTTTCGCCGTCATTATTTCCGTAAAACTTCCCGATATTCAGAAATACCACAACAAGAAAATCAAAAGCATCAAGCGCCTTTTCCTTGATTGGGAAGCCTCGGTCACAATCTGTCGCGTAACGACTTTTTACTTGAATGCGAACTTGTGCACGCTCATTGCCTTGAGGCTTGTACCTTGGCTCTGGGTGAATGCAGATGAGATCGTATCCTTCATTTCCTTCAGGCGCCTTGTATGTGAGGATGTTTCTCCTCATCAAATGTCCCATAACCAGATATTCAGCGCCTGTTGATACAACGGGAAGCCTTAGCCAATCTCTTTCGGTCAACTTCTATTCCTATTGGGCATAACAGTTGATTAGACAGAATGAGCCGATAGAATACTAGACAGAATCAATGTAATAATTTATGCTAACCATCTGCCTAGTATTAATTCTCTAAAGTTAAGGCTCAAATCTGATACGCAAAAGTTAGTCCATGTCCAGCACCCTGTCAAGCTCTACCGACGCGGTTCGCCGTTTCTGGGATCGGTATCTGGAATTACTGCATCAGCAAGGCATTAAGCCGCCGGCGGACCGGTGGTTCGCGATCCGGGCCGAGGCCTACATCAAGGCCAACCCCGAGCGGCGCCTCGTGGAGCACACCCCGGCCGACATTCACCGGCACCTCTCGGATCTTGGCAGAATAGACAGAATCAGTGACTGGCAGTTTCGGCAATCAGTCGATGCTATCCAGAAATTGTTCGAGCTGGTGGGTGTGCCCTGGTTGCATCAGGTGGATTGGGACTTCTGGCGGGATTCGGCGCGAACCTTGCCGGTGAATCATCCCACCCTTGCCCGGGCTGCGAGCCAACCGGCGTTGCCGCCCCCGCCCAGCGGCGCGACGCCCGATCAGGGGACGGTCGCGGAGAACCCGGTGACGGTGATCGATCGGCTGGTGACGGTGATTCGGCAACGCAATTATTCGATCCGCACCGAAGAGGCGTACCGGTCGTGGACGGAACGATTTCTGGCCTTTATCGGCCACCGGGACCCGCGCACGGCAGGTGCGGCGGACGTCGTGTCTTTTCTGGAAACGCTGGCGGTGCAGGGCAACGTGGCGGCGAGCACCCAGAACCAGGCGCTTAATGCTCTGATGTTTTTTTATGACCAGGCGCTGGAACAGCCGCTCGGCGATCTGGGTTCCTTCATCCGGGCCAAGCGTCCGCACCGGTTGCCCGTGGTGTTGACGCGGGGCGAGGTGCTGCGCTTGTTGGACCAGTTGGAAGGCACGTACCGGTTGATGGCGTCGCTGTTGTACGGCACCGGGCTGCGCCTGATGGAGTGTCTACGGTTGCGGGTCAAGGATGTGGACTTCGCTTACCGCCAGATCGTAGTGCGGGACGGCAAGGGCCAGAAGGACCGGGTGACGCCGTTGCCCGACAAGCTGATCGAACCGCTCCGCGCGCACCTCGAACAGGTCCGGGCGCTGCATGAAGCGGATCTGAGCCAGGGTAACGGCGAGGTTTTTCTGCCGTCCGCGTTGGCCAGGAAGTATCCGAACGCCGCCCGGGAATGGGGCTGGCAATACGTCTTTCCGAGCGGGCGGCTGTCGGTGGACCCCCGCAGCGGGGCGATCCGGCGGCATCACCTGCACGAAAACGGCTTGCAGAAGGCGGTGAAGCAGGCGGCGACGGCGGCCCGGCTGACCAAGCCGGCGAATTGCCACGCCCTGCGCCACAGCTTCGCCACGCATTTGCTGGAAACGGGCTACGACATCCGCACCGTGCAGGAATTGCTCGGCCATTCCGATGTGTCGACCACCATGATCTACACCCACGTCCTCAACCGCGGCGGCCAGGGCGTGGTCAGCCCGCTGGATAATCTTTAAAGAGGCGTTTTAAACAGCCTCTCACTGCCAGGCGCGGGTAATGGTAGTAACCGCAGGGAACGCAGCAAACCCACCGGGTTCAGTCCGCGTCCGAGCAGCGACCACGCCACCAAATCCACGATACGCAGGGTGTCCCGCCACGGCCGATAGTGGCTGGGGCGGCCTTGGGAATGGTAGATCGTTTCGATGGCCACCGCCGCCGGATAGCGGCCCTGCTGGGCGGCCTGAATCAGCAGCGCGCTCTCGAACGCAAAACCGCGCCATCCCCGCCGGGGTCCGTCCGTCCGGCGCAAAAAATCGGCCGGATACAGCCGGAAGCCGGACTGGGTATCGGGAATCGGGCAACCGGCCGCCCAGGATACCCAGAAATCGGCCGTGCGGTTGGCGAAGCGCCGCAAGGCGGGTGCGCGTTCGCGGTACTCCACTCGGGCGGCAATGATGAGACGTCCAGGCCAGCGCTGATTGGCCCCCAGCAATTTTGGAATATCCTCGGGCCAGTGCTGGCCATCCGCATCCAGGGTGATGACCACCTCCGCCCCCTGCTCGACCGCGCTCTGCATCCCCCGCCACAGACTGGCGCCCTTGCCCTGATTGCCCGCTTGGCGCAGCACCATCGCGCCCGAAGCCTGAGCTTGATCGGCCGTCTCGTCGCTGGAACCGTCGTCCACCACGATCACCCGTTCCACTTGTTGCCGTGCCCGGCGGACAATATCGGTGATGGTGGCGGCTTCGTTGTAAGCGGGGATGACGACGGTGATGGTCACGTGCGGCGCTCAGACGATACCGCCGTTGAGGCCGATGATCTGGCCGGTCAGATAACCGGTTTCCTCGGAGGCTAAAAATCCGACCAGGTCGGCGACTTCGGTGGGCGTTCCCGCGCGCCGCATCGGCACCAGCCGTTTGATGGCTGCCGCGTCGAACGCCGCTGCAATGGTCTGCCCGGCGATGATGCCCGGCGCAATGGCGTTGACGGTGATCCCGCGCGAAGCCAGTTCCAGCGCCAGCGCCTTGGTCGCCCCGTGCAGACCGGCCTTGGCGGCGGCGTAATTGGTCTGGCCGCGATTGCCGGTCAAGCCCGCCAGCGAGGAGATGTTCACAATCCGGCCCCAGCGGGTGCCCATCATCGGCAGCAGCAACGGCTGCGTCACGTTGAAGAAGCCATGCAGGCATACATCGATCACCCGCCGCCACTGCGCCGACGACATTCCGGCCATGGGTGCGTCGTCGTGGAAGCCGGCATTGTTGACCAACACCTGAATCGGTCCGGCTTCGAGCAGCTCTGCCAGGATGCGACGTGTTTGCTCTTCATCGGCGATATCGAACACTGCCGTGTCCGCCAAACCGCCCGCTGTCCGAATAGCGTCCACCACCTCCGCCGCCCGCTCGGGATGTTGGTGGGCGTGAACGATGACACGCAACCCGTCACGTGCCAGCCGCTGGCAAATCGCGCGGCCGATATCGCCGCTGCCGCCGGTCACCAGCGCCCGTTTCACGGCGCGACTTCCACGCTCAGACTGACGCCGCTGTCGGACAATAGCACCCGTCCCACCACCCGCCGGGCGATGGCGCGCAGTAGCGGCAGGCTGCGCGCGGCGGGATTGCCGGCTCGCAACCGCTCCAGGCTCGCGTCGTCCAGTCGATCCGCCGCTTCGTTCGTGGTTCGCTTCAGTCGGAGCGTCGCCTGATGTTGTTCGGTCGCCAGCGGATTCAACAACAGCGCCACGGCGAACGGCGCGACAATCGCGCGCCGCTCCGATAATGGGAATGGCAGCGGCAGATCGTATGCAACCAGCAGCACTCGCGCCGCTTCCGTCAACGCCAGCGCAGCCGCTTCCAGCAGACCGGCGGCGAAGCTGCCGTCATAGGCGGAAAGACTGAGCGAGGGTTGCTTGCAGCCGGTGGCGATGGCCCAGTAACCGGCGGGGGTGTTGTGTACCGAGTGATGGAATTGCGTCGGTGAAACCGGCCGATCAGGTTGAGTCAGCGCCGTGCAGATTTTATCCAGCACCTCGCTGTCGCCACCTGATGACGCGAAAACCGTACGCATCACTGCAAAATCCCCCCGGCTTCGCCACCTCCCTTTTTCAAAGGGGGGTTGGGGGGATTTCGCTTGCGCCACCGCCTCCTGCGCGACTTGTAGCGCCAGTTTGACCGTGGCCGTGGTGCGGCGCCGTTCGTTGGCCGGCAACAACGTGGCGATGGTCGCCGGCATCGGCTCGGCGGCGTAGGGCCGCTCGCCGGCCAGCACCGCCCGGCTGGTTGTCCAACCCGCCAATCCCGGCGCCAGGATGCCCACGCCTTCCACGGAGAGCGCAATCATATCTTCCCCTCACTCCGGCTCTCTCCCTCAAGGAGAGAGGGAGAGTCACGCCCCTTCCGTCCGAACAGCAGGCTGCAATTGGTGCCGCCGAAGCCGAAGGAGTTGCTGAGCGCCATCCACAGCGGACGCTCCTGGTTCTCCAGCACGACGCCCGCGCCCAACTTCGGATCGCGCTGGCGGGTGTTGAGTGTGCCGGGAATCAAGCCATGTTCCAGGCACAGGCAGACGAATACCGCCTCGGTGATGCCAGCCGCTCCCAAAGTGTGCCCGGTCCAGCCCTTGGTGGAACTGCACGGTGTCTCCGATCCGACCACTCGCAGCACCGCCCGATCCTCGGCGGCATCATTCAAGGGCGTGGCGGTACCGTGCAGGTTGATGTAGTCCACCTGCTCGGGCGTCCTGTCCGCCCGCGCCAGCGCCTGTTGCATCGCCAATGCCGCGCCCGCGCCCTCGGGATGGGCGGCGGTCATGTGATAGGCATCGCTGCTTTCCCCATAACCGAGCAACAATATTCGGGCATCGTCCGGCCCGGCCCATTCCAACAGCGCGAAACCCGCTGCCTCGCCGACACTTAAGCCATTGCGCCCGGTGTCCCACGGACGGCAAGGTTGCGTGGAAGCCAGCCCCAAGGCGTTGAAGCCATACAAGGTGGTCAGGCACAGGCTGTCCACTCCGCCGACCACGGCGGCGTCGCAAAACCCCGCCCGCATATGCCGCCAGGCGGAAGCGAACACCTTGGCGCTGGAAGAGCAGGCGGTGGAAATGGCGAGCGCCACGCCGGTCAACCCCAACCAGTGCCGGGTGAAATCCGCCACCGAGAAGACGTTGTGGGTGTGCTGATAGTCGAAGGTGGCCGGCAAACGGCCGGTGACCGGGTCGCGCTGGCGATAGGCGCTCTCGGTGGCGCCGATACCGGAGGTGCTGGTGCCGATGAACACGCCGATCCGGTCGGCGCCGTACCTCGCCCGCGCCTCCCACACCGCCGCGCCGAACCCATCCTGTTCCAGACCCAGCCGCGCCAGCCGGTTGTTGCGGCAATCGAACGGCGCGAACTCGCCGCTTAGCGGGTTCTCCTCCAGACCGGCGACCCGCCCGATCCAGGTGGGTAAGGCGGCGTCCTCGAAATCGCAGGGGCGCAGGCCGCTCTCGCCGCGCCGCAGGGCCGCCAGCGAGGCTACGACACCGCGTCCCAGGGCATTGGTCACGGTACGGGCGGCAATTGCCAGAGGTTCGATAGCCATGGGTTAACCCATTCGCGTCAATAAGGCTCGGGCCGCCACCAAGGCGACGATGAAGCTGGCAGCCACGCCCAGGCTCACGGTCAAACCGATGGCCCGCAGCGCCGGCAGCGCGGAAGTCGAGAGCATACCAAACACGGTCAACGCCGAACCACAGCAAACCAATAGCGCGTGCAGGGTGCGACGGCGCAGATCCGGGTCGGCGACGGGCCGGCTGAAAAACAGCCCGTAATCCACGCCAATCCCCAACACCAGCAGCAGTGAGACCAAATGAAACAGTGACAGCCGCTCGCCCAGCGCCAACAGGGCTACCACAGTGAAGACCAGCGCCAGCAGCACCGGCAATAGCGCGGCGGCAACCCCTCGCCAGGATCGCAGGCCGAACCAGACCACCGCCACAATCAACGCGCTCCCCCAACCGAGCCGGACCAGCGTCGCAGCGCGGAAACCGGCCACCAGCCGGTTGGTTTCCGCGCGCAGATCAAGGTAGTACGCCCGACTGGCCTCGCTTTGCGGCAGACCGGCGGCCAACGCGCGCGCATCCCGGACTCCGCTCAGCGGCAACAACGCCGTCCAGCCGCGCTCGCCAGGCAATAGCAGAGCGCCGATCCGGGTGTCCAGCAAGGTGCCGCGCAGGTCATCGGGGCGCAGCGGCGGCGCGGTCCGCGCGGCGGCGATGGCGTCCAGAAACGGCGTAAACAGCCCTGCCTTGAATGGCAAGCCCCCCATGGCAGCCGTCAGATTGGCCGCCAGCAGTTCCGCATCCGGCAACAGCGCCTGCCGTTGCCGCTGGGTATGCGCGCTGGGCAGATAACGCATGGCACCGTCGTAACCGGCGAGCACACCTTCCGCCTGACGGCCATCCAGATAAGCCGCGATGGTTTCGCTGTGGCGCAAGGCGGTTTCGGCGTCCGGCGCGGTGATCACGATCAGATGGCCGACTTCCGGCGCGCCGAGGGCGGCCCGCAAGTCCTGATCGAGCCGCAACAGTTCGCGCGGCACCGGGCTGAGGGCAGCCAGATCGTTTTCCCACAATGGCGGCTCCTTGACGATCACGGCCAGCAGCGCCAGCAAGCCACAGCCGCCCAGCGCCAGCGCCAACCGGGGGCGCGGTCGCAACACTTTGTCCGCCCACGCGCCGATGGCAACCGGCTGCGGTGGTATCCAGTTCGGCGGCAGCAGGGCAGGCAGCAGCCAGCGGGTGGTCGCCACGGCGGCGATGACGCCGGCGATGGTGAACACGCCCAATTGGCTCAATCCGGGAAAATCCGCGCTGATCATCGCCAGACAGCCCAGCAGGGTCGTGACCGCGCACAGCCGCAGGGTCGGCCATAACTGCCGCAATGTTCCCTGCACGGTTTCGGTCGCGCGCCGATGGCTGAACAGATAGGTGGGATAGTCCAGCGTTTCCCCGAGCAGCGTCATGCTGAAGGCAAGCGTGATGAGATACATCTGGCCGAACACCAGGTCCACCGCCGCCGCGCCGGCCAGCAGGGCCGCCAGCATCGGCAGCGCGCCGAGCCAGATCGTCCGCGCCGACCGATAGACCAGGAGCAGAATCAGCACCACCCCTGCCAGAGCGAGTCCGCTAAGCCATTCAGCCTGGGCGCGCACCGTGTCCTCGGCCAGGGTCGCCAACACGCCGGGACCGCTCATGGTCAACCGCACGCCGGTACCGTCGCTGACAGCGGCGAACGCCGCGCGAATCGCGGTCACCACTTCACGCTGGGCGACGAGATCGTAGCCGGAGGCGCGGGTTTCGACCAACAACAGGGCGCGCTCGCCGTCGGGCGAGAACCAGACGCCCAGCCGCTTGGCCGGTTCGAGCATTCCGCCCTGCCACAGCCGCAACAGGGTCAGCAACTCGCCGGTCGGGTCTCCGGCCAGCCAGCGTTTCTGAAACACCGCCAGCGGCGACTGCAACTCCCCTAAGCGCTGTTGCAAGCCCGCGCGCAAGCCTGCCACCGTGAAGCGTTCCGGAGAGACGGTCGGGCTGAGCTGATAGCGGTGGGCGAACAGCGCCTGCAATTCCGCTTCGAGCAGCACGTCCGCGCCATTGGCGACCCGCGCGAACAAACTGCTCGCCCTCAATCGTTCCGCCAGTTGGCGGCTGACAGCGGCGTGGGCAGCTTCGGTGTCGCCGCCCAAGCCGATTAGTATCAAGCGAGTGGTCGGACCGCTGCGCAACTGTTCCAGCAACAATTCCGCTACCGGATCGGCGCGGGGCACGAACAGGGTCAGGTCGGCGACGACCGGCGTCGTCAACACGACCCAGCCGCAGCTCAAAACGGCCAGCAACCAGAGCGGTGGAATCAACCAGCGAGGCATGGGCCGATGTTTCACCGGGGCGTAATCGTCATCAGGCCGCGGTCGCCGTCGGGCTCCAGCGTTTCCACGCTGAAAATCAGCCCGTTCCGGCCGCGCAAGACAATGGCGGTCACATACCTGACAGCTTCGGACTCGCGTGGCGTCAAGCGCAGACTCCAGTCGGCGGCTGTCCCCTGGAATTCCAACCGGTAGTAACGCTCCAGCGCCGACCGGTCGCCGGCCTGGGTGGCGCGAATCGCCTCCACGAAGGGCCGCAGTTGCGGATAACCGTTCAGATCGAACTGCCGGCGACCAGCGGCCGGCGTTTCGACGGTCAACCAGTCGCCGTCGGCCTCGTAATCTTCCGGTTGCGGGGACAGCGTTCGTTTGCGCAGAAAAGCGGGAGCGCGATAGTACAACCGCCCGGTGGCGACCAAAGGCTCTTGCAGCGCGGCGAGGTTTTTTTCTTCCCGAAAAGTGCCTTCCACCGCCGGAACCGCCGCCAACATCCGCATGACTTGAGCCAGCGCGTCGTCGGTCGCACCCGCCAGCGGCCAGCACGCCAGCAGCAACCCGATCCACCGCCTCACAAGCCGTCTCCGTGTTTCGGTTGCTGCACGATGGTGATCCGGGCTTCCGCCAGCAAACGACCGGTGGCGCTAACCTGGATCGCATAGATCCAGTAATCGACGTCGCCCAGCAACAGGCGAGCGGCGACTTCCAGCGGCACGGCGACCGAGTCCAATTCAGTAACGAACCAGCGCACATCACGCAGCGCGGCCAGATAGCCGGGTGGTACCGCTTGACCCGCATTCCGGGCGCACAGGGCGCCGTGAATCGCCGCCGCCTGGGCGCCATACTCCACCGCATGCAACACCGAAAGCCGGCCCTGTCGACGTAGTGGATTGGCGGAATCGCGATGGGTCTCGGTCAGACAGGCGATACTCTGCTCGTCCCAGGCGGTGACCGCTTCCAACAGGCACATAGCGCCGACATGAGGAATCAGGCTTTGAATTTCCGCCTTGTCGATCAACATGGTTCCACGTGTAATTCGAGTCGGGTCTCGGGCAGATAGGGCAACGCAACCGCGCCGGCCTGCCCGGTGGCGAGCCGTTGCAACAACGGCAAGCTCCGCGCGGCGGGATTGCTCAGCCTTAGCCGATCCAGTTCCGGGTCGGTCATGGCGTCTGCCACGCCGGGCTGAATCCGCAGGCCGCGCAAGCGGATATCGCCGCCGGGCGCGGATTGGGGCGTCAGCAACAAGGCCACGGCGAATGCCGTGGACACTGGACGAAAGGGTTGCAGGGCAGGCGGCGGCGGCGTGTCGTAGGCCACCAGCAGCACCGGCAACCGTTCCAACCGCGCCAGCGCGAACGTTTCCAGCAGGCCGGCGGCGAACGATGCATCATAAGCGCCCAGACTGACTGCTGGCTGAACCGAACCGGTCGAGATCGCCCAATAGCCAAGTGGAGCGTTATGCACGGAGTGGTTGAACTGGCTGGGCGAGATCGGTCGACCGGGCTGGGTCAGCGCCCGGCACAGCGCATCCAGGGCTTCGGTATTGCCCCCCGAACAGGCGAACACCGCGCCGCATCGCCGCGGGTCCAGGTCGGTATCGGCCAGCGCCTCGGCCGCCGCCTGCAACCCCAACCGGACGGTCAGGGTCGCGCGTCGCGCCTCGTTGCGCGGCAGGCACACGCGGTCGAAGCGCGGCGGTTCGGCGGACCGGTACGGCCGCTGGCCGGTCAGCGTCTCCCGCCCTGTCGGCCAGTCCGGCAGACCGGGCGCGCACAGGCCGATGCCGCTCAGATACAACTCCACAGTCAAGTGATCCGCGCCAGGCTGTGGCGGTTGCCGGTCCAGCGCGACCAGGTCTTGCCGGCCGCATACGAATGGAGATAGTAGGCCTCCAGTCCGAGTCGCCAGAACGTCAACGGATCGTGGCGCAAGCGTTCCTCGGCGGCGCACAACACCGGTCGCAAGTCCAGGCCGCGCGCCAGCGTCTCGCTGCGGGCCAGGTGATAACGACTCGTCACCAGCACGAAGGGACGCTCCCGTATCTCGGCAGAAGTTGCCGGGCATGGCGCACATTGTCGAGCGTGTTCAGGGATTGGTCCTCCATGCCGCGCTGGCAAACGAACCGCCGGGAAGGTGTCGCAACCGGCCTCACGGCCGACCCTCCTCCCAGTAATCGTAGAAATTGAACCAGTTGTAGGGCGCGAGCCGCGCGTAATGCTCCAGACGGTCGGCGTAGCGTTGTACCCAAACACCCAGTTGTTCCTGCCGGCGACGGGGTGCCAGCGCGATCCGCTCGGCCAGCGTCTCAAAATGGACATCGTAGCGATTACCACCCCGATACAGTCCGAAAAATAGAATAACCGGACAATCCATGAGCGCCGCCAGCAGAATCGGCCCGATTGGAAAAGCGGTTTCCCGATCGAAAAACCGACAGTGCACCGTCTTTTCGCCCTGCGCCACGCGATCGCCTAGTGCGCCGACCATAAAACCCCGCGCCACGCTTTCCTGAACCTTGAGCAGGGTTTCGGGCTGGCCGATGGGAATGATGGCTTGCGCCAGCGTGGGATTCAGTGCATCGAGCAGCCGGGTGATGGCTTGATTGTGCTCGACATTCATCAGAATTCTGATCGGCAAGCGACGCAAGGTCACCCCGATGGCCCGCAACGCCTCGAAACTGCCCAGATGCGACCCCAGCAGAATGCAGCCCCGGCCAGATGCCACCTGATCCAGAATCGACTGGCCACCGAAGATCGCGATTTCGAAGCGTTCCAAACGCCCGGTCAGAAAATAAACCCGATCCAGAATGGTGGCGGCGAAACAATGGAGGTGACGGAACAAATCTCGCCAACCCGGCTCGCGATCCAGCGCGTGTCGTAGATAACGCCGCGAACCACGGCGCGCATCCGTGGCGGTCAGCAGGAAATACAGCGTGACGGGATACAACAGAGCGCGGCCCACGGGCCGGCCGACATGGAGGGCGATCCAGCAAATCAGCCGCAGCGCCAGCGCATTGCCCCGTTCCGGCAACCGCGCCCACTGCTGGCTCATGCGGCGCGGTCCACTTCGGGCGCGGCGCCGGCGGCGCGGTGACCTATCGGTTCGTCGGCGCCATTCTCGACCAGCAGCGACCCATTTCCCGGCGAGGAACCCCACCCGTCCAACAGAGCCTGGTCACCATCCGATTGCTCCAGCAGCCGATCCAGCCGCACGAACCGAAAACCGCGCGCGCGCAACCGGTCGATCGTCAGTTGCGCGGTCGCCAGTACCCGCCGGGGTTCGAAGCGGGGCGCGCCGTAATAGCGTTCGTGCAGCAGGATGATCGAGCCGTTGCGCGTCCGACGGGCGACACGGGCCGCGATGCGTTCGGGATCGCGGTACAGACCCTCCAGGCCGCGAACATCCCAGGCAACGTTGCGAAGTTGCAATCGTCGCAGTACATCGGCCAAATGCGGACGCGACACGCCGGCGGGTGTCCGCACGAAGCGCGGCGCCTGGCCCAGAATTTCGGCGAGGGTCTGGTTGGCCGCCGCGAATTCGGCGAATACCCGCTCGATGGGCGAAAACGCCCAGCCATAACCATGCCGGTCGGAATGATTGCCGATTAGGTGGCCTTCCGCGGCCGCTCGCGCAACTAGAACCGGATAACGTCGCGCCGCCTCACCCACGAAGAAGAACGCGGCGGATATCCGCTCGCGCCGCAACAGATCGAGCAACAGGGGGGTGATCGTGGGATCGGGACCGTCGTCGAAGGTCAATGCCACCCAGGGTCGATCAGTCGAACCGCGCCGTGCCGCGCGCAGGTAGAAATCCAGGTGTGGCGCCAGCGAACCCGCCGCCAGCAACGCGACATAACACCCACCCAGCCCCACCAGCAGGTAGGCCTGGTACGAACCCACCTTCACCAGCGCCAGGATTAGTCCCAGCGCGACCAACGCGCATACGGTACTCCATGCAAATCGGCTCATCGACACAAGTTTGGCAAGGGTGACGATAAAAATTTCACGGTCGCGGCCCAACAGGCGCGGAGAGGGTTCTCTGGTAGCGATCGGTCTTCAGCAGGTGCGTTGTTGCGCGATGTGCTGGCTCAGCGCCCGCAGCGAGGCGAAAATGCGCCGGTTGTCCTTGTCCTCGGAGCGCAGTTGAAAGCCGTAGGTCTTGGAGATTGCCAGCGCCAGTTCCAGCGCGTCGATGGAATCCAGACCCAGCCCCTCGCCAAACAGCGGTCCTTCCGGAACGATATCCTCCGGTTTGATATCCTCCAGATGCAGGGTCTCGACCAACAGTCGAGCCACCTCCAGCTCGAACGGCGCAAGAGCTTCCATTTGTGACCTCGTCGGAATGGGCTGGAATGCTGATAAGCGACGGTGTTATTCGGGTTTGCGAATTCGTCGGTAAACTATACCATGCTTCTTGATCGAAACTCGCAACCGTCTAATTTATAGACGTTAACGCCTGTTTCGAGTGATTTCCAGCGTCTGGATCGACCGCCTGCCCGGCAGAAAATAACGAAATTGTGATGATTCCTTTCACTGTCTGTTATTGCGACGACGCGCGAACCACCGAGTGGCTGGACAACGAACGGTTGTTGGCGCTGATTCGATTTCGGGAGCCGGCTGTGGCCGCGGCGGATCCACGGGTTGGAGTGATTGCCCTGGCCGAACTGGGAGGAACCACGACCGCGGAGATTTGGCTCAGTACGCAACCGGTGCAAAGCGGGGTCATGCACGGGGTTGGCTACGCCCGCAACGGCGCTATCCTGTTTCTACAGTTCCGCCTGGACGAATACTCCCCAGACGCCTTGCAACCCCTGACCGCCATGGCCTATCGACGGTTGTTCGCGGCGGCGCGCGCCCTGGGCTATCCGCACCTGCTGCGCGTCTGGAATTACTTTCCCGCCATCAACCAGGAGAGCGAGGGGTTGGAACGCTATCGCGCTTTTTGCGCGGGTCGGCATCAGGCCCTGGTGGCCGAACTGGCGGACTTCGAGACGCATTTGCCGGCCGCCAGCGCCGTTGGCACGCGCGAGTCGGGGCTGCGGCTGTATGCGCTGGCCGGTAAGGAAGCCGGAATCCAAATTGAAAATCCACGGCAAGTCAGCGCTTTTCGCTATCCGCGCCAGTACGGCCTGCGCAGCCCTTCGTTCTCGCGCGCCATGTTGAAGACCTGGGGAGAAGGGGAACATCATCTCTACATTTCCGGCACGGCCAGCATCGTCGGTCATGCCAGCCAGCACGCCGACCTCCTGTTTCAACTGGACGAAACGCTGCTCAACCTGGAGGTGCTGCTGGCCGAAGCCAACCGGCGAGCGTTGGCGCCCTTGCGTTTGGCGCTGTTGAAAGTCTACGTGCGGCCGGACCTCGACCCGACGCCCCTGCGCGGCCGGATCGCCCAGGCGTTCGGAACCGACGTGCCAATGTTGTTCCTGTGCGCTGACATCTGCCGTCGGGAACTGCTCATCGAAATCGAGGGGTTGGCGACCAGCGTCGCTATCCACCACCGTCAGGACCGCGCCCCGTGAATCCCGAAAATCCGCTCGAACCGCATCCGGCGTTGCCGGATTACTACCCCGACCTGGCGCGACGGCCAGCTTTCGTGCGCGGGCTGTTCGACCGCACCGCCCGCTATTACGATCATGTCAACCGGCTGCTGTCGTTCGGGTCCGGCAGTTGGTACCGCCGCCGGGCGCTCGCCCGCATCGGCCTGCGTCCCGGCATGACCGTGCTCGATGTCGCCATCGGCACCGGCCTGGTGGCCCGGCAGGCGCTGGCCATCACTGACGATCCCCAATCGGTGGTTGGGTTGGACGTGAGCGCGGGGATGCTGGCCGAGGTACGCCGGTTGTTGGGCATCCCGCTGGTGCAGGGCTTGATGGAGCAGTTGCCCGTCGTCGATGCTTGTTGCGATCTGGTCAGCATGGGCTACGCGCTACGGCACGTCGCCGATCTCAACGCCACTTTCCGCGAGTTTCACCGCGTGCTGCGGCCGGGCGGCATGCTGCTGATCCTGGAAATCGCCCGCCCCACCACACCCTTCAAGCGCTCGGTGCTCAAATTCCATCTCGGGCGGCTGATCCCGCTGCTCGGTCGGTTAACCACCGGCCAGCGGGACATGCAAACGCTGATGCGCTATTACTGGGATACCATCGAAAATTGCGTCCCACCCGAAACCATCATCCAGGCGATGCGCGATGCCGGCTTCGCCGAAGCGGGCTGCGACGTGGAGTTCGATCTGTTCCGGGCCTATTTCGGGCGCAAGGGCAGCGCCGAATAGAGCCTAAGGCCGTGTCGCTCCCACCGCAGCCACGACGAACGCCGGGTAGTAATCGCGAATCCGGGGGAGATCCGGCCAGACGAACGGGTCCACGAACCCCGCCGCGCGGAACGCCGCGGTCCACTGCTCGGGGGTCAGGAACCCGCCATTGGGTCGCCACGCCGGCTGGAGGATGGGCGAACGAAAGGACTCCAGCAACGCAAAGATGAATTCGACGTAGACCGTCCGACCGGCGAAGGGACGCACGCATTCGGAAGCGACGACCAACCCGCCCGGCGCCAGGGCGTTATAAACCTCTCCCAGCGTGAAGGCGAGGTCGTGCGCCACATGCAGCGTGTTGACCCCGTAGACGACTGAAAGGCTCGCGGGCTCTACGCCCGCTTCGGCGAACGGTCGGTTCATGTCGAGGCGGGCGTAGGTGATGCGGCCCCGCGCGTCGGGACGGGACGCCAGGGAGCGCTGGCCGCGCCGCAGGAAGACCGGTGACAGTTCGGTGAATCGGTAAGCCTCGATACGGGCCGCCGCACCAGCCTCCTCGAAGCGGTCGAGCAATGCCGCCGCGCCGCTGCCGAATCCGCCCCCGATCTCGAGAAGGGTCCCGCGCGGGTGCGGGAAACGCGCCCGAACCGCCCTCGCCCCGATTTCGTTGCTGATCGCGTACAGCGGATTCTGATTCGAGAAATACTCAGACCAGGCCGCGATTCGATCCGCGGTGAAAAGGACCGATTCCCCGGACGTCTCGCCCCGCATGACCGGCGGGTAGCCCTCCGCCGCGAGGTCCGCCAGTCGGAAGCAGGGGAGCGCGGTGGCGTCGTGAGCGGCCTGTGCCCTTTCGACCTCGGCGAGATCCAGGTCTGGAAGTGATCCCGAAGACTGGAAGCGAGTCGGAACCCTGTCCACGCGCGCGATGGCGCCCCGTTCGGCGAGCAGACGCAGCAGCCAATCGGCGAGCCGCGAACCGACCACCGGGTCGAGTCCCGCGCGCATCGCGATCTCCGCGGCGGTGCCGCCTGCGGCGAGGGGCGCCGCGAATCCCGCCTCGCGGACTACCCTGACAGCGAGCCGAAAGACATATTCCTCGATGAGATCGCATGAACCAACGAACCGGTCGTCGAAAAGCGGGAGCAATTCGGCGGGGAGAAGCTCGGAGCGCAGTTCGTAGCCTCCATCGCTTAGGTGGGTGGGCATTAAACCAACTCCTTGACACGCCAGTTTTCCGGCGGGCGTTCGCGCAAGGGCATGTTCACTGCGAATTCATGTTAGCCGCCTGCGCCAGCCAGGATCAGATCACCTTGCACAAACGGCTGGCCGTCAACCCGGACGCATTCGAATCGGACCCTGTTGGAACCGGACTCCAGGAACCGGATGGTGAAGGACTGCTCCGGCCGCAGCGGCGCCAGGAACTTCACCACCGGCATCCCGACCGGCTGTTTATCCGGTCGCCACGCCTCGAATGCCCGCACCACCTCTTCCAGGATAACGACGCCCGGCACGATGGGATTACCGGGAAAATGTCCGGCCAGACTGGGATGATCGGCGGCGATCACGTAGCGCTGTTCAGGATTCATGGACAGCCGGGGCGGATGGATGGAGTCGGGCCACCAGCGCCAGCAAGGTCTCCCGCGTCACCTTGCCGGTTTCATTGCGCGGCAGAGCATCCACCTTGACGAGGGGCCGGGGCAGGAACACCGGATCGAGCCGCTGGGCCAGCGCGGCAAGCAATTGCCGCGCATTCAATCCCGGCGCGACCACCACGGCCACGAGCCGCCTGACCTCGGTTTCGGTTTCATCCGGTAGCAAAAAAACGCCCTCCACTACCCCTTCGATTTCGTTCAGTTGATGGTTGAGATACCCCAGCGAGGTACGCTTGCCGGCGATGTTAACCAAATCCTCCTGGCGGCCGAGCAACTTGAATTCCGTCTCGCCGCAGGTTTCGACGATGTCGTTCAAGGGCACGGGCTCCGGCAGATGCGCGCCGGACAGCCAGCCGTCGCGCAATGCAAAACCGTCGTAAAGCCGCCAGCGGTCGCCGTCCAGGGTGCGGCGGCTGGCGATGGAACCCGCTTCGGTACACCCATAGATTTCCAGTACCGGCGCACCGAACACTTGCTCAGCCTGGGCGGCGAGGATCGGCGACAGTGGCGCGGTCGCCGAGATCAAAAAAGCCGGTTGTGGCCAGCGCAAACCCCCCTGGACGCAGGCTTGCAGATGGACCGGCGTAGTCACCAGCACGCGCGGCGCGGGAACCGCCGCCAGCGCGGCGCGCACGTCGTCCGGGAAGAACGGCCGACCGCCGTGGACACGGGCGCCGCTGGCCAACGGCGCCATGATCGACGTTTCCAGGCCGTACATGTGTTGGGGCGGCACGGTCGCCACGATGGCCGTTGCCTGGTCGAAGCCGAAACGCTGCCGCGCCTGCCACGCGCCGCTGACCAACTCACCCCAGCGCTTCGGATTGGGTTTGGCGTGGCCGGTACTGCCGGAGGTGAATGCAATCGCCATGACGTGCTCGCCCGGCAATTCGGGAATGGCGGGAACGGCCTGATCCATGGTGTCGGGTGCCAGCCAGGACTCGATATCGTCGTCCACGATCCGGCCGCTGTCAGGATAATCCTCGGCCAAGCGTTGCAGGGACAGGCTGGCGCGGCTGGACGGCAACAGGTTGGTTTGGCCGTTTGCGCCCACGGCTGCAAACGCCACCATGAACAAATAGCGATCCTCGCATAGATTGAGGATGAAGCGCGCGGACGGCATGCGACGGGCAACGTGGGCGACATGGCGCAGAAAGGTCATGCGGCTGACGGGGTGCCCGCGCCACCAGGCGATCAAATCGTCCAGCGAGGCCGCTGACAGCAAGGGCAATTTGGCTGGTATCATGGAAGATGGACAGGTTGATGCTTTAATGTAGCAAAGTTCGGCGGCAATTCACGCCCACCGCTGGCTTGACGCATGAACCCGGACCAAACAACCGAGCCTTGGTGCTCCACCCACCGTATCGAAGCGATCAATTGCGACAATGACTACCCCCGACATGCCCTCCAAACCCGACCCCGAGGATTCTCCCAGGCAACCCGGTCCGCTGGATATCGTCCTGAGCGTGCTGGCCTCCTTTTTTGGCGTGCAAAGCGCGCGGAATCAAGAACGGGATTTCCGGCATGGCCGGGCCGTTCATTTCATCATCGTGGGAGTGGGACTGACCGTGCTGCTGATTCTGGGAATTTGGCTCGCGGTGAAGCTGGCCTTGCGCGCCGCCGGCGTCTAGACTGAATCGACCCGATCATCACGATCCTCCCCGACCCACCGCTAACGAATTTCAGACGATGAGCCGCATCGTTCTCACCGAGGAGTTGCAAACCGAGTATTGGCGCCTGTTCGCCGCCTGCGACATCCGCGCGGAACGGACCACCGAAGTGGACGAACTGGTGGACGCTCTGTCAGCGGATCGGGACCGCTACCGCACGGCTGGCGAGCCGCTGAACGTACCCTGGTTCGTGGTGGCGGCGCTGCACTATGCCGATACCGGCCGTGACTTCACCGTGCATCTCCACAACGGCGATCCGCTGACCGACCGCACCCGGCATCTACCGGACGGGCGACCGCTTGCAGGAGAACCGCCGTTCGGTTGGGAGGACAGCGCCGCCGATGCGTTGTGCCTGCGCCATTTCGACCAGTGGCGGGATTGGAGCATCGCCGGCACGCTGTTCCAGTTGGAAAGCCACGGCGGCTGGAACTATCGGCTGAACCATCCCGAGGTACTCTCGCCTTATTTGTGGAACTACTCGACCTATTACAGTCAGGGCAAGTACATCACCGATGACACCTGGAATGAAACCGCCGTCGCCCAACGTTGCGGCGTGGCGGTGTTGCTGCGGCGGCTGGCGGAACGCGGTCTGATCGAGTTCGCCTATACCGGCGAATCGGCGGTTTGGCCCTTGCTGCGTTACGCCAGGATGGAAACCTCGCCCTGGGTGGAAGCGCTGCAACGATTCCTGAATACCCTGCCCGGGATTTACGTGAGGGTGGACGGTGTGGCCGGACCTCGAACCTCGGAGGCATTCCACAAGCTCGCCGGTCGCTATCTGTTGGGCGACCCGCGCGACCCAGATTCACATTGAGTCAATCGCGGATTATCCTAAACCCAACAACCTCGCCGCCAGTGGCAACACCCAATCCGCCCGCGCGACATCCAAATCCGCTTCGACCGCCGCCGGACCGCGCCCTGTCCCGCCGCGCTTGAGCCGTTCGCCGAGCTGCCGCCGCTCGGGGGCCGGGAAACCGGCGAAGGTCCGGCGCAGCAGCGGCAACAATTGCGCGAATGCCTCGCTGGACAGACCTGCCACCCAGCCGTCCAGAATCCCCCACAGCACGTCGTTATGCAGCAGCAACAGACCGCTGCCGTGCAGAAAGCCCTCGAGCCAGGCCGCCGCCCGGGCCGGTTCGCCGGCCAGCGACAGCGCCAGTCCCATCCGCCGGGCGGTTTCCGGCGGTAGCAGCACGTTTTGCTCGAACAGCAAGCGACAGGCATAACCGGTCAGCAGTCCATGCAGCCCGGCCTGATCGACCAGTTTCGTCAATGCGCCCTGCCAAACGGCAGTCTGTTCGGGATTCTGCAACAAGCTGATCGCGGCGTTCAGCGCCTGCACCCGACCAAACATCGCCCGCGCGGCCTCATCATCCAGCGAGCTACACGCAGCGGGTAGGCCGATAGCGATGCGGGTCACCAGCCCATCCACCACGTGTCCGACCAGGCTGGAGTCGGTCTGGCGGACATTGCCGTAGCGCAGGATCCGCGCCAGTGGCGGCAGGCTGTCCATCAGGTGCGGGATGTCGCTGGTCAGGGCAGCAATGTTTTGTAGCCGGTTCATGACCTCGCCGATAGCGTCCGGCAGTTCGGCCAGCAGGGTTTGCTCGACCAGTTCGGTCAACTGGCTCAACTGTTCGCCGCGCTGAGCCAGATCGCGAGCGCGGGCGGTGGCGGCGTCCAGTATGGTATTGCCCCACAGATTGGCCTCGATCACCGCGACCGCCAGTTCCGGTTGCCATTGCAGCCGCCAGTTCTCCCTGAAGGTGCCCTTGCCGCTGGCCCGTTCAAGCCGACCCCAGGCAATGCCAAGCAGGTTCAGCCGGTGCAGAAGTTGACTGCGTTCCAGATCGTTCGGCTTGCGCAGATCGAGTTCCAACAGCCGCTGGCTGGCTTCCGGCGCCAGCCGCAGCCGCTTTTGCTGGCGCTGCAAGTCCTGTTGCAGGGGCAAGGTCGGGGTATGGTCCGGTACCTCGCCCAGCCGCTCATCGATCAGCAACCGTTCCTCGATCAGCCGCAGCGGCGTGGAATCGCCGTGGCAGAGTACGGCGTGAGCGGCTTCGTTCAATTCCTCCAACGTGGGCCGGGGCCGATCGCGCAAGGCGGCCAGCGCCTCGGCCAGTCGCACCGCTTCGATGACGCTGGCGGTGGAGGCGGCGAGATCGTGTTCGCGCAGCAATTGGGCGATGCGGGCCAGCCAGCGGGTGGTCGGCTCGCCGGCGCCCTCCCAGAGATGCTGGTAGAACCCCGGCGCCTCGATGCCGGCGCCGTAGCCACTGGCGTGGGTCAGCCGACCGTGAGTCCAGGGTACCCAGGTCGTGGCGAGCTTGCGCTTGGGCAGACCCTTGAGTCGGGCGTTGTCCTCGTGGGCTGGCGGCGGGTTCGCCAAAGCCGGCGCGTGCCAGGCGCCGCAGACCACGGCGATGCGCTCGAAGCCTTCCTTTTGTGCCGCACGCAGTTGCGTCCGCATCGCCGCTTCGCGCTGCTGTTCCAACTCCTGACGCGCCGCTTCCGCGCCGCGCCATCCGCTCGCGGTGGACTCACCCGGCGGCGACTGAGCGTCGGCTTCGGCACGGAGCGCCGTCATCAGTTCCAGAATCGCCTGGAACAGTTCGCGGCTGTCCTGGCGCTGCTCGACCAGATGTTCCCACCAGCGCTCGCCGTCGCCGTAACCGGCGGCTTCCGCGACCCAGCGCAGCGGATCGCGGCGGATGTCGGGCAGAGCCGATTCCCCGCTCTCGTCGTCGGCTGCTTCCGTATCGGCATCGGTAACGGATTCCACCGGCGCAGGGGGATCGGCGGCGGGCGGGGATTCAGCGGCGGGCGTGGCGGTTTCCGTCGATGTTTCCGCTTCGATTTCCAGCGCCAGGCGGACGGCCTGCGGTAAGTCGATGAGCCGCACCGGGATGCTGTTCGCCAGGCCGTAGCCAATGGTCTGCCATTCCGGGGAAAACTCGGCGAAGGGGTAATAAACGGCGCGGCGCGGTTCGGTGGGATCGTAGAGCAGCAAGGCCACCGGCGGTTTCATGCCGGCGTCGGCGGCCAGCGGCAACAACTCCTGCGCGTCGGGCGGACCTTCGACCAGAATCAAATCTGGCTGTATTTCCGCCAGCGCTTTAAGCACGCTGCGCGCCGAACCAGGGCCGTGATGGCGGATGCCGAGAATAACGGGATCGCTCATGACAGCTCGCGGCAGGCTCGGTACAAGTCTTTCCAGCCGTCGCGTTCCTTGACGATGGTTTCGAGATACTCCCGCCAGACGATGGCGTCCTGCACCGGGTCCTTGACCACCGCGCCGACCAGTCCGGCAGCGAGGTCGGCGGCCTGCAAGCGGCCATCGCCGAAATGCGCCGCCAGCGCCAGTCCGTTGTTCAATACCGAAATCGCCTCGGCCACGCTCAACGAACCGCTGGGCGATTTGAGCTTGGCCTTGCCGTCCAAAGTGACCCCGGCGCGCAGCTCGCGGAAGATGGTGACCAACCGGCGGATTTCCTCCAGCGCCGGCGGTTCGGCGGGCAATTCCAGCGCCCGACCGAGCGAAGCCACCCGCTGTTGGACGATCCCAACCTCTTCCTCCAGCGTCTCCGGCGTCGGCAGCACCACGGTGTTGAAGCGGCGCTTCAGGGCGCTGGACAGTTCGTTGACGCCCCGGTCGCGGTCGTTGGCGGTAGCAATGACGTTGAAGCCCTTTTGCGCCTGTACCTCGGTATCCAGTTCGGGAATGGGCAGGGTTTTCTCGGACAGCACGGTGATCAGCGAATCCTGCACGTCCGACGGAATGCGGGTCAGTTCCTCGACCCGGGCGATACTGCCCTCCCGCATGGTACGCATGATCGGGCTGGGCACCAGCGCCGCCAGCGACGGGCCTTCGGCCAGCAGGCGAGCGTAGTTCCAACCGTAACGGATGGCGTCCTCCCCCGTACCGGCGGTGCCCTGGACGAGCGCGGTGGAATCGCCGGCGATGGCGGCGGCCAGATGCTCGGACACCCAGGTTTTGGCGGTGCCGGGCACGCCCAGCAGCAACAGGGCGCGGTCGGTGGCCAGCGTGGCGATGGCGATTTCGATCAGCCGGCGGCTGCCGATGTATTTGGGGGTGACGGTGAAGCCGTTCGGCAGCGCGCCGCCCAGCAGATAAGTCGCCACCGCCCACGGCGACAGATGCCAGTTGGGTGGCCGGGGGCGCTGGTCGGTTTCCGCCAGTACGTGCAATTCCTCGGCGAATTGTTGTTCCGCGTGCTCCCGTAGCAGGTTGCTCATTTGGATTTGATATTCAGGTGAGGGTGGGGATGCCGAGCCAGCGGCGTTCGGCGATATGCAATTCGGCGCGGTCGGTATGCACGACGTACAGCTCCCGCTCCGGCGCATCCTGATGCAGTCGAGCATAGCCTCGCATCGCCGCAACCGAATCGGGATAGGCACCGATGACGGCTAAGTCGTCCAGTATTCGTTGATCAGCTTCAGTGTGCGCGCGGATAGCTTCGATCAAAAGCCATTGGTGCGGGTATTGCGTACAGCTTTGATTCCAGTTCATGAAGATTTACCCAACGTACTCTTGCATGGATCATCCGCCGCGATAGCCTCCCGCATCGTCCGACGGAACCGCAACCGGTCGAGAAAATCGTTGACCGCGTTTTCCCACTGTCCCCATTGCTTGGATTCCGTCGGCCAGCCGGCGGCGGCTTCCTCGCTCAGTTCCGGCGGCAGCCAGCGGGCGAAACCACGCAGCGCGTTGGTCAGCCGCCAGTCCGGCTGTTGGTCCGCGCGGACCTGCTGGCGCACCTGCTCCAACACCGCCCGGCCCAGTTCGACGCTCCACGGACGTTCGACGTGACTCAGCAATACCAATCCTGCCGCTCGGCCGCCGGTGGACGAGTCGCGCAACAACGCCAGCAGATACGCCTCGAACCGCGCCGGCGGCAACAAGTCAGCCAGCGCGGCAGTGAAGGTGTCGTGATCGGGATAAAGCGGCAGCAGCGCCTCCGCCCAGTCGGGGTCGCGCTGCCGTTGCGTCGCCAGCGCCCAGCCTTCCAGCAGCGCTTGCCGCCATTCGTGATCGCGGCTGATGGTCAGAATTTCCGCAGGCGTGCGCTCCCACCGCCGGCACCACTCGGTGGGCGGGACTGTGCCGACGATCCGGCTCAGCCGCCAGGCTTTTTCGCCCAGCTTCGCGGACGCAGCCGGCGGCGGATCGGCGATGCCGTCGCGCCGCAGCGCGGGATCGTCTTCCGGCAAATCCACCTCCAACCGGTCGCGTTTGAGAAAACGGCCGGGCTGGAACCGGACCAGTTGCAACGCCCGCGCCGTCAGTCGCTGCACCAGCCGCGAGTCCGGCAAGCGCGCCAACAAGTCGGCGGCGGCGCGGGTTACTTCGCCGCTGCGGTCATCGAGCGCGACTTCCAGAAACGGCTCGTCGGCCATGCTCAGGCCATTCGCCAAGGCTTCGATAAATTCCCGCCGCTGCCTGGCCCGATCCTCGCCCCAGGTGGCGCGCAACAATTCCAGGGCGCGTTCGGGTTGCGTCGCCCGCAGTTGCCGCAGCAGCGCCAGCCGCTCCTCAAACCGCCCCGTCTGCCAGAGGTTTTCATCGTTGGCTTCGACGGCGAACTTCCACGCGGGTTATGCCGGCCAGCCAGCGCCCGCGCCGGCCCAGCACCGGCAACAGCGCGGGCCGCAGTCCGATCCTGGCCGCGCCCGCCTCCAGCAGCGCCGGCAACAATTCCTCGGGAACGCGCCGCCCAGCCGCGCCCAGTGTTTTCAGCCATTCCAGCAGCAGCTCCGCGTGGTGGCCTTGCAGCATCAGGGCGAGATGCTGGCTGGCCAAGGAACCGCAGCAGGGAACCGAGTCGGCTTCGCAGGGTGGTGGCAGCGGTCGCTCGTCGCAGGCGGGAATCTGCCCAGCCCGTCGCCACAGCGCCATCACGCCCGCTGCGCGCAACAACGCACTCTCGCGGTCGTCAGGATCGAGTCGGGAGAGCAGTTGGCCGAGCGCATCATCGCCCGCCGGCAATTCCGGCGCCTGCCGCTCGGTGCCCAGCAGGGCGCACGTCACCAAATCCTGCCATGCCATCGCCGTATCCTCAGAACGCCGCGAACCGTTCGCCACGCCAGGCGCTCAACGGCCAGAATTGTTGGCCGTTCCATTCGCCGAACACGGTCAGCGGCAAGCCGCCGCTCAGGGCGAGCAACCGCCAGGGACCGGCAAAACCGGGATGGCACGGCAACAGGTGGGCGGCGGTATCGCGCAGAAACCAGGTTTCGGTCTCACCGCGCGCCGGCACGACCTCGGCCACGGTTGCCGGCCAAAGCTCCAGCCACGGTTGTTGCGCCAACGCCTCGGCATACGCGCGCAACAGCGCGGCGCCGTCGGCGTGGGCGGGGGAAATGCCACTGGCGTCGATGGCGACGGCATTGCGTAACAGCGCCCGCTGCGGATATTGGCTGGGGAAAAAACCCAGTTCCGCTTCCAGCCACGTTCCCGGCGCGCCGATGACCGGCAACGGCTGGTTTTGATAGGCGAAATCCAACACCAGCGCCAGCCGCCCGCAATCCTGACCCCACAACCAACTGCGCCGCACCCGCAAACGGTCCTCCTCGTAAGCCCGTTGGCCCAGCAGTGAGCCAGCGGTCTTGAATCCAGGCGTCAGCCGGCAAATCGGCTTCCTGCCAGGTCCAGCCGATGGCGGAACGAATGTCGGCTTGCAGCGGTTCCGGCAGGCTGTCGAGTCGTCGAAAACCCTCCAACAACAGTTGCAATAATCCCAGCCGCGCCAGCAGCCGCTCGCTCCAACCCTCGCCACTGGCGGGAATGCTGGCCATCTCGCCGCAGCCAGCGCGCGAGCCCCGGCGCCTGAGCGTCCACCAGCCGCGCCGCCATGGCGTCCCAGTAACGGGCCGGCTGCTTCTGGGCGTGCGCCAGCCCTTGCCGGACCAGATCGCGCAACCAGCGTTCCAATTCTTCCAATCCTGCTTCGACCTTGCGCTGTCGTTCGGCGCCCCGCTTGTCCTTGGCCGCCGCCCGTTTGGCCTGTTGCTCCGGGTCGAGGTCGGTATCGGTGGGGCGAGCCACCTTGCGCTGGGCGGTTTGCTCGCGTTTGGCCAGCCATTCGCTCAACCAGGCGGGCGGCTCGCCGGCGGGAAGGGCATTGGGTTGGCTGGCGACCAACAGCAACAGGCCCAGGGCGTGCTTGCAGGGGAATTTGCGGCTGGGGCAGGTGCATTTGAAGGCGGGCTCACTGGCTTCGACGCCCACTTGATACGGTTGGCTGCCGCTGCCCCGGCATTCGCCCCAGAGCGCGTGATCGTTTTGGCCCAACGTCGCCCATTTGCCGGGGTGTGTCAGGCCACGGGCGGCCTTGACGGACGCCTCGTCCGGCGCGAGGGCGACGACTTGTTCGGTGGTCCAGGCAGACATGGCAGGCTCAATCGCTCACGCCAGGCGCTTGCCCAAATACCCGCCCTGTGCGGCGAAATAGGCGCTGAAACGCTCCCCGAAATCGGCCACCACCGATTCCCGCACCGTCGGACGGGCCAGCAACACCTCGCGCCAGGTTCCGACCTTGGGCGTCTGGGCAAACAAGCCCAGAGGATGGCGCCGCTCGATGAGGTCCATGTGCACGAACAGGGGGGCGTAGGCGGTATCGGCCAGCGAGAACGCCGCGCCGTTGAAGAACGGCCCCTCGCCCAACTGCTGCTCGACGTAGCGCAAATCGGCCAGCAAGCCGTCCCGTTCCTGCACAAAGCCGCCCTCATCCGGCGCCATCAGCATCTGGTACTGTCGGCCGATCAGATTGGAGCCGAATTCGATCCAGGCCCGGTTGTGGGCGCGTCGCCAGGGGTCCTGGGGATGCAACGGCGGCGGATTGGTCTCGTCCAGGTATTCGTTGATCACCGCCGACTCGAACAGCACCCGGTTTTCGTCCACCCGCAACACCGGCACCTTGCCCATGGGGGAAATCGCCGGGAACCATTCGGGGGGATTTTGCAGGTCGATATAGGTGATCTCGAACGGAACCTGCTTCTCCTTCAGGGTGATCACCGAACGCTGCACGTAGGGGCATAGCACGAAGCTGATCAACTGGTACGCCATGACGTTCTCCATCGACGGTGAACGCGCTTGGCAGCGCGCGAAAATACCGCCAAGCATAGTCACCGGCAACGGGAAGGCAACTCGATGGAAATCTGCGCGCGGCCCAGGGTAAAAGCGTAACAGGGCCAAGCTATACGCGCCTCGCCAGGCGAAAGCCCAGGTAGTGGTCGCGGTGACCGGTGTCGTCCCTGTTGCGGGACGCCGACCGGCAGTTCTCGGCGTCGTAGTTCCAGGCGCCGCCGCGGATGACCCGGCTGGAGCCCGTCTCGGGGCCGCTCGGATTTTGCTGTGAGTCTTCCGAGTACGCTCCATACCAGTCTCGCACCCACTCCCAGACATTGCCGTGCAGGTCGTTGAGTCCCCAACGATTCGCTCGCTTCTCTCCGACCGGATGCGTTTTCCCTCCAGCATTCTTCCAGTACCAAGCATAGTCTTCGAGTCGCTGCTCGTCGTCTCCAAAGCAATAAGCCGTCTCGCTCGAAGCCCGACAGGCATACTCCCACTCGGCCTCGGTCGGCAGCGAGTACCGCTCTCCGGTCTGCTCGCAGAGCCACTCGCAGTACGCCACGGCGTCGTTCCAACTGACGCACACCAGCGGGTGAGCGTCCTCTTGCGGGAAATAGGGGTTGCGCCAGTTTGCGTCAGCCTTTTGGCCCCATTCCTTACCGTCCCATACCCATACGCCACCGGCCCGTTCCGCCTCGGTCCGATAACCGGTCGCGTTCGCGAAGCGCCGGAATTCGCCCACCTTCACCGGATATCGCCCGATGGCAAAGGCGTCCAGGGTCACCTCATGCACCGGCCTTTCATTCTCGGAGCCTCTCCTCTGAAGATCGCCCATCTGGAAGGTCCCTCCCGGCAGATACACCATTTCGGGCGCTTCGGAACCGTCTTGCAGGCGGTCCCGAAAACCTTTGTAGGCTTGATAGGCGGGCTTTCGTTCGCCTTCGCGCTCCGCCTGAACGGGCCTCTCCGCCGCCCGCGTTGCCGCGCCAGGAGTAATAGCGTCAGAGGGCCAAGCGCCAGTCCTCGCCAGGCGAAAGCCCAGGTTGCGGAGGCGGTAGCCGGGGTCGACCCTGCCGCGGAACGCCGACCGGCAGTTCCCGGCAGCGTCGTCCCAGGCGCCGCCGCGGATGACCCGGTCGGAGCCTGTCTCGGGACCACTCGGATTGCGCTGAGGCGCCTTCGAGTATCTTTCATACCCGTCTCGCACCCACTCCAGGACATTCCCATGCACGTCGTAGAGTCCCCAAGCATTCGCCCGCTTCTCTCCGACCGGATGCGTCTTGCCCTCCGAGTTCTTCCAGTACCAGGCATAGTCTCCAAGTTGCCGCTCGTCGTCGCCGAAGCAGTAAGCCGCTTCGCTCGAAGCCCGGCAGGTATATTCCCATTCCGCTTCCGTAGGCAGCCTGTAATTTGCTCCAGTCTGCTTGGAGAGCCACTCGCAGTACGCTGTGGCATCTTCCCAGGAAATATCGATAACCGGTCGAGTGGCCCGGCCCCACCCCCAGTCCCCGGGCTTTCTCCCACGAGTGGCCTCGCAGAACCGGTCGTATTCCTCGAACGTCACGGGATACTGGCCGATGGAAAAGCCACTCACCATGACCTCGTGAGCCGGCTTTTCAGCATCGTAGGGACTGTCGTCCTGTCCCATGCGGAACGTGCTGCCCGGCAGCCAGACCATGGCGGGGCCGGGGGTGCCGTCGGGGAAGCGGTCGCGGAAGGGAGTGGGCTGGACCGGTTCCGGCGGGTCGCCCTTCTCCTCTTCCATGATGGGAGATACGCTTATATAGCTTTGTTCTTTCTTGCTATTCGGTGCGACCAGCCGCATAGGTGCGGTCAGCCGCAAGGCTCGCGAAAATTCGGAAACGGTCGGATAGCGTTCCTTCCAATCCCAGTGAATCGCCCGTTGCAGGACCCGTTTGATGGCTGGAGAGGCATCCAACGCCTGGACAAAGCCAACCGCGTCCCTGATCACGTCGTGGGGTAAATCCGTCCCGTACAGCGCGAACACCGCCGTCATGCCCAGCCCGTGGACATCGGCGGGCGCGCCCGCCTCCTGTGGTCGGGTCATCAATTCCGGCGCCGCGTACACCCAAGTTCCCAGCGCACCCGTTGGCGTTCCACCGGTAGTGTCCAGCGCCCGCACCAAGTCAAAATCCGTCAACTTGGGGCGCTGGTGTTGATCCAACACGATGTTAGCGGGCTTGATATCCCGATGAATGACCCCTCGTTCGTGAGCGAACTGGCCGCTGGCGCGCTGGCCCTCGGAATCGCTGTCATGTCTAAGTACCTGTCCGCGGTCGCCGCACCGCTTCTGATGGGGCGCGGAAACGGTGTTAAAACCCCTGGCAGTTTTCGTCCCGCTTCTGCTTTTCGTCCCTTACTTGGACGCCGGCTGGGGCATCTTCGGTTCCCTCGCGGAATTCGGTGCGGCGATGCACTACAACGACTCCATCGCAGCCGTCTTCCGAACTAGTCTGGGGCCGGCGGCGTTGCCCGCTCTCGCCGGCCTCCTTTTTCTGTGTTTCGCGTGGGTGTTTTTGAGCGTGGATGATCCGTTGCAGAGCGTCTATCTATCCGTGGGCTCTGTGCTGCTTTTATTGCCGACCCTGCACCCCTGGTATCTGGTCTTGATCGCACCATTCCTGTGTGTGTTCCCCTCGCGGGCATGGTTGTATCTGCAGGCGGCGGTTCTGTTCACTTTCCCGGTCATGGCCGGCGACATGCGCACGGGCATCTTTCAGGAGATCCCCTGGCTCAAGCTTCCGGAGTATCTGCCTTTCTACGGCCTGCTGGTCTGGGGGGCCTCCGTAAGGGGTATCTGGTCCGGGAGCGGCGGTTTGCCCTCCCGGTTTCCATATCCGTCGTCATCCCGGTCTTCAATGAAGCCGCGCACATCGAGCGCTGCCTGTCAGCGATTCCCGCGGCGCACCGGTCTGCGAGGTCATCGTGGCCGACGGCGGCTCGACCGACGAGGCCGTCAGCATCGCCCTGGCAAAGGGCGCGCGCGTGATTCACAGCGAGAAGGGCAGGGGGATCCAGATCGCTGCTGCGGCTCAAGCCTCCCAAGGGGATGTTCTGCTGATCTTGCATGCCGACAGCGTACTGCGGGCCGGTGCGGCGGAGCGGATCATCAGCGCCCTGTCGGCGGCGCCGGACGCGGCGGGGGGATGTTTGGGATGACGTTTGAAGGGGGGGGGCTCGCCACGCGGTGGATCGCATGGCTGAACAATCTCAGGGCCATGGTGACCGGCATCGCCTTCGGGGACCAGGCCCAGTTCGTCCGGGCCGAGGCTTTGCGCCGTATCGGGGGTGTGCCGGCCCTGATGCTCATGGAAGACGTGGAGCTGTCGCTGCGGCTCAAGACGGCCGGACGGGTGGTTTATTTAGGCCAAGGGGTAAGGGCCTCCGGGCGGCGCTGGCAGCAAGGCTCTTTTAGGAAAAACTTCTTGATGGTAGTGGGGCTGTTTTTCCGGTATTTGCTCAAACGGCGACTCGGCCTGAATCCGGATGAAAGAAGGTATTACCGCAAATATTACGGGAGTAATATTTGATATTTGGTTGTCGGGGAAGCTAATGGGAATTTTTAGGTTTATCGAATCAACGGAATCCTGAAAAAATAAAGTCCTTGCCGGTAAGAGACAACCAAATCACCAGACCGCCTCATAATCCTTAGGCCCCAGGTCCCATTTGCGGCCGTAGACGTGAATGCGCCGGGTTTCGCCGTTGCGGTCGTAGACCTTGCCCCCGTCGTGGACCCAGGCCAGTATCCCGCCGCGCAGATTGAGCATGACGACCCCCTGGGTCCTCAGCTTCTCGGCGAGTTTGCCGCTGCGGTAGCTGATGGTGCAGTAGCCGATGATGACCTTGTCCCGGTAGCGTTCGGGGTGGTCCAAAAACTCTTGTTCGATGATTGCACCTGGCAGCATGGAGACTTCCTGCTCTTTTTCCGCGCGCACGTCCACGAAGACGACCGGGCTGTTTTTCAGCAGTTCCATAGCCGCGGCCGGAGCGATGTCCGCAACGTCTGCAAAGTCCTTCTTGTAATCGCGGTACATTGTTTCGATTTTGGCGCGCTTCTCGGCCTCGCTCACGGTATCCCCCGCCCGGGCCTGGAATCCCAGCCCGTTCACAAGAACCCATGCCACAACGGCCCAGCCCAGGATATTTACATTCAACCGGGTCGGTTGCATTGATCGTCTCACACCATGGTCACGGCCGGCCGGACCATCTCGGCCAGCCCCCGCAGGGCGAGGGCATAACCGGCAGCACCGAGGCCGAGGATCTGCCCGGTGACCACCCCGGCCGTCATCGAGATGTGGCGGAACGGCTCGCGCCGGTGAATGTTGGATAAGTGGACCTCGATGACCGGCGCTTTCAGCATGACCAGAGCGTCCCGGATGGCGATGGATGTGTGCGTGAAAGCAGCCGCGTTGATGATGAGGCCGTCGTAGACATCGGCAGCCTGCTGGATGCGGTCGACGATGGCGCCCTCGTGGTTGGACTGGAAGGTGTCCAGCGCAAGGCCCAGCTGTGCTCCGAGTGCGGCCAGGCGGCCGTTGATTTCATCCAGTGTCGTCCGGCCGTAGATCTCCGGCTCGCGGCGGCCCAGCAGATTCAGGTTAGGGCCGTGAATGACCAAAATTCGCGGCGACGAAGGCAATGGTTGGCTCATGACGGTCTCCTCACCGGTTGGCCAGTTGGCGCAGGGATAGAATCGTTTGGCGATAATCCGGGCTCCCAAAAATCGCCGACCCGGCCACGAACACGTCCGCTCCGGCCGCGGAGATGTCCGCAATGGTTTTTACGCTGACACCGCCGTCAACCTCGATCAGGGTTTGAAGATTTTTTTCCGAGATCATCCTGCGCAGGCCGGCGATCTTGGCGATGATGTTGGGGATGAAGGCCTGCCCGCCGAACCCCGGGTTGACGCCCATGACCAGCACGAAATCCAGGTACTCCAGGACCCAGCGCAGGGCGTCCAAAGGGGTGGCGGGGTTCAGCACGACCCCCGGCCGGGCTCCTGAATCGCGGATGAGTTGAACCGTGCGGTTCAGGTGCACACAGGTTTCCGCATGCACGCAGATGAAGGTGGCCCCGGCACGGGCGAAATAGGGAATGTAGCGATCGGGCTCGGAGATCATGAGGTGCACGTCGATCGGCAGTCCGGTGACCCGTCGGACGGCTGCGACGATCATCGGCCCGAAAGTGATGTTGGGCACGAAATGCCCGTCCATCACGTCGGCGTGGATCCAGTCGGCTCCGCCCGCCTCGACCGCTTGATTTCGTCCTGCAGGCGCGTGAAGTTAGCCGAAAGGATGGAGGGGGCGATCAGTTTCATGTCTTCATTCTCCGTGTGCCCACCAAATTGATGGGCTCGTAAAAATTCAATTTACAGACGACTTTGTAAAAAGCAGGTTATGGAGCACAGCGCCGTCCTATCGGTAATGAAGTGTCGCTCTTGTGGGAGTGGCTTCCAGCCACGATTATCGCGGTGAGATGCCCCTCCCACAGAAAAGCATACAACTTCCTTGGAAGTCATCCGCTTCGATGGCTTCGTAGAAAGGCCAAAGCGCGCGAATCTCATGGCGCGAGGCGTACTGACAGTACGCCGCAGCGGCAGCGAGATGAAGCGCAACGCCGAAATTGGCCTTTTTACGAAGCCATCGAAGTTTTTTCAAACGCGCTGCAAAGAAGCCATCCATATACTTCAGGTGCGGATAGG
>CAVQSJ010000025.1:0-136323 GCA_963715845.1 uncultured Gammaproteobacteria bacterium | reverse complement strand
CGATGATCGTGTTGAGAGCGTCGATGGCCGCCGATAGGCGGAGCAGGAACTTCATGTCGCCTCCTGGGGTGGGGCAGGGCGCGGAGAATGCAACAGCATCGTGTAGCGCTCCCAGATGATTTGTAGGTTGGGCATAAGCGAAGCGTTGCCCAACAGGATCATGAGGTTGGGCTTCGCAAGCTCAGCCCAACCTACGGGGTGTCGGGGTTTTCGGTCAGAACACTAGTGGGTCACTTGCCTTGCTCATCGCCATTATTGCCCCTCAGTTTTTGGTTAATTTTTTGATAATATTGAAATTTATACTCATTAAATAGCAGTGTTCAAGGCAAGTGACCCACTAGTGCTTCACCCGACCTGAGTTGACTTTAAGCGGCACATGAGTTTTCCTGGAAGGGTACCCCCGACCTGGAGTCCGATCATGCCGCTGCCGAAATACATCGTCCGCCTGACCGCCGAGGAACGCACCGAACTGGAAGACCTGATTCATACCGGGAAGCGGGCCGCATCGGTGTTGATTCATGCCCGCATTTTGCTCAAGGCCGATGTCGGCGAAGGCGGGCCGGGCTGGGACGACGAACGGATTGCCGAGGCGGTCGAGTGTGGGGCCTCCACGGTGTACCGGGTGCGCCAGGCGTTCGTGGAGGAGGGCCTCCCGGCGGCGCTGTTCCGCAAGAAGCCCACCGGCCGGCAGTACCGCAAGCTGGATGGCGCCCAAGAGGCCCACCTGATCGCGCTGGCCTGCGGCGCGCCCCCCGAAGGGCGGGCGACCTGGACCCTGCGGCTGCTGGCCGATCGGCTGGTCGAACTGGAGGTGGTCGACTCGATCAGCCCGGAATGCGTGCGGACGACGCTCAAAAAAACGAACTCAAGCCGTGGTTGCGCCAGCAGTGGGTGATCCCCCCGCAGGCCAACGCCGAGTTCGTGTGCGCCATGGAGGACGTGCTGGAAGTCTACACCCGGCCCTACGACCCGGCCCGGCCGGTGGTGTGTCTGGACGAACTCAGCAAGCAGCTGGTGGCGGAGACCCGCGTGCCCTTGCCGGCCGAACCGGGTCAGCCCGAACGGGTGGACTACGAATACGAACGTTGCGGAACCGCCAACCTGTTCCTGACCGGCGAACCCCTGGCCGGGCGCCGCCACGTCACCGTGACCGAACGGCGCACCGCCGTCGATTTCGCCCACGAGGTGCGCGACCTGCTGGAGGTCCGCTATCCGCACGCCGAGCAGGTGGTCCTGGTGATGGACAATCTGAACACGCACAAACCCGCCGCCCTGTACGAGGCCTTCGAGCCGGCCGTGGCCCGCGCGCTGATCGAACGGCTGGAGATTCATCACACCCCCAAACACGGCAGTTGGTTGAACATGGCCGAGATCGAACTGAGCGTCCTGAGCCGGCAGTGCCTGGACCGCCGCATCCCCGACCTTGAGACCTTGACCCGCGAGGTCGCCGCCTGGGAACAGGCCCGTAACGCCGACCCCCGGCCGGTGAACTGGCGCTTCACCACCCCCGATGCTCGCATCAAGCTCAAGCGCCTCTACCCGTCAATTCAGGACGGGTGAAACACTAGTGGGTCACTTGCCTTGCTCATCGCCATTATTGCCCCTCAGTTTTTGGTTAATTTTTTGATAATATTGAAATTTATACTCATTAAATAGCAGTGTTCAAGGCAAGTGACCCACTAGTGGGCTGACGCACAAATTTTGATAGGTTCAGAGACCTCTAGCCCACTGGGTCTTCAGAGGATTCCATTGTGAAGTCAACCAGATATGTGTGTATACTGGGGATACCTCACCATAAGGTACCTGCCGGTACCTATCAAAACTTCTGCGGCAGCCCACTAGCTACTTCCAGCGCGCCGCGCCCTTCAGCGCTTCATCAAAGCCCTGCTGGATACAGTCAGGCCGTCATCGTCACGGCCTGGCTGCTCCCCTGGCACCCGGCGAATCGCGCAACGGCGGGAACCGCAGCGGGATACCTCGGGCCACCCTTCAGCTCTTCTTCGAGGTCTTGGCATAGAAGGCGGAAATGATCGGCGCGACCCGGTCGCTCCCGCACTGGGGGCACGGGGGTTTGGCCGCCTCGTGCTCGGCGATGCGCTCGCGCCGTTCGAAGGCCGCACCACCATGTTGGCAGCGATATTCGTCAGTGGGCATCGTTTCCTCCCAACCGGGTTTTCTCGGCACTGGTTCAGTTTAATTAACACTATAAGACGTTGAATAATAAGCTATTATTCTATATAATAGATTAAATTTGGAGTGGCGGTTTGGACGTGGAGATCAGCCTGATCAAGGATATTCTAATCAAGAGCTTACAGGCTCATATATCCACTTAGATGAACACCATCCCCTCCAGGTTTTGAGGCTCCAGAAGATCGCCTAATCCTCAATTTATTATTTATCGATCAGTAAGTTAAATAGATAATCAAACTGAACCAGTGCCGTTTTCTCTTCACAAGGGATTATCGCTTCCGACCCACCGCAGGGCAGCGACAGCGCGGGCGGCGGTCGATCCTCTCACCTGGGCTTGCCGACCGGAACGAGCAACAGCGGCTCTTCCTCGACCAGACCCAGCACGCGCTTTACCTCGGCGTCGGCGAAGGCGCCGACGAGGGTCGTGCCGAGGCCGAGGGCCACCGCTTGCAGGCAGACGTTTTAGGTGATTTCCTGTAAATAGTTTACCAATTTTAGTAAACTCTTGAAATTGATCTGTGGCCTGAAAATAAGGGGTTTTGCTATGAACACCTTAAGTCTTCCTCGTCAATCTTTGAGCGCATCTCAAGTAGAAGATATTCGGTTAGCGTCCTCTAAAATGCATGGAGAAAAACGTCGAGCTTTTCAGGCGGAGATGTCCTTAAAATACTGTGAAGGGAATGTTCGTTTGACGGAAACGATCTTCGGGTGGGGACGGGAAACAGTGACCGTGGGTTTGGCGGAAAAACGAACGGGGCTTATTTTGCTATGGTGCCCAATCGGCTTTGAGTGGAAATAAACGCTGGGAAGAACGCCATCCAGATATTGCAGAAGCGCTTCGTCAATGAGCGGAAGGGCATGCGCAGCAGGATCCGACTTTTCGTACTGTGATCGGTTATACGCGACTGACGGCAGCCGAAGCGTTATACTTCACACCGCCATAATCTGAGCTTCTTTGAATGATTGAAATTTCGGCTTGAGTAAGGATTGCAGTTCATTCTTATAAGTAGAATGCGTTTGCATCAAGCAGTCAGTGATGGCCTCTTTAAAATCTTTAAAGTTAGCATAATATTTTGACCACAAACATTTTTTCTTAACAAACTTCCAGAGACGTTCGATGAGATTGAGGTTTGGAGAGTACGCAGGAAGATAAAGCAACTCAATAGAGAATGATAATGCAAGTTCTTGAACTAATTTACATTTTTGGTAACGGGCATTATCAAGAACCACGGTTATTGGTAGCCCAGCATATTGATCGGCTATTTTTTTCAAAAGCTCACAGACACTCTCTGCATTGATATAAGTTTCGTTGCAAACCATGATCAGTTCATGCGTGATCGCATTCAAGGCGCCGAGGACATTAAAACGGCTTCTACCGGCCGGAGCCTTGATAAAAATTCGGGAAAATGCCCAGAGAAATCCTAAAAAAGGACTGAGAACAAAATGGGCCGCATCCACAAAGAAGACCGCCCGTTGACCTTGTTTGGCTTCTTCTAATTGCGGGGTCAACTGCTCCTGAACAAAGCGTTCTTGCTCCGCAGGATCGGCTTTCGCCGGTATCATACCGACCTTGCGTCGTTTCATACCGATCCGTTTGAGAAATTCACGGACACGATTTTCACTTCGGCGAATTCCGGTGAGTTCTTCGATTTGATTCATAGCCTCCTTGATACTTGAAACAGGATGGTCACGAAAGTAGTTTTCCAGAGTATCTATATGATTATTAAGCTGACTTTTAGGCTTATAAAAACGGGTTTCTTTAATTCTTGCAATACTACCCTCTTGATATTCCCTAAGATATTCCCGCAAAGTATTATTCGATATACCGATAAATTTGCAAATATCTTTATGCTTTAAGCCATGGCTTTTCATTAGAAGTGCTTCGGCTTTTTGTTGAACACGGGGGTGCGGATGGTGAAAGCGTTCATAGCGCAACGTTTGGATATCAGATTCATTAAAAGTAACACGAATCATTTCGACCTCCTCATCCTTTTGAATACAAAAGATTAGTGATTAAGGATACAATCTTTTTTGGACTCGAAAAGATCAATTTGTTACGGTGCTAAGTATAAAACAGTTGCATGCTCAAGGGTTCGGTGAAGACCAGTTGCCTTCCGTGAGTGCGATGGCCGAAATTTTAAATCGGATGGGTTACCGATTGCGTAAAGTAGTCAAAGCCAAGCCGCAAAAAAACTAGGAAAGTAAACCTGGCTTGAGGGTCTAAAATGGTATCCCGGTTGAATACGCGAGTGGGGAGGATACCATGGCCAGAATGACACCGCGGCCGCCACCGACGCAAGCGGTGGTGTTAAGCTGCCTGCACCGGTGCTGTCCGGTGTGTGGGGGACCGCTCTGGTTTGCCTATGACAACGCCCGTACGGTCACGACCCTGGCGGTGGTGCTGGCCGTCACGTTGCAAGTTCGGCGCTGTGTCAATCCAGCGTGTGTGTTTTACCACCGGCCGTACCGACCGGAACTGGAAGGACGGCTGGCCTTGCCGCATCACGAGTTTGGCTTGGACGTGATCGCCTGGATTGGCGCCTGTCGGTACCAGGAGCATGACACGGTGCCCGAGATCCACCAGGCGTTACTCCACCGGGGGGTGGTGATCGCCCCGCGCACGGTGGATCATTTGCTGGGGCGGTATGAGGAATTGGTGAGTGTGGTGCTGGCGACACCGGCGCACCGGGCCGGCTTGCGCCAGCAGGGCCGGCTGATCCTGGCGGTGGATGGCTTGCAACCGGACAAAGGCCACGAAGTGCTCTGGGTGGTGCGCGAGGTGCTGTCGGGGGACATTCTGCTGGCCCGCAGCCTGTTGGCGTCCGGTCGTGACGACCTGAGCGCGTTATTGCGGACGGCACTGCTCGGGTTGGAGGACCTGCCGGTGGTGGGCGTGATCAGCGATGGCCAGCAGGCCATACGGCAGGCGGTGGCCGAGGTCTTGCCTGGGGTCCCGCATCAACTCTGCCAGTTTCATTATCTGCGGGAAGCGGGCCGGCCGATTTGGGAGGCCGATCGGCATGCGCAGAAGGAATTGCGCCAGCGGGTGCGCGGGGTGCGGCCGATCGAGCGGACGGTGGAGGACCGCACTGACCCGGCCGCCGAGGTGATCCGCGGGTACTGTGCGGCCGTCCGGGGCGCGCTCGGGGATAGCGGTCAGCCCCCGCTCGACCCCGGAGGCCTGCAACTCCAGCAACGCTTGTCCGCGATTGCCGCCAGCCTGGACCGGGTGGCCCAAAAAGGGGGGTGCCCGCGCCGCTGAGCCGCCTCCAGCAGGCCTTGCGGCGGGCCTTGGACGCCACCGCGCCGCTCTGGCCGGAACTGGTCATCGGCCAAGGGTGGTTGGCGGAGGCGGCCCACATCCTGGCCAATCCCGACGGCGCCGATCGCACGACGGTCGAGGCCCGGTATGCCATGCTCCTCGCCGATATCCAGGACGAAGCGGCTCCCTCGGCGACCTTGCAAGCGATGGCCGCCCAGTTTGCCAAGGTGACCGCCAGTTACGGCCCGCTGATCTTCACCAGTTACGACGTACCCGACTTGCCCCGGACCAATAATGACTTGGAGCAGATGTTTGGCGGGTTGCGCCATCAACTGCGCCGCATCACGGGACAAAAGAATGCTCCGGCCAGTTTGGTGGTGTGCGGTGCCACCCGCTTGCCGGCCGCCGTGGCGAGTCAGATCCATCCGTTTACCGCCGCCGAGTTGGCGTCCGCCGACCTCGAGCAGTGGCGGATCGTGCGCGCCCGCGGGGAACAACGCCGCTGGCCCCGCGTGTTGGGCCGGCGGTTTCGGCAGGATCCGGACGCCTATCTGCAGGCCCTGGAAGAATGCTTGATCAAGCTGAGTTTGCCACCCTAGGAAAAAAATTCCAGAAACGGACGCGATCTTTGACAACATCCAGCAGAAAGATCAATCCGCCCGCGACTCCGAGGGGGTGAAACGCTTGAGTATGGACTGCAAAGCCACTGTAAACATTGGAGATTATTCGCGTGGCGGTCAAACTCGGGGCGACCATCAGGCCTGCGATCATGATCTAGGATGCACAGAAAAACATACGCCGTGTGGGATTCTGGATGAAGATGTTGGGGAGCTTTACATCAATTTTGGGAGTTCTTATAAAACCAGTGATTTCATTGTCGATACGCTGGAGGCGTGGTGGGAAAACCTTGAGCCTGAACAACAACAAACAACTCAGTTAATTCAACTTAAAATTGACAATGGTCCGGAAAGTAGTGGTGTGCGTACCCAATTTTTAAAGCGAATGGTAGAGTTTACCGAACAAATCGGAAAACCGATTCAACTTCTCTATTATCCGCCTTATCACAGCAAATACAACCCAATCGAACGTTGTTGGGGGATTCTCGAGTTGCACTGGAATGGCGCCAAGCTGATTAATGTTGAGACGATGCTGGCATGGGCTCAAAGCATGACTTGGAAAGGCCTTCAACCGATTATTCAATTAAGTCAGAAAGCCGATGAAAGAGGGATTTCACTGACCAAGAAAGCTATGCGTGCAATTGAGAAAAAATTGGAAAGGAACCCACTTTTACCCAAATGGGATATCCTGATCAAACCACTTGAAATGGTAAACTCTTTATAGGAAATCACCTTAGCCAAAGGCCAGACCTTGGAAGAAAATAGCCTGGAGTATAAAACTCTTTGTAATTACGGCATAATTAATCCTATCCCCACCTAAAAACTGTCCGAACTATTGCTAATGATGATTATCGGTTGCTCCTGCTCTTGGGTGCCCTTACCCCGGCTACCTCATAGCGCGATTGCCCTGGCCGTTAGCGCAACGATTGCAGTCGCCGCTCGGCAAGGTTGGCAGCCTGAGTGTCGGGGTAAACCTGCACCAGTTTCTGCAACACTTCCCTTGCTCGGGCGGCATCGCCCTGTTCCCCGTAGATATAGCCCAGCTTCAGCAATGTATCCGGCAATCGCGCGCTTTGCGGATAGTGCAGCCCCATGTTGATGAAGGCTTCCTTGGCCGCGTCGTAATCCTGTCTGACGTAATACGACTCACCCAGCCAGTACTGGGCATCGCCCGCCAGCCTACCGGTCGGATAGGCACTCAGGAATCGCTGGAAACCCGTGGCCGCTTCCTGATAGCGGCCTTCGCGCAACTCTCCCAGGGCCGCGTCGAATTCCGCCTGCTCCGATCCAACCGGCGCGTTCGGCGCCGGCTGGGCGGCAGGAGTACGGTCCGCGGATGCCGGCGGCGGAACCAGGGCCGTGGAAGGCTGGGCTGGTACCGGCTGGCCATATGTTCCAGCCGAGCGATCCGGCACCGGGGGAGCTGCCAACGGAGCGATATACTCGGTCGGCGTCCGTTCCTGCTCGAGCAGTTCGATCAGATGACGCTGGATTTCCAGCTCGCCGCGGATTTGCCGGACCTCTGCTTCCAACTGCTCGATGCGCTCCAGTAATTCCAGGGTCAGCGCGCCATCCGACGGACGCTGAGCATGGCCGATGCTGGGCAGCACTACGCCACCCAGCACCCAAAGCAATAGCCACGGCAACCGGTATCGAGGCATGATCGGCCAACCGTCAATACACGATTTCCACGCGCCGGTTCAGCGCGTAGCTCTGCTCGTCCTGGCCGCTGGCGGCCGGCCGCTCCTCGCCGTAGCTGACGACCCGGATCTGCTGCGGCGAAACGCCCATGGCGATCATCACCTGACGCACGGCATTGGCCCGGCGCTCGCCCAGGGCGATGTTGTATTCGCGGCTGCCGCGCTCGTCGGTATGCCCTTCCAGCTGGGTGATAATCCGCCGGTTGCCGGTCAGAGAACGGGCGTTTGCTTCAATGATCGTCGGCTTTCCGGACGAATGTCGGCACTGTCGTATTCGAAATACACGATGCGATCCGCCGAAACCCGTTGCCGACCGCGCTCCCTGCCCTGGTCGCCGGCTCGACCGGCGCCGGCGGACCGCCACCGCTGGCATCGTAAGCATCGTAACCGCTCGGCGCTTGGCCGTAGGGATAGCTATAGGCTTCCTGACCCGGCTTTGCCGGTCACTCCCTGTTGGGCGGTTGCGTCCTGCTGGGTCGTTTCCTCGGTGTTCTCACCGGTCGAGGCGCAACTGGCCAGCAGCGCGAGCGAAGCGGCGGCAATCAGGGTTCGAATGAAGTATTGCATGGCGATCCTCCCTTCAATTTGAAGTCAACAACCTGAAATCAACGGCCGTAAGGCGCCCAAACCGGGTCGCGCGCGTTGCCGCGCAAGACAAAATCCTGCTTGATACCGCCATCCACGGATACTGCGGCCAACCGTTGGCCGTTGGAATAGATAATCATCTTGCCGTTCGGCGCGAAACTGGGCGATTCATCCATTCCGCCGGAGGTCAACACCCGGAACTGGCGGGTTTTCATATCCAACACGGCGATATGAAATCGCCCGCCGCGCCGATGCACCATTGCGATATAACGACCATCCGGCGAAACGGCCGGATTGGCGTTGTAGTCGCCCTCGAAGGTCAACCGCTGCGCCGCGCCGCCGCCGGCACCGATGCGGTACAACTGCGGCGAGCCGCCCCGATCCGAGGTGAACACGATGCTGCCGTCCGGCAGCCAAACCGGCTCGGTGTCGATGGCGCCACCGCTGGTAAGGCGTACCGGGCTTTGGCTCGCCAGATCCAGGGCATAGATTTCCGGATTGCCGTCCTTGGACAAGGTGAACGCCAGTCGTTGACCGTTCGGCGACCAAGACGGAGCGCCGTTGATACCCGGAGCGGCGGAAACCACGCGCCGGGCGCCGCTGTTGACCTCCTGGACGACGATCTGCGGCCGGCGGCCCTCGAAAGACACGTAAGCCAGCCTGGAACCGTCCGGCGACCAGGCCGGCGACATGATCGGCTGGCTGGAGCGCAAAATCACTTGGGGATTTTGCCCGTCGGCATCAGCGACCACCAGGAACCAAAAACCGCCGCCGCCGATGACAAAGGCGATTCGGGTTCCGGCCAGGCCCTTTTCACCCGTGAGCTTTTCGTAGATCAGGTCGCTGATGCGGTGCGCCACCGGCCGCAACTGATTCGGCGGGCACATCGAAAGACAGGTTTAACAACTGGCCGCCTTGGGCGCCGGCCAATTGAAACTGCACGATGTAGCCGCGGGAACCGCCGGGAGTGGCCTGTCCGGTGACCGAATAATCGGCCCGAGATTCGGGGGATTGCGGTGCGAATTTGCCGGTTCGCTGCAGATCGGATGCGATGATGCCGGCGATATTCTCGGGCGCGCCGCCGCCAAATGGCGCGATGGCGATGGGAATGCCCCTGCCTTCGATGCCTTTGGTGATATCAATCGTCAATTCGGCATGAGCCAATTGACCGCCGAACAATAGCACCGTTAAACAAAGTAATCGGATTAGCACTTTCAATGATCAACCTCCTGGTTTGAAGCGGAAATTGAATGTCGCGAAAATAAGGTCAACACATCTCAGCGATCGGACGGCACCGGCAACGGCGAGGCTTTCTGTACGGCCGCAACAGCCGAGTTGTCGAACGCGGTATCGCCACTACTTTGCACAACCTGAACATTGGTTACCACGCCGGACGGGGTCATGGCAATGCGCAGGGTACACGATTGGTTGCCACTGCTGCCTGGCGGCAGAGACCAGTAACGTTCAACGCGCTGCTTGATAATTGCGGCATGGCGGTTCACGGCCTCCTTGATGAATTGTTCGCGGGCTTCACGCGCCGCCAGCGCCTCTGCCAGTTTGCGCGCCTCCTCGGCTTTGCGTCGCGCCTCTTCTTCGGCTTTGCGCTTGGCTTCTTCTGCGGCGGCCTTACGGGCATCTTCCTCCGCCTTGCGCTTGGCCTCTTCCGCCGCTTTACGTTTAGCTTCCTCAGCGGTTTTTTGCCGAGCGGCTTCCTCGGCAGCTTCACGTTTGGCCGATTCCTCCGCCTTGCGTTTGGCTTCTTCCACCGCTTTACGCCTCGCCTCGCTTCCGCCGTCGCTTGCCGTTTGGCTTCGGCCGCTGCCTGGCGTTTCGCCTCTTCCGCCGCTTCGCGCTTGGCCTCTTCCGCCGCCTGCCGCTTGGCCTCTTCGGCGGCTTCACGTTTGGCCTCCGCCACTGCTTGCCGTTTGGTCTCCCCCGCTGCCTGGCGTTTCGCCTCTTCCGCCGCTTCGCGTCGGGCTTTCGCCGCCGCCTGCCGTTTGGCCTCCTCGGCGGCTGCACGCAGGGCCTCCGCCGCCGCTTGCCGTTTGGCTTCGGCCGCTGCCTGGCGCTTCGCCTCTTCCGCCGCTTCGCGACGGGCTTCCGCCGCTGCCGCCGCTTGTCGCTTGGCCTCTTCGGCGGCCTGGCGTTTCGCTTCTTCAGCCGCCTCGCGGCGTTCTTCCGCCTCGCGGCGCGCTTCCTCGGCCTTGCGCTTGGCTTCTTCCGCCTCGCGGCGTTCTTCCGCCTCGCGGCGCGCTTCCTCGGCCTTGCGCTTGGCTTCCTCGGCAGCGGCTTTACGACGCTCCTCGGCTTCGCGCCGGGCTTCCTCTTCCCTCTGGCGGCGGATTTCCGCCTGCCGCCGCTCTTCCGCCTCCCGCTCGACCTGCGCCAGCCTGGCCAGCCGCGCCGCTTCCTCGCGCTGGCGACGACGTTCTGCTTCCGCCAGCCGTTCCAGCTCTTCCCGGATCGCGACTTCGTCCACCACTTCGGCCGGGATAGGTTCGACCTCGGCCGGCTCGGGATGCAGCGCACCGGTGGTGATGTTTAAATTGAACAGCAAAAACACCAGAACGACGGCATGTATGGCAATAGTAGCCACCGCCGCCACAATATCCTGATATTTCGCTCGGCGCCCCGGTTGCATCAGTCGTGACTAACGCCGAACCGGTGGTTCGTCCGGCGGCGCCGTGGACAAGCCGACCTTGACCGCACCCACGCCCGTCAACGCCGCCATCGCCTGGATTACCTGCTCGTATCGTACCTCCTTGTCCGCACGGACCAGCACCGGCGGTGGCGGTTTTCGGCTCAAGCGCGTCCTGGCGTCCTCATGGCGCGGTTCCAGCGTCTTGCAATTCACCGGCTGGGCTTTTTCCGAGCCGACATTGAGGTAGCAGGTGCCGTCCTTCTGCACCGACAGCACCAGCACCTGGGTTTCCTGATGGTTGGTGTTGATCTGTTCCGCTGGCGCTTTGGGCAAGTCCACTTCGACCCCCTGATTGAGCAGGGGTGCGGTCACCATGAAAATGACCAGCAACACCAGCATCACGTCGATGTACGGGACGATGTTGATTTCCGCCTTCAGGCGGCCATGCGAGCTGCGTCGGGCCATGATCTAGCTCTGGGGCGCCGCGGCGGCGCGGGCGGCGTCTGCGTAGCTCTTGCGCAGGCTGTAGGACTGGCGCTGGAGGATGTTGGAGAATTCCTCCATGAACGTTTCGTAACGATTGGCCAGCCGGTCCACTTCGTGTGCGTAGCGATTGTAGAAAATCACCGCCGGGATGGCCGCGAACAAACCCATCGCGGTCGCGACCAATGCCTCGGCGATACCCGGCGCCACCTGCGCCAGCGTGGCCTGCTGGGTCATGCCCAGCGCGAGGAAGGCATTCATTATGCCCCAAACCGTGCCGAACAGGCCGATGTATGGACTGGTGGAACCGGTGGTCGCCAACAGCGACAAGTACATCTCCAGATCGTCCAGTTCCCGCGAGCCGGCCGCTCGCATCGCCCGCTGCGCGCCGCTGACCACCGACTCCGGATCCATGGTCGGTTGAGAACGCAAGCGCAGGAATTCCTGGAAACCCGCCAGGAAAATCGCTTCCATCCCCCAGACCACCTCCTTCTGGCGGTTGATGCGCGCATAGAGCGAGGCCAGATCGATCCCCGACCAGAAATCGTCCTCGAACTGGTCGGTCGCCCGCCTGGCGGACGTCATGACCAAGCCCTTTTTGACGATTACCCACCACGAACCCAGCGAAATCAGCGCCAACGCCAGCATGATCAATTGCACGATCAGGCTGGCGTTGACAATCAAGCTCCAGAACGACAAATCATGGGTCACCTACTATCCCCCCTATCTCCCTCATCAACCGCCGGGGAATCCGGCGCGCCCGGAAGGTCTCGGCATCGATACAAGCGACTCTGACCCGCGCGCTACACAACAATTCACCGGAGTCGTCGTGTTGAATGGTCTGCGCGAACAGAAAACTGGCACCGCGCGCGTCCACCACCTGGCTCGCCACCGCCAGCAGATCGTTGAACCGGGCGGGCCGATGATAATCCACGGTCAACGTCCGTACCGCAAACAACAGCCGTAAATCGCGCAACAGTGCATCCTGTTCGAAGCCGCGGGCGCGCAGCCATTCGGTGCGGGCACGCTCCATGAATTTTAGATAATTGGCGTAATAAACCACACCACCGCTGTCGGTATCCTCGTAATAAACCCGCACGGGCCAGACAAACGTAGCCATCTTCCGCTAGAATTCCGCAACGATATTTAACTGAAACTGAACCATTGCAAGCCTGCGGAGAACTTCGATGCGCACGCTCGTTCTATCGGTCCTGCTGCTGGCCGCTCTTCCCGCCATCGCCTCGGGGCCGCTGACTTTCGAGGAAGTCGATACCGACGGCGACGGCCTGATCAGCGCCGACGAAGCCGCCAGCGTCGAAGGACTGGATTTCAACGCCGCCGACGGCGACAACGACGGTACGCTTACCGTGGACGAGTACGATATCGGCGTAGAAGGTCTGGCGCCGCCCGCCGCTGCCAGTCCCCCCAGCGACGCCGAACCCGCCGAGCCCCCCACACCCCCCAGCCCAGCCAGCCCACCGATCCCGGCCAACCCCTCGGCTGGTGGCACCGGCGCGGCACCGGTACCCGCGACTCCCCCAGCCTCGACCAAGCCGTAATCCTCTAAGGTAACTCGCAAAAAATATTCCCGCAAATTTTGGTAGTGTCTCCGAGTATCCGTGATGAGCATCCGGGCTTTGCTTATGACCAAACCCAAGACGATTACGTCACTATTGATCTTCACATGCCTCTTTAGCACCAGATGAATTTTTCTTCTTTTGATATTGAAAAATATAAAAAATCCATTAGGTTAGCATTCCATGACCGGGAAAACGCTCGAGAATGCCAACCGGTCCCCAGCACAGGGTATCTCCATCACGGATACTGAGGGACACTACCCGAATGTTTGCTCGACTCCCCCGAGTGGCTTACCGCATCAATTCTGACAGGTCATGATCTGGATCTGTAGGGTGGATTGCGCTTCGCTCATCCCCTACGCTGGTTTGAACCGATCAAAAGTTTTGGGGCAGCCCACTAGATAGTGTCTGAACGAAAACCTTTCTCGTTAAAAAATGGGTAAGGATTTTTGGATTATTTTTAGTCATTTTTTCTATTTTATCTTTTTATATCCAAATTCTTTAAACATTTTTCCTGTAGAAATAGCTTTGGATTGATAACGTTCTGCAAATTTTCATTATTGAAAAAGTAGTTATGGTTGGAGAACAAAATCTCCAGATTCATCTCAAGTTATTCGCTTTTTCTACGCTGCTTTTTTACATCGCTCCTGTTCTATATCTTGTTCTTGTTGTTGCAGGTAGCGACCCAAAATTTGCAAGTTTCGCGCCACGATGGCTAACGCCACATACCGCTTGAATGCTGGTAATTCATCATCAGGACAGCGATCCAAACCATGGACCTCTAACGCATGAATCGCCGATTCGACCGCAGCATGTTGGCATCGCCCCTCAATAAAAACAACTTCTTGTTGTCGCGCTTGATCGGTTTTCGAAAGTCGGCCCTTTTTCGGTAGAATCACGGTCTCGAGTAGATCTGATAACTCACGCTGGTTGCCAGGCGAATGAAAACCTTGGTCAAAACTACAGGATGATAATTGAGGATACCGCTGCTGCGTTTCCTGGACCATACGGACCGCTACATCCACATCGACTTCCTGTTGCATAACCCGGTGATGAAGAATAAAGCGATGTTGATCTTCAATAATGCCCACCATAACACCCAGTTCCACCGGCACCCCCGCTTTTCCTTTACTAATCCATTCGGTATAAGGTTTAAAAATTGAAAATACTTTTTCTTGATGAGGAATCTTTTTGCCTTGAATAACCCGGCGGTCAATTTGATCGATTTGTCGCCGGGCATGATTGACAAAATCCTTTATTTTCAATATCTTATCTTTATCCATTCCGTCTATTTTCTCAAGTTCTTCTAATTGGCGATGGGCGCGTTCTACTAACTCTGTAGCCCAATCGAGATAGGCTTGATGCGCGTCGATGATTTCTTTCTGACGCGACGCTTGTTTGGATTCACCTTTCGAGGTCGAGGGCTTGAGTTTTTGGAGACGACGCCATAGTTTTTTTAATTTTTTAATGCCGTCTACCCCCCCTATTGGCTCTTCGACCTGTTGGCGTCGGCATAACCGGATGAGGAGTTGAATCACTTTCCGTACCGAATCAAACAACAAACGGGTATCCGTTGGATATTCAACATTGGTTTCTACCACGAATGAATCACAACGGCCGCGGAGTGGGTCTTCCGCACCCCGGTCGGGCAACGGCTCATCGCCTAATCCTTTTTTTTTAATCAACGCATGACCGGCGTTCACCACGACTTGATTAATTTGATCAAGAATTTCAGGTGTTAATAAGCTGACATTATCTTTGAGCGTCTGTAAGTAATAACAGTCTTGATCGTCAACCACGCCATGGCCGAGAATTTGGCGAATCGTTTTATGATTATTGACTAAATTATGCAGTCGATCATAGTCACAATTCAAGTTTAACCGAAGGACTCCCAGGACTAAAATACTCCACATATCCATACCCGGTCGTCCGTTATTAAGATCGATGTCCTTAGGAAATATGCCATCTAAAATCTTGAGGGCCTGTTCGAGCAAAATCGGATTGAGAAAAATATATTGTAATCCCTTAAGCAGTTGAGGAATATCATCACGAGAATTGGCGTCTAATTGGACTTGATCTACTTGCATTTCGTCAATCGGTTTTCGGGTTTTTTGGCGCATGTTCTTTCTCGATATTAGATAAGGAACCATTTAAATTTTGAAAAAGTATAGCATGGAATTATAAATATAAACAAATCAATAAGATAAACATCGTATCAGAAATCAGAACAGGCACATAACTTCTTGATAAGCAAATGATTTAATTGATAAATATGGTTTCCGGTCAGACACTAGATAAGCGTATTCTAATAAAATTGATATGACCCTATGGATCTGCAACTCATGACCAACTTATCAAAACAACATATTGCTACGATTAAAGATGCAGCAAGAAAATTAACCCGTTCAAAAAAGCGGGCGTTTCAAGCGCAAGTGTGTATTGATTATTTAAATTCAAAAGCTTATCTCGCTGAAAAAGTGTTTGGCTGGGATCGAAAGGCAGTGACTCTTGGATTAAATGAGTTACGCACGGGGATCGTCTGCGTGGATCATTTTAAAGCGCGCGGCAACAAAAGAACCGAAGCCAAAAACCCACCACTGGAACGCGACATCGTTTCTTTAGCTGAACCGGAAAGCCAAGTTGACCCGAAATTCCAAACAAGGTTTCAATACACGCGCATGACCGCCAAAGCCATGCGCCAAGCGCTTATCACTGAAAAAGGCTGGAACCATGAAGAGTTACCGTGCGAAAAGACGATCAGCAACATCTTGAACCGCCTAGGTTTTCGCCTACGCAGGGTCCAGAAGGCCAAGCCCTTGAAAAAAGTGTTGGAGACCGATGCGATCTTCGATAACCTTCATAAAATCAATCAAGAATCGGATTTACGCGAGGATTCGTTAAGAATATCGATTGACACCAAAGCGAAAATTGATCTGTGCAATTCATCACGAGGTGGTACCTCACGCTGTCGTAAAGCCGTGCAAGCTGACGATCATGATATGGGAATTAAAGATAAATTAACGCCTTTTGGTATTTTAGAGGTTATGACCGGATTGCTCACCATTATCTTTGGGGTTTCGTTCGAAACCAGTGATTTTATTGTCGACTGCCTCCAACAGTGGTGGGATGCGAACAAAATCCGACATCCTCATATTAAACAATTGGTCATTAATTTGGACAACGGCCCACACAATGCTAGCCATAGGACGCAGTTCATAAAACGGATGGTCGAATTTGCGGATAAAAATAACATTGAGATCGTATTAGCCTATTATCCCCCGTATCATAGTAAATATAATCCCATCGAACGGTGTTGGGGTATTCTTGAGCATCATTGGAGTGGAACGCTTTTAAATACTATCGAAACGAGTTTAGAATGGGCAAAAACAATGACTTGGAAAGGACTTCATCCAGTCGTAAAGCTTGTGGAAACCACTTATAAAAAAGGTATACGAATGGCAAAGAAAGCGTTTAAAACCTTTGCTGACAGAGTGACACGCGATGTATCACTGCGAAAGTACTTCATGACCATTCAGCCACAGGTTTGATGGTAAAAAATGGAGGGTATTTATTGCGAGTTACCTAAGAAGCTGTCTAAAAACTAACTTATTGATTGTAAGAGCAAACTTGCCGACGATGATCGGCCAAAATCGTCCGCAAGCGGGTTCCTACGTCAACAAGGCTTTGATTTTACTCGGGCAGTTTTTCGACAGCCTCTAAGGCGCGGCGCCAAACAGATCGCCACTGGCCGCCGGGTTGTTGACAACGGCCAAGCCGAAGTGGCGATAGGCGTGCACCGTGGCTACCCGTCCACGCGGAGTACGCATCAAAAAGCCCTGCTGGATCAGGAAGGGCTCCAGTACGTCCTCGATGGTGCCGCGCTCCTCGCTCAGCGCCGCCGCCAGTGTATCCAGCCCCACCGGCCCGCCGCCGAACTTGTCGATCATCAGCCACAGTAGCCGCCGATCCTGCTCGTCGAAGCCGCGTTCGTCCACCTTCAACAGATCGAGCGCCAGTTGCGCCACTTCGACGGTGATCCGGCCCGCCGCGCGCACCTGGGCGAAATCGCGCACCCGCCGCAGCAGCCGGTTGGCGATGCGGGGCGTGCCGCGCGAGCGCCGGCCGATCTCCGTCGCACCGTTGGGATAGTCGGTCTCGATGGCGAGAATCCGGGCCGAACGGGCCACGATCTCGGTCAGTTCCTCCGGCGTGTAAAACTCCAGTCGGTGCACGATGCCGAACCGGTCCCGCAGCGGCGACGTCAGCAAGCCGGCGCGAGTGGTGGCGCCGACCAGGGTGAACGGCGGCAGATCCAGCTTGATCGACCGCGCCGCCGGTCCCTCGCCGATCATGATGTCGATCTGGTAATCCTCCATCGCCGGATACAGCACCTCCTCGACCACCGGACTCAGGCGATGGATCTCGTCGATGAACAAGACATCGCGCGGTTCCAGATTGGTGAGCAGGGCGGCCAGATCGCCGGGCCGCTCGATCACTGGTCCCGACGTCTGGCGCAGGTTGACGCCCATCTCGGCGGCGACGATGTGCGCCAGTGTGGTCTTGCCCAGCCCCGGCGGTCCAAACAACAGCACGTGATCCAGCGCTTCGCCACGCCCCCGGGCGGCCTGGATGAAAATCCCCAGTTGTTCGCGCAACGCCAGTTGGCCGATGTACTCATCCAGCCGCCGGGGACGGACGGCCCGGTCCAGCGTGGCATCCTCGCCGCTGGCGGCTGGAGAAATCAGACGATCCGATGGATTCATGGCGACAACGGTGGCGGTTTCGAACATTCCTGGCAAAGAGTGTAAAGCCAAACGGCGACTAACGCTGCCCGATTTCCAGTCCTGGTGGTGGCAGCCCTGGCTAACGGCGCACGCTGGCTTGCAGTGCCTGCCGGATGATCGCTTCGCTGCTCATCCCTTCGGACTCGATGGCCTGAACCATGCGCGAAGCCTCGGGCAGCTTGTAACCCAGCGCCACCAGGGCGCTGATGGCGTCGTCCAGCGGGGTCGCATCCGGCGACATGGTCTGGCCGCCGGGCAGGACCACCGCCGCCGGATGCAAGCCCAGCTCGCCGATACGATCGCGCATTTCGATGATTAGCCGCTCGGCGGTCTTCTTGCCGATCCCCGGTAGGCGGGTCAGTGCAACGTGCGTCGCCTTCGCGCACGCAGCGGCCGAACAAGTCCACGCTCATCCCCGACAGAATCAGCAACGCCAGTCGCGGGCCGATGCCGGTCACCCGAATCAGATTGCGGAACAGGCCGCGCTCGACGGTGCTGGCGAAGCCATACAGCGTATGAGCATCCTCGCGCACCGCCAGATGGGTGAACAGCATGACCTCCGCGCCCACCTCCGGCAAGGTCTGGAAGGTGGTCAGCGATGCCTCCAGCTCGTAACCGACTCCGTGGGCATCGATCAGCAGATACGGCGGTTGTTTCCAGGCCAGCAACCCGCGCAGGCGGCCGATCATCGCCGTCTCCCGGCCAGCACGATGGCCCCTCCCAGCCGCTGCTGGCTCTGCCGGGTGTGGCCGTGGCAGATCGCCACCGCCAGTGCATCGGCGGCATCGGCCTGCGGCGCTTCCGGCAGATTCAGCAGCAGCCTGACCATGTGTTGCACCTGGAACTTGTCGGCGGCGCCACTGCCGACCACTGCCTGCTTGATGGCGCGCGGCGCGTATTCGCTGACCGGCAGCCCGGCCATGACCACGGCGCAGAGCGCGGCCCCCCGGGCTTGGCCGAGCTTGAGCGCCGAATCGGGATTGCGATGCATGAACACCTGCTCGACCGCTACTTCCGCCGGTTGATAAGTCCCAACGACCGCGGTCACCGCCTCGAAGATGGTCTTCAATCGTTCCGGCAGCGGCCGGTCGCTGGCGGTCTGGATACAACCGCTGGCGACGTGGCGGTTGCGCGGTCCATCTATATCGATAATCCCGTAGCCGGTGATCCGCGAACCGGGATCGATGCCCATCAACCGGATCGTCGCCACGCTCAGAGTTTCGCCAAAATGGCGTCGGGGATATCGGCGTTGGAGTAAACGTTCTGGGTATCGTCCAAATCCTCCAACATCTCCAACAGCTTGACCATCTTCTGGGCGTCCTCGAAACCCAGGGTGATGTTGGAGGCAGCGCGCATGGTCACTTCAGCCCCTTCGGGCACCAAACCGGCGGCGGTCATCGCGTCCTTGACTGGGGAAAACGCGGTGGGCGCAGCGAGCACGTCCACCGAACCGTCTTCGTAGCTCACCACGTCGTCCGCGCCGGCTTCGATGGCGACTTCCATGATGCGGTTTTCGTCGCAGCCGGCCGGATAGCTCAACACGCCCTGTTCGCTGAACTGGAACGCCACCGAGCCGCTGGTACCGAGATTGCCGCCGCATTTAGTGAAGGCGTGGCGGACTTCCGCAACCGTGCGGTTGCGATTGTCGGTCATGGCATCCACCATGACCGCCACTCCACCCGGACCGTAGCCCTCGTAGCGGATTTCCTCGTATTCGACCCCTTCCAGCGAGCCGGTGCCGCGCTTGATGGCGCGGTCGATGGTGTCCCTCGGCATGTTGGCGGTGAGCGCCTTGTCCATCACCAGTCGTAACCGGGGGTTGGCGCCGGGATCGCCGCCGCCCATGCGGGCCGCCACGGTGATCTCCCGGATCAGCCGGGTGAACAGCTTGCCGCGTTTGGCGTCCTGGGCGTTCTTCCGGTGCTGAATATTCGCCCATTTACTATGTCCTGCCATGCGAAGCCTCTTGCCTGAAAACCTTGCGAATCGGGGAAATCAGTTTAGCACTTAATCCCGCCGGGCATGATGGGGGGGATGGTGAAACCGGCCGGTGGCGAAGAACGCGCAGGACTGGGCGACCGCCGCCGGATCCACCAGCATCTGCATGTGGGACACCGGCAGGCAGATATGGTCGGTCATGCCCGGCAACTGGGTTTCGACCACCGCGATCATGCCGTCCGCCGGCTCCGGCATACCCGGGAACAGCAACCCCAGTCCAACGTTAAGGGTACCGGCGATCGAACCGAGTTGATGGGAGGCAGCCCAGGCCGGAGTATCGCCCAACAGGCCATCCTCCAGTCCCCGGCCGACAAAGTAACCCAAGCCGCTGTAGTGCATGATCCGGGCGGCATAGCTGCCCTGATGGGGCGTGCCCATCGTCACCACCCGACCCGGCTTTTGCCGCGGATAGTGGTGGAACAAATGGCGCACCACCAGCCCGCCCATGCTGTGCGCCAGAAAATGCACCACCGAGGTGTCCAGCCGCTCCAGCATCGCATGCAGTTCCTCGGCGTTTTCCGCCGGCGAGCGGGTGATAGAGGGGTACGAATAATTCACCGTGTGATAGCCCGACTGCTCCAGCCAGTATTCAAGCAACCGCATCCATAGCCCGTGAACGTACAAACCATGCACCAGCACCACCGTCTCCCGCTGTGCCGCCATCGTCAATCTCTCCGCGATTTTTTCGTGAAGGCGCATTCTAGCGAAATCCGTCGGTTCCTGTTTTCATTGATTTGAAAAACTGCCGTCATGGATTTGCAATAGTGTTAAATTGACACTAACATAAAGGTGTAGTTTGTACACCATGCTGAACTCGAAACAATGCCACCCTCCACCCTGCTGGCTCTGACCACCGATGTCGCACCGTTCACCATCCGCGCCGAGCGGCTGGAAGTGCTGTTGGCGCGGCATTCGGCCGGCTGGAAGTTACCCGGTGGGCAGATCGAGGCGGACGAGGATTTGGATACCGCCGCTCGGCGCCATTTGATGGAGCAGACCGGTTTGAGTGGGGTGTATTTGGAACAGCTCTACACCTTCGGCCAGCCCAATCGCGATCCCGGGCAACGGGCGGTGGCGGTGGCCTATTACGCGCTGGTCCCTACCGGACGTTTGCCGGTCGATGCTCCGCTCGCAATGGACCACGCGCGTTGGGCAGCGGTGGACGCGCTGCCGGCGTTGGCCCTGGACCACGGCGAGATCGTGGCCCTGGCCCACCGGCGACTGGCCGCCAAGCTGGCTTATTCCACCATCGGCCTGCAACTGATGCCGGAGCGCTTCACCCTGAGCGAGTTGCAGGCGGTCCACGAAACCATCCTGGGCGAACCGTTGGACAAGCGCAATTTCCGCAAGCGCATTCTGGCGTTGGATTGTATTGAGGCTACCGGCGACATGGCGCGACGCGGCGGCCATCGACCGGCCAGGTTGTACCGGGCCAAGCGTCCCGGCCAAGTTGACTTCATCAAGTGACGCGGCCGAGCCGGTCGCGGGAGAACCATTAATGAACGCAGTCGTTTCCGAGATGATCATGAGGGACCGCCGCCTGTCGCCCATGCAAGTACCGCCCACCGTGGTCGAGACGCTGGACGCTACCGAAAAGACAACGTTGATCGCGCGGATCAAAAGATTGCTGGTCGAGCGAGACGCCACGCTGGTCGCGCATTACTACACCTCGCCCGAATTGCAGGAACTGGCCGAGGCCACCGGCGGCTACGTCTCGGATTCGCTGGACATGGCCCGCTTTGGCACCGAGTGTAAATCCAGCACGCTGGTAGTAGCCGGCGTCCGCTTCATGGGCGAAACCGCCAAAATTCTCAATCCCGAAAAGCGGGTGCTGATGCCCGATTTACGGGCCGAATGCTCGCTGGATTTGGGCTGCCCGGCCGACGAGTTCGCCGCGTTTTGCGACCAGCATCCCGACCGAACGGTGGTGGTCTACGCCAACACCAGCGCGGCGGTGAAGGCGCGCTCCGATTGGGTGGTGACCTCGGGCATCGCCCTAGACTTGGTGCGTTATCTGGCGGAACGCGGGGAGAAGCTGATCTGGGCGCCGGACCGGCACCTGGGGGCCTACGTCCAGCGGGAAACCGGCGTGGACATGCTGCTGTGGAGCGCCGCCTGCGTGGTGCATGAAGCGTTCAAGGCCGACGGACTGCGCAAGCTCCGCGCCGCGCATCCCGACGCCAAGGTGTTGGTCCACCCGGAATCGCCGCTGGACGTGATTGCTCAGGCCGATGTGGTGGGATCAACCACGGGGCTGGTCGAAGCCGTGCGGAAGCTGCCTGCCAAAAAATTCATCGTCGCCACCGACAACGGCCTGTTCCACAAAATGAAGCAGGTGGCGCCGGGCAAGGTCTTTCTGGAAGCGCCCATCGCCGGCAAGGGCGCGACTTGTGTCAGTTGCGCCCATTGCCCGTGGATGGCAATGAACGGCTTGCGCAATCTCGCCCAAGTGCTGGAAACCGGCGCCAACGAAATCGTTATCGATGAAGCGGTACGCCAGCGGGCGGTCCAGCCGATCCGCCGGTTGCTGGAATTCGCCAAGCTGCGCAAGCAAGTCGTGCTAGGCAATAACGACGCGTAAGGCGATTTCCGGAAGAAAGTTTACCTGCCTGGCCGCGAAATGGAGCGTAGTCGTTCCCCCCTTTAGCAAAGGGGGTAAGGGGGGATTTGAGGCCCGTGGGTTGACGCCGCCGGTCAAAATCCCCCCAACCCCCTTTTTCAAAGGGGGAGACCCAGCCCGGTTCGGTATAACCTTTTCAGGAAATCGCGTAAGAAGCCGGATGGCCGCCCTCGCTATGCGTCATGAATACGTATTCATGGGAGCCCGACAGGCTGCTAAGGCGCGCCCTGAAAACCGCATTGCCGCCACGCCTCGTACAGAGCAATCGCGACCGCATTGGACAGATTCAGGCTGCGGCCGGTGGTGAGCATCGGCAATCTCAGCCGTTGTTCCGCCGGAATATCGCGCAGGACCGCCGCTGGCAAACCCCGCGTTTCGGGGCCGAACAGCAGGGCATCATCCGGCTGGTAAGCGACCGTATGGTAAAGACGGGCACCCTTGGTGGTGAAGGCAAACAATCGCGCCGGTTTCACTTCGGCGAGAAAGGCGGCCAGATCGCGATGCAGCCGAACCGTGGCCCATTCGTGATAATCCAGGCCTGCCCGGCGTAATTGCCGGTCGTCGAACTGAAAACCCAGGGGACGGATCAAGTGCAACCGCGCGCCGGTATTGGCGCACAGTCGGATGATGTTGCCGGTGTTGGGCGGAATTTCCGGCTCGTAAAGGATCACGTCGAACATGGTCGGTCGGTCCGTGACACTCACGCCTAATCCATCTGCAATTCCTTGATCTTGCGGGTCAAGGTGTTGCGCCCCCAGCCCAGCAGCCTGGCGGCATCCTGACGATGACCGCCGGTCTGTTCCAGCGCCGCCCGGATCAGCACTCGTTCGAAACTCGGCAACGCCGTCTCCAACAGATTTTGCTCGCCGCGCGCCAGACTTTGGCCGGCCCACAGCCGCAGCGCCGCTTCCCAGTCGAGACCGCCGCCGGCCACCGCCAGCCCGCGTTCCCGCAATTCCGCCGGCAAATCCTCCAGATGAATTTCCCGGCCGGACGCCATTACCGTCAGCCAGCAGCACAGATTCTCCAATTGGCGGACGTTGCCGGGCCAATCCAGCCGGCTGAGATAGGTTTCGGTGTCCGGCCGCAACACCTTGGACTCGACTCCCAGTTCCCGCGCGGCCTGGCCCAGGAAATGCCGGGTCAGCAACGGGATATCCTCGCGGCGCTTGTTGAGCGACGGCAGTTGAATGCGGATGACGTTCAGGCGGTGATAAAGATCTTCGCGGAACAGCCCGTCGCGCACTCGCTGCTCCAGATTCTGATGGGTGGCGGCGATCACCCGCACGTCCACCCGGGTCGGCGTGTGCCCGCCCACCCGATAAAACTCGCCCTCGGCCAGCACCCGCAACAACCGAGTCTGCAATTCCGCCGGCATGTCGCCGATCTCGTCCAGGAACAGCGTACCGCCGTTGGCCTGTTCGAACCGCCCCTGCCGTGCTGCCTGCGCCCCAGTGAACGCGCCACGTTCGTGGCCGAACAGTTCCGATTCCAGCAGATCGCGGGGAATGGCGGCGGTGTTGATGGCGATGAAGGGTTTGTCGGCGCGCGGGCTGTGCCGATGCAGGGCGCGGGCCACCAGCTCCTTGCCGGTGCCCGATTCGCCGGTGATCAGCACCGTGATGTTGGAGCGCGACAGCCGGCCGATGGCGCGGAACACCTCCTGCATCGCCGGCGCCTCGCCGATGATTTCCGGCAACGGCTCGATCAGTTCCGCCGGCTCGGTGCGCTGGCGGTGAGTCAAACAGGCGCGGCGGACCAGGGCCACGGCCTCGTCCACGTCGAACGGCTTGGGCAGATATTCGAACGCGCCGCCCTGATAGGCGGAAACCGCGCTGTCGAGGTCGGAATGAGCGGTCATGATGATGACCGGCAACTCCGGCAATCGCTCGCGCAGGCAGGCCAGCAATTCCAGACCATTCATGCCCGGCATCCGGATATCCGCCATGATCGCGTCCGGCCGGCCCTGCTTGAGCGCATCCAACGCCCCCGCCGCGCTCTCGAAGGTCGTCACCGTCATGTTGTCGCGCTGCAGGGCCTTTTCCAGCACCCAGCGGATGGCGTGGTCGTCGTCAATCACCCAAACGTGTTCTTTCCTGGTCATCCGGTCTTTCCCAAGGGCAGTAACAGCGTGAAAACGGTCTCTCCGGGTCGGCTGGTGCATTCGATCAGACCGCCGTGCTGGTTGACGATGTTCTGGGCGATCGACAAGCCCAGACCGGTCCCGTCCGGACGGCCGCTGATCATCGGATAGAAAACCTGCTCCTGCTGCTCGAGCGGAATGCCGGGACCGTCGTCGATCACATCCAGCCGCGCCACCAACTTGTGGCGCTTGGAACCGATGGTGTACTGGCGCTGCACCCGGGTCCGCAGAGTGATGACACCCCGGTGGTCGAGCGCCTGCAAGGCATTGCGTACCACGTTGAGCACCGCCTGAATCAAGCGGTCGGCATCGCCCCACACCGGCGGAATACTGGGGTCGTAGTCGCGTTCGATGCGTATGCCGGGGTTGGCCTCGGCTTCCACCAGCCCGCAGACCCGCTCCAGGATTTCGTGGATGCTCACCTCGTCGTAGGCGCGAGGTTGGTTGGGTCCGAGCATCCGGTCCACCAGACCGCGCAACCGATCGGCCTCGCCGATGATGATGCCGGTGTATTCGCGCAGCGCCGGGTCCGGCAATTCGCGCTCCAGCAGTTGGGCCGCCCCGCGCAGTCCGCCCAGCGGATTCTTGATCTCGTGCGCCAGGTTACGCACCAATGCCCGCGTGGTATGGTGCTGGGCCAGGATGTGTTCTTCCCGGTTGATGCGCAATCGCCAGTCCACCTGCCGCAGTTCGAGCAGCAACTCGGTGGGAGGATCGCGCTCCAGCAGGGGCGCGGCGGTGCAATCCACAGTGACGATGCGCTCCGGTGGGAAGGTCAACTGCAATTCCCGTTCGATGTAGGGATGGCCGTTTTCCAGACAATGCCGCAGCCCAGCGATGAACGGCTCGGCGCCGACGATCAGCTCCGGGAGAGCCAGCTTGCGCGCTTTGCGGAAGCTCAGCTCGAACAGCGTTTCCGCGGCCGCGTTCATGAACAGCAACCGCAATCGCCGATCCAGCACCAGCACGGCGATGCTCAAGCCATCCACAACCCGGCGGTAATAGTCTCGTAGCACGTTCGCCTCGCCTTTCGCTCATCGCTGGCCATGCAGCAAGAACCAAACCAACTGGCCGAATCGCCTTTCTGCTACGCTCGAGAGGGTGTTGATCGCGTCAATCCGGCGCATCCGCCGCACGGTTCCCAGACGGGATTACCGGCCCTGTTGCCATTCTGCACCAAAAGGGTGCGACGAGCATCACCCTTTACCTTTCGTCGCGCCTTCCTCAAACGGCGACGCCCCCATTTGGGGGCGTCGCGAACATCGAGTCCTTGGGCGGTCACGCCAGCTCGCGGACCGTCGCCCAGGACATCACAGACTGTAGTAGAGATCGAACTCGACCGGGTGGGTGGTCATCCGCATCCGGGTGACTTCCTGCATCTTGAGCGCGATATAGGCATCGATCAGATCGTTAGTGAACACGCCACCCCTGGTGAGGAACTCGCGGTTCTTGTCCAGCTCGTTGAGCGCCTGCTCCAGGGAGAAGCACACCTGCGGAATCAGCTTCTCTTCCTCCGGTGGCAATTCATAAATGTCCTTGTCCACCGGATCGCCGGGATGAATCTTGTTCTGGATACCGTCCAGACCGGCCATCATCATCGCGGCGAAAGCCAGATACGGATTGGCGGTTGAGTCGGGGAAACGCACCTCGATGCGGCGTCCCTTGGGGTTGCTGACGTAGGGGATACGAATGGAAGCGGAGCGGTTGCGCGCCGAGTACGCCAGATTGATCGGCGCTTCGAAGCCCGGCACCAGCCGCTTGTAGGAATTGGTCGAGGGGTTGCAAAACGCGTTCAGCACCTTGGCGTGTTTGATGATGCCGCCGATGTAGTACAGGGCCAGTTCCGACAGGCCGGCGTACAGGTCGCCGGAGAACAGATTGACGCCGCCTTTCGCCAGCGACTGGTGGACGTGCATGCCGCTGCCGTTGTCGCCGACCAGGGGCTTGGGCATGAAGGTGGCGGTCTTGCCGTAGCTGGCGGCCACATTCTGCACCACGTACTTCAGCCGCTGCACCTCGTCAGCCTTGCGCACCAGCGTGTTGAACTGGACACCGATCTCGGCCTGGCCGGCGGTGGCCACTTCGTGATGATGCACCTCGGGCACCAATCCCATCGCCTCCAGATTCAGGCACATGGTGGAGCGGATGTCCTGCATCGAATCGACTGGCGGCACTGGGAAATAACCGCCCTTGACGCCGGGCCGATGGCCGAAGTTGCCGCCTTCGTAGGCGCGTTCGGAGTTCCAGCCGGCTTCGGAGGAATCCACCTTGCAGAAGCAGCCGCTGATGTCGGCACCCCAGCGCACGTCATCGAAAATGAAAAACTCGTTTTCCGGGCCGAAAAAGGCAGTGTCGCCGATCCCGGTGGATTTCAGATACGCCTCGGCGCGGCGGGCCAACGAACGCGGGTCGCGCTCGTAACCCTGCATGGTGTTGGGTTCGATGACATCGCAGGTCAGCACCAGGGTCGGTTCTTCGAAGAAGGGGTCGACGGCCGCGGTCACCGGATCGGGCATCAGGATCATGTCCGACTCCTGGATGCCCTTCCAGCCGGCGATGGACGAGCCGTCGAACATCTTGCCGTCCTCGAACACATCCTCGTCCACGGCACTGACGGGTACGGTGACGTGTTGCTCCTTGCCGCGGGTGTCCGTGAACCGGTAGTCCACGAACTTGATGCCCTTTTCCTCGATCAGCTTCATCACATCAGCAGCATTCATTGTCGTTGGTTCCTCGGGTTTCAGAAAATCGATCATAATCGGTGAGATGGAGAAAGTTTATTCGCGCCGTCGATTGAGCATGAAACATGCCATGGCAGATTTTTGCAAGCTCGACCACAAACTATCTATATGACATCGAATCGATGCCTGCAACAATGCCCCACTATAGTGCATAAATCTCGTCACCATGTTCCATTGAAGTGCATGATTTTCTTGGGACTCCAATCGTATCGAAGCGCGGCGCAGGGGCTTATACTCCGCTCCCAGTGTAATCACCAGAGGACGCGCCCATGGAACTCGAATTTCTGGTCCAGAACGTCAAGTGCAACGGTTGCGCCAGTGCCATTCGCTCCGGATTGGGTAACCATCCGGGGGTGCGGGAGGTTCAGGTGGACGTGCCGACCGGCCGGGTGACGGTACGTGTCGAGGGCGACGTCCGTGCCGAACTGAGTGCGGCGCTGAAGGAATTGGGCTACCCCGAGAAGGGCTGAAGCGCCCGTCCATGACCACCGCGTCGCGCAATGTGTCGGTCCGATCGGTCATGGACGAAAGGAAAGTGGGATGGCTTTCGTAAACAAGTTGGCGGGAGAAGGCATGGCCCTCACCCGCCGTGGAACATCGACCGAAGCTATCGATAATCGGAAAAATTAGAAGCGGGTACCGACGTTGAGGCCGACGACCCAGGGATCGATGGCCACGGTACCGAGGCTGACCCCGTCCAGCTTGGCCTTGGTGTCGATGTCCATATAGCTGACGGTGGCGTTCACGAACCAGTTGGGCGCCACGTCGATATCGATGCCCAACTCGCCGGCCAGACCCCAGGACGAATCCAGGCTCAGGTCGTTGCCGGACAGGGCGCCAGTGGTATCCTCATTGAAGAAGAAGGTGTAGTTCAAACCCACGCCGACATAAGGACGGACGGTATTCTCCGGCATGAAGTGATACTGCACAAAGAGCGTCGGGGGCAACTGGAGGGTATTGGCGACCTTGCCGGCACCCGTGAGTTCGATGTCGTGCTTGAACGGGAGGGCGAGGAGCAGTTCGATACCGATATTCGGGTTAACCATGTAAGTGAAGTTGAAACCCAGGCTGTAGCCGTCATCCACATCGAGCTGGACGCCCGACGCGAGATCGAGGTTGTCGGATTTGGGGAACACACCCCACGCACCGACCCGGCCTATCCAACTGCCCGCCTCGTAAGCCTGGGCAACCCCCGTCAGCAGACCACCGGCCAGTGCCACGGCCAAGGCACTCTTTAGCATCTTCGAGGACATCACGCGCTCCTTAAACCATTGTTGTTTGTTGGACGATCAAAAACCAGGCATAAAAAACACAAATCCATTTTGTGCTTTCGCAACAATTTAGTCAAAAAAACAGCGATGTGTATAAAATATGTTAAAGTGCGCCTTCACTCAGTCAAGGGCGGTAGAATCTGTACCACCTCCTCAAACGTGGTCAGCCCGGCGGCGATCTGGAGAGCGGCGCCGACCCGCAACGGGCGCATCCCCTGCTCGAAGGCACTGCGCCGCAACACTTCCTCGTCCATTTCCGACCGGAACAGCCGACGCAATTCCGGCGTCACCGTCAGCAGTTCGTACAGACCGACGCGCCCCAGATAGCCGGTGTTGCGACATTCCGGGCAACCCCGCGGCGCCCGGATGGTATCCGGTTTCGGTAGCGGCCAGGGCCGCACCAGCGCTTCCCACAGCGCATCGTCGATATGGCCGGATACCTTGCAATGCGGGCAGAGGGTGCGCACCAATCGCTGTGCCATCACGCCGATCAGCACGTTTTGGATCAGGTAATACGGTACGCCGAGATCGAGCAAGCGGGTAATGGCCGAGGCGGCGTCGTTGGTGTGCAAGGTCGAAAGCACCAGATGGCCGGTCAGCGCGGCCTGTACCGCCATCTGCGCGGTTTCCAGATCGCGAATCTCACCAACCATGATGATGTCGGGGTCCTGCCGCAACAGGGTGCGGATGCCCTGGGCAAAGGTCAACTCGATGGCGGGTTGGACCTGCATCTGGTTGAGTTCCGGGACGACCATCTCGATCGGATCTTCGACCGTGCAAACGTTAACTTCCGGTACCGCCAGTTGCTTGAGGGTGGTGTACAGGGTAGTGGTCTTGCCGGAACCGGTCGGACCCGTCACCAGCACGATGCCGTGCGGCCGGGAGATCATCGCTCGCCAGGCCGCTTCCTCGGTGGGCGCGAACCCGAGTTGACCGAAGTTCTTGGTGACCGTATCCGGGTCAAAAATGCGCAGCACGCACTTTTCGCCGAAGGCGGTAGGCATGGTGGACAACCGCAGTTCGATCTCCCGCCCGGCTGGAGTACGGGTCTTGATGCGGCCATCCTGCGGCCGGCGTTTTTCGGCCACATCCATCCGGCCCAGGATCTTGATGCGGCTGGTGACCGCGCTCATCACCGCCGGCGGCAACTGATAAATCGCATTCAGCACGCCGTCGATGCGGAAGCGGATGTGTCCCTGCTCGCGGCGCGGCTCCAGATGGATGTCGCTGGCGCGCTGGGAGAAGGCGTATTGCAGCAGCCAGTCCACGATCTGCACGATCGGTCGTTCGTCGGCGCTCAACTCGCCGCGCCGGCCCAGTTCCAGCAACTGCTCGAAGTTGAGGATGCCCGAGGTCTGCTCCGGCGAGCCTCGCAGCGCGCCGCGCACCGAGCGCGATACCCCGTAAAACTCCAACTGATAGCGGTTGAGGTCCAGCGGATTGGCGATGACCCGTTCGATGTCGCGACGCAGGGTTTGCCGCAAAACGGTCTGCCATTCGGTCAGCCAGGGCTCGGTGGTGGCGAACACCACTCGGCCATCGTCTGCCGCAATCGGCAAGATTTGATAGCGGGCGGCGTACTCGAAGGAAATGAACGGTAACAACCGCTCGACCGCGGCGATATCGAGTTTGAGCGGGTCGATGCGCAGGTAGGGCAACCCGACCTTGCCAGCCAGCCACTCGGTCAGCAGTTCGAGACTCAAGACCTGGTGTGGTGGCTGGAGGTGGTGCAGTTTTTTGTTGGCGATCACCACCAACGGATGGAGTTCACGACGCTCCGTCTTGGGAACCGCGACCGCCAACTCGGCATCCGCCTTGGCCACCAAACCATCGGCGACCAGTTCGTCCAGCACCTCTTTCAGGCTCAACCGGTGTTCGGGGACGCGTGGCTTCGACGAAGGACCGGAACGGGAATCAGCGCCATTTGGAAACATGCGGACGGTCGCGGCGATAGACGTTTGGGCATTCACAATGATTGCTTCTGGGTGTAAATGAATATTGGCTACTTGAAGATACTATTCAACCAGAAATTCTTCTATGTATGGGTATGTTAATTTATACTTGTAATTTATTATCTCAAACATACCGCCAAATTGCACCAATAAATTATCACTTAACTCTTCCTGGCCTTGCGGCGTGGCTCCTTGGATTTCGGCGGTTTTGTGTCAATTTGCGTCGCGGGGTTCCCGCGCGTACGCGGGATCGGGGTCGTTATTCGGCAGAGTAGATATAAAAAACCATTGATACTTCGAGCAAATGCTTGGAGCGCCGGAAGTCGACCGATCACAGCAAGTCCAGTTTGGCGTAAGCGACCACCAGCCACTTGGAACCGCCCGCCCTGGGAAAATCCACCCGTGCCCTGGCGTGATAGCCGGCGCCTTCGACTTCCAGCACCACACCCTCACCAAACTGTGGATGGCGCACCCGCTGCCGGGGTCGCAAACCGGCGGGCGCGGGTGGCGCCGTGGCAACGGGTCGGGTCGGCAGCCGGCTTTTTTCCCGCCGTTTCGCGCGAGCGCGCACGTCGTGGGTCAGTTCGGCGGGAATCTCGCTGACGAAGCGCGAAGGCGACGGGAAATTTTCTCGACCGTACAGCGTGCGCTGTTCGGCATAACTCAGATACAGTTGGCGCCGGGCACGAGTGACGCCGACGTAGGCCAGTCGCCGTTCTTCCTCCAATTGGCGTGCTTCGCCCACCGAACGGCCGTGCGGGAACAGTCCCTCCTCCAACCCGACCAGGAACACCACCGGAAATTCCAGCCCCTTGGCCATGTGCAGGGTCATCAGTTGCACGCAATCATCGCCGGCCGATCCCTGCCCCTGACCGGATTCCAGGGCGGCATGGGCGAGAAAGGCGTTCAACCAGTCGGGTTCGGTCGGATCGGCGCCGACCAAGACCGGGTTGGTGTTGGCGGTGAAATCGCCGCTGGCGTTGATCAGTTCCTCCAGATTCTCCACCCGCATCTCGCCTTTGTCGATCTTGGACTGCTCGTACATCGCCAACAGGCCGCTCTGATGGATGACATGATCGACCCGTTCCAGCAACGGCCGACCGTGACTGTCGCGGTCCAGCGCCTCGATCAGGCTCAAAAAGCCACGCACGGCGCTGGCGGCCCGCCCGCTCAGCCCGTCGGCCATCAGGAGTTGCAGAGCGGCTTGCCACAGCGAGCCACCCTGCGCGCGCGACGCTTCCCTTAACAGATCGAGGGTACGTTCGCCGATACCTCGCGGTGGGGTGTTGACGACCCGTTCGAACGAGGGATCGTCGTTGCGGTTGGCGACCAAGCGGAGATAGGCCAGGGCGTCCTTGATCTCGGCGCGCTCGAAGAACCGCAATCCGCCATAAATCCGATACGGGATCGCCATCCCGATCAGCGTTTCCTCGAACAAGCGCGACTGGGCGTTGGAACGATACAGAATCGCCACGTCGCGGCGCTGGCCGCCGTGTTCCACCCACTGGCGGATACGTTCGACCACGAATCGCGCCTCGTCCACTTCGTTGAAGGCGTTGTAAACCAGGATCGGTTCGCCGTCGCCGTCGGCGGTCCACAGGTTCTTGCCCAGCCGGGCGGCGTTATGAGCGATGAGTGCATTGGCGGCCTTGAGGATGTTGTGGGTGGAACGGTAGTTCTGTTCCAGACGGATGGTCTGGGTACCGAGAAAATCCTCGGCGAAGCGTTGAATATTCTCAACTTTTGAGCCCCTCCACCCATAGACGCATTGATCGTCGTCACCGACGATGAACACGTCGCCCTGGCCGCCACCCAGCAACCGGACCCAGTTGTACTGAATGGTGTTGGTATCCTGGAATTCATCCACCAGCACGTGCTGGAACCGCTCCCGGTAATGGGTCAGCAGGCTCGTGTTGTCGCGCCAGAGTTCGTAGACGCGCAGCAGCAGTTCGCCGAAATCCACCAGCCCCCCGCGTTCGCATTCCTGCTGATATATGGCGTAGATGCGCTGGTACATGCGCCTGACCGGGTCCTTGTCGTCGACCAGATCAGCGGGGCGCTGGCCCTCGTCCTTGCAGCGGTTGATGAAGCCGGCGGTCTGTGGCGGTGGCCATTTCTTCTCGTCCAGATTCAGGCCGCGCAACACCCGCTTGAGCAACCGGGTTTGATCGTCGCTGTCGAGGATCTGGAAGGCACGCGGCAGGCGGGCTTCCTGCCAGTGCTGGCGCAACAGACGGTGGGCGATGCCGTGAAAAGTGCCGATCCACAGCCCACCGATAGGCTGGTCCAACATCGCTTCGACCCGGCCGCGCATTTCGGCGGCGGCCTTGTTGGTAAAGGTCACCGCCAGGATCGACCAGGGCGAGGCATTTTCCACCGCCAGCAACCAGGCAATGCGCCGGGTCAGCACCCGGGTTTTGCCGCTGCCGGCGCCGGCCAGCACCCGCAAGGGTCCCAGCGGCGCGGTTACCGCCTCGCGCTGGGGTTCGTTGAGATCATCGAGAATCCAGGAAACGTCCATGGCCGGCGATTCTAGCAAAACCGTCCCATCAGGGCGTGTGCTAAAGTGAACCTCATCAGAAAACCGTAGAGGTGAACCGGCGTGTTCGCCTCGTATATTCGCAAACAGGGAGCAACCATGAAAATTACGATTTTTGGTTCCGGCTATGTCGGGCTGGTCACCGGCGCCTGTTTCGCCGACGTAGGCAACGATGTGCTGTGCGTGGACGTAGACCCGCGCAAGGTCGAGATGCTTCAGCGCGGCGAAATCCCGATCCACGAACCCGGCCTTGACGACCTGGTTCGGCGCAACGGTGAAAGCGGCCGGCTGCAATTCACCACCGACCTCGCGGCGGGCGTAGCCCACGGCCTGTTCCAGTTCATCGCCGTTGGCACCCCGCCCGACGAGGACGGTTCGGCCGATTTGCAGCACGTCCGCGCCGTCGCCCGTTCCATCGGCCAACACCTGGACGATTACCGGGTGGTGGTCAACAAGTCCACCGTGCCGGTGGGCACCGCCGACGTGGTGCGCGACACCATCACCGCCGTGCTCGCCGAACGCGGCCAGGACATCCCGTTCTCGGTGGTCTCCAACCCGGAATTTCTCAAGGAAGGCGCGGCGATCCAGGATTTCATGCGGCCCGACCGCATCATCGTCGGCAGCGACGACCACCGGGCCACCGTGCAATTGCGCAATCTGTACGCGCCATTCAACCGCAACCGCGACCGACTGATTGAAATGGATGTGCGCTCGGCGGAACTGACCAAGTACGCCGCCAACGCCATGCTGGCCACCAAGATCAGCTTCATGAACGAAATGGCCAATCTGGCCGAACGGTTGGGGGCAGACATCGAAAAAGTGCGGGTCGGCATCGGCGCCGATCCGCGGATCGGCTACCACTTCATCTATCCGGGCGCGGGATATGGAGGAAGCTGTTTTCCGAAGGACGTCAAGGCTTTAGAGTATACCTCCCGCTCGGTGAACTACGAGGCCGCCCTGCTCCAGGCGGTGGAAGCAGTCAACGAGCGGCAGAAGAACGTGCTGTTCGCCAAGCTCCAACGCCATTTCGGCAATGACTTGCGCGGACGGACTTTCGCGCTGTGGGGACTGGCGTTCAAACCGGGTACCGACGACATGCGCGAGGCGCCCAGCCGCAACCTGCTGGAAGCGTTGTGGCGGGAAAACTGCACGGTCCGGGCCTACGATCCGGCAGCGATGAACGAAGCCAGCCGACTCTACGGCGAGCGGCCCGATTTCCAATTGTGCGCCAAACCGATGGACGTATTGACCGGTGCCGACGCGCTGGTGATCGCCACCGAATGGAGCTTGTTCCGCAGTCCGGATTTCGACGCCATCCGTCGGCAACTCAAGCAACCGCTGATCTTCGATGGCCGCAACCTTTACGATCCCGAGTACCTGCACGAATCGGGTTTCGTCTACTACGCCATCGGTCGAGGTGAAGTCGCATGATTATCCCCGTCATCCTGTCCGGCGGCAGCGGTACCCGGCTGTGGCCGCTATCGCGCGAAGCCTATCCCAAGCAGTTCCTGCCGCTGGTGGACCGGCACACGATGCTACAAAACACCGCGTTGCGGATTGTCGGTTCGACCGATGTGACCGCGCCGTTGGTGGTATGCAACCAGGAGCACCGCTTCATGGTGGCCGAGCAGTTGCGCGCGGTCGGCATTCAGCCGGCGGCGGTGATCCTGGAGCCGGTCGGTCGCAATACCGCGCCGGCGGTTGCGGTGGCGGCCCTGCACGCTCAGCGCGAGGGCGCCGATCCGACCCTGCTGATCCTGCCGGCCGATCACGTCATCGCCGACGTCGAGGGCTTTCGCGCCGCCGTGCGTCAGGTCGCGCCCCACGCCGAAGCCGGCCGACTGATCACCTTCGGCATCGTCCCGACCGCGCCGGAAACCGGCTATGGCTACATCAAGGCCGGCGCACCGCTGGATGAGTCCGGCGTGTGCGCGGTGGAGCGCTTCGTTGAAAAGCCCGATACCGCCACCGCCCAGCGCTATCTGGATTCCGGCGCCCACTACTGGAATAGCGGCATGTTCATGTTCCGCGCCTCGGCGTTCCTGGCGGAACTGGAGCGTTTCGCTCCGGCGATGCTGGCCGCCTGCCAGCAGGCGCTAACCGCTGGTCGGGCCGATACGGATTTCCTGTGGCTGGATCGCAAAGCCTTCGCCGCCTGCCCGCAGGATTCCATCGACTACGCGGTGATGGAAAAAACCGAACAGGCGGTGGTGATGCCGCTGACGGTGGGCTGGAACGATGTTGGTTCCTGGTCGGCGTTGTGGGAAGTCGGCGAGCGCGACGCCGACGGCAACATCACTCGCGGCGACGTGATCAACGTGGACAGCCGCGATACCTATGTGGACGCCACCACGCGGTTGGTCGCCACAGTCGGGGTGGATGACCTGGTCGTGGTGGAAACCGCCGACGCGGTGCTGGTCGCTCGCAAGGGCAGGGTGCAGGAAGTCAAGGCGGTCGTCGATCAACTCAAGGCCAACCAGCGCCCGGAAGGGCGGAATCACCGCAAGGTTTACCGGCCCTGGGGCTGTTACGACTCGATCGACTTCGATCGGCGTTTCCAGGTCAAGCGTATCATGATCCGACCTGGTGCCTGCATTTCTTCGCAGATGCACCATCACCGCGCCGAGCATTGGGTGGTGGTGAGCGGCACCGCCCGCGTTCAGCGTGGCGACGAGGAGTTTCTGCTGACCGAAAACCAGTCCACCTATATTCCGGTCGGCGTCCAGCACCGCTTGACCAATCCCGGCAAGATTCCGCTGGAGATCATCGAGGTGCAATCGGGCAGCTATCTGGGCGAGGACGATATCATCCGCTTCGAGGACGTGTACGGCCGGGGCAATAGCGAGACGTAGGTGTGACGATGAGTTCCGAACTGACGTGCTTCAAGGCTTACGACATTCGCGGGCGGATTCCCGATGAACTGAACGAGGACCTGGCCTATCGCATCGGCCGGGCCTATGCCGCCCTGCTGCAGCCGCGCCGGGTGGCGGTCGGCCACGACGTGCGCTCGAGCAGTCCGGCGTTGAGCGCGGCGGTGACCGAGGGTCTGTTGGACGGTGGCGCGGGCGTACTGGACATCGGTCTGTGTGGCACCGAGGAGATCTATTTCGCCGCTTTCCATCATCAGCTCGACGGCGGGATCATGGTCACCGCCAGCCACAATCCGATGGATTACAACGGCATGAAACTGGTGCGCGAGCAGGCCAAGCCGATCAGCGGCGACAGCGGCCTGTTCGCCATCCGCGATCTGGCCGCGCGCGGTCAGTTTCCAGAGTCCAAACGACACGGTAGCCTGGAATATCGGCCCGACAAAAACGCCTACATCGCCCATCTACTGAGCTATATCGATCCCGGTGCGCTTCAGCCGCTCAAGATCGTGGTCAACGCCGGCAATGGCGGCGCGGGACCGATCATCGACGCGCTGGAGCCGCATTTGCCGTTCCGTTTCGTCAAGATTCACCACGAGCCGGATGGTACGTTCCCGCATGGCATCCCCAATCCCCTGTTGCCGGAATGCCGGGACGCCACAGCGCAAGCAGTACGGGAGCACAATGCCGACCTGGGGCTGGCCTGGGACGGCGATTTCGATCGTTGTTTCTTCTTCGACGCCAGCGGCCGGTTCATCGAAGGTTATTACCTGGTCGGCCTGCTGGCGGAAACCCTGCTGGCGCGGCGGCCGGGCGCAAAAATCATCCACGACCCCCGCTTGACCTGGAACACCATCGAACAAGTCGAGACGGCGGGCGGTAACCCCGTACAGAGCAAGACCGGTCACGCCTTTATCAAGGAGCGGATGCGGCGGGAGGATGCACTGTACGGTGGCGAGATGAGCGCCCATCATTACTTCCGCGACTTCGCCTACTGCGACAGCGGCATGATTCCGTGGTTGTTGATTGCCGAACTGTTGAGTCGGCGCGGCCAATCGCTAGCGGCCCTGGTGGACGCGCGGATGCGAGCATTTCCCTGCAGCGGCGAGATCAATTTCCGGGTGGCCGACGCGCCGGCCAAAATCCGGGAAATCCTGACTGCCTACGCTGACCAGCAGCCGGCGCTGGACGAGACCGACGGCGTCAGCCTCGAATTTCCCGACTGGCGCTTCAATCTGCGCTGCTCCAACACCGAGCCGCTGCTGCGGCTGAACGTGGAAACGCGCGGCGACGCGGAATTGCTGGAACGCCGAACCGCAGAGTTGCAGGTCTTGATCGGTGGCTGAGTGCTTATCGGGAGAATATCACCATGAATGCTGTCCTCAAACCCAAGCATTTGAGCATCTCCGAATTTCTCGAATGGGAAAACCAGCAGGAGACCCGGCACGAACTGCTGAATGGTGAAATCATCGCCATGACGGGTGGAACGGTCGCCCATGCGGGACTCATCGTGTCTATTGCAGCGCGACTGTTTAACCATCTGCAAGGCATCCCCTGCCGCGTCTTCACGTCCGATCTGAAAGTGCAAGCCGCCGAAAACATCTTCTACCCCGACGTGGTCGTGAGTTGCGATTCGCAAGACAACAACGGCGTGCTCTGCAGCAATCCCAAGCTCATTATCGAAGTCCTGTCCAACTCCACGACCCACAAGGACCGTTATAAAAAACGCCTGGCCTATCAGCAAATCGACAGCTTGGAAGAATACGTGCTGGTCTCGCAGGAAGCGAAATACATCGAGGTTTACCGGCGCGCGGACGATTGGCGGGTTGCTGTCCACACGGCCGGCGTGGTGGAATTGCGTTCGGTGGGGTTTCCACTGTCCATCGATGAGCTTTACGCGGGCATTTATTGAGGGTGGAAAGTAGTCAGATGGAGTGGAGTAAAATCCGGGGAATTCCCGGATTTCAGCCGCCGACTTCCATCCCGGCTAAATGCGGTTTCCGGTTTTACCCATACATCACGGCGGTCGACCGCCGCTCCGCGCGAACCGGATCGGACGCCTCGTCTCGATTCTTCTTCGCCGCCACCTCGGCGGCCAGGCGGCGATAGAACTCCCCGGCGCTGGGGGTTTCGTCCCACAGTTCGTACTGGCGGACCACGGCGGCGACGTCGCCCGGCGCGAGGCGGTCGAGTTGCAGGACGCGGTCTTTCCAAGCCGCCGTCTGGGCGATCTCGCCGCCCAAGCGGGCGAATTCCTGTACGAACAGTCCCCAGCGCTGGCCGGGCTTGAGCCAGTCGAAGCGGATCTTCCACGGAAAGCGGCGCAGGCTGGCCGCGTCCAGCGTCTCCATCCGGTTGGTGGTGGCGATGAACAGGCCGTCGAACGCCTCCATCTGGGTCAGCAGCTCGTTGACCTGGGTCACCTCCCACGAGTGGCGCGCGCCGCGCCGGTCGCGCAGGAACGAATCGGCCTCGTCCAGCACCAGCACCGCATCGCGCTGGCGGGCGTCGTCGAACATCGCTGCGATGCGCTGCTCGGTCTGGCCGGCGTACATGTCGAGCAGATCGGAGGCACGCTTGACCAGGAGCGGCTTTTCCAGCGCGTCGGCGATATGGCGGGCCAGTTCCGACTTGCCGGCGCCGGAGGGACCGTGGAAGCAGAACACGCCGTGCGGGCGGCGTTGCAGCGCCGCGATCAGCTTGGGAATATCCTGATCGACGTTGAGAAAGCGCAGGTCGTAGCCGGTCGGCACGGCGTTGCGCGCCGGCGCCCGCTTCTGCCGCAGCAGCGTCGCCGAACGGTCGAGCGCCTGCCGCACCAGCGCCCGGTTCGCCTCCCGATCGCCGTGGCCGGCGTGCCGGGCCAGCTTGGCCGCCCGTTCCAGTTGCGCCGGGGTCAGATGCTCGTGGGCGGCGATCCGGGCCAGCCAGTCGTCCTCCCCCGCCCAAGCGCCGAGGTGGTGGCGGGCGATCTCGATCCGTATCGATTGCGGCGGCACGTTGAACCGGATGGCGTAATCGAAGCGGCGCAGATAGGCCCCGTTCATCGACTTGGCGTCGTTGGTGAGCCACAGCGTCGGCACCGGGTTGTGTCTCCAGGGTGCGGTTGATCCACGCCTTGCCGCCGGCGGCCCGGCCCCTGCCGCCGAACAACTCGGCGAAGGGATCGCGCTCGAACACATCCTCCACCTCGTCGAACAGCAGCAGCGCATTGTCGCGCCGGGCTAGCAGCCGCTGGCCCAGGGTGAAGGCGTGCAGCCGGCGCTCGCCCCGGATCGGATCGCCATCCTCGTCGGCGTAATCGACCTCGTACAGCTCGGCCCCCGCCGCCTCGGCCAGCACGGCGGCGTACTCGGTCTTGCCCACTCCCGGCGGGCCGTACAGCAGCAGGTTGGTGCCGACGATGCGGTTCGCCAACGCGGCCCGCAGCAGACCGACGGCGGCCGTCGTGTCCTTGGCGAGATGCGGGAAGTTCGCCACGGTCAGGGTGCGCTGGGGAGAGCGCTTGAGAAAACAGGCCATCAGCGCCTCGGCATCGGCGTGCGGCGTGAACAGGATATGAGGCAAATCCTTGCGCACGTCCAGCTTGTCCTCCAGATCGGCGTTCCGCGGCGTCACCTCGACCAATCCCGTGGCTAATAGCGTGCCGGTGGGACTCAGGGCCGCGCGCATGTCGTCCGGCGCCAGGCCGGTCAGTCGCGCCAGCAGCTTGTGCAGAAACGGCGTGCTCGTGCTCTGTGATTGTTGGGCGATGGCGTGTTGGAAGGTGCGATCCCCGCGCAGAAACACGGCGAAACAGAGCACGGCCTGTTCGGCTTCGCTCAGCCCCAACAGTTCGGCGACCAGTCCCAGATTGCGGACCAGCGGCAACTCCGGGCCGAGCGTCACCCGCGCCAGTTCCGCGCGCCGTTGTTTGAGGAGATGGGTAAAACGATCTGGCGACCGGGAGTATCCGCGCCCACGCTCGTCCGCGTCCCCGTCCTCGTCCGGCTCGGCGTCGTCGGGTTCGGCCAGACCGGTCAAGGCCAGGAATTCGTCGTTGTCCCAACAGCGGTGGTGATGGAACGGATGCCGCCGACGCCCCGCGCGCTCCCAGTCCAGCAGCAGGGCCAAGTCGATCAGCCAGCGGCCCAGCAACGCCCGATAGGCGGCCGTGTCGTCGTCTGCCAGCGGCAGGAGGGGTTGATGGTTGGCTTGCAGGAAATGGGGAAGAGTCATGAGGCGCTCCAGTCTGGTGAATGAACGAAGCCAAGAATACGACGGACATCCGACAGGATGCGTCGGCTGGGTTGCTGTGGTGCGGGCGATGAAGGAACAGAGAATCCGCCGCCGGACGGCGCGCCCGTTACGGGTCTGTCATGAGTTGGTCATGGTGAATTCAGTCAGTGATTCATCAGGTAAATGCAGATATTCGTATCGAGCAGCACCATGCGGGTTCAACCAAAATCCCGCGCCTGATCATCTTCAGCTACTACCGCGGAGAGGCCAATCGCGCGGTATCGGCATGACGAGCCAGTGACCTCAGAGTTGTCTCACCACTTTCCACAAATCCCATCAACCATTCTTTAACTTTATTATTGTTACAATGTATTTTTTATATTACAATCTTACGCAAAATCTTTTTGGAATCCTTAACTCATTATAATATTGATTTAATTAGATATTTTATTTAGTCCTCTTGTCAACAACCGGATTAACTGTGCAATCAGTAGCAGAATATGTATGGGAAGTGAGGAGGAAACGATGACCGGACTCATGTGGGGCGTGCTTGGCCCGGCAACACTGTTAAGTGAAAGGCGGACGCGCACACTCGGCCTGGGCGCTGCCGTGCGGACATTCAATGACCTCGCCGTGCCCGGCTTGGGCGGTGTCTGGTTCGGCAAACAGCTATTTTTAGCCATCTTAGGTGTGGCAGTAGCGGAACAGGCGCGCAACGATGGCAGGCGCATCCAGAACATTGAGACGACCAATGCCATCGAAGCGCTCGCCTGTTGGCTAGCGCTCGACAGCAACGGCTGGAAACCCGATTCCCGCTTACACGGCGCAACGAAGATGCAGGGAAAAACCGACCTCTCCTTTGCGACCGTGCGCAAATCCGGTTTTTATGTCATCCAGCCCATGCGCATGGCGACGGTACAGCCTTTGCTTGCGCTGGGCCTCGTCGAGGCCAGCAGCGAACGCTTTAACGCCTTCCGTTGTTCGCTGCCCGGCCGAGCGTTTATTGACGCGGTATGTGCCGGCTATAACCCTTACAACAGAAGCGTATTGAACCATTTGATCGGATGGACCAAGGGCAAATATAACAAGGTCAAATCTTCCGAACCATTGCAGAAAGCGCTATCGCCTCTTGTTCCGCTCTCTCCAAGTGCTCGTGAATTTCTAAGGGAGCGACCATTGTACAGGACAAAATCCACTAACCCAATGAATTAAATGTTAAATCTTTACCAGGCAGCGGACTCATTAGAGGTGGAGAACAGCGATTTTGCGGGTTCCATCCCACCCGTTTAAAGAGCGACTCCAGTGCCTGATGAAAAGCGGATTGCCGGGTAGATGCTTGGTGGTGGAATAAACAGCCTCTTAAGTAATCTAATCCATACCGAAAAAGACTTTTGGGCGGGACGGCCATGTTTTTTGATCTTAATCGGTTTAACTTCATGGCGCCATTCACCAATAATGTGCGCCCAACTAAATGCAATCGCGAGAAAAGCCATCAACTTTTCAAGTCGCTGAGGGTCGGTCATCTGGGTGGATTCCAGATCGAAACCCCGGGTTTTCAAGCAAATGAACAGCGTTTCGATGGGCCAGCGTTCCTTATAATTTTCTAAGGCGGTTTCCGGTTGTTCTGGCGTAGCGATAATGACAAATTCACCGTCGGCCATTTTCAGGCCAATGACATAAAGAGAGTGCCCCCACACGGTGCGTTTGCCCGATAAAATGAGCGCGCCGCCGCGGGGCAGGCCTCGAAAGAGATTTTCTGCGGGAACGGGGACGCCTCGAGAATTGGAGATTTGCGTGTTCTTCTTGATGCGTATGACGAATTTAATATTATTTTCAATAAGATAGCCAAACCATTTGATCCCGACAAACTCACGATCTGCCAATAAGCAGGCGATCGTTTGGGCGCCAAAGATCGTGAGAAATCGGTTGATTATTTCGATTCTTTCTTGGGTATTTGAGTTGCCTTTTTTATCTAAAGCGACCCATAATAGAGGAAAAGCGGATCCGCGATAGACGATTCCCAAAACGGAATAATTGATAGTCGCATCACCGCATTTCCAATTCGTTCTATCGAGCGTCAATTTGAACTGAAGCAAAGGAATGAGACCGGCAATAAACCGAGCGACCTGATTCAGATCTAGAGAAAATTGACCAAAAAGCCGCTGCAGGCGTTTGTAATGAGAGGAGGGTCGTGCATTTCCAGGAAAAGTGGTGGCGATCTTGGCGATCTTGGCGAGATTGGCTGTTCCCATCTGGATGATTCCGATGATCAAATAGATAATGCAATAGAGACGAGCTCGGTTCCAGTGAAAATGATGATGAAGCATTTCTGCAAAGTGCCGGGTATTAAAAAGGGGGGGATTCACGGAATTAACCTCGCCTGTTGGGAAATTAATGTTATTAATCAATGCATTATGATAACACAAACCTTGCGATCCTGCTGCTCTCAAAATAGTTACAATTTTTTATCTTAATTTTCAGTAAGTTATTTTTGTCCTGTACAATGGGGAGCGACTGGTGCAGGGCGCCGGAGACGAGGGGCAACGCCGACGAGCGGCGCTCGCCTGGGTTGACGATCTTCGCCGTACTTCGCAGCCATCCATCACGTGGGAGGACAAGCCCGCGAACTTGGAGGATGCTCATTGGCACGATTTGCACGCGGGCGCACTATTTTTCACGGCGCGCGATGCGGTGATCGGCGTGCTGGATCGGCTTGAGGCCCACATCGCCAACCAAAGCGAGCAGCGGTTTTCGCTGGACAATCCAGTACCCGAACATATCGCGGACGAGATGGAGTCTCTACGAAAGCAGGCCCAAGCGTTTCTCGACAAGGGGCATGACCCCTCGCCCGGCGAACTGGCTCGGACCTTTTGTCGTGAATGTGTTGATAGCAGCGATGCCAATCTGATCGCGAATCTGGTCAGGCGTGACGACCGGGTGCTGCGCCTGCGGGGGCGCACGGTATTGCCCGGCGCGGCCTTTCGCGGGGATCAGACACAGCACCCTAATGCCGCACGCGCTCGGGACGAAGAAGGCGCCGAGGCCAGTGACCCGCATACGATAGTGTGGCCCGCCGGCATCTCGTACCGCCTCCATAACCTGTTTCTACTGAATCTCGATCTGCACGGGAAACTCGATGAGTGGCTTCGTCGTTCGGCGGCCAACACTGGAGATTCGCAATGAGTGCGTGGAAACCACTCTCTCTGGCCCAGCATTTTCAAGCTCCAGACGACTTCGTCGGTTGTTTCGGCTGGCTGTGCGGCTATTCGGCGGACGCCGGATTTCTCGACGATGCGGTGGAACGCTTCACGCGCCAAACCCACAATCAGCGCGCTTATGGTGGCCGCATCGCGCTGGCGCTGATGCTCGACCCCGGCAACCCCAACGTATCTCTCATGGATGCCCCAGGGGTTCTGCACTTACCGATCAAGGATCCAGTCGATAAGCCGTTCGCGCTCCTGCACGCCAAGGTTGCGCTACTGGGTTTTCGTCACATTAAAGACGGGCAGGACTGGCAGTTGCGGTTGCTGGTTTCAACCGGAAACTGGACCCGCGCAACGCTGGAAGACAGCCTGGATCTCGTATGGCGCATCGATCTCTCCAGCAAAGACTTGCAGGCATCGGACGACACCGTTCGTCGCGGCTGTGCCGACATCAAAGCCGCTTGGGAAATGCTCGATTGGCTGAGGAAATACTTCGACACTCGCGTTCTGGCCGCCGTACCCCGGGAACAAAATGATACCGAATCCGGCAATGCCAACCGTCTGTTCGAAGACTGGGTTAGCCAAGCGTCGAGAGAGGCAGCGGGAACTGTACCCCGCTACTTCGACAATCGCGAGCGGTCATTGCTGGAACGATTGCCGGCGATGATCGAAGCGACGGGCGCCACCGTCGCACGCAACTACCTGGCCATGGGTTCCGGATTCTACGAGTCGTCGGCGACCCCAAACGCCATCCCGTCAGTGCTGAATCGCATCGTTAATACCCTGAAGGGGAGCGGCGGCAAGCGGCTGCTGACGGGATCGCCAACCATTGATGTGTTCGTTAATCCCCAGGGTTGCCAAGCCGTAGCGGATTCCGTGCAAGCGATGAACGCTGCGGGATGGACCGTGCGCGAGGCGGGACAACCCAGGTATTTTGGCCAAAACGCCCGACGGGCGCTGCACGCCAAGTTCATTTTCAGCGCAAACGAGCGCCAAAACTCCAATACCTGCAACAGCGCGTGGGTATATCTCGGCTCGGGCAACCTCACCGGACTGGGCTTCGCCCACAAGATGGCCCGGAATGGCGGCAATCTTGAAGCGGGAGTGGTGTTTGCGCCAGACCTGTTGTATTGGAAGTCTGGGGAGGACATAGCTCCAGAGCAGGTTTTGACTCATATTCTGCCCGTTCAAAGAGAGGACGATTTCAACCATAAGCCGAACGGGCTCGTGGCGGGTGGTGATATGCCGGAGCGCGAGCCCGAGTTCATCGCCGCCCCGGTCGCCTGGCTATTCTGGCATGAAGAGGACCGTGCTGGCTGGTTACAGGCGCCGGATCATGTCCTCGAACCCTTTGATGTGCTTGATGAAGCTGGTAACGCCTGCCAGCGAGACGCAACCGGCGGAATCAATTGGTCGGAGCGACAACCCCGGCAGGTACAAATCCGCTGGATTGCGGGTGGGCAGACACGGCATTCATCAGTGCCGATACTCGATCAATTTGGACGCTTTGCCGCCACGGTGCTACCGGCGGCAATCGATCTTGAGGAGGCGTGGTGGCAACTGGCCAACTTTCCGATGCCGCCGGACGATGAAGATTTGCTTCCGGCCAGCGACTTCGAGCACCCAGCCCATCTCGACCAGCCGCCTGGCGCAGCCACGGCTTCCGCTCAGTATCCGGTACGCCAGATAATGCAGTTGATCGAAAATATCGCCGCCAAACAAACGGCGGTGTCTCAGGCTGACTGGTCCACATGGTGCGCGCGACTCGAGCAATCCCTGATTCAGGCTGCCGGCAACGCAGTAATCAAGGCATTCTCGGATCTTGTGATCAATCCATTGAGTCCCTTATGGCAACCGCCGTTCCGGCCACATTTCGCTGAAACGGCGGATACCCCCGATGGCCAGCGTTATGAGGATGTGCTCCGACGGGTGGAAACCAATTGGAAGGTGGCGGAACTCGACAACATCGGAGCACGGAAATGAAGCAAAATTTTCAAGGGTGGGCTTCGGTTGCAACTCATTTGAATGAGTATGCCGACAGCCAACAGAAATTGGCCCTCGCCAAAGGTGAGAGCGCCACCAGGCTTAATGCGGGTCAACGCGCCAGTTTGCGTGCGATCTCCGAGCGCATTCCAAAGAATGGAATTGTCATTGCCGACGAAGTTGGTATGGGCAAAACGCGCATCGCCGTCGAACTTGCTCGCGCCGTAACCGAATCAGGCGGTCGGGTGGCGATCCTCGTGCCACCGGGTCTCGGTTATCAATGGCAAGTGGAGTTGCGCGATGGCCAGATCGATGCACCGCCTATTCTGCGCAGCTTATCGGCTTATTTGGATGCTTGGAAACCCGACCCATCAGAGGAACCGTGGTTCGATGAGCCGGTGGTCGTGATCTCCCATGCCTTTACCAACTGGCGGTTGGGTGAAGATACCCTCCCTTGGCGTTGGGTATTGTTGCCGGAACTCTATGCCCGTTGGCGGAAGCAGGTCGAGGGCCGCCTCCCGCGTGGGTATCATGGCAATGAAAAGCTTGCCGATGAACGGGTTACCAGGGCCGCTGCAAGTATTTGCGCGAGCATCTCAAACGATGAACGACATAAGGCATGGCAACCAGCCCTTTTAACGTGGTTATAAATCAATGACTTAGTTAAAGTCACTGACCTTAACTTCAGGAGGTCGCTCAATCCTTCCTCGCAAGGAGTCTCGCAGTAGATACATGAGGTTTTCCAACAAATTGGTTCTTAGGTTTCGCCGGTTGCTTGGGACCTCGCTTGCTCTTTTTAAATCTCCACAGTTCTATTTTTAATGCGAAATCAATCAATAGCTGACTAACTTCTTGAGTACTTCCATCCCTGAAAACCGTCCATTCCTGATCCTCAACAATCAGGACCATGCCGGTATAAGTCGCTGAGATTTCTTCGGCAATGTAATAGTCCGAAATCTCATCATTAATGGCTTCATCGGGGTAAGCAGCACGCAACGCCGCCATCACCACTGCATAAACATTAAAGGCCACCAGCGCCAAGCAAAACCCAAATAAAGCCGCTTTTGGATAACCGAGAGTATTGATCTCCGAATGGAAATATTTTTCTAATTTTTGGAAAGCAGTTTCAATTCCCCAGCGGTGTCTGTAAAGCTCAGCCACTTGCAGTCCATCGACAACTTCTGGGAGAAGGTTCGTGAAGATCGCGATGGTCTTTTCTCCATCTCGGGTCGGGTTTTTTAGGTAAACAATCAGGCGCCGCGCCTCATAGGTTTGCCCCCCAGACGAACTCAGTTCGACCGGTTGTTCAAACACCCTCCCGGTTGCACTGTTACCCACAAATTTCTCTTCAGACAATGGCTTATACGGCATATTCTGATGATGGCGAATCACGAAATACGCCCCTTTATCGTGGATCCCCCAGAGGAAATCCTGCACACAAAAATTGCGGTCAGCGATCCAAATTTCTTTTGGTTGAACCGTTTCTAAGACTTGATCCAATAATGCCCTCTCTTGCGTATAAGCATCCTCACACGGAAAAACATTGATCGCTAGCTCAACCTCAGGATCAAAAACCACTAACGATTTTCCCGGCAAAGCTCCCGCTTTCGTGCCGCGAAGAACCTGAAGACGGTGTTCCGTCTTTTCTATACAATTCCCATCTAATAATCTGACTTTGTAGCCCGGAACCCACGGCGGATTGGTTCCGTTCATCTCGCGGATAATGCTCTCGGCTTCACCAGCAATATAGCGCACAATTCCCGCCGAGGTTTGGGTTTCAACCCCTTTCAACTTATTATAAACCGCAACCACCGAATTACTAATGAAATCCGAATGCCGATAGGCTGCATGGACACTGTTCCGGATGCGACACACCACATGCAGCATCAAATAAACTAAGGAGGAAAACAGAATATGTCGGGTATATTGTACTTGGCAGTTGGTATTAAACCACTCATCTATTTTCTCCTTGGCTAACAGACGCTCTAATAAACCATGCACCATAACCGTGACAGGACTCTTCTCCGAAAACTTCTGCAAAATAACTCCAAGCATGGCCCACTCTCTCGCTTTATGTTAAAAACTATATTTTACAATATGTTAGAATCACATTAAAAGAGCTGGGCATGGCAACTCATTGACAAGCTTAGCCGGCGCACGCCCTGGCCCGGTGCGCTCGACGGTAGCGAATATAGTCGGAATCAGGATTTGCGACCGTGGCTGGAACAGGCGGTTGGCTTGGGGTTGGGTATTTTTGATCTGATCATCATCGACGAGGCGCACAAGAGCCGGGGGGGTAAGAGCGGCTTGTCGCGCCTGCTCGACCATGTCGTGCTGCAATCCGAGGAAGCACGCAGGCTGGCCATGACCGCGACGCCGGTCGAACTGGATGTCAGTCAATGGCAGCAAATCTTAAGCCGTATCGGCCTTGACCAGAAATCCCCGGTTCCCGTCGAGCAAGCCATTGAACAGTATGCCGCTGCGGTTAAGCGAGTTCGCCAGAGTTGGCGTAGCAGTCCGGAGGGGCGCGATGTTTACAGGAAGGCTGCGGTCGATTTCCAAAAAGCGTTGTCACCCTATTTGCTGCGCCGTGACAAGCGGGAAGATGAAACAGTCAAGCAATTTGAAAAACACTCCAACCTCCCCATCAACGCCTATCGCCAGGAAACGGAGATCACGGTTGAAACCAACACTCTGACGCCGGAATGGCGACAAGCGGTCTGCGCGGCGGAGGCTCTCTCCATTGTGACCCATCAGGTGGATGATCCTATTGCCAAACGGTTGCGCCTGACGCTGGGTAATGGCCACGGCATCTCCGCTTTACTCGATCAAATCAAGCGCGATAAGGAACTGGATCAGCAGCAAGAAGAATTTGACTTGGAAAGGCAGGGCAAAACACCGGTTAAAGCTTTCGACCATGAATTGAATAGCAAACGCCAAGCACGCGCCCAATGGTGGCTGGATGTCATCGAACATGCTTTTTCAAACAGTGACGATTCCCTGTTCGATCACCCTGCGATTGGAGCAGCGGTAGAGGCTATTGAGGAAGCGACGCGGCAAAATGAAAAAGTGCTGGTCTTTGGTCGTTTCACTCGCCCATTGCGTGCATTGGTCGATCTACTCAATGCGCGGGAGATGTTGCGTCGCCTGCAGAATGGTAGCCCCTGGCCCCAGGCAAAAGTGCATGGAGAGAGGCATGGCAACCCTGACAACAGTGAATGGCCTGCCGTGTATGCCGCCCATCGCCAGTTACAATGTTCGCTCTCGCTGGATGAAATTGATAGTCGCCTGTACACCGGCTACAACCTCTTAGAGGCTGTCTAAAAACTAAAATATTGAATTTTAATAACTTTTTTAGTAAAATAGGAGGTAAAAATGGGGTGGAAATAGAAAATCATTTTAAGCGTAACAATTCTATTCGAGGTGATCGATGGCATGGCCAAAAGAAGTTCCAGTTAAAAGATATCCGAGTGATCTCACGGACGAAGAATGGCAACTCTTGGAGCCTCTGCTTGAAGCGGCCGAGCCTTATACCACGGGCCGACCGAGAACCCACGAGTTGCGTGAGATTATAAATGCCATTTTTTATCTGAACAAGACCGGATGTCCATGGCGATATTTGCCTAAAGATTTTCCCTCCTATAAATTAGTGAGCTATTATTATCATAAGTGGGTTGATAATAATATTTGGATGAAGATTAACACAGCCCTCCATCGAAAACTCCGAAAAGAGCTCGGCCGTAATGAAGCGCCGAGCGCCGGGATTATCGATAGCCAAACGGTTAAAGGAACCCCTGAATCAGCCAAGGAATCGGGGTTCGATGGGGGGAAACGAATAAAGGGTCGAAAGCGACATATTGTAGTTGATACAACAGGTTACCCTCTGGTTGCCATCGTCCATGCGGCCAATATTTATGACGGTCATGCGGCGGAACGAGTACTGAATGCGTTGTTTTCCATCGTGAAGACGATCAAAAAAATTTCGACCTGTACGATTAACCTAAGCCGCTTTAACCGCTTTAGCCGCTTTAACCACCCACGTAAAAGGGATAGTGCGGTTTTCTATCCATTGCCGCGTTGCGTTGTTGAGGGTGACCGCCGCTAATGAGGTCAATGCATACGACCCCTTTTCAGACCCACTCATCCCGTGGTGTTTTTGACGCCTGGCGGTCACCCAGTTATTGCACCGTTCCGCTGGATTGCTGGAATTCGGCAACCCCAGCTTGCTCCGCATGGCGTAGCACGGAATCCATTGGCGGTTGCGTTCCAAGTAAGCAATGAGCCGGGCGATGGCCTGGTCATCTTTGATGTCCGTTGCGGTCATGGCCACCAAATACGCCTGGGCCTTGTCGATCAAACCAAACCACAGCAGCGTCAGTAGTTTCTTGAGATGGCGGTTGCGGATTTCCCGCCCCTTACACGCCAGACTCAAGTCCTCCTTGAATTTCTTGACCACATGGAACCAGTCCAGCAACAAGGTCAAATGGGGGTGCCATGAAAAAAAGCGGAGGATCGCATCTTGAAGGCTACGCTGACCATCGATGCAGACCTTGAGATTCAGACCCAGCAAGGCGTTGTTCAGCAAGAACCCCAAGACGAACCGTAAAATCTCCGCGACGCTTCGGCCGGTCAAGGTAAAGCTCTTGTTGGCATTTTTAAGGTGCGCGACCGTGTTTTGGACCATCGGGCGTTTGCCCTTTGCCGTATCCTTTTGATCTGACCATAGGTTCTTGGGCCGCACCCTTTTTATTCCGGTGCGGTTTTTGTTCCTTAACCCCCACGTCGTCGAGGTGGATGTAGACGCAGTGCACGGCTTGTTCATAGGTTTTCTTGGCGCCGAGGGTTTCCCGCGCTTGTTCGATGTCCGCCGCAGAAAATCCTTTTTTACCCATGTCCTTGCAAACGGCGGCCAGCGCCGGTTGCAGCGCCTTTTCTTCAACATAGGCCGGTTCCTTGATCTGCTGGAGGGCCGCGCATTCCGACCCCGGCACGCCCCGCGGATCAAATCCGTGTTCCTGGAGTACGCGTTGGCTTTTTCTGGTCAGAAAATCAATGACCTTCAGCCCTTCCGCCTGTGCGCCATCGCGCAACGTGTTCAGAGGCGTACCACCGGATTCCTGATGGCGGCTGCGGTTGAACCCTTGGGTGGTTTGCCGGTAACTGCGTTGCGCGGCCCCACACAACAACGCGATCTCTTTGAATCCATGGGTCTGGTACCACTGCCGTCCGTGGCGTGGGGGAAACAGCTCGATGCCCTCAAATCGAGGCTTTTCATCTTCGCCTTCTACGTCGTAGGTCTTGAAGGTGAACCGCCCGACCTCCCCATCCACCTGGTAAAGACTGGGATGTTCTTCAACGCGGCCGCTCCCAGCGAGGCTGATCATTTCGCAGGCTTTTTTTTAGAGGCCCGTTCGAGATGGTCGGACAAGGCCTTCCGTAACGCCGGGTAGCTGGTTTGCAGCAGCGCGTTTTCCAAGCGGTCGATGTTGAATTCGGCTTGATGGTCAAGAACCATTCTAAATGACCCGTCATCCATTCTTTCAACGCCATCGCTTTCCGTGGCAAGATTTTCTATTTCCCTAAACCCCACGTTGATGCTGACTATGATATTGCGCATGCTGGCTACCTCTGGCGGTAAGACTATAGTCTTTGATTATGCTGATTTTTTTTCTAATCGTACAGGTCGAAAATTTTGGGCGGATGGAGCCTATAAAGGTGAAAAATTTATTAAGTGGGCCAGAGAAAAATTTGGCTGTGTCATTGAAGTGGTCAAGAAAAAGAAAGGGAAAGGTTTTCATGTTTTACCTCGGCGATGGGTCGTTGAAAGAACCTTTGCGTGGCTCAATCGATACCGCCGGTTAAGCAAGGATTACGAACGAAAACCAACATCCAGTTCGAGTCATGTTTATGTGGCTTCAATCCGGTTAATGTTGCGGAGAATCTTTAAAGAGCGCGCGAAGGAAACTACTCAAGAACTTCCATTATTACCAGCGGCTACTACTGCAATGGCTTAGGTAATAAGAGTTTTTCGACAGTCTCTTACGGCGGAAACGGGAAAAGATCCGAGAGCACTTAATTGAGAGTATCGAAAAGGGTCTCGAAGCTATGGATTCCAATCAACGGATTCACGCTATCCTGGCTTCGTTCAAGCATTCCGCACGAGTCCGCGCTTCCGGCGAATCGGACGAGCGCCATCCGCTCACCCTGGTCGGTAGGGCAATAGAAGAACTGCTGGGGGATTCTGCAACCGAATTCGAGCCGTCTGACTACGCACGCGCATTCAGCGAACTGATCGAGGCGGTCAGCGACCGAGACGAGGGAGATACGAACCATGATGGTCAGCTTGACGAGATGGAGGCCAGAAAACTATGGAAAGATCTCAAAGATCGTTTGCATGATGAATACAACCGACCGCAAGGGGGGTTCGCCCGGCTGATGTTTGGTGGAACCAAGCCCGAATTGCGCCGGATGATCCAACTTGCGTTCAATCGTCCGAACAGCTTCCCGAAGGTGTTGGTTGCTCAATCCATGGTCGGCCGCGAGGGACTCAACTTGCACAAAGCCTGTCGTATCGTGGTGTTACTACATCCGGAGTGGAATCCCGGCGTGGTCGAACAACAGATTGGCCGCGTGGATCGCGTGGGGAGTCACTGGGCTTCGGAATTGGAAAAAGCGATTACAGAGGGGATAAGAGGTGATCAACTACCCAAAATAGAAGTGCGACCTGTGATTTTCCGTGGCACCTACGACGAGCATAACTGGCAAGTCTTGCGCGAGCGCTGGGATGATTTACGAGCCCAATTGCACGGTGTGGTTATTTCGCCCAGGTTCGCGGAAGCTGACCCAGAAAGTCGGGAACTGATCCAGGAAATCATCGCTGCGGCGCCGAATTTTGGCTCTTTGGGAATTGCCGGGGCATAAATTCTGTTTAAAAACAGAATGTTGTCGATCATCAATCACTTTTTATGCCTCAATAAATTCGGAGTAAATTTCGGTAACTCTATGATTTTTGGTGGGCATACAAAGAATATCCACAAAGGTCCAGATAAAGATGTTGGAAAAGATGCCCGATATTTTTCAAACCATAGCACCGTCGCTTAATGACTTTGATCTTGTTATTAAGCCCCTCAACAAATCCACTGGTCAGTCGATCTAAAAAATAATTGACAACTTCATTTTTATAGGTTTCCAACGTCTTTAAGAAAGTATCAAAGCAACGGACTGAACTCTTTTTAACTCGGTTCATCCATCCCGTGATCCGCTGCTTCCCACGACGGCGATTTAGGTCACTATCCAACAGAGCCGTTAACTCGTTTTTTAACTGATAAGCTTGTTGTAAAAGTGGTGAATACTGGAATAACTGGTCTAACGTTTCTTGGTCTTTTGGTGTTAAATCATCCAGCCGTTTACGCAAAATCCACAGCACGCCTTCCAGCTCTTGATACTGCTCTTTTGGTAAGGTCTTCCGCAGGCGTGCCAACTCTTTTTTGCGTAACTCATCCAGCCCCTTTCCATATAACTTAGCCACATGAAATCGATCGACGATGATCTGGACCTTTTTCCCAAAAACTTCTTTCGCGGCATTGATAAAGCCGACGTACATATCCGAACAAACGAAACCCACTTGTTTGCGTAACCTCTTGGGAATACTCATGAAAAATTCCTTGACGGTCTCTTTCTTCCGATCGGCCAACATCCCCAGAATCACCGTTTCGTCACCCATACGACCCGTCACAATCGTCACAAAATCTTGGTGTCCTTTTTTTAAAGAGATTTCATCAATCCCAATAATTTTCAGATTTTTAATCGCCTGCCAATCCACTTCCTTCGCAATATGGCGATCAATAATTCCGCGCACTGTTTCGTAGCCGATTCCCTCTTTAATGCTCACATCCCACACGGTACTATTCACACAAGCTAGCAATATATGATGCTCGAAGGCTTTCGTACAGCGACTTCGAGCGTCATACCAAGTCGCCCTTTGCGTGGTCGTCGGCTGCCCTTGGCATCGTTGACATTGATACCGTGGTGGACGAAGACGCAGTTCAACCTGCCGACCGAACAGCGCTAAATGTCTTAGCGTAATGAACTCACCATGTCCATAAAAATGATCGATAAAATGACCGCACTGATGACAACGCGTTCCGCGCTCTGTACTATGGATCGTGACCCGATAATTCCCTTCTCGATCAATTTCCACCTCATCGACTTCAATATTAGGAAGATCCAAAAGCACATTAAAAGCGCTCTTCAACTCGTCTAATGACTTATCCGTCATGGAATTCTCACTTGATGTTGGCAACTAATTGATAGTATTATACTTTGCAACCCCTTGAAATACCAGAGAGCCCGAATTTTTCGCCCAGCGGACTAACCAAGCTTCGCTATCACCTTCAGGACGTTCATATTATTGGCGCGGAAAGCAAGCCGCCAAAACGAATCTATATCCGGGAAATCCTGGATTTAGGTAGTGCCGAATTCACCGGCAGCAAGCTCAGCGCACTAGAAAAACTGGAGATTATCGATGAATTGGGGCTGGATTCATTAACGCAAGCATTGGATCGGTGTTACAAAAATAAGGGCGGTGGCCCAGGTTACAATGCGGCGCGCGATGCCAAAATCACTTCGTTACTTCTGCGCAAGACGATAGGGCAAATAGATAAAGATCAGTTTATCAGATTACTTGAAGCCTCTGATTAGGGAGAACATCCATGGCTAAACCTTCCACCAAAACCCCCAAACCCCGCTCGCCCAAAGCGGAAGCCGCCGATCCCGCCACAACGCCGGAGTGGCTGGTCGAGTTGGCGGCCCAGGCGGTGGAACTGGTGCGGGTGGTGGCCAAGAACGCGGCTGCCCCGGAAACCGTGCTGACGGAGCTTTCTCATTTCGCCGATCCCGCCACCTGCCGTGCGCTGGTCACGAACCCGGCGACGCCCCTGAACGTCCTGCATGAGATTGCCAAGCAGTTTCCCGAGGAGTTGCTGGACAACCCGGCGCTGGACGTGTTTCTACTGGAGAATCCAACCTTTTTCCGCGATCTGCCGGCGCCCGTTCTGCGCGCGGTGGTGAAACGGGACAATTGTTCGGCGGGGGTGCTGGCGCAGGCGGCGCAGGTAGAAGATGAAGTGGTGTTGCTGGGCATCTGCCAGAACCCGGCGGCGACGCCCGAGACGGTGCGCGCCTTGCAGGCTTCGATCTCGGCCGCCGTGCGCGAGGCGGCTTTGCTGCATGTGGCGGTGGCGGGCGCCGTGGACGACTAGCCGGCCCGGTTGCGTGCGGCGGTGGCGCTGGCGCTGGCGCAGGTGGAACCCGCGCAGCGCCTGCGGGGCTTGCCTTTCCTGCGGTTGGCCGACCAGGTAGCCTCCGCCGGCCCGGCATCATCCGCCCCCGCCCATCCGCTGATCAACGAGATCGTCCAGGACGCCGCCCCCGCCTATTCCGACGCAGCCGTCCTGGAGCGGCTGGTGGGCGATAAGGGTAGTTCGGTCCGCAACGTGATCGCCCAGAATCCGGTCACACCGGTCGCCCTGCTGGAGCGGCTGGCGAGCGATCAGGACCGCAGTGTCCGCAACGTGATCGCCCAGAATCCGGCCACACCGGTCGCGTTGCTGGAGCGGCTGGCGGGCGATGAGGAGTGGTGGGTCCGCGAATCCGTTGCCAAAAATCCGGCCACGCCGGGCGCTCTGCGGGAGCGGCTGCTGGAGCGGCTGGCGGGCGATGAGGATTGTGTTGTCCGCTGGCAGGTCGCCAAGCATCCGGCCATGCCGGTCGCCCTGTTGGAGCGGCTGGTGGGCGATGAGGTCTCGGTAGTTCGCGAAGAGGTCGCCCGGCATCCGGCCATGCCGGTCGCCCTGTTGGAGCGGCTGGTGGGCGATGAGGTCTCGGTAGTTCGCGAAGAGGTCGCCCGGCATCCGGCCACGCCGGTCGCCCTGTTGGAGCGGCTGGTGGGCGATGAGGTCTCGGTAGTTCGCGAAGAGGTCGCCCGGCATCCGGCCACGCCGGTCGCCCTGTTGGAGCGGCTGGCGGGCAATCAGCACCGCGATGTCCGCAAACATGTCGCCAAGCATCCGGCCACGCCGGTCGCCCTGTTGGAGCGGCTGGCGCGCGATGAGGATACCGATGTCCGCCGCGCGGTCGCCAAGCATCCGGCCACGCCACTGGCCACGTTGGAATGTCTGATCCACGACCAAAATGTTCGACCTGTACGATTAGAAAAAAAATCAGCATAATCAAAGACTATAGTCTTACCGCCAGAGGTAGCCAGCATGCGCAATATCATAGTCAGCATCAACGTGGGGTTTAGGGAAATAGAAAATCTTGCCACGGAAAGCGATGGCGTTGAAAGAATGGATGACGGGTCATTTAGAATGGTTCTTGACCATCAAGCCGAATTCAATATCGACCGCTTGGAAAACGCGCTGCTGCAAACCAGCTACCCGGCGTTACGGAAGGCCTTGTCCGACCATCTCGAACGGGCCTCTAAAAAAAAGCCTGCGAAATGATCAGCCTCGCTGGGAGCGGCCGCGTTGAAGAACATCCCAATCTTTACCAGGTGGATGGGGAGGTCGGGCGGTTCACCTTCAAGACCTACGACGTAGAAGGCGAAGATGGAAAGCCTCGATTTGAGGGCATCGAGCTGTTTCCCCCATGCCACGGACGGCAGTGGTACCAGACCCATGGATTCAAAGAGATCGCGTTGTTGTGTGGGGCCGCGCAACGCAGTTACCGACAAACCACCCAAGGGTTCAACCGCAGCCGCCATCAAGAATCTGGTGGCACACCTCTGAACACGTTACGCGATGGCGCACAGGTGGAAGGGCTGAAGGTCATTGATTTTCTGACCAGAAAAAGCCAAAGCATACTCAAGGAACACGGATTTGATCCGCGCGGGGTGCCGGGGTCGGAATGCGCGGCCCTCCAGCAGATCAAGGAACCGGCCAATGTTGAAGCAAAGGCGCTGCAACCGGCGCTGGCCGCCGTTTGCAAGGACATGGGTAAAAAAGGCTTTTCCGCGGCGGACATCGAACAAGCGCGGGAAACCCTCGGCGCCAAGAAACCCTATGAACTAGCCGTGCGCTGCGTCTACATCCACCTCGACGACGTGGGGGTCAAGGAACAAAAACCGCACCGGAATAAACCGGGTGCGGCCCAAGAACCTGTTGCAGATCAAAAGGATACGGCAAAGGGTAACCGCCCGACGGTCCAAAACACGGTCGCGCACATTCAAAATGCCAACAAAAGCTTTACCTTGACGGGCCGAAGCGTCGCCGAGGTTTTACGGTTCGTCTTGGGGTTCTTGCTGAACAACGCCTTGCTGGGCCTGAATCTCAAGGTCTGCATCGATGGTCAGCGTAGCCTTCAAGATGCGATCCTCCGCTTTTTTTCATGGCACCCCCATTTGACCTTGTTGCTGGACTGGTTCCATGTGGTCAAGAAATTCAAGGAGGACTTGAGTCTGGCGTGTAAGGGGCGGGAAATCCGCAACCGCCATCTCAAGAACCTACTGACGCTGCTGTGGTTTGGTTTGATCGACAAGGCCCAGGCGTATTTGGTGGCCATGACCGCAACGGACATCAAAGACGACCAGGCCATCGCCCGGCTCATTGCTTACTTGGAACGCAACCGCCAATGGATTCCGTGCTACGCCATGCGGAGCAAGCTGGGGTTGCCGAATTCCAGCAATCCAGTGGAACGGTGCAATAACTGGGTGACCGCCAGGCGTCAAAAACACCACGGGATGAGTGGGTCTGAAAAGGGGTCGTATGCATTGACCTCATTAGCGGCGGTCACCCTCAACAACGCAACGCGGCAATGGATAGAAAACCGCACTATCCCTTTTACGTGGGTGGTTAAAGCGGCTAAAGCGGTTAAAGCGGCTTAGGTTAATCGTACAGGTCGAAAATGTTGGTGTTCGCCGGGCTGCCTGCTACCGTCTTCTGGCTAGACAAGCATTGACCTTCGCTACCCCGTCCCCGCTCACCCTGGAAGCACGCGCGACTGGCGAACGCCTGCTGACTCAGGACGCCACGCAATTCACCGCCGCCGCGATGCCTTCCCTCAACCGCCTGCTGGCGCTGCTCAGCCCCTGGACGCCGGTGCCGGCGCTGGCCAAATACTTCCGCTCCACCTGGTGGGAAGAACGCGCCGCCATTGCCATCCACCCGGCCACTCCGCCCGCCACGCGGGCTCTGCTCGCCGAAGACGGCAACGTCGTGGTGCGCGCGGCGGCGCGGGCCATGTTGGCGGTGTCCTCCCCGGCGGCCTGACCCGGAGCGCCTCATGCAGCTCACGCCAGCGCAACTCACCCCCTTCCTCACCCGCCTGGCGGAAGCCCGGCTGTTTCTGAGCACCATGATCTGGGGACCGCCGGGCATCGGCAAATCCAGCATCGTCGCCCAGGTGGCGCACGCGGTCGGGATCGACCTGATTGACGTGCGCCTCAGCCAACTTGCCCCCACCGACCTGCGCGGCCTGCCCGTCGCCGACCCGGACACCCGCACCAGCCGCTGGTATCCGCCGGAATTCCTCCCCACCACCGGCGCCGGTGTCCTGTTTCTCGACGAGATCAACATGGCCCCGCCGGCGATGCAGGGCGTCGCCCAGCAACTGATCCTCGACCGCCGCATCGGTTCCTACCGCGTCCCCGACGGCTGGCGGGTGTGGGCGGCCGGCAACCGCAAGGAAGACCGCGCCTCGGTGTTCGACATGCCCGCGCCGCTGGCCAACCGCTTCATCCACCTCACCGTGCTGCCCGACCCCGCCAGCTTTCGCGCCTACGCCCTGAGCCTCTGAGCCTGCCCACCGGCGCCATCCGCGAGCCTCAACTGGAACAGCTCGCGGTCGAGGAAGTCTACGAAGCACTACTGGCGGCCCGCGTTCCCCGGCCGCCCCTGCCGGAGATCTGGCGCGACCTGCAAGAGGCGCCGCTGGCCGGGGTTGAGGACGCCGCTGGTCCCGCCGCCGCCCGCCGTCGCGCCGAATTGGAAACCTATTGGAAAGGGGCGCTACGGCAAGCCGAGGTCATCGCCCGGTCTACCCCGCGCGGCCAGCTCCCGGCGGGCTGGGAGCGGGAAGCGGAACGGCTCGAACGGGCGCAACTGGACTGGCGCAGCCACCTGTGGCGTTTTATCGCCCGCACCCCCAGCGACTTCAGCGGCTTCGACCGCCGCTTCCTGTGGCAAGGGCTCTACCTCGACGCCCTGGACGGCGAAACCGTGGCGGTGCGCATCGCCGTGGACACCAGCGGCTCGGCGGACGATGCGCTGATCGGGCAATTTCTGGGCGAAGTCCAGGGCATCCTCGCCGCCTATCCCCAACTCGACGGCCAACTCTGGTACGCCGACGCCGCGTTGTACGGCCCTTACCCGCTCGGCACCGACGCACCGTTGCCCAAACCCGAGGGCGGGGGCGGCACCTCGTTCCAGCCCTTCTTCGCGGCGCTGGCCCAGGAATCAGCCACGTCGCCGGGCGAACGGCTGGCGGTCTATCTGACCGATGGCAACGGCGATTTCCCGGCCCAGCCGCCGGCCGGTCCGGTGTTGTGGGTGGTCGCGCCCGGCGGGTTGACCAGCGAGGAATTTCCGTTCGGCGAAGTGGCTCGGCTGGTCTAGACAGGCGCAATGCCAAATTTGAGACTTGGTTGAGTTAGGCGTTTGAGAGTCAGGTACTTACGTGAGCCGTCAGATGGCTACCTCAAAAACTCTCGATTAGGTCAAATCGCTACGTCAACCAATCCGATCATTCCTTCAACCACCGCTCGAAGGACTTTTGACTCTCCCCCGAGGGTTTACCCGCCAACAAGCCTTCAACGCTGATGTCTTCGTCAATATCCTCCCAATGAATGCCCTGACCCTTGCCAATCCATCTCCAGTGATTCCGCTCTCCCCAAGATGCATGTAACAACCGGGGAAACCAGGCCAGTGGAACTTCCAGAGTTCGTCCATCGCTGAGATCGACGCTCAAGGTATCCTCCGTTACTGTTACGCTTTCAGCATCGGGGATTTGGATTTCAACCGTGGAAGTACGCATCCCAAGCCTCCATGAACTCACCTGATACGCCTCCGAGTCACCCACGCTCGGTATAGCCGAATTCTGGCCCCGAACGTGCGCCACGGCAAGGCTCGAAGCCGCGCCGTAGGTTACCAGCGATGAATCCGACGCAACTTGTCGCAAAACCAGCGTATTCTTGCTTCCGATAGCGGGCGACCGCCAAACGCCACCCGCACCCGACCTCCCCACCCGAAGGACATTGCCATGCCCCGTAAAACGACGCTGGACCCCCAAGTCAAGGCCCTGTTGGACAACCTCAACCTCGACGACGGCGGCGAGGAGCTGCTCGCCGAACCCGCCGAGGATGCCGCCCCGCATCTATGCGTGCTGTTGGAGCGCCTGACCAACGGCCGGGAGCGGGCGCTGCGCCCCGGAATGCTGGCGACCTGGAAGCCGGGCCTGAAAAATCGCCGCTTCCCGCGTTATGGCGAGCCGGTGGTCGTGGTCGCGTTGCTGGATACGCCGATCATCAACCCCGGCGATGAGTCCGGGTCGCCGTATTTCCGGGAGCCGCTGGATTTGCTGCTGGGTTTGGTGCGCGGCGACGACCGCGAGTTTCTGGTCTATCACGCCGACCGTCGCCGCTTCCAGCCGTATGAGAAGGATGGCGCCGGCAACCGCTAACGCTGTCGGATTGCGCCGGGCGTTCGGCACGGACGCCTGTTATCCCCCGACCCTTTCAGGAACCGCTCATGAAAGAAGACGCCATCACTACCTTCAACCGTCGCCTGCGCATCCTGGCGATGTTCAAGGGCAGCGAACCGCTCACTACCCAGATGATTTATCAGCGCTTGCGGGGCACCGCCGAAGAGATGGACGAGCGCTCGGTGCAGCGCGTCCTAGCGCTGCTGGGCGAGGCCGGTTTTCTGGAAGCGGTCAATCCCGACGCCAAACCGTTGCAATGGCGCTGGCCTAAGGGCCGGAAGTTCATGACCTTGCCCCGGTTGTCCGATCAGGAGGTACTGGCGTTCCGATTGCTGGAGCGGTTTCTGGAACCGCTGCTGCCCCGGAGTTCCTATCGCGCCCTGCTGCCGTATTTCGACGCCGCCCAGGACGAACTCGATCGGATGTCGTTCTGGGCGCCGGTCAAGAATTGGGAAACCAAGGTGCGAATCGTTCCGCCGGCTCAGCCGCTGCTACCACCGGAGCCCCCGTCCGCGCTGGCCACGGCGGACGCCCGCCAGGATTGGGAGCGCCAGCAGGAACGGACGCGGGCGGCGCTCCTGGAAGCCCTGTTCGAGAACCGGCAGTGCGCGGTCGAGTACCAGCAGCTCTGGCGGGACGAACCGGCGCGCTGGACGCTGCATCCCCTCGCGTACCTGCAACGCGGACCGGCGTTCTATCTGCTCTGCACCATCGAGGAGTACGCCGACGTGCGACAACTGGCCGTGCATCGGATGCTGTCGGCCAAGGTGCTGGACCGGAAGGCGAGCAAGCCGGCTGGATTCGACCTGGATCGGGAAGTGGAGCGCAGCCAGGGCATGGGTGGTAGCGGCGAACCGCTGCGGCTGGTGGCCCGGTTCTGGAAACTCGCCGGGCTGCACCTGCTGGAAACTCGCCTGTCCGCCGATCAGGTGGCGGAGGACGAGGGCGACGACCATTTCCGGCTGACCGCCACGGTCAACGACACCGCCCAACTGCGTTGGTGGCTGCTGTCGTTCGGCTCCAAGGTGGAGGTGCTGGAACCGGCGGGCTTGCGGGAGGAGATGGCCAGTCAGGCGTATTGGATGAATCGGCTATATTCCAGGCCAAACCAGATGCCCGACCGTATGCCCGATACGGATTCCTCATGAATCCGTCGATTCCAGCCAGTTTTCCACCTTCAGGCCCGGAACCCGGCCAAATTCGCGGACGTTATTCGTGACCACGGTCGCGCCCAGCGCCAGAGCATGGGCCGCGATCAACGTATCCAAAGGTCCGATCGGCGTGCCCCGTGCTTGTAACTGGGCGCGTAGCGAACCGTAGGCGGTGGCGGCTGGTGCGTCGAAGGGAGCGATTTCAAAGATCGCGAGGAACAGCTCCAGCTTGGCGAGGTTGACAGCGCGGCGTTGGCTGGCGGCGATGCCGCAGCGCAACTCGGCCAGCGTGATGGCGGACAACGCGACCTCGCCCTTCAATCCAGCCACTGCTCGCGGCAGCAGCCTGACAAAACGATGATCAAGGCCGTGTCGGGGTCGGGGGTGGGGGAATCTACTCGGCCAACGCTGCCAGCAGATCGGCTTGATATTCCTGAATCAGCGGCTCGATGACCGGATCAAGATTCCCTTCCAGAACATCGCCGAGCTTGTAGAGTGTCAGGTTGATGCGGTGATCGGTGAGCCGACCCTGTGGAAAGTTGTAGGTGCGGATGCGCTCGGAACGGTCGCCGCTGCCAACAAGCAATTTTCGGGTCCGCGCCTGGGCGCTGGTCTGTTTCTCCCGTTCCGCCGCCAGCAGTTTCGCCTGCAACAACGACATCGCCCGCGAACGATTCTTGTGCTGGGAACGTTCGTCCTGGCACTCCACCACGATGCCGCTGGGCAGGTGAGTGATGCGAATGGCCGAATCGGTCTTGTTGACGTGCTGGCCACCCGCCCCGGAAGCGCGGTAGGTGTCGATGCGCAACTCGTTGGGGTTGATCTCGATCTGCTCGATTTCCGCCAGTTCCGGCAACACCGCCACCGTGGCGGCGGAGGTGTGGATGCGGCCCTGTGCTTCCGTTTCCGGCACCCGCTGCACGCGGTGGGTGCCGGATTCGAACTTCAGCCGTGAATAGGCGCCCTGGCCGATGACGCGGGTGATGACTTCCTTGTAGCCGCCGTGCTCGCCGGGACTTTCGCTTAGCAGTTCCAGCTTCCAGCCGCGCAGTTCCGCATAACGGCCGTACATGCGCAGCAGATCACCAGCGAACAGTGCTGCCTCATCGCCTCCCGTGCCGGCGCGGATTTCCAGGAACACGTTGCCGGCGTCGTGCGGGTCGTGGGGCAACAGCAATAATTGCAGCGCGCGCTCCTGTGCGGCGCGGCGGACTTCGGCGTCCAGCAGTTCGTTCTGGGCCAGGGCGCGCAGGTCGGGATCGCTGTCGCTGGTCAGGTCGCGGGCCGCCGCCAGATCGTCCAGCACGCGGCGGTAGGCCAGAAAACCGCTCGCCACCGGTTCCAGTTGGGCATACTCCATGGACAGGGCGCGGAAGCGGTCGTTATCGCCGATGATCTCGGGTTCGGCCAGCAGAGCGCTGACTTCCTCGTGACGGGCCGCCAACTGCTCCAGCTTGGTCAACATGGAAGGATTCATCGGCAGGGACCTCCGCCATCCAGCCGGTACAGGTTCTTGATCAAATTCAGCATCTCGGCGTCGCCCTGGGCGGCGGCCTCGCGCAGGCCGGCGCAGGGTGGGTGAATGAGTTTGTTGGTGAGCGTGCCGGCCAGGATGTGCAGCACCTCGGCGGGATCCTTGCCTTGGGCGAGCTGACGCAGCGCGCGAGCCACGGCTTCGTCGCGAACCGCCTCGGCCCGCTGGCGCAGGGCACGGATGCTGGCGGCGCCGTCCTGGGCGCGCAACCAGGCCATGAAGTGTTCAACCTGGCTGTCGATGATTTCCTCGGCCTGTTGCGCGGCGGCCTGTCGCGAGCGCAGATTTTCCTGGATGATATCCTTGAGATCATCCACCGTATACAGGTAAACATCGTCCAGATCGGCCACCGCCGGCTCGATGTCGCGTGGCATCGCCAGATCGACCATGAACATCGGCCGGCGGCGGCGCTGTTTCAGACAGTTGCGCACCTGGGCTGCTTTCAGCATTAGACCAGGGCTGGCGGTGGCGGCGATGACGATATCGGCTTCGCCCAGATGGGCGGATATCTCGTCCAGGGCGATGGCATATCCGGCGAAGGCCGCCACCAGCGCGTGCGCGCGCTCCAGGGTGCGATTGGCGATGATCAGCCGGCCGATGCCGTTTTCGTGCAAATGACGGGCGACCAGTTCGGTGGTATCGCCGGCGCCGATCAGCAACGCGGTGCGTTTGGGCAGGTCGGCGAAGATCTGTTTCGCCAGGCCGACCGCCGCAAACGCCACCGACACCGCACTGGCGCCGATGCGGGTGTCGGTACGCACCTGTTTGGCGACCGCGAAAGTGTGCTGGAACAGCCGCTCCAGCAGGCTGCCCAGAGTACCGGCGCTGTTGGCGGTCTGATAGGCGGCCTTGACCTGACCGAGAATCTGCGGCTCGCCCAATACCAGCGAATCCAGCCCGGCGGCGACCCGCAGGATGTGGCGCACCGCCCGCTGATCGGTATGCTGATAAAGATAAGGCTGCAAGTCTATCGTCCGCAACATGTGATAGTCGCCCAGCCATTCCACCACGCGGCGGTCGTCGGCTTCTTTCAGACCGCAGTAAAGTTCCGTACGATTGCAGGTGGACAGGATCGCCGCTTCACGGGCACCGCCATGGTCGAGCAAGTCCCGCAGGGCGGTACGTAGCCGGTCGGGAGCGAACGCCACCCGTTCGCGGACATCGACGGGTGCGGTCCGGTGGTTGAGGCCAAGGGCCAGCAGGGGCATGAGGCGCAGTCGGATCGGTCTGAAAAATGATGGGATTTTGCGGGATAAAACCGGCGAATGACAAGGTCATACTTCTGCTTGATCATAATGCGAACGGTTGTCCCTTCCTCACTCATGGACCCTCGTGCCGCCATTTGGAAGCCGGCATTCCGGTCTTGCATCAACCCCGTTTCGGGCGGTTCTTCCGGCCGCTGAAGCCGAACGATAGACGTACGCTGGCGATGAACAGACTTTTGAAGGCATTGGGTTTTGGCAGCCTGCTGGTGTTGAGCGGGTGCGCCACCGTGGTAGATGCGCAGGCACCGGCCGAAGCGGAAATTCCGATTCGGCCGGTGCTGAAGCCCAGCCCCCAGGCGGAACAGATGTATCAGGTGTTGGTGGCGGAATTGGCCGGCAAGCGCGACCAACTCGACGTGGCGCTGGTCAATTACCGCCAGGCGGCTGCCACCAGCGGAAATCCCCAGGTAGCCGAACGCGCGGTGATGCTCGCGCTGTTGATGAAGGACAATGCGGCTGCCCTGGAGCTGGCGCAACGCTGGCAATCGCTCGCTCCCGCCAACGATCAGGCCCGGCAGGCGCTGGCGCTGGCGCTGCTGCGCAACGGTCGGGTGGAGGAGGCGACGGAGTATCTGGAAACGGTCCGGCGCATCGCCAGCAAAAAAGACAAGCAGCAAGGCTACGCCACTGTCGCCGCGCTGTTGAGTCAGGTGGATGACAAGCAGGCGGCCCTGCGGGTGATGCGGCAGTTCCGCGACCGCAATCCGCGCTCGGCCTTCGCCCATTATTACCTCGCAATGCTGGCCGCCGCCGCCGCCGACCGCGAACAGGCGCTGGCCAGCCTGGACCAGGCGCTGTCCCGCGACCCGAAACTGGCTTCCGCACATCTGCTGCGCACCCGCCTCCTGCTGGATCAGGGCGCCAGCGAAGCGGCACTCGCGGGGTTGGCCAAAGCGGTCGGCGCCCTCCCGCGCGACCGCAACCTGCGGATGAGCTACGCCCGGTTGCTGATCGATGCCGGCCAACTGGACAAGGCCCGCCGCGAGTTCGCCGTCCTGCTCAATCAGAACCCCAAGGATACCGACTCGTTGTACGCGCTTGGCCTGCTGGCGGCGGAAACCCGCCAGTTCGATCTGGCCGAAAGCTATTTTCTGGACCTGATCAAGCGCAACGTCCGGCTGGCGGACGCCTATTTCGAGCTGGGCCGGATCGAGGAGCAACGCGGTGATTACCCCAAGGCCAAGGACTGGTACCAGCGGGTTTCGGGCGAGGACCGCTATCTGAACGCCCAAATGCGCATGGGCGTGGTTTTGGCCAAGGTTGGGGACACCGTCGCCGTCAGCCAGCATTTCGATACGCTGCGCCGAGGCAATCCGCAGAACAGCATCAATCTCTATCTGGCCGAAGCCGAAGCGCTGCGCGAAGCCGAGCGCTACCAGGCAGCGTTCGACACGCTTGACCGGGCGCTGGCGTTGCATCCCAACGACAAGGATTTGCTCTATGCCCGGGCGCTGGTGGCCGAGCGGCTCAACCGGCTGGATATGCTCGAGCAGGACTTGCGCGCCATTCTTGCCGCCGATCCCAAGAACGGCCAGGCGTTGAACGCCCTCGGCTTCACCCTGGCCGACCGTACCGACCGCTATCAGGAGGCGCTGGGCTACATCGAACAAGCCCTGACGCTGCTGCCCGACGATGCCGCCGTGCTCGACAGCATGGGCTGGGTGCAATACCGGCTGGGCAACAACGCCAAGTCGCTGGAATATCTGCGCCGGGCCTACCGGTCGAACGCCGATGCCGAAATCGCCGCACATTTGAGCGAGGTGCTGTGGGCGAGCGGCCAGCGCGAAGAAGCCAAGCGCATCTGGCGGCGAGCGTTGACCAAGCAGCCGGACAGCCATCACTTGCGCCAGCTTCAGGAACGATTCGGCTGGTAAACGATGCGCGTTCGACGCTGCTCGACGAATACGATGTCCCCTTGCGCGCGAACAACCACGGGCATCAAGCCAGCGCGACTCGGCGCGGTCCCGCGCTGGGCAGCCACCGCGTTTGCGCTGGCCGCGTTGCTGGCCGGCTGCGCGGTTCCGCCCGCGTCGCCGCCGGCCGGTCAGGGTGCCTGGGCGATTCGCCAACCGGCGCTGGCGCGGCTCACCGTCTGGCAGGCCGTCGGCCGGATCGGCGTCGTCAATGGCCAGGACGGCTGGCACGCCAGCTTCCAGTGGGCGCAACAAGGTTCCGACTACCGCATCGACCTGATCGGTCCGCTCGGCCAGGGCCGGGTCGTGGTTCAGGGCGATGGGCGGGAAGTGAGCATCCAGACCCAGGACGGCCAGTACTGGACCGCGCCCGATCCCGATGCGTTGCTGGAACAGACCCTTGGCGTGCGCTTGCCGGTCAACGGCTTGCGCTACTGGGTGCGGGGCCTGCCAGAGCCCGGTCCCGCGACCGTACTGCAAACCGATGCCGGTGGTCGCCTGACCCGGCTGGAGCAGAACGGCTGGGTGATTGATTATCCCGCCTACAGGCCAGCCGCCCCCTACGAGCTACCCGCCCGCATCGTCGCCCAACACCAGGATCTGAGCGTCAAGCTGGTGATCGAGCAATGGACGCTGTAGCGCCTGATGCCGCCGCCTGGCCGGCGCCGGCCAAGCTCAATCTCATGCTGCGCATCGTCGGTCGGCGGTCAGACGGTTATCACTTGTTGCAGACCGTGTTCCAGTTCATCGATCGCTGCGACTGGCTGTGGTTCGCCCCGCGCGACGATGGCGTCGTCGACCGCGTGGGCGAGGTGGCCGACGTGCCGGTGGAAACCGACCTGACCGTGCGTGCCGCCCGTCTGCTGCAACGGCTCACCGGCACTCGCCAGGGTGCGACCATTCGCATCGTCAAGCAACTGCCGCTGGGCGGCGGATTGGGCGGCGGCAGTTCCGACGCGGCCACCACGCTGCTGGCGCTGAATCACTACTGGCGGGCTGGACTGACGCTGGCGGAACTGGCCGAATTGGGCTTGCAACTGGGCGCCGACGTGCCGGTGTTCGTCCACGGTCAGGCAGCTTGGGCGGAGGGCGTTGGCGAACGGCTGACACCGGTGACCCTGGAAGAACCCTGGTTCGTGGTGTTGACGCCGTCCTGCCACGTGATCACTGGAGCGGTCTTCAATGACCCGGAATTGACAAGAAACTCCCCCCTCATCACAATAACCGACTTCATGATGGGCGTCGGCGGCAACGATTGCGAGGCGGTGGTCTACCGCCGCTATCCGGAAGTCGCCTCGGCGGCGGCCTGGCTGGCGCGGCACGGGCAGGCACGGTTGACCGGCACCGGCGCGTGCGTGTTCGCCGCCTTCCCGGATGAAGCCAGCGCCGGGCGAATACTGAACCGGTTGCCGCCGGACTGGGCCGGGTTCGTCGCCCGCGGACGCAATCGTTCGCCATTGCACGAGCGTTTGACGCGGGAGTACGTGGCGTTCGCCTGAAACGCCCCCGATTTTCTTGGGCCGTGGCCAAGTGGTAAGGCACCGGATTTTGGTTCCGGCATTCCCAGGTTCGAATCCTGGCGGCCCAGCCACCTTCCCAGAGCAAACCGACAGCGGGGGAACTTGTCGTGTACGAAGGTCGTATGATGGTGTTCGCGGGCAATGCCCATCCGCAACTGGCTCGCGATATCGTCGACCATCTCCAGTTACCGCTCGGGCAGGCGGTGGTCGGCCGCTTCAGCGACGGCGAGGTGATGGTCGAACTGATGGAAAACGTGCGCGGCAAGGATGTCTTCATCGTGCAGCCCACCTGTTTCCCCACCAACGACAACATCATGGAATTGCTGGTCATGGCCGACGCGCTGCGCCGTTCCTCGGCGGTGCGGGTCACGGCGGTCATCCCCTACTTCGGCTATTCGCGGCAGGACCGCCGCCCCCGCTCGGCGCGGGTGCCGATTTCCGCCAAGGTGGTCGCCAACATGATCACCAGCGTCGGCGTGGACCGGGTGCTGACCGTGGATCTGCACGCCGACCAGATTCAGGGCTTCTTCGACCTGCCGGTGGACAATATCTACGCCACGCCCATGGTGCTGAGCGACATCCGCGCCCGGAACCTCGGCGATCTGATGGTGGTTTCTCCGGACGTGGGCGGCGTGGTGCGCGCCCGTGCTCTGGCCAAGCGGCTGGACGATTCCGAACTGGCGATCATCGACAAGCGCCGGCCGGCGCCCAACCAGGCCCAGGTGATGCACGTGATCGGCGACGTGGAAGGCCAGCACTGCATCGTGGTGGACGACATGGTGGACACCGCCGGCACGCTCTGTCTGGCGGCCCAGGCGTTGAAGGAACAGGGCGCCGCCTCGGTGCGCGCCTACTGCACCCACGCCGTGCTGTCCGGCTCGGCGGCCGAGAACATCCGCAAGTCGGCGATGGACGAGCTGGTCGTGACCGACACCATCCCGTTGCGTCCCGAATCGGCGGCCTGTCCGAACATCCGCCAGATCAGCGTGGCCGGCCTGCTGGCCGAAACCATGCGCCGCATCCACCTTGAGGAATCGGTTAGTTCCCTGTTTCTGTAGAAACTCCCATATCCCCCAACCCCCTTTGCCAGACGGGGTGCGCAAAGCGCGAGGGGATTTGGCCCACCGAGAACGGCGCGCCTGGTCGCGGGCGCGTCGTGTTTTTATTTTCACCCGATGGAGTAAATTCCGATGAGCGTCATGTTTGAACTGAAAGCCGAACCGCGCGGCGATTTGGGGAAAGGTGCGAGCCGCCGCCTGCGCCGCGCCGGCAAGGTGCCGGCCATCCTGTACGGCGGCGGGCAGGACCCGCAACCGCTGGTCCTGAACCATCTGGACGTCCTCAACCAGTTGCAGAACGAGGCCGTCTATTCCCACGTGCTGACCCTGAATCTGGGCGACCGCAGCGAAAGCGTCGTGCTGCGCGATTTGCAGCGTCATCCCTTCAAGCCGACGATTCTGCATCTCGATTTCCTGCGGGTCAGCGCCGACCGCAAGCTGCGGGTTCACGTGCCGCTGCATTTCGTCAACGAGGAAACCTCCCGCGGCGTCAAGCAACAGGGCGGCATGGTCAGCCGCGCGCTGATCGACATCGAAATCGCCTGTCTGCCCAAGGACCTGCCGGAATTCATCGAGGTGGATATCGTCAACCTGGGCATGGGCGAGGCGCTGCATCTGACCCAGATCCCGCTGCCGCCCGGCGTGGAACTGGCTGACAAGATCGTTCCGGGGTCAGACCAGGATGCGATCGTGGTCAACATTCATCATGCCCACGGCGGCGAGGAGGTCCCGAGCGTTGCTCCGACGCCGCCGGCGGCTTGATGCCAGACGGGGGTCAAGCGTTGCCTTCAAACCCTCTCGGCCGCAACCCCTCTCCGCTCGATGGCGGGGAGAGCGAACGGTCGCTGTCGCCGCGGCTGGTGGTGGGGTTGGGCAATCCCGGCCCGCAATACGCCGACACCCGCCACAACGCCGGATTCTGGCTGGTGGACGAACTGGCCCGCCAGCACGGCGGCCATTTCCGCCCGGATGCCAGGTTTCACGGCGAGACCTGCCGGATCGCGCTGGCCGACCGGGAGCTTTGGCTGCTGAAGCCGATGACCTTCATGAACCGCAGCGGCCACGCGGTCGCGGCGCTGGCGCGGTTCCACCGGATTCCGCTGCCGGAGATCCTGGTCGTGCATGACGATCTGGATTTGCCGGCGGGCACGGTGCGGCTGAAGCGGGCCGGCGGTCACGGCGGACACAACGGCTTGCGCGACCTTATCGCCCATCTGGGCGGCAACGATTTCCCGCGCTTGCGGCTCGGCATCGGCCATCCCGGCGACAGCCGCGACGTGTTGGACTACGTCCTGCGCCGGGCGCCGCAAGCCGAACGGGTGCTGGTCGAACAGGCCATTGCTGACGCCCTGCGCGAATTGCCGCGCCTCGTCGCCGGCCAATGGGACAAGGCCACGCACGCCCTGCACAGCCGGCGGGTCGAATCACCTTCCCGCCGCTTCGGCGGCTCCTATCGCGAACCGAGCCCCAGAATAGTCACATGGGCATCCAATGCGGCATCGTCGGCCTGCCGAACGTCGGCAAGTCCACCCTGTTCAACGCGCTGACCAAGGCCGGGATTCAGGCCGAGAACTATCCGTTCTGCACCATCGATCCCAACGTCGGAGTGGTGCCGGTGCCCGACCCGCGACTGGAAGCGCTGGCCGCCATCGTCAAACCGCAGAAGATCGTGCCGACCACGGTCGAGTTCGTGGACATCGCCGGGCTGGTGGCCGGCGCTTCCAAGGGCGAAGGATTGGGCAACCAGTTTCTCGCCCACATCCGCGAGACCGACGCCATCGCCCACGTGGTGCGCTGTTTCGAGACCGACGATGTGATCCATGTGACCGGCAGCGTGAATCCGCGCTCCGACATCGAGACGATCAACACCGAACTGGCGCTGGCCGATCTGGCGACTGTGGAAAAGGCGCTGCTGCGGGCCGAGAAGGCGGCCAAGGCCGGCGGGCGGGAAGCACTGGAACGCAAGGCGGTGTTGGAGCGGGTGCAGGCGCATCTGGACAGCGGTGCCCCGCTGCGGACCCTGGCGTTGGCCGCCGGCGAACGCGAATCACTGCGGGATTTATTTCTGCTGACCGGCAAACCGGTGCTGTACGTCGCCAATGTCGCCGAGGACGGCTTCGCGCACAATCCGCTGCTGGACCAGGTTGGGGAAATCGCCCGGCGGGAAAGCGCCGGGGTAGTGCCGGTCTGCGCGGCCATCGAGGCGGAACTGGCCGAACTGGACGACGCCGACAAGGCCGAGTTCCTGGCCGATTACGGGCTGTCCGAACCGGGTCTGGACCGGGTGATCCACGCCGCCTACAAGCTGCTGGGACTGGAAACCTATTTCACCGCCGGTCCCAAGGAAGTGCGCGCCTGGACGGTGCGAGCGGGTGCCACCGCGCCCCAGGCGGCGGGGGTGATTCATACCGATTTCGAGCGCGGCTTCATTCGTGCCGAGGTGATCGCCTATGCGGACTTTATCGCCTACGGTGGCGAAGCCGGCGCCCGTGAGGTCGGCAAGTGGCGGTTGGAAGGCAAGGATTACGTCGTCCAGGAAGGCGACGTAATGCATTTTCGCTTTAACGTCTGACGGATAAACTGCATTTTTTGCTTGACGCCCCACGACCGCATACAGATAATCACTACCCCTTTTTCATCCTCCCTCCCAACGGCTACGTAGCTCAGGTGGTTAGAGCACGGCACTCATAATGCCGGTGTCGGTGGTTCAAGTCCACCCGTAGCCACCATCCAATCAAGTACTTGTCTTGTCTTTCTCCGAATGGGAATCGCATTCGGCGGTACGGATTTTGGGTAATGTTTTTGGCGTGGATATCATCAAGGCTTATCAGCCAATGATGATCAAATACTTGATGAAACCGATATCCGCGTCTGAAGTGCACCCGATAGCCGGCGGGATTTGCTGAAATTGTTGGCCTAAGTCACTGGTTTATCTCGAAATTCACCTAAAATCGGCCCCAATCCGACGGCCGCCAACCTGCGGCTGATCCGATGGAGCATCCCATGTCCCTATTCCCCGAACCGAGCGCGGCCAACGATTTCCTCGCCAGCCACGTCGCTCGTCTGCAAGCCAGCCTGCGCCACTGGACCGGGCGTGAACTGGTGGATGGAACCCTGCCGCTGCCCGAACAGGCGCGGTGGTTGTTCGAAGCACCTTTCGCCCTGCTGTCCCACGATACCGCGCCCGACCCGGTGTTCACCTACGTCAACCGGACCGCGATGGCGCTCTGGGAAATGGACTGGGAGGAATTCACCCGCTTGCCCTCGCGCTGCTCGGCCGAACCGATGGAACAAGCCGCCCGCGCCCGGTTTCTCGCGGAAGTGACCGCGCGCGGATTCGTCGATCATTACGAGGGCGTGCGAATTTCCAAGAGTGGACGGCGCTTCCAGGTTCGCAACGCCCTGGTCTGGAAACTGCTGGATGAAGCGGGCCAGCCTTGCGGCCAGGCAGCCATGTTCGGCGACTGGCAATTTTTGACTTGAATTGCGGTATGCTCCCGCTCGATTCCCTTGCACGGAGAGATCGCACATGCAACGCATTCTGTTATTCGGATGGTTCGGCGGCGCCTTGGGAGCGCTGGTGATAGCGGCTCACGCCCAGGAAATCGGCAGCGTGGATACCGCCTTTCAATGGCTCGGCCCGAATCACAAGATCGTCGTCGAAGCCTTCGACGATCCCAAGATCGCCGGCGTGACCTGCTACGTCAGCCGCTCCCAGACTGGCGGCATCAAGGGCGGACTGGGACTGGCCGAGGACACCTCCGATGCCTCCATCGCCTGCCGGCAGGTGGGGCCGATCAGCATCAAGGAAAAATTCAAGGACGGTGAGGAGGTGTTTACCGAACGCCGTTCCCTGCTGTTCAAAAAAATGCGGGTGGCGCGTTTCCTCGATCAGCCGCGCAATACCCTGGTGTATCTGGTCTACAGCGACAAGCTGATCGAAGGCTCGCCGAAGAACTCGATCACGGCGGTGCCGATCATGCCCTGGGGCGGCGCGCCGGCCAAGACGACGCCGTAAGCCAAAGGCCCAACACTCCGGGCATCGTCACTTGGATTAGAGTGATGAGAGGCGTCGTTTCCGCCCGTTAGCCCGCCACGGCCGCCATGATCTCGCCGCTGAGCCTCGAACCCCTGCTGCTCGCCTTGCGCGAAGCCGGTCTGCCGGTGGGCGTCGCCGAAATCGACCGGCTGCGCCAGGTGTTCTCTCTGCAACCGGATGTCGCGGGCGACGAACTCGACCAGACCCGGCGCCGCTTGAAGGTCTGGTTGCGGGCACTTCTGGTCAAGAGTCCCCAGGATCGCGCGACGTTCGAGCGAATCTACGACCGTTGGCTGGCGCGCGCCGAGCAGGATTTGCAGTTTCGGACGCTTCCGGAATCTCCGCCCGCGCCATCCCTCCCAACGTCGTCGCGCCCCCAGCCTCCCATTCCCGAGCGTGATCGGCGCGGGTGGCAGGCCGCCGCCGCGATGCTGGTGCTGGTGAGTATCCTGGTGGTTGCCTGGCTTCTATCCGCCGAAGCCACCTGCTCCTCCGCCTCCTCCACTCACACTCCTCCGCGTTGTCGAACTGAACAACCGCCGCCACAACCGCCACCGAAAACGCCCGCCGAAATCCGCCAGCGCACCTTTTCCAGTCCGGTCGCCACCTTGACGGTCGTTCCCTCCCCAGCGACCTGGACCGGCTGGCTTCCCCTCGGCCTCGGCGGGCTGGCGCTGGTGGCTGCCGGCGGATTGTGGCTGTTACCAACGCCGACGTTCCTGGTTACCGGAGCCTGCGGCCGCGCCGCTCCGCGAGGGACCGCCGCGCGTGTTTCCGCAACCGCCGCCGCTGTCGGGTCCGCAACTGCTCGACGCCCGGCAACAGGAATCCCTGGTCTGGGGTATCGGGCGGTTCATCGCCGAAGAGCCATCCCGCAAGCTCGATTTGTCGGCGACGGTCGCCGCCACGGCGCGACGCGGCGGGTTGTTGGAGATTCGCTTCCAGCGGGCGTCTTATCAGCGCGAAGTCTGGCTGTGGCTGGACGAGGCGGCCGAAGACGCCACCCTCGTCCGGCTGGCCGACGAAGTGGAAGCCACGCTCAAGGCGTATGGCCTGGTGGTGGAGCGGGCGCTGTTTCGCGGCATTCCGGAGTATCTGGTGACCGCGACGGGCGTCGGCTTCGCGCCACGGGAGATCGACGAGCGCCGGGAGCTGGCCCTGGTGGCGGTGCTGACCGACGGGCGAATCCTGACCCGCCAATACGCGGCCGACGACCGCCGGGTGCGGATCGACGCGCTGTTGCGCGATCTGTCCCACTGGCCGCAGTTGGCCTTTGTCGATTTTTCCGCCGACGCGAACCGCCTGGCCGCGATTTTGGCGCGTCACGAGCTGGAACGGATCGCGCCCACCCAACTGGCCGCCTTTCTGGGCAGCGATCAAACCGCGACGGTCCCGCCGCGCGACCTGCCACGCGACGACCGGGCTTGGGCGGCGGCGTGCGCGCTGGCGCCGGCTTCCGTGGATGAGGACACCGCGCTGGCGTTGCGCCAGCATCTCGGCCTGGCGACATCCCCCTGGGCGCTGCGGGCGCTGCGCGCCGAGGCGCCGGGACCCGCCGGCCGCTTGCAGTGGTCCGACGCCCAGCGGATTCCCCTGCTCAACTGGTTGCGGGAAGCCGAAGCGGCGGTCGCGGCCGGCGGCATCGCCGCCGGTAGTCTGCTCGACCGGGCGCTGCGCTTCTGGGAGGAGCTTGTACGAACGGGAACTGAACCGGGAACGCGGCGACTGGCAGGACACGCCGGCGCACCAGCATTTACGGATGGAATACAATCTGGTGTTGCTCTGGCGGCAACCCGGTACTGCGATCAAGGAGCTTTATGCGCTGTATCGCCAAGGGCGATTAAAGGAAGTTATCCGCCAGCAACTCGAACGACTGGCGCCCCTGGACAGAGGCACCGAGCGGCACATCCGGTTGCCGTGGCGTTGGCAGGAGCGCAGCGCCGTCGAGCGGGTCATGCTGCAGGAGATGGGTTTTGGCGGGGATATGCCCAGGGAAACCCTGCATCGTCCGGGCCGGTTGTGGTTGGGATTGGGGACGTGCCTGGGATTGGCGGTGGGTGGCTGGGTCGCTGCCTGCCTGAGTCCCTTCATCCCGCCCGCTGGCCCGCCGATCATCGAGCATGGCGCCGGACGCCCGGAACCGGCGTGGGAACACGTCGAGTCCGTGGCGGACGACCGTTGGCACGTGGCGGTGGTCACGCCCAAGCAGGTTGTGGCGAAGGAAGCGCCGCCGGCGGCTCGGGTGAAGGCGGAATGGCCATCGCAAGAACAGCGCTGCGTCGAGGTTCTGCCGGATGGCGCCGAGTTCTGGCGCTGCGGCTATGGGGAGACGCCCCTCCGGCTGCCCGAAGCGATCCGCCACAGCCTGGTCGTGCTGGTGGCGGCGCCGAAAACGCCGGCGGTGGAAACCCTGGCCGCCGATCTGCTCGCGGGCGGCAGCGCCGATGTGGTGCTGGTCGATCCCCACTGGCCGCGCCACCGCCAGGAACTCCTGGGCCGTCAGCAGCAGCTTAGGGCGGATCAGCAGTTGCTGGTCATCACCACGGGCCAGGCCACCGGGGAACTGGTCGACACCTTCCTTGCTGGCGGCCACAGCGCCTTGCTGCAAACCGATGACTGGACCCTGCTGGTCGAGGGACTGAAGTATTCGAAGATCTGCGGTCTGCCGCCAAAACGTGGCCCGGCCTGAAGGTCATCACCGGCCATCCCGATCAATGCTGGCTGCGTGGGGTTGGCGGCTGTTTGCCGAAGGAAGAACCGCCGGACGAGAACGGCATGGTGTTCGTTCGCCTCTGTCCGGGAACCTTTGCGATGGGATCGCCTGAAAGCGAACAGGGCCGCTTTGGCGATGAAGGACCCGTTCACGAGGTCAAGGTCAACGAGTTCTGGATCGGCAAATACGAAGTGACCCAGGCGCAATTCCAGCGATTCCGCAAGGATCACTGCCTATAAGAAAGGCGAGTGACGATCTGCCCTGCCGCGAGACGTCACCTGGTTCGACGCCAAGGATTTCTGCGAGCACTTCGGTTACCGCTTGCCGACCGAAGCCGAATGGGAATACGCGGCTCGGGCCGGCACCCAGACCCGTTATTCGTTCGGGGACGACGAGCGCAAGCTGGGCGAGTATGCCTGGTATTACGAAAATTCCGGCGATCGTGCTCAACCGGTCGGCACCCGCCAGCCCAACCCCTGGGGACTGTACGATATGCACGGCAACGTCTGGGAGTGGGTGCAGGATTGCTGGCACGAGAATTACAGCGGTGCGCCAACCGATGGCAGCGCTTGGGAAGCTGACAATTGTCAGCAACGGGTGCTGCGGGGGGGCTCCTTCGACTTCTGGGCCGGTTCCTGCGCTCCGCGCCGGCTCGGTTCGACCCGTGTTCCGGGTCCGGACGACGGCTTCCGCTGTGCGCGGGGTCCTCGCCGCCAGCCTTGACGCTTGCCGTTTGCCCCTTGCGACCCCGCGCAGCGGGGTCGCCGCGTTTTTTCAACCTTTGTTGACAATGTCAGCACTGTTGACAACAAAAGGTCCGTGCATGGAAATGATGTACTCGAACCCCATCGGCGCGACCCTCATGAAACTGACCCTGCTACAGGCGGCGACCCGGCTCGGCAAATCCGAACGGCAAATCCGCTACCTGATCAAGACCAACCGCCTGCCGGCCCACAAATCCGACGGCCATTGGTTCATCGAATCCGACGATCTCCCGCTTTCCGCAGGTCAGCAGCAGGCGGTCGAGCGCAAGGAACGACAACTGCGGGAGGCGGTCGAGGAAGGGCTCGGTTTGTCTGGCGACAGCGAACGCAAGGCGCGCTACTCGGTCCGTGACCTGAAAGCCTTTCAACTCGCTCTCCCCATTCACCGCCAGGCCAGCGAATGTCTGGGCGCCGACCATCCGGCCACGGTGGCGCTGCACCAGGTGCTGGAACATTTGGCCCAGGGTTGCCATCGCTTCGAACACGCCGACAAGATCGCCGCCTACCGGCAGGCGCGGGACTCGGCCAGTCTGGCGATTTGCGAGCTGGTGCTGTGTGGCCGCGACGAAGCCGAGGCGATGGTCACCGGCATCGAACAGGAGTTGATGGCGGCCTTGGCAGGCCTGTTGCGGCGGCTGGAATGGAGGCGCCGGCGATGAACGAGTCCCGCGCTCCGGCACCGCTCTACGTCGATGCGTTCGGTCTGTGCGAATGGCTGTTCGGGCCATTTCGGCGACGATGCCCGGATTCTGCCCCGCATGATCGGCCGGTGCGGGCTGGCGTTGCTCGAAGCGATCACCTTGGCCCTCAAGGGACGCCAGCGCGACGAACAACTGGAGCGGGCCGATGAATATCTGATCCGCCTGCGCACGCAACTGCGGCTGGCCGGCGCGATGGGCTATCTCAGCGAAGCGCAGATGCTTCACGCGCTGGAACGGGCGGATGCGATAGGACGCCAGCTCGGCGGGTGGCTGCGGAAGTTGGGACCGGTGTGAGGCTGTTGGAAAGCCATGGCGCCGTTCGGCTACACTGATGCGGTCAGGCTCATCGTCCGCATCGCTTTCGAGGGGTGCTGCGGGGGGGCTCCTTCAACAACAGGGCCGAGAACCTGCGCTCCGCGAACCGGAACAGGAAACCCGAGAACAGGAACCAGAACAACGGCTTCCGCTGTGCGCGGGGTCCTCGCCGCCAACATGCCGCCAGCCGCGCGCCATGCAGAGTCTGACCGGGGCGCTCGCCCCGACATCCCCCGCCTGCCCGTTCCAGTAGCCTTCCGGCGACCGTCCGGGCAGGCACTCTCCCGCAATAGACTTCGGTCCGTCCGTTCCCCCCTTTGGCAAAGGGGGGTGAGGGGGGATTTGAACGCCGTGGATTGACGCAATCGGTTAAAATCCCCCCCGGCCCCCCTTTTTCAAAGGGGGGAGACACAAAACAACTCCTCCTGTAAATTTTTCCGTGATGGAATATTAGCTTATACTAATACACAGAACTATATCAACCTAACTTAGGGAACGACGAATGCCTACTATTGAATTAGCTCTGCGAGATGATAATAACCAGATTATGGGTCGTCAATCGGTCAAGAAATATTCACTCGATTGGAAAAGTCAAAGCTTTCATGACATCGAAGGGGCGGTTGAGAACTTTAAAAACCTTGCATTACCTGATATTGAACTGGCTTTGCTGGAAGCAACGCAACGCGCTTTTATTGAAAATAAAAAAAAGACCTGATTTGTAATGGTAAAACACCGGTGACAATTAAAACACTATATGGCCAAATTATTTTTCAGGTTCAGAGATTTAAAGATGCAACACGGCCTGACGAAAAAGAGCAAACTTACTTTGATTTAACCGGTCAATTTCAAGAAGCTTATATTAGCCTGAGATTACAGGAGTTATCCGCCTACTACAGTAATCGCCTAAGTTATAAAGAAGTCGAAAATTTAGTGGCGCGGGTGACCGGAGATCGGCAACTCAGCAGCAATTCCCGCTCTCTTTATTTATGCCTGCTTTTTAATAAGGCCGTTGGTGATTATAAAACAATCCAATAATAAAGACAAAAAACACCCTTAGCGTTCAGAAACGCCCAATCAACTCTAATAAACATCACCCTGCTTTTCAGACTAAAGAAAGAGAACACAGCCTACAGACCATCGAGAGACTAAGAAGTGTTGGGCTGTAAGAATCCACCACCATGTCCATAAATAATTGCACACCATAGTGACTCCCAATTTTTAATAAAGAACTCTTTAAAGAGTCCTTTGATTTTGATCCATAACGAGGTGCGCGAATGAAAACGCTGACGAGCTGCTTGGAAAAAAGCACAGCCGTATTCCTGCACTTGATCGATTAGAAAAGCCAGCATCATCAACATCGCGAAAACCGTCGCTAAATGTTGTTCCCCATGTCCGTAGTTGTGCTCAAACTCATAGTCTTGATGCTTCAGAGTGTTAAACGTCTGGTTTTCAATATGCCAGCGACTGCGACCTCCTTTCATCACGAAGTGGACATTACCGGCCGTGAGTTTTATTTCGGTAATCCACGAAAAGTTAAATTCTTTGCCATCGCGAATCTCCCAATAGTCGAGAAAATTGACCAGCAGATCGGGATGCGATTTATTCAAAGGAATCTCGTTAATCCACCGATAACCACGGAGAATCTTATCCTCTCCCAACACCTCAAATGCTTCGCTTTGACCCTTCAGGACGCGATTTCTAACCGCGAGAAATAGCGATTCCTGACCCTCGGGCTTTACCGAAATAATATAACCAATATTCAATTCTTTCAATAAGTTAATGTGAGGACCGTTCGCCGATAAGCTATCTTCGACCACGCGCAAAGGCCAGGTAGGCAAGGCTTCGCGAAGCTGTTTCAAGAGGCGTTTACTCGCATTCGCTTCACAGTCATTCTTGGTCGCGCCATCTTGATGCGTAATCGCTTCAGGAAAGAGAGGTAAGACTTGATCCCGATCCGGATGAACGATAACCGCCCCTAATAATTGATGATAATAGCTCACTTGGCCATTTTTATGATGACGAACACAACATTCTGGGCAACTGATGAGTGATGAAGAGAATTGCCCCGTCCCATCCACACTGACTAAAAAACCATCTAAATAATGGAAACCTTCCAAAAAATTTTGATGATACAATTGCTGGTGAATTTGAATGAAGGGTGCCCGAAGTTCTGCCGGATTGACCCGATCAAGGACGGATCGAAGTTGCGTATCACAGGGGGCTTGTTCAACACCATATAATGATTTTAGATTCGCTCGAATTCGCTCCTCATTACGTTGTTCATCAAACTTCAACAAGGAGGGATATTTCAAGCCAAAGATGGCCAAACCTGACATGAGGACATCGGGTAATGAAAATTGCTGACCATAACGGCGTGGATCAGGGATCTTTTCAAAAGACCGCCGAACCTGATTGAGCAGGGCAGGCGCGGATACGTATTTATTTAAAGAGGTTAGTGAAGGGGGAGAAGTTAATTTCTTCATGATCAAACCATACCTGATAAATTTTAAATCCAAAACCTCTAAAAACTCAAAATCGAGGTTAAGAAGTACCCTTTATAATATATTGATTATATAGAACTTTTCAAGAGACCGGGAATTGCTGGCAACTCAGCGATCAGAAGATTTGGCAGATTGTCCATCACAAAACCGTAGAAATTAGCCAGGCTTGGCAAATTGAAGTAGAACAAACGCTTGGCAATAAAGCATTATCATTCCCAAAGATTCAGGATAAAATTGATATTTACAACAGCGAAAGTCGAGAAGTGATCGTGTTTGAAGATGCGATTCAAGTGCGTGGCCAGAAGAAAAATCGTGTTCAAAAACAGAAAGATAATGAAGAAAGACCAGCCCAAACGGTAGCAAAAGAGAAAGCGCCACCGGTGTTTACCAATGTGGTGATGCTCCAAAAGAAAAACCAGGAATTTGAATATATTGCTGCGCCAGTTGATGAAACAGGTCAAGAAATAGTTTCCCTGCCTGACGTGCTTAAAAGTCGAGTAATTAAAGAGTATGGGTCGGAAGCAAGGCCAGTACCCGTAATTGCAATTACAGATGGGGCTCAAGTGATTCGCCAGCATTTGCATTCGGTCTTTGGAGTGGTGCTCATTATTATCTTAGATTGGTACCACTTGGGTAAGAAAGTACGAGAATTAATGAGTATGATTGCGCGAAATAAAGACGAGAAAAATCTTCATTTAAAGTTCATTTTTTACCATTTATGGCGTGGAGAAGTTGATACAGTTATCGATTACTTAAAGACAAAAGTTCAGCCAAGAAATGAAGAAAAACATCGCGAACTGATTAACTATATTAACAAACATCGTGATGAAATCATTGATTATCGACGCCGGAAAAAGGCCGGTAAGATTATTGGTTCTGGGCATATCGAGAAAGGTTGTGATCAAGTCGTTGGGCATCGTCAGAAGAAGAAAGGGATGAGCTGGCGTGAAGCTGGAAGTCGTGGCCTAGGTATTTTAAGAGTTGTAGAACTCAATCATCAATGGAAGCGTTTCTGGTTTCCTACTGAAGCGGCTAACGATTCGGAACAATTACGATTTGCTGCAAATTCGTAAGCGATCACGGAAAAATTTACAGGAGGAAACAACTTAAGACATGCGCTCGGTACCCGCCGGCTCCTTCGAGCGTTTGAGCAGCCTCGAATCCTTGTGGCACGCCTGGCTCGACTGTCGCCGGGGCAAGCGGCGCCAACCCCGCCTGGCGGCTTTCGACCTCGATGCCGACGCCCATGTCATCCGCCTGCATCGAGCCTTGCGGAACGGTTCTTACCGGCCGGCCTCCTATCGCCTCAGCGTGGTTCGCGACCCCAAGCTTCGCCTCATCGCGGCGCCGGCCATCGTGGATCGCATCGTGCAGAATGCCTTGCTCGCCGAAATCGGCCCTAGTGTGCCCGACATGGGCATGTACTTGTTACCTGAGAGGAGGTAACCGCGAAGAGTGACGAGAAGCGTAGCGAAACCCAAGGTGGAAGCCGCGAGGCCAAGCTGAAAGAAGGGCGTAGCCAAGACACGACCGCAGGAACACGAACAGGCAGTGAGGCCGGGTACGGGCGATGAGCGTGCTAGGGAACGCGAAATCCAACCGTCACCGAAAGACGTATCCGGTAGAGCCTGGCGGCACGGGTCGAAAGTATCTGTTCTTACTCGGGGAGACCTGACGCGTGAGAGCGTGCCAGGAGTCAGCAGAGGCCGTAGTAGTGTGGACACCGGCCGAAAGGCCGGTCGAGCGAAGGGCCGAAGAGTCACGAGAGGACCACAGTCTGCATCCGTTCCCAGCGGCACGGAGACGGGCGACACGGGTTCGGAGCGGCAACTGCGGCAGCTCCCGGACCGGCGGGCCAAGCCGAGCAGGTGGATTCCTGCGGAGGGGCGGCACGTGCCCATCGAGTCGCGGCGGACAGCGAGCACAGACGTCAGAAGAGGTTCAATGAGCAACACGGTAGACATCAGTAATTCACTCTACCGTGGGTGCTCGCGGGCTAAGCCCGCTGGGCTCAACCGCCGGATGCGGAAAACCGCATGTCCGGTGGTGTGGGAGGGCTGACGGGCGCAATCCCGTCAGCCCGACCCGATCCTACGAGCGCGGTTTTATCGATCAGAGTTACGCGGTCCGCATCGGTCGCGGTCCGCATCGGGCGGTGTTGCAATACCTGAGCTGGACGCGCCGCTTTCGTTATCGGCTGTCGCTGGACGTGCATCGTTACTTCGCTTCCATTCGCCACGATGTTCTGTATGCGCTGTTGGCCCGCCGCCTGCGGGATCAACGGACGCTCGACCTGATCGCCCGACTGTTGGCCACCGGTGGCCAGGTGTATCAATCAGCGCTGGCCAGGGAGGTGCTGGGTTTGACCGAAGCGCCGCTACCGCCCGGTTGTGGCCTGCCGCTGGGCGGCTACTTGAGCCATTGGTCTGGCGGGCTGTATCTGGACGGCTTGGATCACTACGTCAAGCGGACGCTGAACATAGCGGCGTATCAGCGGTACATGGATGATTTCACGCTGTTTGGCGACGACCGCGCCGTTCTGGAAGAAGCCCGCGAAGCGATCCGCGAGTGGCTGCGCCAGGAACGGCAACTGGAACTGAACCCCCGCCGCCAAGCCGTCCAGCCCACGGCACAGCCCAGCACTTACCTCGGCTTTCGGGTCAGCCGTTCGGGTTTGCTGCCGGGTCCCAAGGCCAAACGCCGGCTCAAACACCGCCTACACGATGCCGAAACGATGGGTACCGACCGACTGATTCGCGGTCTGCGCGCCTATCGGGGGATACTGTTGACCATCGGTTGACAAGTGGTTGTCGACAACGTTGACATTGTCAACAAAGGGCTGAAAAAACGCGGCGACCCCGCTGCGCGGGGTCGCAAGGGGCAAAGGGCAAGCGTCAAGGCTGGCGGCGAGGACCCCGCGCACCGCGGAAGCCGCCGTACAGGTCCTCGCCCTCGGACCTGAACCGGACCGCGGAGCGCAGGCTCACGGCCCAGACGTTGAAGGAGCCCCCCCGCAGCACCCGTTGCTGACAATTGTCAGCTTCCCAAGCGCTGCCATCGGTTGGCGCACCGCTGTAATTCTCGTGCCAGCAATCCTGCACCCACTCCCAGACGTTGCCGTGCATATCGTACAGTCCCCAGGGGTTGGGCTGGCGGGTGCCGACCGGGTGAGGAGCATTGCCGGAATTTTTTTCGTACCAGGCATACTCACCCAGATCGCTTGCGTTGTCCCCGAACGAATAGCGCGTCCGGCTGCCGGCCCGGCAGGCGTATTCCCACTCCGCTTCGGTAAGCAGGCGATAACCGTCAGCAGCAGCGTCCCAGGATACGTTGTCACCGTCATGGCGATAGGCGGGTGTCAAGCCTTCCCGCTCCGACAAGCGGTTGCAGAAGTCGATGGCGTCGTACCAGGTCACTCGGTTGACCGGCCGGTCGTCGGCCTCGCCCTCCGGCCAGCCGGGATCGCTTCCCATCACGTCCCGATAAATCCGGCGCGTGACCGGGAACTTCATGCATCGGAAAGCGGAAATCCGGACCTCATGGACCGGCTTTTCCGACGCATACCCATCGCTTCCCATGGAAAAAACGCCGGCGGGAATGTCGACCAACTCGACCAGCGATGGCGGCGGCGGTTCGGGTTTCGGCTCGACCGGCGGCGGTGGAGGAGGGGGCTCCACCGGCTTGACGGGTATCGCAATCGGCTCCCCGCTCCCGGCCAGCGCGACCGCCCCGCCCAGCAACGCGACGAAACCGACTCCGGCAATCGGGGGCGAGGTCTGGAACAGCAACAGGCCCAGCAAGACACCGGCGCTGAGGCCGAGCGTGATGGCGAGCCAGGCCGGCAGGTAATCCACCCCACGCAGGGTCGCAAACAGTTTGCCCGCATTCATGTTGGGTCGTCCCGAAGTTGGAAGGATGCGGCTCCCCCGCCGCAGCTCCCCCCTTTGAAAAAGGGGGGTTGGGGGGATTTCCGAGGGCTTGAACCGCCGTCATCCATCCGCCAAACCGACAACCAACGCCAACAGCCGGTTGAGCGCGAGCATACCCGCCTCGTCGAGCCGTCCGATGGGAGGACCGCACTTGTCGCGTCGGACCGCCATGATCTTGTCCACCATGACCTGCGAAACCCGCTGTAGCCCGTTTTCCGGGGTGGGTGGCAGGGTGAGGCGATACAGGGGCGTTTCCCGCACGGTGCTCGTCAACAAACAGACCAGCACGCTATCGGTCTCGGCCAGCCAATCCGATTGAATCACCACCGCCGGGCGGGGTTTCCCGTAATCCCCCTGCACCGCCACGGTCACGATTTCCCCCCGTCTCACGGCGTCCAATCCTCGAAGTCGGCCGCCGCCTCGATGAAATCCAGCGCCTCGCGCTCCTCCGGGGCGCCGCGCAACGAGGCCGCCTGACGCCGCGCCTCCGCCGCGAAATCGGGCGCGGCGGGGTCCGGCACCCAAACGCGCAATAGCTTCATGCCCTGCCGGCGCTTGCTCGCCCGGTAACGCTGGAACTTGTTCAAACCATCGGGGGTGGCAACTTCAGGCATCTCAGCTCTCCCAAGGAGGTATCAATGCTCGCTAGAGTAGCGCACTACCGAATCTCGGGGAAGAGAGATGTCGCGCGAGAAGGAAACCAGCGACTAGAATTCACTCAAACCCAACGAGTTGATTTTTGACCAGCGCCGCAGGAACCAATATGGACGGATCATTCGATGTTTTCCTCAGCCACAACAGCAAAGACAAACCGACCGTGCGGCAACTGGCTCAAGCGTTACAGAAGCGCGGCCTTCAAGTCTGGCTGGACGAAGAGCAACTCGTGCCGGGACGACCCTGGCAAGAGGCGCTGGAAGAAATTATCCAGACGACGCGCACCGCCGCCGTGCTGGTTGGCAAGGATGGCCTCGGCCCTTGGGAAATCCCGGAAATGCGCGCTTGTTTATCGGAGTTCGTAAATCGGCGCCTGCCGGTGATTCCCGTGCTGTTACCCGGTGCTCCCACCAAACCGGAGTTGCCGCTGTTTCTCCGTGCCTTCACTGGGTCGATCTGCGCGGCGGACTTACCGACGACGGTCTGGATCGGCTGCAATGGGGCATCACCGGCTCCAAACCCGGAAACGCATCGAGAAACGCAAAGAACGGGACGCATTCTATGAACCCGCACCTCTCCTCATCCGGACCCTATACCCTCACCGTCCACCTGGAACGGCGCGGCCCGGCGCTCGACATCCGCTATTACCTACCGGGGATGGAAGCCATCGCCTCCGTCACGCGCAACTGGCAGGATGCGCTGGTGGCGCGGGGCGACCCAAAAGGCGCGCTGTTCGAGCTGCTGTTCGGTGCCGAAACGGAATGGGAGCCAGTCTTCCGCCGCCTCTTCCAACAAACCCGCCCCCCAACCCCGGCCCAATCCGATTCGCGCGCCGGTGCGCCTGCGCATCTGCACCGAGGAACCGCTGCTGCTGGCCTTGCCGTGGGGCCTGACCACGTGGAACGGCTACCCATTGACCGACCAGAATCGGGGTTGGGAATTCACGACCACCGGTGTGTTGGACCCGACCGAGGATGGCGTCACCTCGACCCCCTGCCCGGTGCTGATCGTCGCACCGCTTGGGCGTTGGGGGCGCCCGATCCCCATCATCCCCAGGTGATTGAGGAAGCTCTGCGGCAAATCTGGCCCACCGGGCACCCCACGGATTATCTGCGGTGCGTCCGCGCCCGCGCCGAGCTGGAGAACGCCTTGTACGGCATGAGGCCGCACCTGGTTTACGTTTACGCGTGCGGAAGCCGGACCGACAATCAGCCGGGCTTGCTGCTGGCGGACGGCTGGTTGAGCCTGAGCGAGCTGGCTGGCTGGTTCAAGCAATATCCACCACCTCCCGCCGTGGTCTTTCTGAACGTGACCGGATTAACCGATTCGGGACTGACGCCGGCCAGGCACTCGGCGGCGACGTACCGCTGGTGGTCTGGCGCCGGGTCGCCGAATGGGAAGCGGATGCCGCCGCGCTGGTAACCCATTGGCTACATTGTTGGTTCAAGGAAGGCAAAGACCCCATCGCCGCCCTGCACATGCTGATGTTGAAGGTAATCCGCAGGTTTACCTGGCCGCCCTGACCGCGCACAGCCGTTACCGAACCTGGCAAACCACCGCACATCCGGTCGCCTCGCGCGAACGGCTGGCGCGTCTGAAGCTGGATCGGGACGACCAAAAGGCACAAGTAGGCAAACACCTCAAGGAACTGGCGCGCAGCGACAACCGGCGGATCATGGCGCTGGTGGCCTACGCCGCTTCCGGCAATCTGCTCGACACCCTGCCTCAGCAATTACAGGATTATCTGGATCTGGATCTGGCGGATCTGGCCGAGATCAACTGGAAGCGGCTGCATTTCCCTGACCTTCGGGACAAGCTGCAACAGGATTTGGTGGCGGAGCTGAAGCTGCAACTCCAGGCGGACCCCGAGGAGCCAGTGCACACCTGCTGCGCCGGCACGCACCGCGCGTCGTCGGTTCGGGCAAGCGCGCCGTGCTCTGGCTGAACTGGGGCATCTTCGGTCAGGGCGACAATCAGCAACAGCCGCTTACTTCCAGCCAACTTGAAGAGTGGCTGCGTTTTTGCGGCGATTTCCTCGGCAGCAACTGCCCCACCGATCTCCGAATCATCTGTTACGCCGCCATCGAACTCGCCGAGACCAAACACCAGCGCCTGGCCGAGACCTTACGACAATGCGGCTGGCAACCCTGGTGCCGCCGGCCCGAATTCCGGCTCAGCGTATTGCCGCCCCTCGGCAAGGTCTCGGAATCCCACTTGTACGATTTCCTGGTGGATGGTCAATCGCACTGCGATCCTGGCATCCAAGCCGAGGTCACCCAGCGGCTGATCGGTAAAACCGGTGGCGACTTCGAGCCGCTGGTCGCCTTGATCGAGGAAGCCGAGGAAGGCGGCTCCTGGTACGCGCTGTTAAGCCGACTCCAACGCGAGCAAGGCGTAACGCCCGCCGCCGATGACGAACCGTTCTAACCCAGGAACCGACCCCATGCCCCCCTTCGAGCTACTGAATCCCGACGACCGCAATCCCATACGCCGGCAACAACTGGCGCAGCGGCAATGGCCGGAAACCCTGGGCAGCCATCGCCAAGCCGCCAGACACTACCAACCGGACCCCGATTTGGTGGATACCATCAACGTCGCCCTGGCGGTCGGCGCACCGCTGCTGCTGACCGGCGAGCCCGGCACCGGCAAAACCCAGGTCGCCCATTACCTGGCCTGGTACTTCGACGTCGAAAACAACTTCTTCCCCCTCTTCGTGCGCAGCACGACCACCGCCGAAGATTTGCTCTACCGCTTCGACGCAGTGGCCTACCTGCACGCCGCCAACGATCCGGAAAACCGGGGCGTCAAGTTGGACAAGGCCGGCTTTATCGATCCCGGTCCCCTGTGGAAGGCATACGAGGCCGACGGTCCCTCGGTCGTGCTGATCGACGAAATCGACAAAGCACCACGGGATTTTCCCAACGACCTGCTGAACGTCCTCGACCAGCACGAATTCGCCGTTCCTGAACTCAATCGCACGATCCGCCGCCGGAGTCTGCCGCCGGTGGTCGTGATCACCAGCAACAGCGAACGGCGGTTGCCGGAGCCTTTTTTACGGCGCTGCGTCTTTCATCACATCGAATTTACCGAGGACCTGCTGCGGCGGGTGATCGCCGCGCGCAGCGGCGATTTTCCGAATCTTCCCGAAGCAGTGCGGGAAGCGGCCATCCAGCGCTTTCTCGAATTGCGCGGCCGGGATGTCCGCAAAAAACCCGCCACCGCCGAATTGCTGGTCTGGTTGATGGTGTTGGCGGCGCGCGGGGGCGTGACAGTCGAGGAATTGAGGAATTGCCGCTTGAGCGAACTGCCCGCGCGCTCGACCCTGGTCAAGGACCGGGACGACGTGGCCCTCTTGCGTTGAACTTAAGAGACTGTCAAGAAACCAAACGATTGGTTGCACTGATTTTCTTGTCTGCGGCAAACCAAAAAAGCACCCCCGAGTCAGTTCCAAAATCTACAAGTATTTGATTTTGAAAAGACTAGTTTTTAGACAGCCTCCAAGCAGCCACGACATCAGCCCTACTCCCCCCGACTGATCCACACCTCGGCGCTGGCGGCCTGGCCGGCTTGGTCCAGCACGACGATCCGCGCCAGACCCGCACCGTCCGGCGGCCAGAACGCTTCCCGCCGCCACGGGTCCGCGGCCAGCGGCCGACCATTCACCAGCCAGCGCAGTGGCTTGACGCCGCCCTTGGCGGACAGCGGCAGTTCGGCTAAATGGCCGTCGATGCCGGGCAATTCCACCGTCGAGCCGGCTACCGGAAAGGTGAGGGTTAGCGGCGGGGTGTTAACCGTTTCCGCCGCCGGCTGGGTGCGGAAGTAGCGCAGCCGCTCCGGCAACTGGTCGCGGCGGACCTGGAGGATGCCGGCAGGCGGCGCGGCGGGTCGGGCCGTGGATTCCGGCAGCAGGTCGAATATCCGAAACAGTAGCGGCGCGGCGGTGTTGCGGCCGTAATGACCGGGACTGGGCGAACCGTCCGGCCGCCCGACCCACACGCCCACGGTGTAATCGGCGTCGAAGCCCAGCGCCCAGGCGTCGCGGAAACCGTAGGAGGTGCCGGTCTTGTGGGCGATGAGGCGCGGCCGGGCGATGCTGCCTGGTGTGAGCACGTTCCCCGGCGTCGGGGCGGTGCGCAGAATTTCGGCCAGGTACCAGCAGGCCGTTTCCGTCAACAGGGGCTGACCCGATTGTTCGGGATCGGTGGGGCCGAGGCGTAGCGGGCCGATCAGGCCGCCGTTGGCGAAACCGGCATACAGCGTCACCAGTTCCTCCAATGTCATTCCCACCCCGCCCAGCACCAGCGGCAGACCTGGCTGCGGATGCGCCGCGCTCCAGTGCAGCGGCAGGCCGACCTCGCGCAGCCGCGTGGCCACTCGCGCCGGCCCGACTTGCTCCAGCACCGCCACCGCCGGGATGTTCAGCGACTGTTGCAGCGCCTCGCGCACTGTGAGTTGCCCGGCGTAGGTGTTGCGGAAATTGGTCGGGCTGTAGTCGCCGAAGCGGGTGGGTACGTCCTCGATCAGGGTTTCGGGATGGATCAGCAGATCGTCGAAGCCCAGGCCGTAGACCAGCGGTTTCAGCGTCGAACCCGGCGAGCGGATGGCCCGAACCATGTCCACCTGCCCGGCGCGGCGCGGATCGTGGAAATCGCTGGCGCCAACGTAGGCCAGCACCCGCCGGTCGCGATGGGCGACGACGAGGATCGCCACGCTGCTCTCGGGTTCCAGCGCGGACTGCTGCTGGCGGGCCAGACTTTCCAGAGTTTGCTGCAAGCCCCGTTCGACGAAGGTGCGGTGCAGGGTCGCGTCCGGCCGGGCCGCCCGCAACCGGCCGGCGAGGTGTGGGGCGAGAAAGGGCAGGGGGCGGCGGTGTACCGGCAGCGGCTCCTGCTTGGCTTCCTCGACCTGTCGCTCGGTGAGCACGCCAAGCTGGCCCATGCGTGCCAGCACCTTGTCCCGCGCCGCCCGCGCCCGTTCGGGAAAGCGATCCGGGCGCAGCCGCGACGGCGCCTGCGGCAACACCACCAGCAGCGCCGCTTCCGCCGCCGTCAGCCGGGTCGGCTCCTTGCCGAACCAGGCCAGGGACGCGGCGCGCGCGCCTTCCAGGTTGCCGCCATAGGGCGCCAAGGTCAGGTAAATGCTCAGAATCTCGTCCTTAGCATGACGCCGTTCCAGTTGCAGGGCGCGCAGCATCTCGCCGAGCTTGCCGGACAGGTCGCGCTCGTGCGGTTCCAGCAGCCGGGCCGCCTGCATGGTCAGGGTCGAAGCGCCCGACACCACTCGTCCATGACTCAACCACTGCCCCAGCGCCCGAACTATCGCCAGCGGATCGAGGCCGGGATGGATGGCGAAGCGTTGGTCTTCGTAGGCCAGCAGCATTCGCAAATAGAGCGGGTCTACATCTTCCGGCCTCACCGGCAACCGCCATACGCCTTCCGCTGCGGTGAAGCCGCGCAGGATTCGATCCTGACCGTCCAACACCAGTACCGAAGTCTGCCGAGAGCGGTCCAGCGGCGGCGGCAACTCCGCATCTAGCCCCAGTAGTAGGCCGGTCGTCAGGACCAGCACCGCGGAGCCGTGGACGAAACGACGGGGGAAGCGCATGAACCGAGGGAACGAGAGTATGATGGACGCCGGCATTTTCTACATCCGTGATAGTCCTTGTTCGACGTTTGACAACCGCTCCAGCAGTCCGGCCAGCGCAGCGCCACAGGGCAAATTCACTTTCAGCGCCAATTCGTTATCGGCGCGGGTGCGGCCGAGATTGATCGCGGCGACAGGCTGGCCGCGGACGGCGGCCAGCTTGCAGAAGCGGTAGCCGGAAAACACGGTCAGGGACGAGCCGATCACCAGCAGGGCATCGGCTTCGGCCAGTCGCTGGCAGGCCCGTTCGACCCGTGGTTTAGGCACCGATTCGCCGAAGAATACCACCGCTGGTTTCAGTGTTCCCCCACAGGACGGACAGTCGGGTACCTGGAAGCCACCGAAATCCACGGCATCCAGATCGGCGTCGCCATCCGGGCCAATCGCCGCCGCCAGTTCGACGAAGGCTGGATTATCTTCCGCCAGCGCCCGCTGGAATGTCTCGCGCGGTCCCCGATAGCGGCAGTCCAGGCAGACGACGGCATCGAGTCGACCGTGCAGGTCGATCACCCGTCGGCTGCCGGCCTGCTGGTGCAGACCGTCCACGTTCTGGGTGACCATTTGGTGGACGAACCCGGCCGCTTCCAGTCGGGCTAGCGCGGCATGGGCGGAATTGGGCCGGGCGCGGGCGAACGCCGGCCAGCCCAGCAGGCTGCGCGCCCAATACCGTTGCCGGGTCCGCTCGCTGCCGACGAACTCCTGATAACGCACCGGTTGCCGGCGTTTCCAATCACCGTTGGCGTCCCGGTAGTCGGGAATGCCGGAATCGGTACTGCAGCCGGCGCCGGTCAGCACGAATAGACGTGGGTGCCGCTCGACGAAACCGGCCAGGTCATCCAGCGGGTTGGAGAAGGATGGGCGAGGCATTGCGAGGCCTACCTGCTCGGGATCATCCCGCATCCGACAAGAGCAATGCCACGGCGTGCACGGCGATGCCCTCGCCGCGCCCGATGTAGCCCAGTCGTTCGGTGGTGGTGGCCTTGATGTTGAGCTGGCTCGGGGCGACGTTTAGATCGGCGGCGATGTGTTCCCGCATGGCGGGAATATGGGGAGCCATGCGGGGGGATTGAGCGATGATGGTGGCGTCCACGTTGCCGACGGCCAGTCGCCGTTCCCGCAGCAGTATTGTGACCCGCCGCAACAGAATCCGGCTGTCGATGCCCTTGAATGCCGCGCTGGTATCCGGGAAGTGTTGGCCGATGTCGCCCAATCCCGCCGCGCCCAGCAGGGCATCGCACAGTGCGTGCAGCAGTACGTCGCCGTCGGAGTGAGCGATCAGGCCGCGTGAGTGAGGGATGCGGACCCCACCCAGGGTGATGAAATCGCCCGGACCGAAGGCGTGCACGTCGAAACCGTGACCGATGCGCATGGGAGTATCCATTCGGGTGAATTCAACCAGCGACGGAACCAGTCCGATGGGTCAGAAAAAATTCCGCCAGCGCCAGATCCTCCGGTCGGGTGATCTTGAGATTGTCCGCTCGGCCTTCGACCAGCCGGGGAGTGAAGCCGGCCGCCTCCATCGCCGCCGCCTCGTCGGTGACCAGCAGGCCGCGGGCGAGCGCGGCGCGCAGGGCGTCATGCAGCATTCCCAGCCGAAACATCTGCGGGGTGAGCGCGTGCCAGAGTCGCGAGCGATCTACTGTCGCCGCGACCCTCCCAGCGGAGTCGGCCTGTTTCAGGGTGTCCCGGACCGGTACCGCCAGCAAGCCACCGACTGGATCATCGGCCAGATCGGTCAGCAATCGATCCAGATCCTCCAAGGCCAGACAGGGCCGGGCGGCGTCGTGGACCAGCACCCAATCACTCGGTAAGGCCCGCTCCCGCAATGTTTCCAGTCCGCTCAACACCGAGTAACAGCGTTCCGTTCCACCGCTCACGGACAGCAACGGCTTGGCGGTGTCGAGGCTGGTAGCGACCGCCGGCCACCATTCGTCCTTGGCGTCGACGGCCACCACCACGCCTTCGATACGGGGGTGCTGCAACAGGGTAGCCAGCGTGTGGGCGATGACCGGCCGACCAAGCAAAGGGAGGTATTGTTTGGGGACGACCGAACCCATTCGCTTGCCGGTACCAGCGGCTGGAACCATCGCCCAGTAACGTGCGCTGTTCATGGTCCGATTCTAAGGCGATTTCCGGAAAAAAGCTGACCTGCTTGACCGCGAAATGGAGCATTGCCGTTCCCCTCTTAGCAAAGGGGGGTAAGGGGGGATTTGAGGCCCGTGGGTTGATGCCGCCAGTCAAATCCCCCCAACCCCCCTTTTTCAAAGAGGGGAGACCCAGCCCGGTTCGGTATACCTTTTCAGGAAATCGCCTAAGAGGCGTGGCCCGGCGGGAGGCTATTCGCGGCGGTCCGGCGGTCCAGCGGTGCGCGGTGTGGTGGGTGGCGCAGGTTTGACCGTAGGAGTCGGTTTGGCTAAGGGCGTCGGTTTGGTTGTGGGGGTCGGTTTGGCTAAGGGCGTCGGTTTGGTTGTGGGGGTCGGTTTGGCCAGCGGCGCGGGGGCGGACGCGCTCGATTTGGCGGACCGCGGGGGAGTGCCTGGCGTTACCGATTGCAGCAAGGGCTGTTCCAGCAGACGAAAAAACGTTTCGTCCCGACGGATCATGCCCATCTCGGCGCGCGCCCGTTCCTCTATGGCGATCAATCCGCTTTTCAGGTCCTTGATATCCGCTTCCAGCGCGCGGTTACGTTCGTTCAGCGCGGCGTTTTCCTCGGTTTGCGCCTGAACGGCGATGCGCAGAGCGTAGGTCTGCCGGACCCCGTCTTCGGCGATCCAGAGCAGGTACTGCAAGAACACCAACGCGGCGATCAGGGCCGCCACCAGAATCTGCATGATTTGGCTGGTCTTAGGAAGAGATGAAATCCGGAGGTTGAAGTGTCGCTGGCAAGACCGGCGTCTTTCCGCCCCCATCCCAGGACCGGGACGGGAGGCGGAAAGAGGTGTTTCATGCTTGTATCAGTTCGCTTCCGCCGGGAACCGAGGGCGAACCGGTTTCAGGGCGACCCCGCTCAACTTGGGAACACGTTGAACGCCTTCTTGCCCGGATAGACGGCGGCGGCGCCCAGTTCTTCCTCGATCACCAGCAAGCGGTTGTACTTGGCGATGCGGTCGGAGCGGCTGAGCGAGCCGGTCTTGATCTGGCTGGCGGCGGTGGCCACGGCCAAATCGGCGATCGTGGTGTCCTCGGTCTCGCCGGAACGGTGCGAGGAGATCGAGGTGTAGCCCGCGGCGGCGGCCATGTTGATCGCCGCCAGGGTCTCGGTCAGGGTGCCGATCTGGTTGACCTTGATCAGGATCGAGTTGGCGATGCCCTCATCAATGCCGCGCTTGAGGATCGAGGTGTTGGTCACGAACAGATCGTCGCCGACCAACTGGATCTTCTTGCCCAGCAGCCGGGTTAGTTCCGCCCAGCCTCCCCAGTCCGACTCATCCATGCCGTCCTCGATGGAGACGATGGGATAACGGCTGACCCAGTCGGCCAGTTTGGCGGCGAATTCGGCGGAGGTGAAAGACTGGCCTTCGGCTTCCAGCACGTACTTGCCGCCCTTGTAGAACTCGGAGCTGGCGCAGTCCAGGGCGATATAGAGGTCCTTGCCGGCGGTGTAGCCGGCGCTGCGAATGGCTTCCATGACCACATCCAGGGCCGCTTCGTTGGAGGGCAGGTTGGGCGCGAAACCGCCCTCGTCGCCGACCGCCGTGTTCATGCCCTGCTTCTTGAGCACCGCTTTCAAGGCATGGAACACTTCCGCGCCCCAGCGCAGCGCCTCGCGGAAGTTGGGCGCGCCGATTGGCATGATCATGAATTCCTGCATGTCCACGCTGTTGTCGGCGTGGGCGCCGCCGTTGAGAATGTTCATCATCGGCACCGGCAGATGATACGGGCCGGTGGGATTCAGGTATTTGTACAACGGTACGCCTTTTTCGGCGGCGGCCGCATGAGCGACCGCCATGGAGACGCCCAGCAGGGCGTTGGCGCCGAGGCGACTCTTGGTGGGCGTGCCGTCCAGGTCGATCATCTTCTGGTCGATGGCGGCCTGGTTGCCAACCGCTTCCATGCCGACCAGCGCGCCGCGCAGTTCGCCGTTGACGTTGGCGACCGCCTTGAGCACGCCCTTGCCCAGATAGCGGCTCTTGTCGCCGTCGCGCAGTTCCAGCGCCTCGCGGCTGCCGGTGGAGGCGCCGGAGGGCACCATCGCGCTGCCCTTGGCACCGGATTCCAGCACCACGTCCACGGCCACGGTCGGGTTGCCGCGCGAGTCGAGAATCTCACGTCCATGAACTGACTTGATTATTGACATTGTTAAACTCCTCTGGGTGTGTTCCGTTTGGATGACGGATCGGGTTATTGAATCAATTCGGTTTCGGGAAAACCCTGTTGCTTGACCACTGTGTCCAGCGCCTTGAGCGTAACCAGCAGCGCCTCCATCCGATCCAGCGGCCAGGCGTTCGGGCCATCGCTCAATGCCTGGTCCGGATTGGGATGGGTTTCCATGAACAACCCGGCGACGCCCGCCGCCACCGCCGCCCGCGCCAGCACCGGTACGAACTCGCGCTGGCCACCGGAAGCGTCCCCCTGGCCGCCCGGCAACTGCACCGAATGGGTGGCGTCGAACACCACCGGACAGCCGGTGGCGCGCAGCACCATCAGGGCGCGCATGTCGGACACCAGATTATTGTAGCCAAAAGAAGCTCCCCGTTCGCAGACCATGATGTGGTCGTTGCCGACGATGCGCGCCTTGGCGACCACGTTGCGCATGTCCCAGGGGGCGAGGAACTGGCCTTTCTTGATGTTGACCGGCCGACCCTGGCGGGCGACATTCTGGATGAAATCGGTTTGCCGGCACAGGAACGCCGGGGTTTGCAGCACATCCACCACGGCGGCGATTTCCGCCAGCGGCGTGTACTCATGCACGTCGGTCAGTACGGGCACGCCGATCTGGGTCTTGACCTTTTCCAGAATTTTCAGCCCATCCTCCAGGCCGGGGCCGCGAAAGCTGCGATACGACGAGCGATTGGCCTTGTCGAACGAGGATTTGTAGATGAAGTGCATACCCAACCGCCCGGTGATTTCCTTGAGTTGGCCGGCGGTGTCCAGCGCCAGTTGCTCGGATTCGATCACGCAAGGTCCGGCGATCAGAAACAGCGGCCGGTCCAGGCCAACCTCGAAACCGCACAGTTTCATCATGCCGCGATGGCCTCCTGCTGGCGGTTCTGGCGTTGCCGGATAGCCGCCTGGACGAAACCCTGAAACAGCGGATGGCCAGCGCGCGGGGTGGAGGTGAATTCCGGATGGAACTGGCAACCGAGAAACCAGGGATGGCCAGGCAATTCGATCATTTCCACCAGGCGGCCATCCAGCGAATGGCCGGAGCACACCAAACCGGCAGCGCGCAAGGGTTCCCGGTAGCGGTTATTGAATTCGTAGCGGTGACGGTGACGTTCGGTGACGGTATCTCTGCCATAGGTGGCGCGCGCCAGGGTATCGGGAACCAGCCAGCAGGGTTGCGCGCCCAGGCGCATCGTGCCACCGAAATCACCGCCCTCCTGGCGCTGCTGGACAGAACCATCATCATCGATCCATTCAGTGATCAGGGCGATGACCGGATGCGGGGTGTCTTTGCGGAATTCGGTGCTGTGCGCACCGGTCAACCCGGCGACGTGACGGGCAAACTCGATGACCGCGACCTGCATCCCCAGACAGATGCCCAGATAGGGTATCTGGTGTTCGCGAGCATAGCGGACAGCGGCGATCTTGCCTTCGATTCCCCGCTCACCGAAACCGCCCGGTACCAGGATGGCATCCATCTCCCTCAGACAGGCGGTGCCGTCGTGCTCGATCAGTTCGGAGTCGATGTAGTGAATGTTGATCTTGGTCTGGAAATGAATACCGCCGTGCAGCAGTGCTTCGTTAAGGGATTTGTAGGCGTCGGTTAAATCGACATATTTGCCGACCATCGCGATATCCAATTCGCCAGTCGGGCTTTCGATGGCCCGCACCACCCGTTCCCAGTCGGCCAGATGGGCTGGCGGCAGATTCTCCAAATGCAATTTGCGGGCGACGATGTCGTCCACGCCCTGGGCATGCAGCAGCAGCGGAATCCGGTAGATGGTGTCGGCGTCCGGGACGTTGATGACCGCCTTGGGTTCGACGTTGGTAAACAAGGCGATCTTGCGACGCTCCTCGGTGGGGACTTCACGGTCCGAGCGGCACAGCAGGATGTCGGGCTGTATGCCGATGGAGCGCAGTTCCTTAACCGAGTGTTGGGTCGGCTTGGTCTTCAGCTCGCCGGATGATTTGATGTAGGGCACCAGGGTTAAGTGAATGAACAGGCAAAGTTCGTGACCCAGTTCCACACCCATTTGGCGAATGGCTTCCAAAAAAGGCTGCGACTCGATATCGCCGACCGTGCCGCCGATTTCGACCAGGGCGATGTCGGCCTCGCCGGCGCCCAGCCGGATGCAGCGCTTGATTTCGTCGGTGATGTGCGGAATCACCTGCACCGTGCCGCCGAGATAGTCGCCGCGCCGCTCCTTGCGGATCACGTTTTCGTAGATGCGTCCCGTGGTGAAGTTGTTGCGTCGGGTGGCGGTCATGCCGACGAAGCGTTCGTAGTAACCGAGATCAAGGTCGGTTTCCGCGCCGTCGCTGGTGACGAACACCTCGCCGTGCTGGAAGGGGCTCATGGTGCCGGGATCGACGTTGATGTAGGGGTCGAGCTTGATCAGGGTGACCTTGAGGCCCCGCGCCTCCAGCACCGCCGCCAACGAAGCGGCGGCGATGCCTTTGCCCAGGGAGGACACCACGCCGCCGGTGATGAAAATAAATCGAGTCATGCCGGGATGGGGGGTAGCCAAAAGACGCTACAAGATACCAGACCCCGCCGCTGATAGCGACTCCCAAGCCGGTTATGGCCGGGTTCGCCGAAACTAGCCATGTAACAAATGCCGCGGCCGGATCCCCACCGCCAAAACCATCAGCAGATAACTGCCCCCACCGGCGACGATCAGCCAGCTCAGATGCCACAGCCGTTCCCGGGCGCTGGCGTGAATCCAGCTTTCGAGATCGCCGGTGCCAAACCACAGCAGGAATCCCATCACCAGATTCGCAGCAGACAGTTGCGTCACGAACTTCATCCAACCGGAACGCGGCCGGTAAATGTCACGCCGCCGCAGGTTGCGAAACAGCAGTCCGGCGTTGAGAAATGCAGCCAGCGAGGTGGCCAGCGCCAGCCCGGCATGGGCCAGCGGCCAGATCAGGAGCAACACGAGCGCGGTATTGGCGCCCATCGCGATCAGCCCGTACTTGACCGGGCTACGGGTATCCTTGCGGGCGTAATAGCCAGGAGCCAGCACCTTGATCAGCATGAACGCCACCAGGCCGAGGGCAAAGGCCATCAGGCTGCGGGTGGACATGACCACGTCGCGGGCGTCGAATTCGCCGTACTGGAACAGCGCCGACAGGATCGGACCGGAGAGAATAACGAGCGCCACCGTTGCCGGGACCCCGATCAGCAGCGCCCAGCGCAGTGCCCAGTCCAGCGTCTGGGAAAAGCCATCAGTCTCCGCGCCAGCGTGCTGGCGGGACAGCTTGGGCAGGATCACCGTGCCCAGCGCCACCCCGAAAATACCGAGCGGGAATTCCACCAGCCGGTCGGAGTAGTACAGCCAACTGACGCTGCCGGAAACCAGGAACGAAGCCAGCACCGTGTCGATCAGCAAATTGACCTGCGCCACCGAGGAGCCGAACAGCGCCGGCAACATCAGTTTCAGCACCTGCTGCACCCCTTGGGCCGCCCAGCCCCAGCGCGGGCGCGGCAGCAGCTTCACCTGATGCAGAAAGGGAATCTGGAAGCTCAACTGGATGATTCCGGCGATGAACACCCCCCAGGCCAGTCCCACCACCGGCCGTTCCATCCGGGGGGCCAGCCACAAGGCGGCGGCGATCATGGTCAGGTTCAGCAGCACCGGAGTGACCGCGGGGATCGCGAATTTGCCACAACTGTTCAGTACCCCGCCGGCAAAGGCGGTCAGCGAAATGAACAGCAGATAGGGAAAGGTGATGCGCAGCATCTCCACCGTCAACTCGTACTTGCCGGCGTCGGTGATGAAACCGGGCGCAAACAGCAGAATCAGCACCGGCGCGGCCAGCACCCCAATGGTGGTGATCAGCAGCAGAATCGCGCCCAGCGTGCCGGCCACCTGATCCACCAGTTCCTGAAGTTCGGCGCGCGACCGCTGGGTCTGGTATTCCGAAAACACCGGCACGAACGCTTGCGAAAAGGCTCCCTCGGCGAACAGCCGGCGTAGGAAGTTGGGAATGCGGAACGCCACGAAAAACGCATCGGTGCCGGCCCCGGCTCCGAACATCTGCGCATAGACCATGTCGCGGATGAAGCCGGTGACGCGGGACAGCGAGGTCATGGCGCTGACGATGCCGGTGGATTTGAGGAGGGCCTTGCTCATGGGGGATGCGGTCCTGCGCGACGCGATTCGGGAGGCGCGGATAATAGCGGGATTGGCCGGGGCTGTCAGCGGCGACGCAGCAGCAATTCTCATTTTGACGATGACCGGCTAAAGTAGCCCCTTCTCCCTGATCGGAAGTTCCACCATGAGCGTACCCTTTGGCCCCGTGGCGTTGACGTTAGAGGAGATCACGCGGGAACTCCGCAGCACCTTTGGCCAGTTTACCGACCCCCGTCGAGGGAAGAATACCCGCTACACCCTGGTCGATGCCGGGTTGAGCGCTTTCTCGGTGTTCTTCATGCAAAGCCCGTCCTTTCTCAACTATCAACGGTGCTTGGAGCAGGTGCAAGGGCGCAGTAATGCCCAGACCCTGTTTGGCATGCATCAGATTCCGACCGACAATCAGATTCGCATCCTGCTCGACCCGACCGATCCGATGCGGTTGCGGTCCTTATTTTTCTATTTGTTCAATGGATTAAATGAGGCCGGCATCATCGATGCGTACCGTTGTGTGAATCAGACGATCCTGATCGCCTTCGATGGCACGGAGTATTTTTCGTCGTCGGCGATTCATTGCCCGCATTGTTCGACCCGGACCCACGCGAATGGCCAGGTGACCTATTTCCATACCGTCCTGACCCCGGTGGTGGTGAAACCGGGGGAGGACAAAGTGATCCCGCTGCCCCCGGAGTTCGTGCGTCCCCACGATGGCGCGGCGAAACAAGATTGCGAAATCCATGCCGCGAAGCGCTGGCTGGCGGCGTGTGGCGGCCAGTATGGCCCCTTGGGGGCGACGATCCTGGGCGATGATCTGTACAGCCATGAACCGTTCTGCCGCGCCGTCTTGGATGCAAACCTGAACTTCATCTTGGTCTGCAAGCCCACCTCGCATGCCATCACCTACGAATGGGTCGAATTTCTCGAACGCAGTGGTGCCGTCCGCACGGTGGTCCGGACCCGCTGGACCGGTCGCCAGCGCGAAACCGATACCTATCGCTATGCGCAAACCGTCCCGTTACGCGACCACGATGACGCGCTCATGGTGAACTGGTGTGAACTCACCACCAGCGATGAAGACGGTCACATCCCGTATCAAAACGCCTTTGTCACCCCTTTCGCGATCGACGACCAAAACGTGGTCGAGATCGTCGCCGCCGGGCGCAGTCGGTGGAAAATCGAGAATGAAAACAACAATACGCTGAAAACCAAAGGCTACCATTTTGAGCATAACTACGGTCATGGCCAGCAGCATCTGTCCGCGGTGTTAGCCAGCTTGATCATCTTGGCCCTGCTCGTCCATACGGTGTTGGAGTGGATGGATGACCAATATCAACTCCTGCGCCAGAAAGTCCCCTCCCGGCAGCAGTTGTTTGATGATCTGCGTACCTTAACCCGTTACTTGTGCTTTGACAGTTGGGACGACTTAATGGCCTTTATGCTCGACAGCTTCAAGCCCGGTCGGGTGGTGCCGGTTCGACTCCCACAGGCTGGAGAGACGTTCATCCCCCAGATCGACCCCGCTCCTGCGTAGCCCAAAATGGGCGAAATTGCCAAAATGAGAATTGCTGGCGACGCAGGGCGGGGATTGACAGCACGGTGGGAACTGTCATCATTATCGCCTTTTTTTGAACCTGAATAGTGCTACGTTTATCCTGTTGTGTCGTAAGGAGTATTGATCTTGGCCAACACCGTTCAAGCGAAGAAGCGCGCCCGTCAGGCGGAAAAGCACCGCCAGCACAATGCCAGCATGCGTTCCATGTTGCGCACCTATATCAAGCGGGTGATCAAAGCCATTCAGACTGGCGACAAGACCAAAGCCGAGTCCGAATATCAAACCGCCGTGCCGGTGATCGACCGCATGGCGCGCAAGGGGCTGATTCACGCCAACAAGGCTGCCCGCCACAAGAGCCGCCTGACCCATCACATCCGCGCCATGCAGGCCTGAGCGTCCATACCGTCCCTCAGCCAAATCCGCGAGCGTCGGTTGCCTGGGCGGGCACGGACCGGGAATCAGGCCTTGGGCAAGCCGTGCTTGTGGATCAGGCGGTAGAGGTTTCGTTCGCTGATCCCCAGTACCTTGGCGACTTGGGCCCGGTGCCCCGAGCGCTTACCACCTATCAGTTTGGGAAATCGCAGAATAAACTCTCCGGGAAGAGGGACTAAGTGATTGATTCGCAATCAACAAAGCCTGCTGAAGTGCGGTGATTCCGTGGCTGAAAACCAACTGATAGGTGGTAAGGCCCCGAGTGCTTTTCCAGCATTTTTCCAGATCAATACTTCGGACACTTTTGGCGGTGATGAATCAAAAGCTTAGCATTCACAGCCAGAATAAAATTCAACTCAGGGGTTGGCTGGGCTTGGGTAAAAATAACCAAGTCTTTGATTCTTCCTTGCCGTACCTCCTAAAAACTGTCCGAAGTATTGATACGTTATTCGATGCAACAAATCCGCAAGCGTTCCCGGAACAGACCAAGTGACCCAGTGACGGAAAATGCATCAAAGACAACGGGGAAATGGCTGGCCCTCCCTGGCCGGACCCGTATCGTTACGGCAGCATCCCAGCGTTCGCCGGCGGCCGGCTCCAAAAGAGAGTATGCAGCCGCAACAGCATGTCCGGGTCCGCGATCAAATCGCGCTTCTGCGCCGCGCTCAGGCTGTCCGGTCCCTCTTCCTCCAGTTGATGAACCAGTCCCTCCAGATAGTGCCGGCGACGCTTGCCTGGCGGCTCGCGCTCCGGTAGCAGGGAAAGGTGCAGGGCGTTGACGTAGGGGTCGGTCAATGCCTGAACGAAGCGGCTGTGCGGCTTTTCGCGCAATACCGGCAGCACCGGTTCGTCCTCCTCCAGATTCTCCTCCAGGTAACGTAGCGCCGCCGGCGGGTCGGTCTCCTCCGGGGTCAGAAACAGGCCGAGTTCCCGCGCCTGGCGACCCAGGGTGATGCTGCTGGATAACATCGACATCGGAATCGACAGAATCAGCCCGGCCAGCACCGGCGTGAACCACCAGAAGAACGCCGGGACATACTGGTAGCTGAGCACGCCAGTCACGATACCGATCAGGGTTTGCCCACCATGCGCCAGTGTCGCTTCCTTGAAACTGGTGATGTGATCGCCGCGCTGCTGCGGCGGCCAACCAATCGCGCGGCGCATCAGGATCGCCAGCACGAACTTGGTCTGGAACAGCATCAGCACCGGTGCCGTCAACACCGAGAACACTGTTTCCAGCACCACGCTCAGGGCCGTCTTGAACATCCCGCCGTAGGCGCGGCGCAACCGGTCGTCCTTGAGCAGCAACAACAACGCCAGCCCCTTGGGCAAGAACAGCATGGTCAGCGTCACCAGCAGCACGGTGGTCATCTGCACCGCGAACGACACCGGCCACACCGGCATCCAGTTTTCGCCGAAGAAATACACCGGTTCCCGCTGGGTCTGGATGAACGCTTCGATTCCAGTGGCGATCAGGAACAACAGCCACAACGGCGAGGCCGTGTAGGACATCACCCCCATCAGGAAGTGCAGCCGGCTCAGCGCGTTGAAGCCATGCGACAGCGCCAGTCTCAGGTGCTGGAGATTGCCCTGGCACCAACGGCGGTCGCGCTTGGCGTAATCGATCAGGGTCGGCGGGATTTCCTCGTAGCTACCTTCCAGATCGTAAGCCAGCCACACTTCCCAGCCGGCCCGGCGCAGTAGCGCCGCCTCCACGAAATCGTGGCTGAGAATGTCACCGCCGAACGGCTCGCGCCCTGGCAGTTTTGGCAGCCCGCAGCACTCCAGAAACGGCTCGATGCGGAGGATGGCGTTGTGGCCCCAGTAATTACTCTCACCGAGTTGCCAGTAGTTCAGCCCGGCGGTGAACATCCGCCCGTAGATGGTGCTGGCGAATTGCAGGATGCGAGCGAACAGCGACTCGCGGTTCACCGGCACCGGCGGAGTCTGAATCAGCGCCACGCCAGGATGGTGCTCCATCAGCCGGACCATTTCCACCAGGGTTTCACCCTGCATGATGCTGTCGGCATCCAGCACGATCATGTAGCGATAGCGGCTGCCCCAGCGGGTGCAGAAGTCTTCCAGATTACCGCTTTTGCGGCTGGTGTTTTCGGGCCGATTGCGATAGAAAATCCGTCCCTTGCCATCCAACGCCCGCACCATGTCCTGCCAGCGCAACTCCTCCTCGACCCAGACTTCGGGGTCGCGGGTGTCGCTGAGGATGAAGAAATCAAAATCGTCGAGTTGGCCGGTGTCCGCCAGCGACTGGTGGATGGCGCGCAGGCCGGCGAACACCCGTTCCGAATCCTCGTTGTAGATCGGCATCAGGATCGCGGTGCGCGGCGGCGGCGCGTTGGGTTCGGGCGGCGTGGCCGGCTGGCGGGAAATCGCCCAGCGGTCGCGCCCGAACAGGATCACGAAAAAACCCACGAACGCGGTCCAGAACGACATGCAGATCCAGGAGAACAGGATCGCGTACAACAGCAGCAGCAGGAACTCCATCGGGCTCAGGCCGTTGCTGTGGAACGCGCTGGCCATCAGGCCTAGCGCGACCAGCGTGGTCAGGATCACCAGCAGGAAGAACACCACCCGCCGGAGGGTATGCCCGATGATCGGGGGAACGGATTTGGCCATGGACAATTCCAGATGAGAGGATGCGATCAGGCGTTGGTCGGCTGCCGCCACAACCGGGTCAGCGCACCGAACAGCGAAAACAGTTCGATCCGCTGCGCCGGCATGGCGCCAGGACCGGGCGCGGGAGTGGGTTGGGCGATGAACTCGCGCAGGGTGTCCAGCAGGGTTTCCGCTTCGCCAGGCGGGGCAAACAGCGTCGTCGGCCAATCCGGCACCACGCCGCTGAGCAGGGCGGCCCGCGCCGCGGCCAGTTCCCGCGACGGTCGGGGCAGGGCGAGCACCCGCGCCAGCCAGTCGTCCAGCAGTTCGCCGGCAGCGACCAGCGCCCGTGCCAGCGGGTCAAGTCCGGGCATCTCCGGCAGTTCGCTCGCGCGCCGCAGCGCCTGTTCGCTCAAGGCCGCGACTTGAGCCGGGTCGGTGACACCCAGCGCCTGCCAGTAGGCGCCGAGTCGGCCGAACAGCAGTTCGTTGGACGGCACCGCGACCGGTGGCGCCAGATAGGGAGGCGCCGTGTTTACCTTGCCATGGTCCACTGATAGCTCCAGGTTTCCGTCAGCACGTCGTTGCCGAGCTTGAGGAAGCAGCGCAGTTCCGATGGATCGCCACCCTGCGGCAGCAGTTCGAAGGACAAACGCCAGCCGTTGGTATGAGGGTTCTTGTGAACCACCACGTTCTGGATCTGGCCGGTCGAAGCGCTGACCACGGCCTCGACCGGTGCGTCGTCCGCCAGCTTGGTCAGTGGCTCGCCGCCGAAGTCGACCACGAACCGTCGCCGCCCGGAATCAAGGTTGCCCGTGCCGCCCGCGCCGACTCGGCTAGCCAGGGTCCGACCGCCCGGCGATAAATTCGGCATGTCGAGGAAGAAGGACAGGCGGTAGTTGAATTCCAGTTGCTGGCCGGCTTCAACGGGTTTTTCGGGAACCCAGAACGCGGCGATGTTATCGTAGCGCTCGGCGTCGCTGGGGATTTCGATCAACTGCACCGAACCCTTGCCCCATTCACCCTGTGGTTCGACCCAGATGCCGGGTCGGCTTTGATAGTGCGCTTCCAGATCCTGGTAATTGTCGAAACTGCGGTCGCGCTGCAACAGGCCAAAGCCGCGCGGGTTGTTGTCCTGGTAGGCGCTGATGCGCAGCCGCGGCGGATTGTTCAACGGCCGCCAGATCCATTCGCCGTTACCGGCAGCCAGCAGCAGCCCGTCGGAATCATGCACTTGTGGGCGGAAGTCGTCGAAGAAGCGCTCGTTCAGCGCCCCGTGATAGAACATGCTGGTCAGCGGTGCCACGCCGAATTTCTGTACCTTGTCGCGCATGAAGATGCTGGACTTGACCTCGATTTGGGTGGTGACCCCCGGTTTGATGATGAAGCGGTAAGCGCCGGTCACGCTCTGGCGGTCCAGCAGCGCGTAAACGGTCAGCTCGGTGGCGTCCTTGCCGGGTTTTTCCAGCCAGAACTCGCGGAAATCGGGGAATTCCTCGGCCTTGGGGAGGCCGGTGTCGATGGCCAGGCCGCGTGCCGACAGACCGTAGGTCTGACCTTGGCCGACGGCGCGGAAATAGCTCGCGCCCAGAAAGACCGCGACTTCGTCGTAATAGCTGTCGGTGTGCAGCGGATACATCACCTTGAACCCGGCGAAGCCCAGATCCTTGGGCAGATTGTCCGGCACCTTGTTGCGGCCATACTCGAACAGATCGTTGGCGTATTCCACGGGCGTGCTCTCGCCGTCCGCGACCACGTTGATGGCAACCTGTCGCTTGAACGGGGACCCCAGCGGAGCGAGCTGGATTTCGAAGGGTAGCCCGGCATCCCGCCACAGACTTTTTTCGGCCCGGAAACGGATGTCGCGATACTGATCGTAATCCAAGTTTGCGAAGAACTCGGGCAGATTAGCGCCGGTATCCTGATACGGCTGGGTGGCCAGTACCTCGGCGCGGCGATGGACATCAGCGAAATTGAACCGCTTGGGGGGTGGTGTCGTGGCCTCGGTGGCCTCGGGCACGTTGGGCGCGCCAAAGCTTGCCACCGGACAGCACCAGACGCCCGTCAGCAGGACCAGACTCAGCAGTATTCGAAATTTCACGGCGTTACAGCTCCGTTGGTGTGGTGATCCGTGAGGTTTGGGGGAAAGACCTAACCATAATATTGTATTGCGGTCCGGCCTTTCCGACTATCTCAGCGCGCGGCACCAGCCTTACCACCTATCAGTTCCTCATGACCGTGCAGACAATGATGGAAGGACGGCAAGGGTGTTAAGTTTGGAGCCATCTCCGGAGCAACCGCAGACCCTGCTTGAACCAGGAGAGCATGCTGCGTCGGAGTTTTTTATAGGTCCAATGTCGGTGGGCAGTTCCTGGCGATGATCCAGGGATCCTGATACCCCGCCTCGTGCAGAATGCCCAGATTCCGGTCGCTTGGGCGCCGCTTTGTCGGCCGCTTCCCCGACAGGGGCCGATCCCGACTCCCGGCCCGCTGCCGGTTCCAGTCAGCTCGGCTTGATGGTCGGACGGGTCTTTTCTCGCTTTAAGAGGGCCATCTCAGCCTGCAAACGCCCGATCTCCTCATCCTGCTGCTGGATCGTTTCCCTCAACTGCTCCATGATTTCCAGCAACGCCACCACGCAGGGCGTCTGTTCGTCCGCAGGCACTTCTGGAAAAGCAGGGAGCTTCTTCATGGGGCGATTGAATACTACAGGTCGGGGCCGTTGGGCAGGGGTTGCCAGGGATTGAGAAGTCACGCGCTTTTTTATTAACTAATTGATTTTAAGCCACCTTAAAAGGGCTGGAGATGTACGCTTTGCCGGTCACCCTGGCCAACTTGGTCGGCGAACACGTGCAGGACACGGAGTTGATCATGGCCGGTGAGGTGTTAACGGTGTTGCCGGTAGTGCTGGTATTTCTGCTGCTGCAAAAGAATTACATTGCGGTATCCTGCTGGGCAGCATCCAGGAGTAGGGCCTGATTTCCATAACCCCGATCCGAGGGTCTCCGACAGATGAAAATGCCTTTGAAGAGCCTGCTTATCCTGGCGGTCTTGCTGGTGGCGTGGCATGGTAAGGCGATGGCTGAAGTTTCGGTATTAGACGAGTTCGAAGAATTGCAAGGCTGGACGGTGATCGGCTCACCCGGCGTGCGGGTGGAATTCGCTCATGACACCGGCTCCAGCGGCATGGGTCTGCGAGTGGATTTCGATTTTCAGGGCCACGGCGGCCATCTGATGGTCCGCAAGCCCTTTCCTCTCAAGCTGCCTGACAATTATGCCTTCACCTTTATGTTACGGGGCGAGGTGCCGGCCAATAATTTTGAATTCAAGCTGATCGATCCCTCCAATAAAAATGTCTGGTGGCGGGTACAGCGTGATTTTACGTTTCCCCGGGACTGGCAGCGCATCGTTGTCAAGAAGAAACACCTGCAATTCGCCTGGGGTCCGGCTGGCGGCGGTCTGCCCGCCTCGGTAGGGGCGTTGGAACTGGCCGTTTCCGCCGGCGCCGGCGGCAAGGGCTCTATCTGGATCGATGGGCTACAGCTCGAAGAACGAGAGTCGGTGGGGCCATCCAGTCCGCGCCCAAAGGTGGAAGCCTCTACGTCGGTGCCTGGCCATGCACCCGAACGGATACTCGACCTGGAGCCCCTGGCCGGCTGGCACAGCGGTTCCGTGGCGGCAAGCCAGTGGGTGATGCTGGATTTTATCAAGCACCGCGAATATGGCGGCATGGTCATCGATTGGGACCGGGAGGATTACGCGACCGCCTATCGGGTGCAGCTTTCTGATGACGGTGTCAACTGGCAAACTGCTTACAGCGTTACCGATGGTAACGGCGGGCGCGACTATATTTACCTGCCGGATGCCGAATCCCGCTATCTTCGGCTGGATCTGCAACAGAGCAGCCGGGAACAAGGTTACGGGATTCTGGCGGTCGCGCTGAAACCCTATGAATTTTCTTCGTCGATCAATCATTTCTTCGAGTCGATCGCGCAGGATACGGTCAGGGGTTGGTATCCCAAATATCTTTACCGGCAACAAACCTACTGGACTCCGGTGGGAGTGAACGGGGACGATAAGGAGGGTCTTCTCAACGAAGAAGGCATGCTCGAGGTCGATAAGGGCGGCTTTTCGATAGAGCCATTTTTATATACCGATGGCCGATTGGTTACCTGGGCGGAAGCTTTTCCCGTACAGGAGCTGGAGCAAGGGTATTTACCGATCCCCTCGGTGATTTGGCAACACGATCCACTGGTCCTCCGCATCACCGCCTTTGCCACGGGCGCGCCGGATGCCTCGACGCTGTACGCCAGATATTTGCTCAGCAATACCAGCAGCGAGCACCAGCGTGTCAATCTGTTCCTGGCGGTGCGTCCCTTTCAGGTCAATCCACCCTGGCAATCCCTCAATATCGTCGGCGGCGCCACCCCGATTCGCGAGTTGGCCTACCAGGAGGGTCGGGTGTGGATCAACGGGGAGAAAGCGGTGGTACCGCTGTCAGTCCCCGATCACTTCGGCGCCGCGCGCTTCGAGCACGGTCCGATTACCGGGTTTCTGGCGGCTGGCAAGCTGCCGGTTCAGGATAAGGTAACCGATCCCTTCGGGTATGCGTCGGGCGCGCTGGAATACATTATCGATCTACCGCCGCGGGGTTCCCGCGAGATTTACCTTGCCATCCCTTTTCATGAGTCGCGAGCGGTCACAGCCCGGCCGATTTCCCCGCAGGAAGCCGCGGCGCAGGGGCGCGCGGAACTGGAGGCAGCGACGCGCTACTGGCAAGCCCAACTCGGTCGAGTGGATATCCAGTTACCACCGCCCGCCGATCACCTGATTCGCGTCTTGAAGAGCACCCTGGCTTATATCCTGATCAACCGCGCCGGTCCCGCCATTCAGCCCGGTCCCCGTAATTACGCGCGTTCCTGGATTCGGGATGGCGCCCTGACCTCGGCGGCGCTGTTATCGATGGGCTATACAGAAGAGGTACGTGAATTTATCCGCTGGTACGCCGGCTATCAGTTCCCGGACGGCAAGATACCCTGTTGCGTGGACAAACGGGGCGCCGATCCCTTGCCGGAACATGATAGCCCTGGCGAATTTATTTACACGGTCATGGAGTACTACCGCTATACCCATGACGTGGGTTTCCTGAGCGAGTTGTGGCCCGCGGTGGTAAAAGCGGTGGAATACATCGATTCCCTGCGCCGGCAGCGCCTGACCGCTGCCTACCAGACACCGGAATTACGGAACTATTATGGTTTAGTGCCGGAATCGGTTAGCCACGAGGGCTATCTTGCCCATCCCGTGCATTCTTACTGGGATGATTTTTTCACGTTGCGGGGACTCAAGGATGCGGCCGCAATGGCGATGGTGCTGGGCGACGCGGAGAAGGTGGCGAATTTTGCCGCCTTACGTGATGCCTTCCAGCAGGATCTGCTTGAGTCCATCCGCTGCACCATGGAAAAACACAGGATCGATTATCTGCCCGGTGCTGCCGAACTCGGCGACTTCGATCCCACCTCGACCACGATCGCCCTGGATCCGGGTGGCGAACAGAAGTCTCTGCCGCAAAAGGCTTTACAGCAGACATTCGAGAATTATTACGCCTATTTCCGGCAACGCGCCAATGGCGAGATCGATTGGGATAACTACACACCCTATGAGACCCGGATTGTCGGTTCCCTGGTGCGCCTGGGGCAACGCCAGCGGGCGCTGGAGACCCTGGATTTCTTTCTGGCCGACCGGCGCCCTGCTGCCTGGAATCAATGGGCGGAGGTCGTATGGCGCGATCCCAGGGTAGCCAATGTTATCGGTGATATGCCTCATACCTGGGTCGGTTCTGATTACATCCGCTCATTGCGCAGCCTGTTCGCTTTCGAGGAGGAAAGCGACCAATCCCTGGTCATCGCCGCTGGCGTCCCCGATGAATGGCTGGAGAGCCCCGGCGGTATCAGTGTGAAACGCCTGCCAACCTATCATGGTACCTTGAACTATAGCCTGTGGCGGGAGGCGCCGGGAAAATTGTGCCTGAAGCTAACGGGCGATATCGTCCTGCCGCCTGGCAAGATCGTGCTCAGACCGCCGGTGGCGCTGCGCGGGCTTACGGTCAATGGCAAAGTCAGCACGCTGTTCGACGCTGACCACGCCACGATTACCGAATTTCCAGCCGATGTGTTGCTCTCTTATTGAGTCAACGGTTTAACGGCTACGGTTAGTTATTCTGAAAAAATAGCCGTTATCTCAAAATCGGGAGCCAGCGTATTATGGGTCGCGGGGTTATCCTTTGCCAGTACGAACCTGGATCCGAAAAACGCTTTATCCAGCGCAGGGTCCAGAATATTGTAAACCCTGTCCTGCTCCATGGTTTTGCCCTTCAACAGTTCGATATCAAAAGACGTCTTGTCTCTATACATGGAAGCGAAAATCAGTAAAGCATCCCTGCTGTTTTCTGCAGGAATAAAATCCACCCCTTTTTTATTAAAGTCATAATGCAAAATCAGTTTTGCCAGATGATCAGGATTATCGAAAAAAACCAGCTTCAACTCCAGTATGTCATTTTTGGCATTAACTTTAACTGTTTTTATATTATGATAAAATCTATTTGCGATCACTTTTACTGATTCTGCCTTGCCTAATACAAAGCTTCCGCCCCAACCACCGGCTTGATCCGCCTTGACAAAATAAGTGGGTCGTAAATAACCATCGGAGTAGAGGGCGGCAACGACCTGACGTTCACCGCCATCCGGTCTTTCCGACCGCCTGATCGTCAGGGTCTTGTACTCACCGCTCGACTGATTATCCTGATTGATTACCTCCATGAATGGTTGCCAGTGTGGGCCTATATAGCCTGTAATTTCCCATCTGCCATCTTTAAAGATGGTATCAGTTTTCTCTGGCCTACAGATATTACTTTTATCCATATAACCCAGCTTGTCTCCTATAGAACATTCCGGGTAATAGTTGGTCGATTGAATTGTCTTAGGCGTCCACTGACACCCAGTAAAATCCAGGCTACTGTAAATTTTATAATCCGTTGTTTTAAATGTCGGCTTTTTTGCCAGGATATTGACTCCTGTTATAATTTTATCGGCTGAATTTATCTGCAACATGACGTTATCCTCTTCCGCACAAGTTGTTTTATAACTTTGCTGATGCAGAATAAATGCCGGCTTTTCTTCATTTCCTGGCAGCACCGGACTCGAGAGGAAAATTGTAAGCAACAATACCAATATTTTGGCGGATCGAGAAACAGGAATATCCGCTTTTGCGTTCATGCGTTAGACCACCTGTTGAGCTTCAGGGAGAGTGGAGAGTGCATTTCAATTCAACAAGCTACGGTAGTACGGGACGTACTGATAGATCCAGGTCTCTGTGAGGGTCTGGTCGCCCAAGCGTAAATAAGCACGGATATCCACTGGATTCATGTTCTCCGCCTCGATATCGAAAAACGCCCGCCAGCGTTTGGTACCAACGACCTGGATAACAAAATCTTCATCGATTTTTCCACCTGAAGCGTCGAGCACCAACTGGACCGGCGCCTTGCCATCGAGCTGATCCAGGGGGCCTCCAGAGAAATCGATCACTATTTTGCTCTTATTAGGCGGAGGAATATCCATCGCCGGATTGCCGCCCCTGCCCAGGCGGGTGGCGATAACCCGCCCCAGATTCGACGGATAAGGCTCGTCGGCCATCCAGTGCAGGCGGTATTTAAATGTCCGAGTGGAGCCGGCCTGTACCGGCGCCTGCGGAACCCAGTAGGCGACGATATTATCTTCGGCTTCGCGATTAGTCGGAATTTCGACCAGTTGCACCGCGCCCTCGCCCCAAGGTTCCAGCGGTTCAACCCACAGGCTGGGTCGCCGCTCATAGAACACGAGATCATCCTGATAGTTTTCAAAATTGCGATCGCGCTGAAGCAGGCCGAATCCCTTGGGATTTTTATCGAAGAAGGAACTGGTCTGCACGCCGAGAGGATTATTGAGCGGCCGCCAAATGCGTTCACCAGCCCCGCTCCACAGGGCCAATCCATCGCTATCGTGGATTTCCGGTCGCCAGTCGCGGGATTGCATATGGTTGGTTTCCGAATACCAGAACATGCTGGTCATCGGCGCTATTCCCAACCGGGTGATAGCCGTCCGGGCAAACAGCACCGCTTCGACGTCCATCACCACCTGTTCCTGGCGCGACGCCAGGAAGCGGTAGGCGCCGCTGATACTGGGACCGTCCATCAAGGCATAGATCACTAGGGCCTTGGGATCGGCTGCGGCTTCCAGCCAGAAACTGACGAAGTAGGGAAATTCTTCAGGGGTCGGCAAGCCAGTCCCAATGGCGACGCCCCGCGTAGATAGCCCGTACTGATCCAATTCACCGGCGCTGCGAAAATAAGATGCCCCCAGAAAAGCCAGCCAATCCCGCTGCTGCGTGCTCGAAGGCATCACCCGGAAGCCGGCGAAACCCATGTCATCCGGCAGGTCCGCCGCAAAACTGGCTTTGCCGAACGTGAACAGGCGGGGCGAATACAGGATTTCCCGCGCCATCCCATCACGCACCAGATGCATCCGCACCGGCGCCTGGAACAGGTTGCCCATATGGAAGAATTGCACCGGATAGGGTCCATCCCCCTTCGCCCAGAGCGCATCCTCCGGCCGATAGCGGATTTGCTGATAGGCATCGAAATCGATTCTCTCCAGCACTTCCGGATGACGTATGGATGGTGCCCGGTAAAGCTGTGCCGCCAACTGCCGGGCCTGCTCTCGCAGCCAATCGAAGCTGAACGCTTGGGCAGGCCCCAGATCGAACCCCGTGTTCGACTCTTCGGCTTGAGCCACCGAATTTAGAAAGGAGAACAAGGGAGTGAGCAATGCGCCCGTAAGAAAAGTACGTCGCGTGATACCGGGCTTCGTGGTCAAGATGCCCCCAAAAGAGATCGCCAAGGACGACAAAGCGATAAAAATAGTAGCGAATTTTAGCTTAATACCGGACTGGGAATGAACTGATAGAGCCAGGTCTCCGACAGCGTCTGCTCACCCAGGCGCAAGTACGCTCGTATATCCACAGATTCACCCCGTTCCAGCTCGATATCGAAAAATCCCCGCCAGCGTTGGGTGCTGACCACCTGAAAGGCGGACACTTTACCCACTTTCCCGCGGGTGGCGCCGGCCACCAGGCTGATCGGAGCCTGGCGGTCGAGTAGTTTGAGCGGTCCGCCAGCGAAATCGATGACCAGCCACGCCCTGACTAGCGGCGGCGTTGTATTGGGAACAGGGATCCAACCGACGCGGGTGGCTACAACTCGACCAAGCGGTGGCGGAAAAGGTTCATCAGCCGCCCAGTACAAACGGTACTTGAAGGTCCGGCTGGAGCCAGGCTGCGCCGGCGCCTGCGGCGCCCAGTAAGCGACAATGTTGTCATTGAATTCACCTGCGGTCGGGAATTCGACGAGTTGCACGGCGCCTTCACCCCACGGTTCCAGCGGTTCAACCCACAGCGAGGGACGGCGTTCATAGAATACGGCTTCATCCTGATAATTTTCAAAGTTGCGATCCCGCTGGCAGAGGCCAAACCCCCTGGGATTGATATCGATGAAGGAACTGGTCTGCACGACAGGTGGATTGTTGAGCGGCCGCCAGATGTGCTGGCCAGTGCCCGTCCATAGGCTCAGCCCATCGCTGTCATGAACTTCCGGCCGCCACTCGCTGGTCGGCTGGTGATTGGTCTCGGAATACCAGAACATGCTGGTCAAAGGGGCCACTCCCAGCCGGTGAATCGTCGTACGAAAGAATAATACGGCCTCGACGTCCATCACCACGCGTTCCTGACGGAACGCCTGTATCCGATAGGCGCCGGTAAGGCTGGGTCCCTCCAGCAAAGCGTAGATCATGACCGCCTGCGGATTGTCCGCCGGTTCCAGCCAGAAGCGGGTAAAGCTCGGAAATTCCTCCCCGCTGGGCAAAGCAGTATCGATGGCGACGCCGCGGGCCGAGATGCCGTACTGATCCAATTCCCCGGCGCTGCGAAAATAGGAGGCCCCCAGGAAAGCCAGCCAGTCCCGCTCCCCCATCCGGGAGTTCATGACCCGGAAGCCGGCAAAGCCGATATCGGCCGGCAGAGCCGTGGCAAAATCCGCCTTGCCGAAATTGAACAGTTGGGGTGAATAGCGTACTTCCCGCGCTGTACCCTCGCGCACGGCATAAATCTTTACCGGCGTCGGGAACAGTTGTCCGAGATGGAAGAATCTTACTGGATACGGCCCATCACCCTGTGCCCAGAGGGCGACCTCCGGCTGGTAACGGATCTGCCGATGGGCATCGTAATCGATCCTCTGCAGCACATCGGCATAGCGTATCAGGGGTGGTTGATGGGGTTGCGCGGCAAGCTGTCTGGCCTGCTCTTGAGCCAATCGAAACTGAACGGTTGCGCTGGTCCCAGTTCAAGCGCTGCCGGTGGTTTCACCTCGGCCTGAACGTTCTGCCCAAACAAAGGTAGCCACGGGACGAGCAGTGCGCCTGTGAGAAAGGAACGTCGGGTAAGGTAGCGTTTCATGTTGAGGGCCTGTCTCGCCATGCCGGGGGGTTCATGAACGGCCTGTCCCGGCCATGGCAAGCGGGATCTTCGGGATCAGGTTGCTCTGCGTGGAAGCCATGCTTTAAAAAATATAGCAGGGTGGAAGCATACCGGCTCCGCCGATGCCGGAAACGCCTTGCCCGCGCCAGCCGGTGAAGTGGATACCGAAGCAGTAAGGCGGTTTACGCGCGCAGCTCATTCCCGAGTACGCTGCTTGTGCTTGTGAGTTTTTCAGCTACCTTAGAACTTACGCATTGACAAGCATTATATAATGTGCTTAGCAAGCTAAACCTTAGCCAGGGATGTTTCCGTTGATGAGAGAAATCAGTCGCCCCTCCACAGCCCGTTGTACTTTAGCGACGTATGTATCTTTTATATTAAGCACCCCGCACGCGCCAACCTGTTGTAGCTTGGGGGAAGTGATGGATATCAGCCACGATAGTGTCAATCGGTTCTTACTCCGCGAAGACTATACCCCCCATGATTTATTCAATGAAGTCCGCGCCGATCTGAATTTGAAGGGGGGTACCGTCAGTGTCGATGACAGCGTATTAGACAAACCGTATAGCCACCTCATCGCCTTGGTGGGCTATTTTTGGTCAGGAAAACATCATCGGGTGGTCAAAGGCATTAATCTGATTACGTTGTATTACACCGATCCGCAAGGCCGACATCAACCGATCAACTATCGAATCTACGATAAAACGGAAAACAAGACGAAAAACGATTATTTTCAAGAGATGCTGGTAGAAGTGTTAGCGTGGGGTCTAGAGCCGGCCTTTGTGACTGGAGATAGTTGGTACAGTAGCCAGGATAATCTCAAGAAGATTAAGAGCCTATACGAAAAGTATAAATTCAAAGGTACACATTTATGACGGGCACTCTTCATTAGTTTGAGGGAACAGTTTTTTTAACATAATCCGGATAGAAGCAACATAAATCATTGCGATACTCGAAGCGGGCTTTTTTTCATATTCCCTGACTAATCTGCGATAACGGCTGAGCCAAGCAAAGGTTCGCTCTACCACCCAACGTCGAGGAATCACTTTAAACTTCTTGCCTTTGCGACCGACGACCTCTAATTCACAGGTAAAGGTGCTTTTAACCCACTTGACCAAGGGGCCTTTATAGCCTTGATCGGCCCAGATTCGTCGCAGGGTGGGTACTGCTTCAAAGACCCGCTCTAATACCGACTTGGCTCCCTTGCTATCATGAATATTCGCGGCATGAACGAGGGCAACAAGCACGCAACCTATTGTATCTACAACAATATGATGTTTCCTACCCTTGACTTTTTTCCCACCATCGAAGCCCGATTCTTGGGCGGATTCTGCAGTTCCCTTCACGCTTTGACTATCGATGATCCCGGCGGTAGGTTCTTCGTTCCGACCGTTGTTTTTTCGGAGCATCCGCCGAATTTCCTGGTTCACTCGCTCGAAAAGTCCTGACCTCAGCCATTTTTGATAATGATAACTCACGGTGGTTGGTAGCGGGAAATCATGCGGTAAATAATCCCATTGACAGCCCGTTTTGTTAATATAACTGATGGCATCCCATACTCTCCTCAAATCGACTTCCCTGGGCCTACCCATTGAGCGACCCTCTTCTTTTAATAGGATCACTTTGATCACTTCCCACTCTTCATCAGTCAAATCACTCGGATATTTTTTTTCAGTCATGGGATGTTTCCTCTCTCTCAAAATCAATTCACAATGAAATTTTAACGAAAATTATACACTAAATCGTTATTTAAAACAACATGTTAGTTTTCGTATAGGCTCTAAAAACCATCATCAGGGATTTCTCTTTGCGCTGGAAAGTAACCGTTTGGTTTCTATTGAAAAAGGGCAATGGTCCCAGGTTCAGCAGCTCGCGATCCCCGACGACGGCTTAATCGTCCATTTACGCGGATTCGGCACGGTCAAGGTATTTCGGACGTGGTTAAAAAACCAGCCACGCCATTATGCCTTGTATCAGTCGAATGAGGAGGCATGGGCGACGTTTGATCGTGCCGTGTTTCTCAAACTCCATGACCAGCACTGGCAAATCGAGCCATATCATCGGACGCTCAAACAGGTTTGCCACATTGAGCATTGTCAGGTCCGCCAACCCACCGCGATTCGCAATCATATTTTTGCGGCAATCTGTGGCTATGTGCAATTGCAACGATTGCGCGCCAACGACGTGATTCGTCATTGCTATCGCTTGAAGCGTGAGTTGTTTAACGAGATCATTGCTGCATTCATCCAAACGTTCACCCCTAACTTGGAGCATCTCAATCCACAATTTCAACCTCCTGTCAATGCGTAAGTCCTATACCTTTTGACCAGGAACACAGCCCGTTATCCAGCGCTCTCTTGTTTGCGAGCACGCGGGTTCGACGAAGGGACCCAGGCGGGTCTCTTGCCAAAACCCGCCGTCGGGTATCCACCCCAACATCCGAGGAGAACACCATGACAGCACGAGGTTACCGAGGATCGGCCTGGGTTGCGCTGGCCGTTGCGGTCGGTGTGTCTTCCAGTACGTATGGCGAAGAACTGCTGCTGGAAAAACAGATTTCTTTGTCCTTGGCGCAGGACGCGGTGCTGGCCGCGATCGCCCAATGCCGGAAAGACGGCTATCGCGTGACGGTGACCGTAGTGGATCGCGCCGGTCTGGTCAAGGCCACGCTGCGCGATGACGGCGCCGCTCCCCATACCCTGGATGCCAGCCGGAGGAAGGCGTATACCGCCCTGACCTTCCGCGCCAGCACCACCGAATTGGGCCAGCGGATCGCCAACAATCCGGCGGCGGCCAACCTGAAGGACATCGGCGACGTGCTCGTGCTGGGCGGCGGTCTCCCGCTCAAGGCGGGCGATGAGGTAATCGGCGCCATCGGCATCGGCGGCGCGCCGGGCGGCGACAAAGACGAGGCGTGCGCCCGCGTCGGGATCGACAAGATCGCGGATCGACTGAAGTAACCGTCGCCCCGTCGGTGGCGGGCGGGTTGGTCCGACCGCACGCCGGGCGGTCGATCCTTTCCGCTGTTGGTATCCCTTCCGATGGGTGCGAAGCGGCACCAGCCAATGGACCGTAAGGCTTGCAACACAGCGACCGCGCGTTGTGGACGATCCCGTTGTCCGCCCAACCATCCGGGGACTCTCATGCAACTTCGCGACACCACCCTCTTCCGGCAACAGTGTCCTGTCGCCGGCTCCTGGATCGATGCCGACAACGGCGCCGTATCCGCCATCATTAATCCCGCCACTGGAGCGGTTCTAGGCCACGTCCCCGAACTGGGCACCGCCGAGACCCGTCGCGCCATCGAAGCGGCCCACGCCGTATTGCCCGACTGGCGGGCGCTGACCGCGCAAGCGCGGGCGGTCATTCTACGGCGCTGGTTCAATCTGCTGCTGGAGCATCAGGAGGATCTGGCGACGCTGATGACCCTGGAGCAGGGCAAGCCCCTGGCCGAGGCGCGCGGCGAGATCGCCTATGCCGCCGGCTTTATCGAATGGTTCGCCGAGGAGGGCAAGCGGATCTACGGCGATACCGTTCCCGCCCATCAGCCGGACAAGCGGATTCTGGTGCTGAAGGAGCCGGTCGGGGTATGCGCGGCCATCACGCCGTGGAACTTTCCGGCGGCGATGATCGCCCGCAAGGCCGGCGCGGCGCTGGCGGCGGGTTGCACGATGGTGGTCAAGCCGGCGCCGCAAACCCCGTTTTCGGCCCTGGCGCTGGCGGTACTGGCTGAACGGGCGGGACTGCCGGCCGGCGTGCTGAACGTGGTCACTGGCCCGGCCCAGGTCATCGGCGATGAAATCCTCGATAATCCGCTGGTGCGCAAGCTGAGTTTCACCGGTTCGACCCGGACCGGCAAGTATCTTATGCAGCGTTGTGCTGGTACGCTGAAACGGATTTCGCTGGAATTGGGCGGCAACGCACCGTTCATCGTCTTCGACGATGCCGATCTCGATGCCGCGGTAAACGGCGCGCTGGCTTCCAAATACCGCAACAGTGGTCAGACTTGCGTCTGCGCCAACCGGTTTCTGGTACAGGACGGCGTTTACGACGTCTTCGCCGAGCGGTTGACGCGGGCGGTGCGCGAGCAGCTCAAGGTCGGCAACGGCCTGGAGCCGGGCGTCATGCAGGGACCGCTGATCGACGCCGCGGCGTTGGCTAAAGTGGAGCGCCACGTCGCCGATGCGCTGAGCCAGGGCGCGACGGTGCTGATCGGCGGTCGACGGCACGCGCTGGGCGGCACTTATTACGAACCGACAGTGCTGACCGAGGTTACGCCGGACATGCTGGTGGCCCGCGAGGAGACCTTCGGGCCGGTGGCACCGCTGTTCCGGTTCCAAGCCGACGACGAAGCGATACATCTAGCGAACGCCACCGAGTTCGGGTTGGCGGCCTATTTCTACAGCCGCGATCTAAATCGGGTGTTCCGGATGGCGGAGGCGCTGCAATATGGGATGGTGGGTATCAACACCGGGCTGATCTCGACCGAGGTGGCGCCGTTCGGCGGGGTCAAGGAATCCGGTTTCGGCCGCGAAGGTTCCAAGTACGGCATCGACGAGTATCTGGATCTCAAATATCTGTGCATCGGTCTCGGCTGAGAGGCCGCACAAAAACTCCCCTCTCCCAGCGGGAGAGGGGTTGATAATGAGAGTTTTTGCCCGACCTCGCGACGTTTGCTCAACCGATCCGACCCCGGATGTAGCCCAGGCTTTCCAGTTTCAGCAGGATGCGCTGGGCGGCTTCGCCGGGGGCGCAGTCGTGGGTGTCGAGGGTCAACTCGGGATGCTCCGGTGCTTCGTAAGGATCGCTGATACCGGTGAATTCCTTGAGGATACCGGCCCGAGCCTTGGCGTACAGCCCCTTGCGGTCGCGGCTCTCGCAGGTTTCCAGCGGGGTGGCGACATGGACCTCGATGAAGCCGCCGAGCGGCGCGATCATCTCCCGCACCTGGTGGCGGGTGGCGGTGTAGGGCGCGATCGGCGCGCAAATGGCGATGCCGCCGTTCTTGGTGATCTCGCTGGCGACAAAGCCGATCCGCAGGATGTTGATGTCGCGGTGTTCCCGGGAGAAGCCCAGCTCGCTCGACAGATGCTTGCGGACGATGTCGCCGTCCAGCAAGGTCACCGCGCGACCGCCCAACTCCAGCAGTTTGACCATGAGCGCGTTGGCGATGGTGGATTTGCCGGACCCGGACAGACCGGTGAAGAACACCGTGAAGCCCTGCCGGTGGCGCGGCGGGTGGGTGCGGCGCAGTTCCGCCACGACCTGGGGATAGGAAAACCACTCGGGGATCTCCAGTCCTTCCTGCAAGCGGCGGCGGAACTCGGTGCCGGAAAGATTCAACAGGGTTTCGCCTGCCTGCACTTCATCGGCTGGAACGTACTGGGCGCGCTCCCGCGCGTAGACCATTTCCGGGAACGATAGGATTTGGATGCCCAGTTCGCCTTGATGGCGGGCGACCAGTTCCTGGGCGGCGTAGGGTTCGTAGAACGTCCGGCCGAAGCGATCCTGGCCTGGTCCGGCATGGTCACGGCCGACGATGAAATGCGTACAGCCGTGGTTCTGGCGGATGATGGCGTGCCAGAGCGCCTCGCGCGGGCCAGCCATCCGCATCGCCAGATTGAGCAGGCTCAGGGCGGTGGTCTGTTCGGGATAGGTTTGCAGCAGATGCTCGTAGCAACGCACCCGCGAATAGTGGTCGATGTCGCCGGGCTTGGTCAGGCCCACCGCCGGATGGATGAGCAGGTTGGCTTCGGCCTGCTGGATGGCGCGCAGGGTCAGTTCCTGATGGGCGCGGTGCATGGGATTGCGGGTCTGGAAGGCCACCACCTGACGCCAGCCGAGTTTGGCGAAGCGGTCCCGCAACTCGCGCGGCGAGTCGCGCAGGTGCGGGAAGTCGTAGTGGGTGGGGGGTTCGGTGCCATGTACCCGGCCGCCGACGTAGGCCGGTCCGGTCCGGTGCAGCAGGTGGAACAGGCCGGGATGCTGTTCGTCGGTAGTGTCGAATACTTGGCTGGCCTCGCGGCGCTGATCGGGTCGCCAGATATCACCTACCTCCAATACTGCGAGCAAGACACCTTCGGGGTCGCGCAATGCAATTCGGTCGCCATGACCGATGCGGCCGGCGAATTCCTCGGACACGTCGAGCGTGATCGGCATCGGCCACAAGGCGCCATTGCTGAGCCGCATGTCCTCGACCACCCGGTCGTAGTCGGCCTGGTTCAGGAAACCGTCCAGCGGCGAGAAACCGCCGTTCAACAGCAATTCAAGGTCGCAAAGTTGGCGCGGGGTTAAATCCCAGGAGGGATATTCCCGGGCTTGAACCTTGATCCGGTCCGCTTCCTCGGCGGGGACATACAACTCCTTAAGAACGCCTCCGTGAGGCTCGATCAGATGAATCATGGTGTTGGCTATGGGTTGGGATGATGGAATGGGCTCATGTGGGCAAACAGATGAAGAATCTAGTTTGGACAAAAAATTCAAGTATAAAATCAACGGCTTGAAATCTAACTGGCAAACTACTTCATCCAATTTCCCATATGAGCGACGGTTTTTCTCCAAGTACTCGGCCTTTCGCTCAGACTGGGTAACCTGAGCAGTCACGATTGTTATTGGAAAGTGAGGTATAAAAAATCCCGAACACCTATGAATGTTATACCCCATCATGATCAATCTGCCGGCTGGCTGTGAAACCCGCTGTCCGGGGTGCTCGCACCGAATTTTGAGCGCCGCGGACAGTGAGGCGCAAAAAACGGACTGGTTGCGATGGCAACTCGCGCCCTGGGCGGACCGGTTGCAACCGGTCCGGGCGGTTGTCGGCGAGGCGCGCTGGAACTATCGGCGCAAGGTCTGCCTGTCGGCGGTCTGGAGCGAAATGCCCGGCTGGCAATTCGGCCTGTGGCGGCGCGACGAACTGGTTCCGATTCCCGACTGCCCGGTCCACGCGGAACAGGTGCGGATGCTGGCGCGCTGGTTCATGCGCGTGCTGCCGCCGGGACCCCTGTTTCCACTGGCCTTTTTCGTCCAGTCCAGGGCGCAGGCGACCTTGATCCTGAAAACCCACCGACTTCCCGACCTCGGTTGGCTGAATGAATCACTCCGGGCGGAGGAACTGGCGGCCAATGGGCTGGAGGGCTTGTGGTTGCACCTGCATCCGGCTGCTGGCCGGCGCTTGTTCGCCAGGAACGGCTGGCAGTTGCTATGGGGTCAACCGCGTTCACGGGATGCGTTCGGATTGACTTACGGTCCGACCGCCTTCCAACAACTGATTCCCGAACTCTACCGTCAGGCATTGGACGCGGTGGAGGAGTTTCTGGCGCCGGAACCGGGCGAGAGCATCGCGGATCTCTATTGCGGTGTCGGGGCCAGCCTGACACGCTGGACCCGGCGCGGGGCGCGGGCTATCGGCGTGGAACTGGGCGGCGAGGCGGTGGAATGCGCCCGGCTGAACGCGCCGGACGCATTGATTTTGCGCGGCAAGTGCGCCGACCGCGTTCCGCAGTTGCGGGACTGGACGCCAGCGGCCGGTATCCGATTGCTGTACGTCAACCCGCCGCGCACCGGTCTGGAACCCGCGGTGCTGGCATGGGCGGCGGGGGAGTTCCGGCCCGACCGCTTGGCCTATCTGTCATGCAGCGCCGGCACGCTGAGTCGGGATCTACGAGTGCTGGCGGCGGCGGGCTACGCGGTGGATACGCTGATTCCCTACGACTTCTTTCCGCAAACCCACCACGTCGAAACATTGGCATTGCTGCGGCGGGCGTCGCTGACGCCCGCCGCGCTCTTTCCCCGTTAGCGTCGAGTGACCCGACCAGGTGTCAGGCCACTCATGGGGAGGTCCTAATGCGCCGCCGCGCCCGCTGCGCCGAAGCCGGTCTGGGCGCGCACGTACTGGTCTTCAAACGCCTCGATTTCCTTGGCTGCCCGGGCGCTCTTGTCCGTCACCGAGCCCAGCCACGCAAAGAAGAACGCCAGGGGCATGGAGAAGATCGCCGGTTGCTCGTAGGGGAAGATCGGGTCTTTATTGCCCAGCACGGTGACCCACACCGCCTTGGACAGCACTACGATCAACACCGCCGACACCAGGCCGGCGATGCTGCCCCAGATCGCGCCCCGCGTGGTCAGTCCCTTCCAGTACATGGACAGGATTAGCACCGGGAAATTGCACGACGCGGCGACGCCGAAGGCCAGGCCGACCATGAACGCCACGTTCTGTTTCTCGAACGCGATGCCGAGCAACACGGCGAGAACGCCCAGAATCAGCGAGGAGGACTTGGAGACACGAACTTCCTCGGCCTCGGTCGCCTGACCCCGGCGAATCACGTTGGCGTAGAGGTCGTGCGAGATCGCGGACGCACCAGCCAGCGCCAGGCCCGCCACCACCGCCAGAATCGTGGCGAAGGCCACCGCCGACAGGAAACCGAGCAGCAGGTTGCCACCGACTGCCTGCGCCAGATGCATGGCCGGCATGTTGTTGCCTCCCAGCAGCTTGCCGGCCAGGTCGCCGCCCTCGAAATATTGCGGGTTGGTGCCGACGATGGTGATCGCCGACAGGCCCATCAGCGCCACCACGGTGAAGAAGAAACCGACGCAGAAGGTGGCGATGAACACGCTCTTGCGCGCTTCCTTGGCGTTGGGCACGGTGAAGAAGCGCATCAGGATGTGCGGCAGGCCGGCGGTGCCGAACATCAGACCGAGCGACAGGGAGACCGCCGTCACCGGATCGGCCAGCAGGGTGCCCGGCCCCATGAGCGCCAGGCCTTTCTTGGAATTGGCGACCGCCTGGGTCGCCAGCGTCTCGAAGTTGAAGCCGAACCGGGAGAAAGCCAACAGCATCACCAGCGTGCCGCCGCCGAGCAGCAGGCAGGCCTTGATGATCTGCACCCAGGTGGTGGCGATCATGCCGCCGAAGGTCACGTAGATCACCATCAGCACGCCGACGATAACCACCGCCAGCCAGTAGTCCAGACCGAACAGCAACTTGATGAGCTGTCCAGCGCCCACCATCTGCGCGATCAGATAGAACACCACCACGGTCAGCGAGCCGATCGCCGCGACGGTACGAACCTGCCTCTGATCCAACCGGTAGGAGGTGATGTCGGCGAAGGTGAACTTGCCCAGGTTGCGCAACCGCTCGGCCATGATGAACATGATGAACGGCCAGCCTACGTAGAAACAGATGCAGTAGATATAACCGTCGAAGCCCTGGAAATAGGTCAGGCTGGTGAGGCCGAGCAGGGTGGCCGCCGACATGTAGTCGCCGGCGATGGCCAGGCCGTTCTGGGTGCCGGTGATGCCACCGCCGGCGGCGTAGTAGTCGGTAGCCGTTTTGGTGCGCTTGGCCGCCCAGTAGGTGATGCCCAGGGTAACTAACACGAAGAAGAAGAACATCACGATGGCGTGGACGTTGAGGGGCTGCTTCTGGGCCTCGCCCACCGCCGGTGCCGCCGCTGCCAACCCCATCCAGCCCATAGCCAGCGCGACGAGCGCGTATTTCATTATCGCGCGATTCATTTGATGGCCCCCTTGACGATCTCCGAGTTGATCTCATCGAACTCACTATTGGCGCGGCGGATGTAGAGACCGGTCATCAGCCAGAACAGCAAGATCATGCCCGCGCCGATGGGCCAGGCGATGGAGGCCTTGCCGCCTTCCCAGATGGGCGTGGCCAGCACCGTCGGGTTGAACGCCACGACCATGATGAAGGCAAAATAAATGCCCAGGACCACGACGGTCAGCGTCCACGCGAAGCGGCTGCGCTTGCTGACCAGTTCGTCGAATTTCGGATTCTTGCGTATCCGCTCATACACTTCGGATGACATTATGTTTTTTTCCTCTTTAATTTTGGTGGACAAAGTCACCTGTGCCGCAAATGCAAAGCCAGGCCCCATGAAATGTATAAGCCGATGGCTGTCTTGTCTATGACATGGAAAACAACCGCCTGGCTGGGTTACCCGTTTAGCGCCGAAGGTGGCCACGATATGGGGCAACACAAAATGCTACCATGCACCGAAAAGTCCCGATGGCAGATCGGGAGTTCCGACAACCCCCTCCACATCCAAGTGGTGTTTCATTTGATGACATGAACGAAAACCTCCGCTTCGTTCTTGCCCTCATCGTATTCCTGGCGCTGGTGGCCGGCCTGGAACTCGTGGCCGGCTACGCGTTTTATTACTCCCTGGAACCAGAGAATAAACAACGTCTTATCGAAATGCTGGCCCCACGAGGGGAGTTGCTTGCCGAGATTGTGCTGCTGCTCCTGATGGTCCTCGGCATCGCTTTCGCCGTCGCCTTCCAGCTCTATGTGAAGGGCTCGCTAAAGATCGTGGAAGGGATACGCATCATTCTCAACGCCCACTCCAGCCATCGCCTCGAACCCGTCGGCCCGCCCGAGATCCGACTCCTGGTGCGAGCGGTGAACGAATTGGCCGAGCACAGCGAAACTCTGGCGCGCGATCTCGAAGCCAGGATTGCCCAGGCGAAGTCTTCGGTGGAAGAGGAGAAGAATCGTCTGGCGGTGCTCATGTCCGAGCTTTCCCAAGGTGTGCTGGTGTGCAACGTCGATGGGCGCATCCTGCTCTACAACGAGCGGGCACGCCAGGTGTTCGGCCCCTCGGCTAACCTGCAGAGTGGGGGCGCCGCCTCGCTCATCGGTCTCGGGCGATCCGTTTTCGCTCTCATGGATCGCAGCCGGCTGGCCCACGCCCTGGAGGACGTTCAAGCGCGGCTGGAGAAGAACGAAGCCGGTCCGAACGCGCAGTTTGCGATCACCACCCGCCCCGGGCAACTCGTTAGGGTCCGGATGGCACCGGTTCTGGCCGTCGCGGGGGCGCCCGCCAGCAACACGGAGCGAAATCCCCCCGGCTTCGCCACCCCCCTTTGCAAAAGGGGGGCAGGGGGGATTTCCCCAGCGCGGCCGGATGCGTGGACGAACGCGCGAACGGTCATCAGCGGCTTCGTCATGACGCTGGAGGATATTACCCACGCCTTCGAACTCGATAGCACGCGCGATATGTTGCTGCAATCGTTCACCGAAGGCAGCCGGGCCGCGCTGGCGAATATCCGCGCGGCGGTGGAGACCTTGACCCATTACCCGGATTGCGAGCCGATCCACCGCGACCGTTTCCTCCAGGTCATCGGTGAGGAAGTGTGCAACCTGAGCCACAAGCTCGACCAGACCACCGCCGAGTACGCCGATTCCCTCAAAACCCGTTGGCCGCTCGAGGAAATGCTGGGCGTTGATATTATCGCCGCGGCCCGACGCCGGATCGAAAGCCTGCTGGGTCTGAGTACCCCGGCAGAAACGGAAGCACTCGACGACTCCCTCTGGATTAAGGCCGACAGTTACACGCTGGTCCAGGCGCTCACCTACCTGGCTGGACGGTTGAAAGACGAGTATGAGGTGCGCGAGGTGTACTTCAATCTATCGCGGCACGCGCGGATCGCGGAACTCGACTTGGTCTGGGCGGGACCCGTCCTTTCGCAACAAACCCTGTACGATTGGGAGATGGACCCCATGCGCATCGGTGGCCAAGACAGTCCTCTGACGCTGCGCGACGTCACCGAACGCCATGGGGCGGAGATCGTGTACATGGTCGAGAAGTCGAGGCAGCGGCCTTTCTTCCGGTTCCTGCTGCCGATGGCCAAGCCGGCGCGGCCCTCACTGGACGCTCCGATAAGTTACGGCGAGAGCCGACCAGAATTCTATGATTTCGATCTCTTCAAACAAACGGACGATACCCCTGAGTTCGATCATCTTGCGCTCACCGATCTGAGCTACACCGTGATTGATACCGAAACTACGGGCCTCGATCCGTCAGCGGGGGACGAGATCGTTTCCATCGGTGCGGTGCGCATCGTGAATAACCGCCTGCTCAGATACGAGATCTACGAGCAATTGGTTGACCCGAGGCGGCCGATTGCGGCGATGTCGGAGGCAGTTCACGGCATCTCCAATGAAATGCTACGCGGGCAACCCACGATTGATGAGGTGCTGCCCCAGTTTTATGAGTATTGCGATGAAACGGTGCTGGTGGGACACAACGCCGCTTTTGACCTGCGCTTCCTGCAAATGAAGGAAGCACAGACCGGCATCCGTTTTACCCAGCCGGTGCTGGACACGTTGCTGCTGTCGGAAGTGCTTCATCCCAAACAGGAATTGCACGCGCTCGAAGCGATTGCCGAGCGGCTTGGGGTCTCGGTGGTGGCCCGCCATACCGCCTTGGGCGATGCCCTGGTCACGGGAGAAGTCTTTCTGCGCATGATCCCCCTGCTAGCCGCCCACGGCATTCGCACCTTGCGCGACGCGCGCGAGGCCACCGAGAAGACGCTGTACGCCAAGGTGGAGTATTGAGAAGCTGCCTCAGGACTAACTTATTGATTGTGGAGGTCGGCTTGCTAGCCCGGGCGGGGCGTCATCGCCTGCAAGCGAGTTGCAACACTTATGGTGTTGATGGGCAAGGAGATAGTTTTTATACGGCCTCTAACACCATACTTACCCACCAGCACGCCTTGCCAGACCCATCGGTCGGCAAGGACCCCACCTGAGGCTGACGCTTGGAATCCCGCGCGATTTGCGTTCGCTTCCACAGTGTTATTTGCACCCTATGGCTACTGAGCCATGGCCCGACCGTGCCGGCCGCTGATTCGCCCAAACCATCGGCGATGCCGGCACCGATGCCAGCCCGATTGCTGTTGCACGATTTCGAGCGGATCGCCAGCCCGCTTCCCGGTGTCGCCATGAGCGGCTGGACCGCTGAGCCGGGCACCGGCGTCGGCCGGGTCTGGTACGGGATAGAGCCGGCGCAACGGGTGGGCGGTGGCCGGGCGCTGCATCTCCATTACCGCTTCGACCCCGACGCGACCAGCGATATCGGCTGGCAGCTCAGCCTGCCCGATCTCGACGCTTCGGCCTACGACCATCTGGAATTCTGGGTTCGCGGTGATGAACGCATCGGTTACGCCGACGCCTTGAAAATCGAATTCAAACAACCGCTGGCGGATGCGCCACCTGGCCTGCTGCGCAAGGGTAGCACCGTGGTGACCGGCATCAATGGCGACTGGCGGCATTTCCAGGTGCCACTGAATTTTATGAGCGGCATCGCCGACTGGAAGCACTTGCGCCAGTTCGGGATCGTGCTCCAGCCAGGCCGTTCGCCGTTGACCGCTGGCGGGTACTGGCTGGACGACATTGCCTTGCTCAAAACCGGCCAGCCCGGACCCAGTATCCGCGATCCGGTGATTCCGCCGAAAAAAACCGCGTGGGAGAACAGCATGGGCAGCAAGGCGGCGGCCCAGCCGCACATTCGTGCTCGGTTGGCCGGCTGGCCGGAACGGCTGACCGTCAATCCAGCGGATCTGCCCGCCGGCGACCGGGCATTCCTGCAGCGGTTGGCGCGCGATACCTGGCGCGGGCTGACCGCGCTCAGCGACCGCGAACATGGGTTGCCGTTCGATACCGTGCGTCTCAACGGCTCTCTCGCCCCCGAGCGCGCCTGGCTGGGCGATTACACCAACGTCACCAACATCGGTCTGTATCTGCTGGACATCGTCGCGGCGCGGGAACTGGGGCTGATCGATGCGAAGGAGGCCGAGGCGCGGCTGAGCCGGACCCTGGATACACTGGATCGGCTCGAAACCTATCGGGGATTTTTTTACAACTACTACGACACCACTAGCCTGGAGCGTACCAGTCACTTCGTCTCGTTCGTGGATTCGGCCTGGCTGAGCGTCGGGCTCCTGGTGGTACGCAACAGCGTTCCCGCCTTGGCTGGACGCTGTACCCGGCTGATCGAGCGGGAGGATTACCGCTTCTTCTACGACCCGGTCGAGCAGTTGATGATGCACGGTTACTACGTCAACCTGCCGCAACGTTCCGAATACAGTTATGGGCTGCTTTACAGCGAAGCGCGGCTGGGCAGTCTGATCGCCATCGGCAAGGGCGAGGCGCCAGCGGAGCACTGGTACCGCATGGCGCGCACCTTCCCGGCCAGCTTCGACTGGCAGTCGCAGTCGCCCAAGCGCCGCGCGGACAGGACGGTCAACGGCTACACGTTTCCCGGTGGCTACTATTCCTGGAAGGGATTGAAATACGTGCCGTCCTGGGGCGGCAGCCTGTTCGAGGCGCTGATGCCATTGCTGGTGCTGGACGAACTGCGTTACTCGCCCGCCAGCCTGGGACGGAACGCGACGGCGCACACGCAAATTCACCGCCGCTTCGCGCTGGAACACCTGGGTTATCCCGTGTGGGGTCTGTCGCCCAGTTCGACCCCGGCTGGTAACAGCTACAGTGAATATGGCGTCCGGATTCTCGGAGCGCTGGGTTATAAGGCTGGGACGATCACTCCACACGCGGCGGCGCTGGCGCTACTGACCGAGCCGGCGGCGGCTATCGCTAACCTGCGGCAACTGGCGGAACGCTATCCACTGTATGGCGATTTCGGCTTCTACGATGCAGTGGACCCACGCGGTAATCAGGTAGCCTACAACTATCTGGCGTTGAATCAGAGCATGATCCTGATCGCGCTGGCGAATTATCTGCGCGATGGAGTGATTCAAGAACGCTTTGCCGCCGATCCGATTATCCAGCGGGTGTTGCCGCTGTTGGGCGCGGAACGGTTTTTCGACTGATGTTGGGGCGTATTGCCGGCGTCAGGCAGCGGAATCTGGAACTGGAGCCAGTGGGGTGTGGTTGATCACGCCGCCTTGACGAGAAAATCGACGTGGATCGCATCGTAGGGAAACACGATTTTGCCGTCCTCGGTTTTGTCCAACAGCCCGGCGTTTAGCAGTGCGTGAACGTCGCCATGCACAGCCTTGACATCGCGCCCGATCCGCCGCGCCGCTTCGCGGATCGTCACCGGCCCGGCGCCAGTTAATGCCTTGAGCAATTGCCAGCGTTTGGCGGTCAGCACTTTCCATAGTAGTTCCGGAGTCTCGAAGCTGACAAACGCGCCTTGTTCCTCGCCGGAAAACGCCCGCACGAAACGGTGCTTGGTCTCCTCAATCGAACACACCTCAAGGGTCACGGTTCTCATCACACCACCTCGCTACATCCGCCATGAAATCATCGAACAAAGCCGCTGGCGAAGTGAAGCGATAAGCCGTTTCCTCATCGCCAACGTGCCGGTGATCGCCCTTGCCCGCTTCGTTGTCGTAACGCAGCACGCAACTGTCGTTGACCACAAACGCCAGTCGGTACTTGTAGCCATGGACGCTGCCCGGAATCGGGGCCGGGACTTCCCACACCACCAGTTCGGTAAAGGTTTTTTCGCCAAGGTTGTGACGTTCTTTCAACAACAAACGAGCTTTCATGTTGGAAAAAATAACAACATTTTAATTTGTTGTCAATTTATCAAACGGTTGGTTTATCGGTCTCAAGACTCGCTATTCCAAGGGGGACTTTTGCCGCTTGGAGCCGTTGAGCGCGACCTGCGAGCACCCTTTTTGCGTTTGGGCGGAGAGGCTTTGCCGCTTTCCTCGGACATGGCCGCTTGGGCGCGGCGGGCACTATCCAGCCAGTCGTAAATTCGCTTGGCCGCGCCGCGCACTTCGGGATTCACGTCCATCAGCTTGGCTTCACCGTGCAGATAGGCGTCGAAAGCCACGCGCAAAGGCCAGTAATGATCAGCATAGCCTTGCTCATCCAGCCAGACGAGTAGTTTGTCGCCGTAGCCGCGTGCTGCGGCTAGGCGCAGCACGCGCAGAACGCCGTAGTTCATAAGCAACGCGGCCGAGTTCCCTGCCAATGCCATGGCTAGGGCTTGGGTGGCTTCACCGAAATTGTCCATAGCCAAAGCTCTGAAAGCGCGCAGCAAGATCGCGTCGGGTGAAGGCAGGCGCTCTACCAGGTTATCGAACAGCGACTCGGCTTCTCCGTACCGCTCGGGTTGCGTGTAGTACAGGAAGAGCAAATTAGCTTGGGGGATTTTTGGGGTTAACCCTAAGTCCAATGCGCGTTGATAAGCGGCCTCAGCTTCCTCGTAGCGGGCGAGATGATCTTGCAGCAGTATGCCCAAGTTGTTCCAGGGCGAGGCGTCATTGGAATCCAGTGCAATCGCTTGGCGGTAAGCGGCCTCGGCTTCCTCGTAGCGGGCGAGGTGGTGTTGCAGCAATATGCCCAAGTTATTCCAGGGCGAGGCGTCATTGGAATCCAGTGCAATCGCTTGGCGGTAGGCGGCCTCGGCTTCCTCGTAGCGGGCGAGGTGGTGTTGCAGCAGTATGCCCAAGTTGTTCCAGGGCGAGGCGTCATTGGAATCCAGTGCAATCGCTTGGCGGTAGGCGGCCTCGGCTTCCTCGTAGCGGGCGAGATGGAGTTGCAGCAGATTGCCCAGGTTGTACCAGGGCGAGGCGTCATTGGAATCCAGTGCAATCGCTTGGCGGTGGGCGGCCTCGGCTTCCTCGTAGCGGGCGAGATGATTTTGCAGCAGATTTCCCAAGTTGTTCCAGGAGAAGGTGTGCCTGGGATCAAGTGTGATGGCTTGGCGGTAGGCGGTTTCGGCTTCGTCGTAACGGCCCAAATCTACATGTAGCCTGCATCCCATGCCGAACCATTCCCGTGCGGTACTCGGTGTGGGTAAGTCCTCCGGGTCAACAATCTCTTCCAGCCGTTTGCCGCTGGCGGCGGCGAAACGCTCGAACTCCGCACGAGCTTCTTGCGTGAGTAGATGGCGCAAACCCTCATCGTCCATAGCCTCACACAAAGCTAGGGCGTAATGGCCGCGATCCAAACCTTGTTGGTTGTTAGCCTTGAGTAATTCGAGCGCCCGTTCGGTGAGTTGCGCCGGGGAGTAAAAGCTGCGCAGAAAGCCGGCGAGCAAGCGCAGCCGGGTTTTCTGGCGGCGCGGGCCGTGGCGCATCAGATACCAAATGTTGAAAAAACGCTCGCCCAGTTGGAAACCAGCGCGAGCAGTCGAAGACAGGCTGGCCTTTTCGATCACGCCGTTTTTCTGCAAGCGGTCCAATTGGGTGGAGACGGCGGATGTATCCAGCGCGGTGGCGGTGGCCACGTCGGCGGCGGTGATCGGATTCCAGGCCAGGGCCACGGCGTCGAGCACTACGCGGGCTTGCGGCGCAAGGTCTTCCACGCGGGCCTTGTACAGTACGGTCACTTGGTCGAGCAGCCGTTCGAGGTCCGAGAACACATCGCCCTCGGCGTCGAGTTCGAGCAGGAGATACAGCAATACCAGGGTGCGCGGGTTGCCGCCGGTGAGGTCGTGCAGAGTGCGGATGCGCCCCGGATCGCGGTTCAGGACGTTCAGCACTTTGCGCCCTTCCTCTCCGCGCGCCTGGGCGAACCGCCGCAGGCAGGCGATGAGTTCGTCCTGACCGAGCTTTTCCAGCACGGTCACCTGGAAGAAGTCGTAAAAAGCGCCCTTGGGGTCGGCGGTGGCTTCGAGATAGGCGGCGGACGCCCCCACCACCACGATGCCGCCCGCTTCCTGCATGATCCGGCGCAGGCTCCAGTGCTGAGCCTCCAGTCCATCGAGGATGAAGTCGATATTGTCCAGCAGCAACAAAGGACGGCGGCCCTCGCGTTTGGCCCAACGCTTGAAGACTTCGAGCGCGGCTGTGCCTTCAACATCCATGTCGCCGCGCATCAACGTCGCGATGTCTCGGTCGATTTTGTCGGCTTTGTCGGCTTGGCCGGTTTTCTCGAAATAATCGCCCAAGGCGTCCAGGCAGTTGAGCCAAAACGTGTGCAGGTTGTGGACGTTGTATTGTTCTTCCCGGAAGGTAAGCGGCAACAACACGGCGGCCAGTGCGGCGTCCTCGCGCACGCCGAGGGCCAGACGGCGCAACAGACTGGTCTTGCCCATGCCGCGCTGGCCGAGGATGAGATGGTGCCTGGCTTGATTGCGCGGCGTGATTTCGCCCAGGCGGGCGAGCAGCGAGGCGGCCAAGTCCTGGCGGGCGACGAAGCCGGCGAGAAAATCCGCGTCGTCGATAATGGCCGGGTTGTAGACGGCGAGGTTGAGGAGTTTGCCCATCGCCGCCGCTCACAACACCACGTAGCGCAGCCACCACTCGCGCAACAGGTTCATGCGGAAGGAGTAGCGGCGCTCGCTGTCCACGGCGAGATAACCATCGGCCAACAAGGTATCGAGCAAGTGGCGCAAAGCCGCTTCGCCCACCGGCTCGCCGCCCCGGTTGAGCGCGGGGAGGAAGGCGTCGCGGCCCACCTCCGCATCGCTCTTGGCGACGGTTTCCAGCACGGTGTAAAGGCGACTGCGTTCGGGTTCGGAAAAGTTGCGATCCAGATGCTCCCGCCACGTACTCCAGTAGGTGCGTTTCTCCAAATCGAGCATCCGATCCATCGCAATTTGGGCGCGTGACAGGTCCAGCGCACCCCCGACGCCGGCCAGGGTGCAGGCATCCTCGGCGACTTTTTCCAGGTAGTAGGGTGAAAGCCAGCCCAGGCGGCGCAAGATGACGTCAGCGGCGTCTTCGTGCAGGGTGCAACCGCGCCGTCGGGCGATGTCGGCCAGGAAAGCGCGGGCCGTATCGGGGGCGAAAGGAGCGAACGGGAAAATATCCAGATCGTTCAATGCCCCTTCCACGCTATCGCGGCGCGCCACGCTGTCCAAACCGATGGAGCCGGTGTAGAGCCAGCGCACCCGGCGGTATTTCTGGCGCATGTTCCGCAGCCAGTAGAGAAAATCGCTGACGGTCTGAACACCGCCGCGCTCCCGCAGGGCCAAAACGAAGATCGGCAATTCATCCACCAGGATCAGCCAAGGCGGCTCGTCCTGGTGTTCGTCCAGATGGGCCAGCAGGTGGCTGGCGAACTCCCGCCAGTCGGTTTGCAGCAGCACTTGTCGCCAATCACCACCGCTTTCGCTACCGCGCAATATTCGTGAAAGTCGCTCACCAAAGGCAGTCATAACTTTGGCGCCGGTGGAGAGTTCTTCCTGGATGGCGGCGCAGCATTGGCGGAAGAAATCCTTCTCTTCCCGGAAACCCGCCACCTCCAGAACGATGGCGCGAAAATCGTGCTCCGCCGCCGTATCGCGCAAATGGTTGATCTGAACTGTCTTGCCAATCCGGCGTGGCGCGAGCATGAGCAGATTGTGGCCCGCCTTGAAGTAGCGCCAGAGTTCCGTGGTTTCCGCAGTGCGGCCGAAGCAGGTCATGGGATTCTCCTGAAGTTGCTCGACGCAATTGTATCACAACAAAAATGTATTGCAACATGATTGTTGTGATACTGAAAACAAACTAGATATTGCTCCGCCAGGAACCTCGCTTATTTCCTGGTCAGGCTGTGAGGGGGACTGGATAACCACCTTTTGGTAAGCTACTGATAAATCCTGCTTCATCAAATCCATACTCCATGGCCAGCATCGACTTCGAGCACATCGACAAAATCTATCCGGGCGGCACCCAGGCGATTTTCGATTACAGCCTGACGGTTGCCGACGGCGAACTGGTGGCGTTCGTCGGTCCTTCCGGCTGCGGCAAGTCCACCCTGCTGCGACTGCTGGCCGGACTGGAAACGGCCACGCGCGGCACGCTGTGCATCGACGGACAACCGGTCAACGACCTGCCGCCGCAGCAACGCAACGTGGCGATGGTGTTCCAGGACTACGCCCTCTATCCGCACATGACGGTGCGGCGCAATCTGGAATTCCCGTTGAAGATGCGCGATCTGCCCGGCACCGAGATCGAACGGCTGGTGAATTGGGTCGCCGAACTGCTCAGTCTCGATGGTTTGCTCGACCGCTTGCCCAAGCAACTGTCCGGCGGCCAGCGCCAGCGGGTGGCGATGGGCCGGGCGCTGGTGCGGCAACCCACCGTTTTTCTGATGGACGAGCCGTTGTCCAATCTGGACTGGAAACGCGAAACCGACGACGAAAACCGGGGAATACTGGAGGCTGTTCGCGCCGCCAGTCAGACCGTCACCGCCGCCGTGGACGAAGTGGTCGATATCGCCGAACCCTATGATGGTTTCAACCGCACCCTGCCGGCCTCGCCGTTCCTGCCGGCGGTGCTGGCGGCCTGGGATTGCCCGCCGTCTCTCACGGCCTGGAAGCGGTAGGGCCGAAGTTCGGCGTCACCCATCGGCAGGTGCTGCGCGCCGCCGGTGCGCCGGTGGATCTGCCGCTGGACGAAGCGGCAAAACGCCTGGGCGATCCCGACATCGGCTGGGCCTATGTGGATCAAAGTGTCTTCGCGCCGAAACTCCATGCTTTGGTCGGACTGCGCACCCTGATCGTCAAGCGTCCCGCCATTACCACCGTGGAAAACCTGCTGGGTCCGATTCGTGGCCGCCTGAAAACCCATCTGATCACCGGCTATGTCCACAAGCCCTATCCCCGTATCTATGCGCTGCTCGCCCGCCATTCCGGTTTCGACTCGGCGCTGATCGTGCGTGGCGTGGAAGGCGGCGTGGTTCCCTCGCTGCGGCAGAGCGGCCAGCTGTTCTACTACCATGAGCGGGGTAAAGAACAGGCGCTGGATATTGATCCTGCTGCGCTGGGCATCGAAGCATCGGTGCGGGCGGCGCCCTTGCCGGCAGAACTGGCCAATGAGGAAGGTGTTGCCATGGACAATACGGCGGTCGCCGCGGCGGCGGCGGAGGCGGGATTTGCGGCCCTGGCGGGCCAGCCGGGTCCCAGCCGGGACAGCCTGGTTTATGGCGCGACGCTTTGCCTGTGGCATCTACGGCGTTATGCTTCCCTGGCGGAAGCGGCCACGGCGGCGCGTGAGGCGCTGGACTCCGGTGGGGCGCTGGCCCGGTTCAAGGCATTTTCGGCAGGTTAAGCATTTGTAGGGTGCGCACTGCGCACCATTGAGCATTTGTAGGGTGCGCACTGCGCACCATTGATCACCTAAGAGAAATAACGGCTATGCAACCCCTGGTTGGTCTGATCATGGGCTCCACCTCCGACTGGAGCACGCTGGAACACGCGGCGACTACGCTGGAAAAACTGGAAGTTCCCTTCGAGGTCCGGGTCGTTTCGGCCCATCGCACCCCGGATCTGCTGTACGAATACGCGGCGACGGCGGAAGCGCGCGGCCTGGAGGTCATCATCGCCGGTGCCGGCGGCGCCGCCCATCTGCCGGGAATGGTCGCCGCCAAGACCTGTCTGCCGGTGCTGGGCGTGCCGGTGCAATCCCAGGCGCTGAACGGGCTGGATTCGCTGCTCTCCATCGTGCAGATGCCGGGCGGCATTCCGGTGGGCACGCTGGCCATCGGCAAGGCCGGGGCGATCAACGCGGCGCTGCTGGCCGCCGATGCTGGGCAATAAATATCCCGCTATCCGCGAGGCGCTGAAAGCTTTCCGCGCGACCCAGACCGAACAGGTGTTGAGCCGGCCCGACCCCCGGATCGCGCCATGAGAGTCGGCATTATCGGCGGCGGTCAACTGGCGCGAATGCTGGCCCTGGCCGGGTATCCGCTGGGCTTACGTTTTCTGATTCTGGACCCGGCGCCCGACGCCTGCGCCGGCCAGGTCGCCGAACTGATCCAGGGCGATTACGACGATCGGGAGAAACTGGCGCAACTGGCCGACCGGGTCGATGTGGTGACCTTCGATTTCGAGAACGTGCCGGCGGCGGCGGCGCATTTTCTTGAAGAAACGGTGCTGGTGTATCCACCTCCGCTGGCGCTGGAAATTGCCCAGGACCGGCTGGCCGAGAAGACCCTGTTCCGGGAACTGGGTATCGCCACGCCCGCGTTCGCCGCGGTGGACAGTCTGGAGGCGCTTTACTCCGCCGTTAGGCAGGTGGGTCTGCCCGCCGTGTTGAAAACCCGCCGCCTGGGTTATGACGGCAAGGGTCAGCGGCTGCTGCGGGATAAGGCCGATATTGAGCCGGCCTGGCGGGCCTTGAACAGCGTATCGCTGATTCTGGAAGGCTTCGTGCCGTTTCTGCGGGAGGTCTCCATCCTGGCCTTGCGGGACCGCCATGGAGTCATGGCGTTTTATCCCCTGGTGGAAAACCGTCATCGGGGTGGCATCCTGCGGCTTTCCCGCGCGCCTTATGAGCACGATGCCCTGGCGCAACAGGCCCGTGATTACGCCAGTCGGATATTGGAACGGCTGGATTACGTGGGCCTGCTGGCCATCGAGTTTTTGGTGCTGGACGGGCAGTTGCTGGCGAACGAGATGGCGCCCAGGGTGCACAACTCCGGCCACTGGACCATCGAAGGCGCGGAAACCAGCCAGTTCGAGAACCATCTGCGGGCCATCCTGCGGCTGCCGCTGGGTTCCACCGCCGCCCGTGGCTATTCCGCCATGATTAATTTCATCGGCGAATTACCCGATCTCAACGCTTTCCTGGAAGTGTCCGGCCTGCATTTCCATAGCTACGGCAAGGCGCCCAGACCGGGCCGCAAGGTGGGTCATGCAACCTTGCGGGCCGATGATCCGGCGGTGTTGGAGGCTGATCTGGCGAAGTTGTTGCCGTTGGTGGGGGTGGGATAACTGTATAATGTGTTGTCCAAGCTTGTACACTCAGAGGCTGTACAAAAACTAATCTGTTGATTATACGAGATAATTTTTGGGTAGTAGCGAAACTCATCGTCCACAAGCTAGTGAGCTTTTAAATGTAAGGTGCTGATTTTAAAAAGATTGGTTTCTTCACAGTCTCTATAGTTCGACCACCACGAAAGAGGTATGAGAAATGGAAAACGCAAAAATCAAAATGTTACTGCTGATGCGGGGCAACGTCGGCATGGAGGTCGCCGAGTTGAAGAAGGCCTTGCGCAAGACCTTGGGAGATGGCGCAGCCGCTTATCCCGGCCTGGACGCCACCAATGAATTCAACGTCGATACCGAGACTGCCCTGCGTGCCTGGCAGTCCAGCGTGGGTCTGGTGGCCGACGGTATTGCCGGTCCGCGCACCTTGTCCGCTCTGGGTATTTCGCCGCCTGCAGAATTGGCGGTCAGCGTGAACATCGCCGTGGTGAGCAAGTTGTTTCCTTTCACCCGAACATCCA
>CAVQSJ010000024.1:0-183080 GCA_963715845.1 uncultured Gammaproteobacteria bacterium | reverse complement strand
CATAAAAACAGTGGGGCCAAACGCATCTTAGTGATTTCCGGAACAAACGTACCTGCCTGGCTGCGGAATGGGGCGTAGCCGTTCCCCCCTTTTAGCAAAGGGGGGTGAGGGGGGATTTGAAGCTTGTGCGTTGACGTCGCCGGTCGAAATCCCCCCAACCCCCCTTTTTCAAAGGGGGGAGCCAAGGCCCAGTTCGGTATAACCTTTTCAGGAAATCACCTTATCCCCGCGAAGGACATCGCCCCGCGCGTCGAGCCTTCGATCGTCAACCACCGATTCGCTCCAACCGGCAAGCCGCGCAATCGTGGGCGGATTCCGCTGGCTGATCATGGCGGTGGGCGCTCTTCCGCCCGCAACAGCTCTTCAATCTTTTTCATGTCTGGGTGGTCAATGCCGCGCTGGCGCAGTTTGACGAAATCGTCGAGCACCGCTTCGGCAAAGGTTTGCTGGTCGTTCAGCTTGTCTCGCGCGTGCTGGCGGTAAATGGCCTCGGCCTTCTCGAACTGCCCGGAGAGCAGGTAGCCGTGAGCCTGGTTGGTGGCGATAAAGCGCTGGTTCGGATCGAGCGCCAGAGCTTCCTCGGCAGCGGCGACAGCTTCGGTGAACTGACGGTCGAACAGCAGAAAGAAGGACTGATTACCCAGAACCTGGGCCAGGAGTCGGTGGCTCTCGTCGTTGTTCCGCTGGGCATGGAGATTGCGAGCGATTTTGATCGTCTCGGCCTCCATATCGAGGGCGACGCGGGTATGGCCGGCGTCATTTTCAAGGGTGGCCAGCCGTTCGTAGCTGATCGCCAGGTCGCGTTGCCACTCGGCGTTGGCCGGATCCTGCTGGGCCAGCCGCTCGGCGATCAATAGGTTGGCCTGATAGGCGGCCAGCGCGCCGGGGAGATCGCCCTGGGCCAGGCGCACGGCGCCGATCTTCTCGTGGCTGACCGCCAGGTCGCGTTGCCACTCGGCGTTGGCCGGGTCCTGCTGGGCCAGCCGCTGGCGAATCGTCAGGCTGGCCTGGTAGGCGGCCAGCGCGCCGGCGAGATCGCCCTGGGCCTGGCGCACGGCGCCGAGGTTGTCGTGGCTGACCGACAGGTCGCGTTGCCACTCGGCGTTGGCCGGGTCCTGCTGGGCCAGCCGCTGGCGAATCGTCAGGCTGGCCTGGTAGGCGGCCAGCGCGCCGGGGAGATCGCCCTGGGCCTCCCGCACGGCGCCGATCTTCTCGTGGCTGACCGACAGGTCGCGTTGCCACTGGGCGTTGGTCGGGTCCTGCTGGGCCAGCCGCTGGCGAATCGCCAGGCTGGCCTGATAGGCGGCCAGTGCGCCGGGGAGATCGCCCTGCGCCTGCCGCGCGTCGCTGATCTTCTCGTGGCTGATCGAAAGGCTGACCAGCCGTTCGTAGCTGACCGCCAGGTCGCGTTGCCACCCGGCGTTGGTCGGGTCCTGCTGGGCCAGCCGCTCGGCGATCAATAGGTTGGCCTGATAAGCGGCCAGCGCGCCGGGGAGATCGCCCTGCGCCTCCCGCACGGCGCCGATCTTCTTGTGGCTGACCGACAGGCCGCGTTGCCATTGGGCGTTGGTTGGGTCCTGCTGGGCCAGCCGCTCGGCGATCAATAGGTTGGCCTGATAGGCGGCCAGCGCGCCGGGGAGATCGCCCTGCGCCAGCCGTACGTCGCCGATATTCGCGTGGCTGACCGCCAGGTCCCTTTGCCACTCGGCGTTGGCCGGGTCCTGCTGGGCCAGCCGCTCGGCGATCAATAGGTTGGCCTGATAGGCGGCCAGCGCGCCGGGGAGATCGCCCTGCGCCAGCCGTACGTCGCCGATCTTCGCGTGGCTATCCGCCAGGTCCCTTTGCCACTCGGCGTTGGCCGGGTCCTGCTGGGCCAGCCGCTGGCGAATCGCCAGGCTGGCCTGATAGGCGACCAGCGCGCCGGAGAGATCGCCCTGCGCCTCCCGCACGATGCCGATCCTCATGTGGCTGTCCGCTAGGTCCCCTTGCCACTGGGCGTTGGTCGGGTCCTGCTGGGTTAGCCGCTCGGCGATCGCCAAGCCGGCCTGGCGGGCGGCCAGCGCCTGACTCAAATCCCCTTTGGCCTGAAACACTTCACCGATGTTGCCCAATGTGACACCGCGTAGGCGCAAAGCCGCCGGTGTTATTTCAGTCTCCGGCAGCGAGGAGAAATAGCGCAGCGCGCCTTGGGCGGGCTGCTCCAGCAGGTCCAGCCGGCCGACCTTTTTCAAGCTGTCCCGCAGGTCGAACAACATGAAATTGATCAGTTGTTCGGCCTGTTGGCGGTGATGTTCCGCGCGTTGTCGCTGTGTCTCGGCCTGCCAGTAAAGATTCGCAAAGATGAGCGTGGTGGCCAGCGCCAGCACGGCGATGCCCCCTAGTGTGCCCGACATGGGCATGTACTTGTTACCTGAGAGGAGGTAACCGCGAAGAGTGACGAGAAGCGTAGCGAAACCCAAGGTGGAAGCCGCGAGGCCAAGCTGAAAGAAGGGCGTAGCCAAGACACGACCGCAGGAACACGAACAGGCAGTGAGGCCGGGTACGGGCGATGAGCGTGCTAGGGAACGCGAAATCCAACCGTCACCGAAAGACGTATCCGGTAGAGCCTGGCGGCACGGGTCGAAAGTATCTGTTCTTACTCGGGGAGACCTGACGCGTGAGAGCGTGCCAGGAGTCAGCAGAGGCCGTAGTAGTGTGGACACCGGCCGAAAGGCCGGTCGAGCGAAGGGCCGAAGAGTCACGAGAGGACCACAGTCTGCATCCGTTCCCAGCGGCACGGAGACGGGCGACACGGGTTCGGAGCGGCAACTGCGGCAGCTCCCGGACCGGCGGGCCAAGCCGAGCAGGTGGATTCCTGCGGAGGGGCGGCACGTGCCCATCGAGTCGCGGCGGACAGCGAGCACAGACGTCAGAAGAGGTTCAATGAGCAACACGGTAGACATCAGTAATTCACTCTACCGTGGGTGCTCGCGGGCTAAGCCCGCTGGGCTCAACCGCCGGATGCGGAAAACCGCATGTCCGGTGGTGTGGGAGGGCTGACGGGCGCAATCCCGTCAGCCCGACCCGATCCGTCCCTCCGGCCAGCAACCACCGCCGCCGCCGCTTCCGCGCCGCTTCACGTTGCCGTCGCCGATCACGGCTGGCTTGTACCGTGCCGGTCAGCACATCGTGCACCAATTCGATATGGGGCGCCCCGAACCGCTCTTCCCGCCGCAACAGCCGCCGGTCGATCAGCGTTGCCAGCGCGGCCTCGCTGACTCCCGGCCAGCGCAAAGCATCGTCTACCGCTTCGGCGCGGCGAAAACCGGACGCGGTCAGCAAGCGTTCCTCGATAAACCGGCGCACCCCTACATCGACATCCGCCACGCACTGCTCGTAGAAATCCGGCAGCAACCGGTCCTTGCCGCCGCGCAGCAGATCCGCCGTAATCGCCGCCTGACCTTGTTGCAACCGCTGCTGGTTGAGTTGCTGGCACACCAGCGCCAGCAGCGCCGGCTCCACCGTGAGATCGGCCAGCGACCGCTCCTCGCGAGCAGTCGGACTCCCCCGGTCGGCGCCGGCCACAAACCGCACGATTTCCTCCGCCAGCGCCGGACCGAGCAATTCCGGCACTGGTTGGGCAACAGCCTCCAGCGCCTGCGCGCCGTTCAACGGCAACAGCCGCAACCGGTTCTGCAACAGCGACGGCAGCCGGTCGCGCAGATCGTCCAGATCGGGCAGGAAATCCTCGCGCAGACTGATGACCAGGGCGTAGTTGGGCTGGTCGTAATCGAAATCCAGGGTGGCGCCCTGCTCCAGCCGGGCGCGCACCGCCGCCGGAATGCGGTTCTCGGCCAGATCGGCCAGTTGTTCCAGCAACACCGGCGCCCGCGCGTCGTTCCACCCCAGGGTGAACAACTCCTCGAACTGATCGAACACCAGCACCGGCGTCAACAGCCGGTTGCGCTGATCCCACCACGGCGTCCGGTGGAAATACTCCCACAGCGTCAGCGCCGGCTCGGGGGGCGGCGCGTCCACCCGCCCCATCGCCAACTCGGCAGCGATGGCGCGGCGGGCTGCGTCCATGAGGTCCACCTCGGCGGCCTCGAAACTCAGCCGCACGGCGACCGGTAGCGCCTGCGCTTCCCGCAAGCGGGGGAACAGGCCCGCCTGCAACAGCGAGGTCTTGCCCAGACCGGACTGACCGAACAGCACGGTGAGCACCTTGCTCCGCACCAGTCGGAACAACTCCACCTGCTCGGCATCGCGGCCATGGAAAAAAGCCTGGTCGCGCTCGACGAACGGCAACAGCCCCGGATAGGGGTTATTGGGGGTCAGTACGGTCGCCACCGCCCCGCCGTCAGAGAGACCGCTCATCCGCCGCGCCCCCGCAACCACTTGACCTGCCGCACCTGGTCGCGCAATTGCTCGGCCTGTTCACGCTGCAACTCTCCCGCCGTTGCCCGCAAACTGTGCTTCTTCCAAAACAGGTCGGGTACCCGCTCGGCCCCTTCGGGGGTATCGTCCACGATCACCGGTGCGATAAACGGCACGGTGTCCGCGATCCCTTCGGCCCGCTCGATGGCCCAGCCCCACTCTCGGCGGAAATAACCCTCCACCCGCCGCACCGCGTTCGCCGAAATGACCGGCACGAACAGCGAACACTGGCGGATGTTCGTTTTGATCTGATGCTCCCAGGCGTCCCCGCCCTGGAGCGCGCTCTGATCGAACCAGACATCCAACCCGACCAGGTCCAAAGCCTGTTTCAACCGTAGGACCGCGTCCCGGTCTTGATGGGTATAACTGAGGAACAGCGCATCGGGCAGCATGGCCTCGCGGCCGGCCGCAGGAGGCTCTGTCACTTTGGTCGGGCGGTGTGCCTGCCAGCGCTGATACAGTTCGGCGACGAAAGCCACGGGATCGCCCGGCGGGTAAATCTCGGTCTGCACGCCCCGCAGAAACAGCGACAGCCGGCCGTTGCTGACGGCTTCGGTGTCAGCCACGAATCCCGACGTATCCCGCGGCCCCAGCAGCCGCTGATTGGTGACCGTGCGGATGAAGAAGCGCGCCAGCCAGTTGGGAAAATGGCAGCCAACGAACAACAGATGGTGCCGCCGGAATTCATCGAACAGGCGGCGCGGCTGATAGGTGACCGCATAGGTGTTCGGGATTTTTTATACCTCACCTTCCAACAACAATCTATTGAAACGCATTAATGATGTCTCTCTTTTTTTGTAATTTGGATCAAACATTTCATTAGCAAACAACTTTATCTTGTGCAGTAGGTTATCAAAATGTTCTCGTGAAGAATTTAACAGAAACAGAATAAAATCCTGTGCTAGTATAACCGCTACTTTGGCGACTCTTTGAAACGACATCGCTAACTGTTGGTCTTCCTCAACCTGCGCGGTGCCTATAGCAAATAGCGGATGAGAACTCAAATGAGCCGCGATAGAAGCTAGTAATAAACTTTCGATGATGTTCTCATCGCCTGAGGTGATTTGATTCGCATTCAGTGAGTTTTTACAGGCCTTGAAAATCAATTCAATTTGCCATCTGAGTCGATATAAAGGATAAATCAAATAGGCAGCCGCCATTAAGTTGGTGATATACCAATGATACCCTTTTTCAACCGGATTCCAAAACCCAATCGCCCGATAGCGTAAGCGGTGCCCGCCATAGAGTTGGCTCTCTGGTATTTCAAGGGGTTGCAAAGTATAATACTATCAATTAGTTGCCAACATCAAGTGAGAATTCCATGACGGATAAGTCATTAGACGAGTTGAAGGGCGCTTTTAATGTGCTTTTGGATCTTCCTAATATTGAAGTCGATGAGGTGGAAATTGATCGAGAAGGGAATTATCGGGTCACGATCCATAGTACAGAGCGCGGAACGCGTTGTCATCAGTGCGGTCATTTTATCGATCATTTTTATGGACATGGTGAGTTCATTACGCTAAGACATTTAGCGCTGTTCGGTCGGCAGGTTGAACTGCGTCTTCGTCCACCACGGTATCAATGTCAACGATGCCAAGGGCAGCCGACGACCACGCAAAGGGCGACTTGGTATGACGCTCGAAGTCGCTGTACGAAAGCCTTCGAGCATCATATATTGCTAGCTTGTGTGAATAGTACCGTGTGGGATGTGAGCATTAAAGAGGGAATCGGCTACGAAACAGTGCGCGGAATTATTGATCGCCATATTGCGAAGGAAGTGGATTGGCAGGCGATTAAAAATCTGAAAATTATTGGGATTGATGAAATCTCTTTAAAAAAAGGACACCAAGATTTTGTGACGATTGTGACGGGTCGTATGGGTGACGAAACGGTGATTCTGGGGATGTTGGCCGATCGGAAGAAAGAGACCGTCAAGGAATTTTTCATGAGTATTCCCAAGAGGTTACGCAAACAAGTGGGTTTCGTTTGTTCGGATATGTACGTCGGCTTTATCAATGCCGCGAAAGAAGTTTTTGGGAAAAAGGTCCAGATCATCGTCGATCGATTTCATGTGGCTAAGTTATATGGAAAGGGGCTGGATGAGTTACGCAAAAAAGAGTTGGCACGCCTGCGGAAGACCTTACCAAAAGAGCAGTATCAAGAGCTGGAAGGCGTGCTGTGGATTTTGCGTAAACGGCTGGATGATTTAACACCAAAAGACCAAGAAACGTTAGACCAGTTATTCCAGTATTCACCACTTTTACAACAAGCTTATCAGTTAAAAAACGAGTTAACGGCTCTGTTGGATAGTGACCTAAATCGCCGTCGTGGGAAGCAGCGGATCACGGGATGGATGAACCGAGTTAAAAAGAGTTCAGTCCGTTGCTTTGATACTTTCTTAAAGACGTTGGAAACCCATAAAAATGAAGTTGTCAATTATTTTTTAGATCGACTGACCAGTGGATTTGTTGAGGGGCTTAATAACAAGATCAAAGTCATTAAGCGACGGTGCTATGGTTTGAAAAATATCGGGCATCTTTTCCAACATCTTTATCTGGACCTTTGTGGATATTCTTTGTATGCCCACCAAAAATCATAGAGTTACCGAAATTTACTCCGAATTTATTGAGGCATAAAAAGTGATTGATGATCGACAACATTCTGTTTTTAAACAGAATTTATGCCCCGGCAATTCCCAAAGAGCCATAGAGTTTCGTCGTGAATACTTCAATAATATGGCCTCTCTTCCGGCTCAAATCCAGGGATAACAACGCTTGACCCACCAGCTCCTTAGAGAGTCCCGGCACCACCTCCGCAATAGGAACGACCGCGTTTGATTTGAGCCGGGATAGAAAGAAACCTCCAGCTTTTTCAATAGCATACAGTAAACCGTAATCCCAGTATCCCAAATCAAAGATGACTAACTTTCCCTGTAACAGCTCGACGGCAGGAAAACATTTCCGATCGTGGGTTTTCGTCGGCGTCAATTGAAACCAAGTCAGCATCCCCGTGAATAGATTAAAGCCTGCATGCCATTTAATCCCCGCCGCCGTGCGGGTTCCAGGAAAGCGATTTTTCGCACGGGCCCAGAGCGTAATCGAACTGGAATCGACCAGCCAAATAGCCGTGACTCCTAATGACTGCAGGATCTGGTGGCCCGCCGTGACCGAGACCGTTAAGGTCACCATTAATTCAGCCACCACTTGGCGTAAATAACCTTTCAGTCGGTCTCTGGCCAGACGCTCCCAAAATGCACTCCGGCTGATTTCCCTGTTGAGCTGAGATTTCATGAAGCGACGGATCGCTTCCAACGTGAATGTTTTTGAATCGCCTAAATAGCAAAATACCAAGCAAACGACAAACTCCATCGGATTAATCGTGGTTCTGGCATCTTGGCTGGGAATGATTTTTTCAAAACATTGCTTCAGTACATCCAGCGGATTACTCTGACCCATAGCGATCTCCTGATTACTTTGTCGGTATTAAACGAGCGTTAGTATTATACCTTTTAAAGTTCGTAAGGTTTTCGCCATCTTATTAGATGCTATATAACTATATGAAATTTAAGAAATTTAATCCAGAACACCTATGAGGTGACCGTTTGCAGACGGTGCAGAAACTCCAACTTGTCCTCATCGCTGACCGCGTAATCCCCTGCCGCCGACTGTCGGCCAAACAGTTGGTACACCAGCGGCGCCGTTAAGGTCTCCACCTCGCCGGGCAGATCGTCCACCTTGTCGTGCAGCGAGAACGCCAGGTTTTGGCTGCGTGCCACGCCGCCGAACCGGGCTTGATTCAAGGCCGCCACCAACAGGCCGTTGAAGGTGGTGGAGACGTACAGCTTGAAATCGCGGATGGCGGCTAGTTGCGCCAGCGGCGCGGGCACGGCGGGCGGAGCCTGGTCCACCAGGTCCTTGAGGCGGGCATAAAGTCGGTTGCGCCGTCCGCCGGTCCTGAGATACGCGATCGCGACCTCGTTCAGACCGCCCGGTTCCGGCAGCGCGGCGGGTTCCAGGCCGAGCGCCTCGGCCAGCCGCCGCGCCCACTGGTCGGGCAGGGACTGGCCGTCGGCGGCGACCAGCAACGCCTCGCCGATGATGGGAATAACCTGCCCCTTCAGGATAAGTTCCACCAGCTCATCCCACTCGAAGGCGCGGCTGACTGGGGTGGAAACGATGGCGGAAACAGGAGTCATAGTGCTGAGAGTATTTTTCCGGTCGCTTCGAAAAGGCGAATCAGGATTTGATTTTCATGGGTCATGGTCGGTGCGCGGGGCTGGCCATGATGTGTGGCTGCGTCGATTGCCACCATCAATCTTACACCATGACCACCCACGCCTTCCTATCCGTGAATGCTCTTGCACGCAAAGCCGCGTACTACCCGCCTTGTCAACACCCGCTGAGCCTTTCGGCCAGCGGAAATTTGCCCAACGCGCCAAACGGGGTTAGATTGCCCCATCCACGACCGTAACCCGATTGCAATGTCCAAAATCACCAAGAGCATTTACCGCGTCCTGTTTGTCAATCAGGGCAAGCTGTACGAACTGTACGCGCGCAGCATTTATCAGGGCGAACTGTACGGTTTCATCGAAGTGGAGGAACTGCTCTTTGGCGAACGTTCGAGCGTGCTGGTCAATCCAGCCGAGGAACGGCTGCAAAGCGAATTCGCCGGAGTACAACGCACTTTCATACCGATGCACTACGTCGTGCGGATCGACGAGGTGGAGCACGAGGGCGTCAGCAAGATTCGCCCGGTGGAGGGTGGCGACAACGTCACGCCCTTTCCGCAGCCGGCTTTTCCACCCAGCGGCGGTCGTGGCAAGGACTGATCGGGCTCAATATTTTGACAAATCTGGTTGCGAGTGGAGGGTACGATGGAATCGGCGGCTTGGTGGGAAATTCTGCTGGGTGGAATGGTGGCGGTGCTACTGATCCTGTGGTTCCGGCCTGGTATCAAAGCGGCTATCGAACGCAGCCGCACGGCCAAGAAAGATTGGCCGGCGGCCCTGATCCCGCTGGGCTTGGTGGTGCTGTTCGTGCTGCTGCTGATTCAACTGGTTCGCAAATAAGGCGAAGGTGAAAGTCTGATTTTTACCTCTCACCTTGAGCCTCTTGCCTTCAGTAAAGCACCTGCGCTTCGGTGATATCGTTGACGCGCAGGGGTAGCGTCACGCTGCCGCCAGATTTGCGGATCGTGATTTTGATAACGCCTTCCGCGATGGCGTCCAACTGGCCCTTGTACTCCGCTCTGTTGGTGGTTTTGATTTTTGCGATCTTGCCGACGTGCTGGCCCAACTCGCCAACCGGGATGGGGTGATAGGATTTCCGGATCATGACGGGGGGCTGGGAAAACGTCGGCGCGGCGCCGGTTTCGCCCGATTCCAGCACGGCTTCGGGTTCGGTTCCCAGCGCCCGGGCGACCTTGGCGGCGTCCCAGTTCAGGGAAAGATCGGTGACCGACTTGTCGTTGACCTTCAGCGTCAGACCCATCAGCTTGACGACATCCTCAGGCTTGTAGAACTGGAGTTCGGTGGGATCGATGGGGGCGGGGGGCGCGGCAGTGATGGTGAGCTGACCGCCTTCGGTCAGGTAACGTCGATAGGCCTCGATCAACCCCGGCCCCGGCTGGATGCCGTTGGCGTTGAGGCGTTCGACCAATAGTCGCACGTGGTCGGCGATGTAAGCGTCGATGGTCTTGCCGGCCTTGGCGGCGCAGTAGTTGTTTCGACGCTGGTTGAACCCGTCGTCGCGGAGCACGGCATTCAGCTTGGCCAGCTTGGGCGTGAGCGAGGTGGTCAGTTCCATCACCGACGTGGCCGGCGTGGATAGGGCAAAGCCGATATCCATATTCAGCGTCGCCCAGTCCCGGGTATTGCTGTCCGTTTGCAATTCCAGCAGATTGCGGGCGGCATTGAGCCGGTAGCCGATTTTCATGTTGCCGGTGAAGTTGTCGTAGCCCATTTCCTGCCATTCGGTGCCCCCGAGGGAGTTGATCGATCCGCAGCCCAGCGCGTCCAGATCGTCGAACGGAGTACGTTGGGCGGGTGGCACCGAACTGGCGCCGAGAATGCCACCATCGAGCGGAACTTCAAACTGGTCCAACGACAACGACAATGCTTCGGGTAGCTGGCCTTTGCCGAGTTGCCGGCGGATGTTGAGCAGGGCCAGGATGTTCGGGGCATTGAGCCGGATGGCACCGATGGCGATGGAATCGTTGACGAAATGGGGCATGATTCGGAGCCGGTTTACCCCAACCGATCCGGCCGGCGAAATTTCGATGCCGCCGTAGCTGATCTCGGCGAAGGGTTTGGCCATCGTCACGATTTGATCGACCTGTTGTTTGGTGCTGTACCACAGATAACCACCGACACCGCCAGCGATCAGGACCAAGGCGACGAAGATGGCAACCACGACAGTGTTTAGCTTGCGCATGTACGGTTACCTTGAAAGTTGCGGGATATTGGCGGAGGCGCCGTTCGTTCCAGGATGAAGTTCTCATCATAATACGCCGCGGTTGGGAACGTTGCTGGAGAGCGTGCGGCCCATTTGTTAAGCTTGCGCCGGCATTACCGTGCGACCGCCGCCGAACTTCGCATCCGCCGCCGATACCAACCGGGGAGTTACCGTCCATGAATTTCGCACAGATCGGTTTACAGGTACCGATGCTCCTGCTGCCCCGAGCGGGAACGGATCTGACGAAATGGGCGGTGGTCGCCTGCGACCAGTACACATCGCAGCCGGATTACTGGGCGCGGGTGGAAGCGCTGGTCGGCGAGGCACCGTCCACGTTGCGGCTGATCCTGCCGGAAGCCTATCTGGGCGTGGCCGACGAGGCGCAACGGATCCAGGCCATTCAGGAAGCCATGCGCCGCTATCTGGCCGAGGGCGTCCTGGCTCAGCAACCGCCTGGATTGGTGCTGGTGGAACGGAAGACCCACCGGGGCCAGTCGCGCAAGGGCCTGATTGCGGCGCTGGATCTGGAGCACTACGATTTCAACGCCGGTACCAAGACCCTGATTCGACCGACCGAGGGCACCATTCTGGAACGGCTGCCACCCCGCATCCGAGTGCGCGAGGGGGCACCGTTGGAATTGCCCCACGTCATGGTGCTGATCGATGATCCGGACCGGATGGTGATCGAACCCCTGTTCGCCGAGCCGCTCGAAAGGCTGTACGACTTTCCGCTGATGCTGGACAGCGGTCGGGTTCGCGGTTGGCTGGCGTATCATCCGATCCTGATCCAATGGGTGGTCGAGCAGTTGGCGCGGCTGGCTGACCCGACAGCGTTCGGCGAGCGTTATGGGGTCACCGGCGAACCGGTGCTCCTGTACGCCATGGGCGACGGCAACCATTCTTTCGCCACCGCCAAGATCATCTGGGAACAGATCAAGCGCGCCGCTCCCGATCCAGTGGCGGTCATGAACCATCCGGCCCGTCATGCCCTGGTGGAACTGGTCAATCTCCACGACGAGGGACTGGAGTTCGAGGCGATCCACCGGGTAGCGTTTGGCATCGATGCCGGTCACCTGCTGGCGGCGCTAGGCGATTTCCTGGCCGCGCGCGATTCGACACTGGCGGTGCTGGATTGCCCTTCGTGGGCGGTGGCGCGGCAGACCTGGTTGGAGATGCAGCGGCCCGACCGCCATGTGATCGCCTTCCTGGCCCAGGATCGTTGCGGGGTGTTGCTTATCGAGCGACCACGGCTGACCCTGCCGGTCGCCAGTCTGCAAGCGTTTCTGGACCACTATCTCGAGGACCAGCCCGGCTCGCGGCTCGACTACATCCACGGCGAGGATGCGCTCGAACAGCTCGGCCGGCAGTCGGGCAACATCGGTTTCTATCTGCCGGCGCTGGCCAAGAACGATTTCTTCCGTACCGTCATCCGCGACGGTGCCCTGCCGCGCAAGACCTTCTCGATGGGCGAAGCCGACGAGAAGCGGTTCTATCTGGAATGCCGGCGGATCGTGCCCTGATCCCTGACCCCTTTGTTCCCCATCCTTGGTTGACGAGAACCCTAATGTCCAAGGCTCCGGACCTTGCCCTGGTGCGCAACATTGGCATCGCCGCGCATGTGGATGCCGGCAAAACCACTCTGACCGAGCGGATGCTGTACTACGCCGGCGTGTCCCACAAAATCGGCGAGGTCCACGAAGGCGCGGCCCACATGGACTACATGGTCGAGGAGCAGGAACACGGCATCACCATCACCGCCGCCGTGACCAAACTGCCTTGGCGCGACCATCTGATTCAACTGATCGACACCCCCGGTCATGTGGATTTCACCATCGAGGTCGAACGTTCGATGCGGGTGCTGGACGGTTGCGTGGTCGTGCTGGATGGCGTGCGCGGAGTAGAGCCGCAGACCGAGACCGTCTGGCGGCAACGCACTCGATTCCGGTTGCCGACCCTGTTCTTTGTCAACAAGCTGGATCGGCCCGGCGCCGATTTTATCCGCGCCCTCGCGACCGTGCGCGAGCGGTTGAACGCCGAGCCGGTGGCGGTGACGGTACCGCTGCCGGACTACGATGGTACGGTCGTCCACCTGATTGAGAAAACCCGGCTGCGCTTTAGCGGCGAGCGGGGCGAGCAGGTGCAAGTCACGCCCTGCGACGCGACGACCTGGGAGCGGATGCGGCCCTGGCGGGAGAGCCTGTTACTGGCGGCGGCGGAGATGGATGATGTCCTGGCCGAGCAGGTGCTGGCCGAGGAGGACCCCGAGCCGGAAGGGGTCTGGTCGGCGTTGCGCCAAGCCACGCTGGCCGGCAAATCCTGTCCCTGTTTCGCCGGTAGTGCCCTGCGCAATCAGGGCGTGCAACCGCTGATGGACAGCGTAGTACGATTGTTGCCATCCCCGATCCAACGACCGCCCAGTCTGGCGCGCCGGCCCGACGGCGGCGAGGAATGGGTGGCGCTGGAGACGGGCGGGCCGCTGGCGGCTCTGGCGTTCAAGGTGCAGATGTGGGAGGGACGCCGCCATGTGTTCGTCCGCTTGTACCGGGGGACGCTGAAGCCTGGCGATGAAGTTGCGATTCCCGGTCCGAACGGCGCTTTGCGGCAGGAGCGGGTGGCGCGGCTGTTCGAGGTTGACGCCAACCACAAAACCCGGCTGGATGAGGCGACCGCCGGCCAGATCGTGCTGCTGGCCGGGTTGCGTTGGGCGACCACCGGCGACACGCTGTGCGCGCCGGCGCATCCGCTCTGGCTGGAGCGCATCGAAACCCGCGAGCCGGTGCTCGGGCTGGCTATCGAACCGCAATCCGGCGCCGACGAGGAGAAATTGCTGGAGGCGCTGGACAAGTTGCAGCAGGAGGACCCGACGCTGCGGGTCGAGGAGGATCAGGAAACGGGCCAGCGCGTGTTGCGGGGCATGGGCGAGTTGCACTTGCAAATCGCGGGCGAGCGGCTGCGGCGGGAATTCAACGTCAACATCCGGGTCGGCAATCCCGACGTGGTGCTGCGCGAGACCATCGCTCAAGCGGCCGAAGCCGACAACCTGTTCCATCGGTTGATCGAACAACCGGACGGCAAGAAGCTGGAAATGAAAGCCTGGGCGCGGGTGGCGGTGGAACCGCTGCCACGGGGAGTTGGCGTGACTGTCGTCGCCGAGCCGCGAGTTCGACCGGAGGGCGTGGAGTTGAATCCCGCGCAGCGGGACGCGGCGGCGGGCGGTGCCGGGGATGTGCTGGCGAGCGGTCGCACGACCGGCGCGCCGTTGCAGGATCTGGCGGTGCGGGTGCTGGAGGTGGAACTGTTCGGCACTTTATCCAGTCCGCAGGCGCTGCGGGTGGCGGTGGCGGAAGCGGCGCGCAAGGCGATAGCCCAGGCGGGTGGATTGGTCATGCGACCGATCATGACGACCGAGGTGGTGGTTGCCGAGGGCGATGTCGGCGCAGTCATGGGCGATTTGCAGGCGCGTCGGGCGATTATTCGGGATACGACGACTCTGGGTGAATTGACGATCATTCATTGCGATTGCGCGCTGGATCGGCTGCTGGGGTATATCACCGATCTGCGCGGCATGACCCGCGGTCGTGGCCAGTTCACCATGACGTTCGACCGGTTTGATGTGGCCTGATTACGGCGGCGCGAACCACCCCGGCGCTGGTCCCTGAGCCTGCCGAAGGGTGCGCCACCTCCTTGATCCCAGCGGATATTTGAGACCGATCTGGCCAAGAGGCCGCATCAGACGCCTTTTAGACCGCCACGCTCAATTCCAGAATCCGCCGACTGATCGTCAGATCAATATCCCCATGTTCGCCCATCTTGGTCAGGCCGTGCCGTTCCAGTTGTGCCAGCAGGGCGGGGATGGCATCGGCGCCGATGCCGTAATCGCGCAGGCAGGTCCGCACCCCCATCCGCTCGAAAAAGTCACGCGTTTTAGCGATGGCCCCACCGATACGCTCGTCTTCGCCGCCGCCGGATAGACCCCAGACTCGCTCGGCGTATTGCAGCAACTTCGCCCGCTTTATGTCCCGTTTCACCGTCATCACGCTGGGCAGGATGATTGCCAGGGTCTGGGCGTGATCCAGGCCGTGCAAGGCGGTGATTTCGTGGCCGATGGAGTGGGTAGCCCAGTCGCCGGGCACGCCCGCGCCGATCAGCCCGTTCAGCGCCAGGGTCGCGCACCACATGATGTTGGCGCGCACGTCGTAATCTTCCGGGGTCGCCAGGGCCTTGGGGCCTTCCTCGATCAGGGTGAGCAGCAGCCCTTCGGCGAAGCGGTCCTGCACCGGTGAATTGACCGGATAGGTCAGGTATTGCTCCATGATGTGGGTGAAGGCGTCCACCACGCCGTTGCCGATTTGCCGGGGCGGCAGCGTGAACGTGACGGTGGGGTCGAGCACCGAGAAGCGCGGATAGACCAGCGGATGGCCGAACGCCAGCTTGTCCTGGGTGGCGCGGCGGGTGACGACCGCGAAGCTGTTCATCTCCGAGCCGGTGGCGGGCAGAGTCAGCACCGCGCCCAGCGGCAGCGCCCTCTCAATGCGGGCACGTTTGGCCAGTATATTCCACGGTTCGCCCTCGAACAGCACGGCGGCGGCGATGAACTTGGTGCCGTCGATCACCGAACCGCCACCGACCGCCAGCAGGAAATCGACGTTTTGTTCGCGTGCAACCCGAACCGCCTCCATCAGCGTCTCGTAGGTCGGATTGGGTTCGATGCCGGCGAACTCGAACACGGTCCGGCCGGCCAGTGCCGCCATGATCTGGTCGTAAACGCCGTTTTGTTTGATGCTGCCCCCGCCGTAGGTGATCAGGATGCGCTGATCCTTGGGAATTTCCCGGGCGATACTGGCAATCTGGCCCTTGCCAAACAGGATTTTGGTGGGGTTGTAGAACGTGAAATTGAGCATGATGCGGATTCCTGGATCGTGGATCAGTCGGCGACGTGGAGGACGATTTTGCCGCGCGCGTGGCCGCCCTGGCTGATGACCTGAGCCTGACGGGCTTCGCTCAACGGCAAGACGGTATGAATGATGGGTTTCATCCGGCCTTCGTCGATCAACTGGGCGATGGCGGTCAGTTGCTGGCCGCTGGATTGGATGAAGACAAAAGCGCTCCGCACGCCACGAGCGGTGGCGGTCGCTTCCGGCGGCGGACTGACGACCGAGACCAGAATCCCGCCCGGTTTCAGGACTTGCCAGGAGCGTTCCTGGGTGTCGCCACCGATGGTGTCGAACACCACGTCCACATCCTTGACGACTTCCTCGAAGCGGGTCCTGGTGTAGTCGATGAACTGGTCGGCGCCCAGTTCCGTCACCAGTCCGATGTTGACCGCCGAGGCGGTGGCGATGACCCGCGCACCCCGGGCCTTGGCCAGTTGCACCGCCAGACTGCCAACTCCGCCGGCGGCAGCGTGGATCAGCACGGTCTGGCCCGCCTGCAAGTGGGCCGCGTCCACCAGCGACTGCCAGGCGGTCAGCGCGGTCAGCGGCACAGCGGCGGCGTGGACATGATCCAGCGTGGCCGGTTTGCGGGCGGCGTCGCTGGCCTTGACGGCGATGTACTCGGCATAGCTGCCGTCACGTTCGATGTCGGGCCGGGCGTACACCTCGTCGCCGACCTTGAACCCGGTCGCTTCAGGGCCGACCTCGATCACCTCGCCGGACACGTCCCAGCCGAGGATCAGCGGCAGCTTGTGGTGTAAAAAACCTTGCAGATAGCCTTCACGAATCTTCCAGTCCACCGGATTCACCGCTGCGGCCCGCACCCGAATCAGGATATCGTCGGAGGCAAGCAAGGGCATCGGCACATCTTCGTAATGCAATACTGCGGGACCGCCATAAGCATGAATGCGCACGGCCTTCATGGTCAGCATCATGAAAATTCTCCAGGAATGGTCGTTGGGAACAGGTTCTTCATCATGACCTGATAGACAATTGCCAGAGTAGAGACATTCGGCAACCATGATGGTTTGCGAGACTGTCATCGTCTTCCGCTACTTTCCTTCCCACCCGCGTATTGCCGAAAGGAGGCACGCCATGCAGCGTAACGCCATTTCCGGTCTGATGCTCGCCGTATCGATGCTGGCTGGCTGCGATCAACCGGAGCCACCGCCCCTGGAGACGGTTCGGCCGGTGCTGGTGCAACGGATGGCGGCCGGCAATGCGACGCCCATGGTCTATTCCGGGGAGGTGCGCGCCCGCCACGAATCGAATCTGGCCTTCCGGGTACCCGGCAAGATCGTCGCCCGTTACGTCGATTCAGCGCCCAGGTGAAACCCGGCAAGGCGCTGGCCAAGCTCGATCCCGCCGATCTTCAGCTCAACGCCCAAGCATTTCGGGCGCAACTCGGGTCCTGTAAGTTTTCCCGTGATGGCGAGAGTTCGCGGCGTGAGCTAGTGGGTCACTTGCCTTGCTCATCGCCATTATTGCCCCTCAGTTTTTGGTTAATTTTTTGATAATATTGAAATTTATACTCATTAAATAGCAGTGTTCAAGGCAAGTGACCCACTAGTGCTTCACCCGACCTGAGTTGACTTTAAGCGGCACATGAGTTTTCCTGGAAGGGTACCCCCGACCTGGAGTCCGATCATGCCGCTGCCGAAATACATCGTCCGCCTGACCGCCGAGGAACGCACCGAACTGGAAGACCTGATTCATACCGGGAAGCGGGCCGCATCGGTGTTGATTCATGCCCGCATTTTGCTCAAGGCCGATGTCGGCGAAGGCGGGCCGGGCTGGGACGACGAACGGATTGCCGAGGCGGTCGAGTGTGGGGCCTCCACGGTGTACCGGGTGCGCCAGGCGTTCGTGGAGGAGGGCCTCCCGGCGGCGCTGTTCCGCAAGAAGCCCACCGGCCGGCAGTACCGCAAGCTGGATGGCGCCCAAGAGGCCCACCTGATCGCGCTGGCCTGCGGCGCGCCCCCCGAAGGGCGGGCGACCTGGACCCTGCGGCTGCTGGCCGATCGGCTGGTCGAACTGGAGGTGGTCGACTCGATCAGCCCGGAATGCGTGCGGACGACGCTCAAAAAAACGAACTCAAGCCGTGGTTGCGCCAGCAGTGGGTGATCCCCCCGCAGGCCAACGCCGAGTTCGTGTGCGCCATGGAGGACGTGCTGGAAGTCTACACCCGGCCCTACGACCCGGCCCGGCCGGTGGTGTGTCTGGACGAACTCAGCAAGCAGCTGGTGGCGGAGACCCGCGTGCCCTTGCCGGCCGAACCGGGTCAGCCCGAACGGGTGGACTACGAATACGAACGTTGCGGAACCGCCAACCTGTTCCTGACCGGCGAACCCCTGGCCGGGCGCCGCCACGTCACCGTGACCGAACGGCGCACCGCCGTCGATTTCGCCCACGAGGTGCGCGACCTGCTGGAGGTCCGCTATCCGCACGCCGAGAAGGTGGTCCTGGTGATGGACAATCTGAACACGCACAAACCCGCCGCCCTGTACGAGGCCTTCGAGCCGGCCGTGGCCCGCGCGCTGATCGAACGGCTGGAGATTCATCACACCCCCAAACACGGCAGTTGGTTGAACATGGCCGAGATCGAACTGAGCGTCCTGAGCCGGCAGTGCCTGGACCGCCGCATCCCCGACCTTGAGACCTTGACCCGCGAGGTCGCCGCCTGGGAACAGGCCCGTAACGCCGACCCCCGGCCGGTGAACTGGCGCTTCACCACCCCCGATGCTCGCATCAAGCTCAAGCGCCTCTACCCGTCAATTCAGGACGGGTGAAACACTAGATCGTCGGCTTCATTCAACCCATTGGTTTTAATGAGCGACGCACATTGCGCTCACCCGACCTGTAGTTCGGATCACGGAATAATTTACAGGAGGGCCTTTTTTGGGCCGATGGCGGTGGCGATCATGGGCGGGTTGATCGTCGCCACCCTGTTGACCCTGCTGTTCCTGCCTGCGCTGTATGCGGCCTGGTATCGAGTGCGGCGCGAGACGGTCGTCCCGGCGACTCCGACGGCGGCCTGATAAGATTATCGGTGAAGTGCTGTACTCCCGTTCACAAGCGACCTTGATCATGCCGACCACCACCACCCGAATCGAGTTGCCATCGCCCGCGCCCGGTACCCGGCGGGCGTTGCTGGTCCATCGTTACGGCACGCCCGGCGCGCGGCCCAAGGCCTATTTTCAGGCCGCCATCCACGCCGACGAAATTCCGGGCTTGCTGGTGGCGCAACACCTGCTGCTCGGTCTGCAACAGGCCCAGACGGAAGGCAAGGTCGTCGGCGAAGTGGTGGTGGTGCCGGTCGCCAATCCCATCGGCCTGAGCCAGCATCTCAACGGGCGGTTGTTGGGTCGGTTCGATTTTGAGAGCACCGGTAATTTCAATCGCGGCTTTCCTGATTTGGCGGCACTGGCGCTCGAACGGTTGCGGGGTCGCTTGAGCGCTGATCCAGCGGCGAACGTGGCGTTGATTCGCGAGACACTCCACGCCGTGTTGGCGGAACAACGGGCATCGCGAGAGACGGGGACGCTGAAACTGGCGCTGTTGAATATGGCCATCGACGCGGATTTCGTCCTCGACCTGCATTGCGATGGCGAGGCGCTGCTGCATCTGTACGCATCGCGCTGGCAATCAGACGAAGCTCGAACGCTGGGCGCGGAACTGGGTGCGGCGGCGATTTTGCTGGAGGAGGAACCGGGCGGTAACCCGTTTGACGAAGCCTGCGCCGGTCCTTGGTGGAAGCTTCGCGGACTGCTGGCGGCGGAGGGTTCGGTGCCACTGGCCTGTTTCGCGACCACGGTGGAACTGCGCGGTCAGGCGGATGTGAGCGACGAACAGGCAGCGGCCGACGCGGCGGCGCTGCTGCGCTTCCTGCAACGGCGCGGCGTCATCGCTGGCGAGCAGGGACCCTTGCCGGACCTGCGTTGCGAGCCGACCCCGTTGGATGGGGTGGATGTGCTGACCGCTCCCGCCGCCGGAGTGCTGGTCTACTGTAAGCAGTTGGGCGAACACGTTGCGGTGGGTGAGGTGGTGGCGGAACTGGTGGACCCGCTCGGCGAACCGATTGGCGCGGCCCGCATGGCAATCCGAGCTTCAACCAATGGTCTCATGTTCGCCCGCATGACCGAGCGGCTGGTCCGACCTGGACAGAAGTTCTGCAAATTGGCGGGTCGAGAGCCATTGAATTACCGCCAGGCGGGCAAGCTGCTGGAGGATTGAGCGAGCAGCGGTGGTTTCAGCGCCCCGGCCAGTTGCCTATCGGGATACCCCACACACCGAAGCCGCGCTGACGGGCGATCTTTTCCAGCAAGACATATTCCGGTGAAGCGTTGGGCGCGGCGGCGGCCCAGCCTTGCTGGATGAGCCAGGCGGCCAGATCCTCGTCGTTGACCGTGCAGTAGGCAGTCACGTCGCCGTTGGGCTGGCGCTCCTTGATATCGCAGTGGACGAAATTGATGCCGACCTTGAAGTTCAGCGCCAGCGCCGCCTGCGGTGCGCAGATGATCGGGCGGACGTTGCTTTGGCAGGCTTGATCGGTCGGCGGGATGATGATGCCGTACAGTCGCACCGTGCGGCCGCTGATGCGCAGGCTGCCGTCGTCGTTGACGAAGGCGTAACTGGACAGGTCGGCCGCCAACGCAGCGGCGCCGGGCAGGAAGAGGGCGAGAACCAACGGAATCGCGCGTATCATGGGGCTATGCTGGATATGAGTGTTCATCCTAATATTGTGGAGGTAACCAATGCCCAAATCCACATGCCTGAAAGCCGCGCGCTGGATTCGGCATTCCCGCTCGAAGCTGGGAATTGGCTATGATCAGCGATATCCGTAATCAACGAACGAGCAGGTGAATAGAGATGGAATTGATTGGCTTTCTGTTGATCGGTTTGATAGCGGGCTGGATCGCCACCAATTTCATGCGCGGAAGCAGCATGGGGTTGGCGGGTAATCTGGTCATTGGGGTGATCGGCGCGTTTGTCGGTGGTTTTCTGTTCCGGCTGATCGGCTTCGCCGCGGTGGGCCTGATCGGCCATCTCATCACCGCCACGGTGGGCGCGGTAGTGCTGCTATACGTAGTCCAGGTACTCAAGAAAGCCTGATTGACAGCACTGTGTCTGCCGTGGTCGCTAGGATCGCAAGGGGCGGCTGACGCCGCCGAAGCCGAGCGGGATGGTGTTGCGCCGATCCCGCTTTTATTTCTTGTTTTGTTTGATCCCGGGAATCCCGCTGAACAATGGACGCGCTTTGGCTCGCGCTTGCCTTTTTACTAGGTTTGGTATTCCGCCATCTGGGTTTGCCTTCGTTGGTTGGCTATCTGGCGGCGGGATTCGTACTGAACGCTCTGGGCCAGGAAGGCAGCGAGCTGCTCGAACGGATCGCGCACGCCGGCGTGCTGTTGCTGCTGTTCAGCGTCGGTCTCAAGCTGCGGCTCAAGAGCCTGGTCCGCCCGGATGTCTGGGGTGGAGGGGGATTGCATCTGGCGGTGAGCGGAGCGGTGCTCGGTCTGGGATTCTGGGGGCTCCTGGCGCTGCCCGTGGGACTGGCGCTGCTATTGGCGATCACCCTGGGTTTTTCCAGCACGGTCCTGGCGGCCAAGGTGCTCGAGGAAAAGGCGGAGCTGCGCGCTTTTCATGGCCGTTTGGCGATCGGCATTCTGATCATCCAGGATTTGGTGGCGCTGGCATTAATGGCGCTGGCGGGTGTGTCGGCGCCGTCGCCGTGGGCGTTGCTGGTGCTGGGTCTGCCGCTGCTGCGGCCAATGGTGATGAAACTGCTGGACTGGAGCGGCCACGACGAGTTACTGGTGCTGTACGGCCTGGCGCTGGCGCTGGTGGTTGGGGGACTGGGTTTCGAACATCTCGGGCTGAGTTCGGAGCTGGGGGCGTTGCTACTGGGGATCCTGCTGGCGGGCCATGCCCGGGCGGTGGAACTGTCCAAGGCCCTGTGGTCGCTCAAGGAAGTGTTGCTGGTTGGGTTTTTCCTGCAGATCGGCCTGCTGGGTTGGCCAAGCCTGACGATCGTGGGTGGCGCCGCGCTGCTGGTGGCGCTGCTACCGCTTAAGGCGGCGCTGTTCTTTTTTATCCTGGTGAGGTTCCGGCTGCGCGCCCGCACCGCGTTTTCTGACTGCGCTGGCGCTGGCCAGCTACAGCGAGTTTGCCCTGATCGTGGTGAAGTTCATGGTCGGCAACGGACAACTGAACACCGACTGGCTGGTGTTACTCGCGCTCACCGTGGCGCTGTCGTTCATGGTCGCCGCGCCGCTCAATCGCTTCGCCCATGGTCTGTACGAACGGTGGGAAACACGGTTGGCGCGCTTCGAACAGCCGGACCGGCATCCCGACGAACAGCCGGTATCGCTGGGCAGCACCCAGATTCTCATTCTCGGCATGGGCCATGCCGGTACCGCCGCTTACGACTTCCTCAAGAAACGCCAGCACGCTCCGGAACAGCAAAAGGTGCTGATGGTGTCGGGCATCGATTCGGACTTGGTCAAGGTCGAGCGGCATATTCATGAAGGGCGGCGGGTGGTGTATGCCGACGCCGAGGATCCCGGCTTCTGGCATCGCCTGCGCCTGGACGGGATCAAGGCGGTGATTCTGGCCATGCCGGACCCGGAAGCGAAGCGCATCGCCAGCCGGCAATTGCGGCGGCGCGGTTTCCAGGGCCTGATCGGCGCGGTCAGCAACTATCCCGAGGAGGAAAAGGTGCTGAAGGCGGCCGGGGCCGACATGACTTTCCTGGCCTTCAACGAGGTTGGCGTCGGCCTGGCCGAACACGTCTGGGAAGCCTTGCAGAAGCGCATCAAACCCAGGGCTGAATCACAGCTTGAACTGCCTTGACACCAACGGGCACGGGCGAGGTCTATGTGGGGGCATCCCTATAATCCCCGAGGACCCGTCATGAGTCACAAGATCAGCAAGACCGACGCCGAATGGCGCGCGCAACTGACCCCGGAACAGTATCGAATCTGCCGCGAGAAGGGGACCGAGCCGGCGTTCACCGGCGAGTATCACGACTGCCATGAGCCGGGCGTCTACCGCTGCGCCTGTTGCGGCGCGCCGCTGTTCGACGCCGAGACCAAGTTCGATTCCGGCAGCGGCTGGCCGAGTTTCTGGCAACCCGTTCAAGCGGAAAACGTCGCCACTGCCGATGATCGGAGCTGGTTCATGCGCCGCACCGAGGTGTTGTGCGCGGACTGTGGGGCGCATCTGGGCCACGTGTTCGACGACGGCCCGCAACCGACCGGCTTGCGTTATTGCATCAACTCGGCTTCGTTGAAGCTGGATCAGACGACGAAATGAGGTTTGAAGATGAATGCCGTGCCCAACGAGTCTGACCAGCCGAAAAGCCGGTTTACCTTCCCCATGCCGTCGGATTGTAGAGCACCGCATCGCAGGCCGCCGGCAGCCGGTCCGCCGAGGGCGGTTCGGGTTTCCGGTACGGTTTCGGGGAGATGGCCGCCTGGCGAATGTCCCTGACCCAGTTGGCCAGATCGGTATCGCAGCCATCGCCGGGCGGAAACGGCTTCTGCGGTTTGCACTGCCCGGAATCGGGCGGGCAGGCCAGCCGAACGTGGAAATGGGCATCGTGGCCCCACCAGGGCCGGATCTTGTTCAGCCAACCACGGTCCACTTCGCCGTAACACAGTGCCTGCTTGATGATCGGATTGACGAAAATCCGCTCTACTTCCGGCGACAGTGCCGCCAACCGTAACATGTCCCGATAGCTGGGGTGCCCAGCGGGAATGATGCATTGCGCCCTCGGCGGCACGCACCATCGTGGGCATCTCGATCCGTTCGGTGTCGGGTCGCGACAACACCCGATCGCGCGGTTGCTGCAGGAACCACACATCCACATCCAGGCCGCTTTGGTGGCTGCGATGGCCGTTGGGCATCGGGCCGCCGCGCGGTTGCCCCAGATCACCGACCAGCAGCCGCCCACCGCGCGCCGCCGCCTGTCGGCCCAGTCGCTCCACGAACCGAACCAGCAGCGGATGGCCGTAATAGCGGTTGCGGCTGGGTCGCATGACCTGATACCCGTCGCCCACCAGTGGCAAGGCTACTGCCCCGGCGATGCAGCCGGCGGCATGGGAACCGATCACCTGCGGTGGGCCGGACAGCGGGTAAGCGACCTCGCTCCAACCGTTGCCGGCGTATACGGGTGCGAGTCCTGACAGCAGCAGGAACAGCGATGTGATAAATCGGGCTCTCATGGCGCGCTCCCTCCTCAGAATGCGGAACCGAATTTGGCAAGCTTAGCCAAGGATTGGCCGTTTGGGCAGCCCCGACTCTTTCTGGCAAGCCAGATGTCCACCAAGGCGGTTATGCTGAAATGATTGATACGCCTGGAGAGAACCCGCCCATGTTGCCCGACTATTTTGAATTTTCCCTGCCGACCCGCGTGCTGTACGGAATCGGTGTCATCGACCAGTTGCGCGACGCCGTGGCGCCGTATGGCCAGCGGCGGGCCTTGCTGGTGACCGATGCGGTTTTGGTCAAAACCGGTCTGGTGGAGCGGGTCCGAGCTGGATTCCAGAATACCGGCATCGAGATCGTCTGCGTCTATGATCAGGTGCCGCCCAATTCCACCATCCAGACGGTTGAAGACTGCGCGGCGCTGGGTCGGGAGCATGGCTGCGACCTCATCATCGGCCTGGGCGGCGGCAGCGTGCTGGATACCGCCAAGGTCGCCAACATCCTGCTGGTGAAGGGCGGGCGGGTCCAGGAGCACATGGGCGCCTACCTGCTCGGGCAAACCCAGCTGCTACCGCTATTTCTGATTCCGACCACCGCCGGCACCGGCTCGGAAGTGACCAAGGTGGCGGTGATCGCCGATCCCGACCACGATGTAAAACTGCCGTTCGCGGAAACGCAATTCCTGCCCGATCTGGCGATTCTCGATCCGGAATTGACTCGCACCATGCCGCCCAAATTGACCGCCGCGACCGGCATGGACGCGCTGACTCACGCCATCGAAGCCTATGTGGACAAGGAGTGGTCGCCGGCCGCCGACGGGCTGGCGCTACAAGCCATCCGGCTGATCCGCGACAACCTGCTGCTGGCCTGCGCCCGGCCGGACAATCTGCAGGCGCGCGGGGCGATGCTGGTGGCGAGTTGCCTGGCGGGCATCGCCTTCTCGCATTCGATGGTGGGGATGGTGCACGGCATCTCCCACGCCTTGGGCGGGGTCTACCACATCCCGCACGGACTGGCGAACGCCTTGGTGCTGCCGGAGGTGATGGCCTACAACCTGGAATCGCGGCTGGACCGTTACGCCGATATCGCCGAGGCGTTGGGCGTGGTGTTCCCACGACCGGGCGCGGCGCTTGGGAATCTGTTGCGCTATGGCGGATTGAGTTTCGCGGCGCCGCTGGTCAGACCCTTGGGCGCGGTGGATCGCTGGTTCCGGCGTAAGTCGGCGAAGGCGGGCATTACCTACATTCGCACTCTGAACCGGCAACTGGCGCATTTGACCGGGATGCCGCTCAACCTGCGCGATGCGGGCGTCAAGGACGGGCTGGCGAAGCTGGAGCAGGTGGCGGATACCGCGATGACCGACGGCGCGATGCTGTACAACCCGCGCGAGCCGGAGCGGGAGGCGGTGGTGCGGATCGTCCGCGCGCTGTACGAGACCACAGTCACGCCGTTGCCGGTCGCTGCGGCGGATTTGCAGCCGGCGGGAGCGGCGGCGAGAACGCGGGAATTCCGTAACGTCTTCCCCGATAGCGAGACGCTGTATCGGGTGTTGGGCGGCTTTTTCGAGCGGTTGAAGGCCGATCCGCAGATCGGCGGGCCGTTGAAGAATTCGCGGCTGTGCGTCCAGTTTGCGTTCGAACAACCGGCGGCGACGATGACCATCGACGCGCGGGGCGATGAGGTGCGCATTTACCGGGGCGCGGAGTTCGACGATCAGCCGGAAGTCACAATGAGCATGAGCGCCGATTTTGCCCATGCGTTCTGGCACGGCCGGGTCAATCTGGTGTCGGCGCTGACCCGCCGACAGGTCGTTGCCAAGGGCAACGTGCCCAAGACGCTGAAGCTGTTGCCGATCCTGAAACCGGCGTATGCGCTGTATCCGCGCTATCTGGCGGAAATCGGGATGAAGGATGCGGCTTGATTCCCCCGCGACTTTGATAGGGAGGTGGACATTTTCGTGGACATTTTTCTTGGGCTATCCGGTGTAAGGCTCTATGCTTCAATAGAAAAATAGCCCTTGACAGGTGGACATTCCGATGGACGCGAATGCATGGCGGACGCTGGATCGGCGCGTGGAAACGGCCCGATTCGGCCCTTTCACCTTCCAGATCGGCGTTGATCTCAACGAAGTCGCGTTTCCCCTGCAACGGGTTGAGGCTGGCCTGGTTTGGCCGGGGCCGTAGGATTGAAGTTTTGAATTAAACCGAAATCGTCTCTATCCTTTTGCAAGACAATAGGAAATTTAGAATTGATACCGGGAGCTTGCCGCAATGCATATCTATCTCACCAGCGATGATTCCAACCACTTGGCACAACTGGCCGCCAGCCTGAATCAAGATCTGCAAGCCGCCGGTTTGGCGGAACACTTCACCTGGCGTTCCGAGGATGCCGAGCCGGTGAGGGGCGAACCCATCAGTACCAGCTATGATCATCCTGGCGATGGTCAGCGCCGGGGGCGCTTTGACGGTGGCCGCCAGCAAGGGCGGTTTTCTCACCCGCTTGGCCGAGGTGCTGGAGACCTGGATCAAGCGCAACCAGGTGGAAGTGACGGTACAGGCCAAGGGCCAGAAAATCGGCTCTTTTGGGCTCTCTGGTATTTCAAGGGGTAGTAAATTATAATAATATCAATTAGTTGCCAACATCAAGTGAGAATTTTATGACGGATAAATCATTAGACGAGTTGAAGAACGCTTTTAATGTGCTTTTGGATATCCCTCATGTTGAGGTAGATGAGGTAGAAATGGACCGAGAAGGGAACTATCGGGTCACGGTTCATAGTACGGTTCACGGAACGCACTGTCATCAATGTGGAAATGTTATTAATCATTTTTATGGGTATGGTGAGTTTATTACGCTCAGACATTTATCCCTGCTTGGTTGGCAGGTTGAATTGCGTATTCGTCCACAGCGGTACCTATGCACACAATGCGGAGGACAGCCGACGACGACGCAAAAATTAGCGTGGTATGACCATCGAAGTGGACACACTCAAGCGTTCGAGAAACATGTTTTATTGGCCTGTGTGAATAGTACGGTTGTAGATGTCAGCATTAAAGAAGGGATCGGTTATGAAGCGGTGCGGGGGATTATTGATCGCTATATTGCCAAAGGTGTCGATTGGAAGACGATTAACAATCTCAAAGTCATCGGGATTGATGAAATCTCTTTAAAGAAAGGTCACCAAGATTTTGTCACGATTGTGACGGGCCGTATCGGTGAAGAGACGGTGATTCTCGGGGTCTTGGCCGATCGGAAGAAAGAGACGGTCAAAGAATTTTTAATGAGCATTCCCAAGAAGTTACGCCAACAAGTTCGTTTTGTTTGTTCGGATATGTACGCGGGCTTTATCCATGCGGCGAAAGAAGTTTTTGGGAAAAAAGTCCGGATCGTGGTCGATCGATTTCACTTGGCTAAACTCTATGGAAAGGGTCTGGATGAATTGCGCAAAAAAGAGCTGGAACGACTCAGGAAGACCTTATCCAAAGAGCAGTATAAAGAGCTGGAAGGGGTGATGTGGCTTTTGCGTAAAAGGCCGGATGATTTAACCTCAAAAGACCAAGAAACGTTAGACCAGTTATTCCAGTATTCACCGCTTCTGCAACAAGCTTATCAGTTAAAAAACAAGTTAACGGCTCTGTTGGATAGCGACTTGGATCGCCGTCGTGGGAAGCAGAGGATCACGGGATGGATGAACCGGGTTAAAAAGAGTTCGGTGCGTTGTTTTGATACGTTTTTAAAGACCTTGGAGACCTATAAAAATGAGGTCGCGAATTATTTCTTAAATCGACTGACGAGTGGATTCGTTGAGGGGCTTAATAACAAGATCAAAGTCATTAAACGACGCTGTTATGGTTTGAAGAATATTGGGCATCTTTTCCAACATCTTTATCTGGACCTTTGTGGATATGCTTTGTATGCCTATAAAAAATCATAGAGTTACCGAAATTTGCTCCGAATTTATTGAGGCATAAAAAGCGATTTATGATCGACAAGATTCTGTTTTTAAAAACAATTTATACCCCGGCAATTCCCAAAGAGCCCTCTTTTGCAATTCCCGGAGCATTTAAGTATAATACTATCAATGAGTTGTCACCTTTGAGCGAGAATTTTAGTTCCTGTAAATTTTCCAGTGATAAGATTCAGATTAACCCGCTAGGGCTAAGACAAGACGAGGGCTATTTATATCTGGATCATTGGCGGCCTCGTTAGAAAACCAGAGTTTCCGCCACTGATTGTTCAGCTCTGCCACTTTCAAAATACCCAAACTTCTACTCCCTATTGTACTCCAACTCATCCCCTTTTTTTTCTGACGATGACCAATCACTTGATCACAGCATTTCTCTATTCGACCACTCCCAATCACTTTACCGGATTGCTGACGACGCTGGTAGTCAATGATCTCTGATTGATGCCTTTCTAGATAGCCGATCAGTTCGGATAGTTTTTCCGGATTCTTGGTTTTTATCCCCGTTCTTAGATAGTTTAAAACGGCTTCCGTCTGACCCTGCCATAGCTGACAAAATATAAACTTTAAGTACGTCTCCTTGTCCGCTTGGGTCGGGGCAATCATACTCATCAGCTGCTTGACCTTTTTACCGAGATGAAACCAATCTAAAATAATCACTACCGTGACTCCAAAAATCGCGAGTAACCGGCCGCGAATGTCTTTCGCTCCATCGGTGATCGCGACGATATTTAGTGGTTTTCGCTCGTCACCGTATTCTTGGATGACTTTACTTTTGACAAGGGCCGCCAAGGGCACGGGTTCGTTACCCGCCTCATCGATCACTCCGGTGAGGTACTCAAAGCCGCCCTGCTTCTTTTCCAACACGACCACCTCCGTCCGCCCCCACACCCGGTTCCCCGCCGCCTCGTTATTCAGGGGATCGACTGCAACTTTTTGATCCTCCTGATCTTTTATTCGTTCTCGCGTCGCCTTCTGACCCTTGACTTGAATCGCATCGTCCATGCACAGAATCTCTTTTTCCGTCGCCTCATAAATGTTCACTTGCTCGTTGATGGGCGGTAACTGCTGGGTCGGGTCTCCCAGGATCCGCTGGGTCTCTTCCGTCAGCGCTTGACTGACTTCGAGGGCTTTTCCGACCACCAGTTGGTGGATTTTTTGATCGCTGATCTGCTGACTACCGGCTAGCTTCCTAATTAATTCTTCATTGTCTTCGTAACTGAGTCGATTACTATAATAGGCCGCAAACTCCTTGAGACGGTCGCTGAAATAACCCGTCTGAAACTGGTCGGTTAACTCAAAGTAATCGACTTGCCGTTCTTGACCGGCCTCATCAAGGATAAACCGTTGCACCTTAAATTCAAAGCCACCGTCTAGGGTCTTGATCGTCACCGGATTCTGACCATTCCGCGTTAATTGCCCGTTTTTTTATAAAATTATCTTGGGCTTTCTTTAAAAGATCAGCCTTCAGGTCAGGTAAGGCGATATTTTTTAATGTACCCACGGCCGTTTCTATCGCATTAAAGCTTTGATTACCCAATTCTAACTGATAGGTTCTCCGTGCTTGACCTTCTATGCGGTTGCCATGGTCATCTCGGATCGTGATTTCTATTATTGCCATATCGATAGCCTCTTATTTTGAAAAAAGATTAAGGATGTATGTTTTTCTGCAAAATAGCATACTTCTATTTATCACTGGAAAATTTACAGCAAGAAATTTTCCAGGTAACAGCGTCGAATTTTTTCCAGTTGAAGGGGCTGCTCAAGGGGTCTGAGCAGCCTGTTTGCGTTGTTTGAACCGGTAAGAGTCGTTGCCGGTTTCGAGGATGTCGCAGTGGTGGGTGATGCGGTCCAGGAGGACGGTGGTCATCTTGGCGTCGCCGAAGACTTGGACCCATTCGCCGAAGTTGAGGTTGGTGGTAATGATGAGCGCGGTCTTCTCGTAGAGCTGGCTGACCAGGTGAAAGAGCAAGGCCCCGCCGGATTCCGGGAACGGCAAGTAGCCGAGCTCGTCGAGGATCACGGCGTCGATCTGGAGAAGCTGCTTGGCGAGGTTGCCTGCCTTGCCGTGCTGCTTCTCCCTGTCCGGCTGGTTGACCAGGTCGACGGCGTTGTAGAACCTCACCCGCTTGCCCAAGTGGATGGCGGCCACCCCCAGGGCGGTTGCAACGTGGGTTTTGCCGGTCCCGGTCCCCCCGACCAAAATCAAGTTGCAGGCCTGCGCCATGAAGCCTGCCGTGGCCAGTTGCTCGACCTGGGCCTGCTGGAGAGGCGTCTCGGCCCACACGAAGCCGGCGAGGTCGCGGTGGACGGGGAAGCGGGCCGTCTTGAGCGGGTAGCGCAAACTGCGGGCCTGGCGATCGGCCTGCTCGGCCTGGATCAGGCGGTCGAGGAGGGCCTCGGGGCCGGTGGGCCGCACAGGGGCCTCGGCTTGGTGCTCGGCCCAGGCGGCGGCCATGCCGTACAGGTGCATGGCTTTGAGCTGGCTGCTCCGGTCAATGGACATGGCGCACCTGCCGCAGGCGGTCGTAGCGGCCGCAGTCGGCCACAGGCTCCAGCCGCAGCGCCGGGGCGGGCGCGCCTGCAAGGTGGCGGGGGCGGGCCGGTTCCACCAGCCTGCGCAGGGTGTTCAGCAACACCGGGCCCGTGACCACGCCGGACTGGAGCGTCAATTCGCAGGCCGCCTCCAGCACGTCGAGGCCGACCTCCCGCGCCAGCAGCAGGACCTCGACGAAGGCCTTGTCGCCCTTGGGATGCCTCAGGAGGCGGTCGCGCACGACCCGGATGGCGGCGGGCAGAGCCCACTCCCGGAACGGCGCACCGTGGCGCAACGCGCCGGGCTTCTTCTCCAGTATCGACAGGTAATGCCAGGGATCGCAGACCATCTGGCCCCGGCCGAAGCGGCGGGCATGCTCGGCCACGACCTGCCCGTCGGCGACGACGCGGAGCGGGTTGGCGGTGAGACGGGTCGACACCACCGTGCCCGCCCAGTGGGCGGGCACGCTGTAGCGGTTGCAGTCGGCCTGCACCAGGCAGGTGCCGGACACCCGCAGGGTGTGTTCGACGTAGCCGTCGAACGGGGCGGTGACGGGCCGCAGCAGCGGCTGCTCCTCGGCGAAGCAGTCGGCCACCGTGCGGCCTGCCTCGGTCGGGTGCGGCCTCCCCGCCAGCTCGCGGCAGCGGGTCTCCAGCCCAGCATTGAGCGGGGCGAGGTCGGCGAACTGCGGCCTCGGCGTGAACAGCCACTCGCGGACATTGCCCACCTGGTTTTCCACCTGGCCCTTCTCCCAGCCCGACTCCGGGGTACAGGCCACCGGCGCGAACAGGTCATGGTTGGCCAGGGCCAGGAACCGGCGGTTGAACTGGCGCTCCTTGCCGGTGAAAAGCGTGTCGACCACCGTCTTCAGATTGTCGTACGCCAGCCGGACCGGAACCCCGCCGTAGAAGGCGAACGCCCGGCTGTGCGCGTCGAACACCATCTCCTGGGTCTCCCGCGGGTAGGCCACCACGAACAGCTGGCGGCTGTAGGCCAGGCGGAAATGGGCCAGCTTGACGGTTTGCCGCATCCCGCCCAGCTCGACCTCCTCGTGGCTCCAGTCGAACTGGCAGGTCTCGCCGGGCGGGAACGCCAGCGGCACGAAGGCCTGGGTCACGCCAGGACTGCCGGAGCGCCCCGCCTTCCACTGCTTCACAAAGCGCCGCACCGGGTCATAAGAGCCCCGATAGCCCTCGGCCTGGAGCCCCTCGAACAACCGCCGGGCGGTCCGTCGCTGCCGCCTCGGCAGCCGGGATTCGATGGCCAGCCATTGCTCCAGCTGAGCCTGGAAATCCCCCAGCTTGGGACATGACTGGCGGCGGCGTTGGTAGACCGACTCCTCCAGCGCAGTGAGCGCCTTGCGGACCGTCGGGCGGGAAAGTTGAAGATCACGGGCAATGGCGCTGATGCTCTCGCCCCCCACAAAATGACGCCGTCTGATTTCGGCTATGAATTCCATCCCTATCACCCCAGGTTGCTCCGGCAAAAAAGCCGAATGGTTGCACATCTCCGGGATGGTAAAAATTCAACGCTGTTTTTCCCGGACCCCTGGTAAGTTTTCCACGCTGATTAACACCGATGGCGGCGTATCGGGCGTTTCTCGCGCCCCTGCTGGACGCCCCTGAATGGCAGGCGATCCGGGCCGCCAACGCCCGGGCGTTGTTTCGCTTGCGGGCATGAAGGGGGAAGGCGGCGGGGCTGGCGGGGAAACCGGCGGTCGGCGGTTTACCGCGAAACCCCGTCGGTCTTGACGCCCAGGGCGATGATCGGATCAGCGGTGACCGTCGCCGGGTCGTGGTCGGCCCGTGTCCGGACTGACGGGGCGGGGTAGGTGGTCATCGGAGCTCGTCGGGAAACAGTACTTGCGGCGCCAGCTCCCGCTCCTCGGCGCTCAGGTTCGCCCACACGCCGGCCACCATCGCCACCGCGTCGGCTTCGCCCTGGGCGGCGGCCCGCGCATACCAGAGATAGGCTTCGAGCCGATCCTGGGGCACGCCATCGCCGGCGTCGTACAGCAGGCCCGGGCTGATTTGCGCCACCGGGTAGCCCTGGCGCGCGGATTCCCGCAGCCAGCGCAGCATGACGGCGGGATCGTCATCGCTCCGGTGGTACGCGGCCAGCGCGAACTGGGCGGCGGCATCGCCGGCTTCGGCCCGGTGCCGCAGTTCGGGGGACGGCGGCGGGAGGACGGGCGTGAAGTCGTCCTCCCGGTCGGCGCAAGCGGCGAAAGTGAGACCCAGCAACGGAAGGATAGCGAGGCGACGGGGATTCAATGCGCGCTCCGGGCCTCGGTCCGCGCATTCTCGGTGCTGTCGATCAGCACGGCCAGGGCGTAGGCCACCTTCCCGGCGTTCAGCGTGCCGCCCGGGATGAGGTCGGTCAGGGTGCGCAAGCGTTCCGGCAGGCGCTGGAGCCACTGCTCCCCGGTCTCGTAGGGAATGCCCTGGCGGTGGGCGGCGGCGACCAGGTCGTTGGTGGTGGGAGGCGGTTCCGGGACGTCGGATGCGCCGGTGCGGTAGGGAGGGGGATCTTCCATCGTGCGGCGAGATCGGGCGAGCAGGGGCGGCGGGGGCGTTCAGCGGCGGGTCCGGGGCCTGATCCAGATCAACCCCCCCGTTTCGCCGGCGAGCGGGCCGTGCTGGGCCGGGGCCGGACGCCGCATCGCCTTCAGGAGTTGGGTATCCGCCGTCCAATAGGGCACGTACCACTCCCGATCCACATCCAGGATCAGCACCTGCCCGGTGTGGGCGTCGTAGGCCCCGATGGGCGAGACGTGCGGCCCATCCCAATCCCCCGTCACCACCCCCTGGTTGAAATACACCAGGATGACGTCGCGGTCGGACGCCTCGTTGGCGCTCAGCGCCTGCCGCAGTCGCGCCACGGTCTCGGGTTGCGCGTCCACCGGTCGGAGGACCTCGACGCCGTAGTCGCGCAACTGGAACCGCGCCAGGCTGTTCTGCACGAGGGCGACCAAGCCGTCGAACGTGACGCCACTGCCGCCCTCGGCCACCTGTTTCCTCCACGTCGCCTGGCCCATGTTCTCGAGCAAGATGGACTGGGTGACGAGCCGCTGGTCGGAGCGGGCCGGCAGTCCCCGCAGCGCGTTCAACGCCATGGCCAGGCTGGCGAGCGAGCAGGCGCTGGAGGTCTGTTGCGGGAGATAAAACGGACTCAGCGTCCAGTAATCGGGCGCCGGCGCGGTGCGGAGATACGTGGTCTGTTGGGTGATCTGCACGGCCTCCGGGCCGAGCTTGGGTTTGCCCTTCAGGGCAATAACGGGTTCGGCCCACAGTCCGGCCAGTAACAAGGTGGTCAGTAGGAAACCGCGCATGGGATTCTTAATGCTGATTGGGTAATCTGTAACCCAATTGACTATAGGATAGCCCATGGCCTCCCGCAACGCCGACCAGCAGCGCCCAGCAATTCTCATTTTGGCAATTTCGCCCGTTCTGGACTACGTAGGAGCGGGGTCGATCTGGGGGATGAACGTCTCTCCAGCGCGTAGGAGTCGAACCGGTACGATCCGACCCGGCTTGAAGCTATCCAGCATAAAAGTCATTCAGTCGTCCCAACTGTCAAGGCACAAGTAGCGGGTTAAGGTGCGCAGATCCTCAAACAACTGCTGACGGGAAGGCAGTTGCTGGCGCAGGAGTTGGTACTGGTTATCCACCCACTCCAACACGGTATGGACCAGCAAGGCCAGGATAATGAGGCTGGCCAACACCGCGGATAAATACTGCTGACCGTGACCGTAGTTATGCTCAAAGTGATAACCTTTGGTTTTCAAAGTATTATCCGACATTCCGCTCCCCTAACGGCGAAAAGTGAAATTATGTTAAAATAATCAAAAAATTGATTATAATCAAGGAGAAGCCATGGCTATCCATGTTGATACGGGAACGATGCGCGGACCGATCACCTATCAGAGCTACAATCTGGACCACCTGGGTCTCGTCGCGGCGATGATTGACGAGTTAGGGCGGGTCGAGATCATCGATTCGGTCATCGTTCAAGATCACGAGCAGCGCGTCGTTTCCGTAGGACGAGCGGTGAAAGCGATGATTTTAAATGGTCTTGGATTCAGTCATCGGGCTTTGTACTTAACGCCGCATTTTTTTGAGAATAAGCCGGTGGCTCGTTTACTCGGAACCGGGATTGAAGCTCGGCACTTAAATGATGATACTTTGGGTAAAGCTTTGGACCGTCTTTACGCCTATGGTGTGGAGGATCTCTATGGACTCATCGCGGCGGTATCGGTCAGAAAACCGCACCTTTATTGTCGCTTTGGTCATTTAGATTCGACGAGTTTGCATGTGGATGGAACCTACAATAGCGAGCGAAATCCACCCGACGGCGTGATTCAAATCACCCGAGGCTACAGTCGAGATCACCGGCCCGATCTGAATCAGTGGGTCATTCAGTTTATTTGTGAAAACCAAGCCGGCATTCCCCTATTAATGAAACCGCTGAGTGGGAACAGCGAAGACAAAACCGGTTTTCGCGAGACGCTCGATGCCCATCTCAATCAACTGAATCAAGACGTTGCGATCCAATACTACGTTTTTGATAGCGCCGGCTTCGTCCGGGAGACCCTCATCCATTTAGGCGATACGCGCTGGATCAGTCGGGTCCCGGAGACCATTACGCTGGCCCGGCAGATCGTGGACGCCGTGGCGCCAGACCTGGCGATGACGGGTAACCCCTTGAGTTATCGGAGTCTCGGCGTGGAGCATGCCGGGATCCGTCAGCGATGGGTGGTCGTGAGGACCGCCTCCGCGCGACAGCGCGCCCAGAACAGCGTCCAGCGCGAGTATTTGAAAAAAGGCGGGCAGGAATGCAAAGCGTTCCACTCGTTGCGCAAACAAACGTTTTGTTGTGAAGCGGATGCTCGAGCGGCTTTAGAGCAGTTTAAAACGACCCTGTCTTATACCGCACTCTTCGAAGAAAAAGTCCTGGCGGTCGCGACCCATGCGAAACGAGGTCGACCCACCGCCGATCAAAAACCCGGCACCCTCCTTTATCGGATTGAGGGCCAGGTCGCTTCGTTGATCGACGACGGTCGCCGGCAACAAAAAATTGACCGCAAGAGCTGTTTTATGGTGGCCACCAATGAATTAGATCCGGCGGCGTTATCGGACGAGGAATTGATTGAAACGTACACCCAAAAACAACAAAAAGTCGAGCGGGGTTTTCGTTTCCTCAAAGATCCCCTGTTCATGGCCTCGACGGTGTTTCTCAAGTCAGCCGAACGAATCATGGCGCTGGCGATGATCACGACCTTGTCTCTTTTAGTCTACAGCGCCTTGGAGCACCGGATTCGTGAATCATTAAAAATGCATCAAAAAACCTTTCCTAATCAAAAAGGTCAGCCCATCCATCATCCGACCGCCCGCTGGGTCTTTCAATTTTTTACCGGGATTCATCTGCTCGTGATGGCGTCGATGGGCGAGATCGTTTTGAATCTTAAGGCAGCCCATCAGACCTTGTTAGCATTGCTCGGTGAACACTTTGTTGCCCTATATGCGGATTCCGGATGAGGGGGGGCGGAATGTCGGTATTATTGTTTTCATTTTCGATTTTCCACCGACTCCGCCCGGCTGCGACGACCGCCACCACGTTCGCGTCGTGGAGCGCGAAATGGGTGGCAAACGCATTTTGGTACAGGCGGTTTCCGTCTTGATCGGTGGTCGTCAGTTCACACCAGTTCACCAGCAAGGCGTCCTCGTGATCGCGTAACGGCACGGCTTGCGCATAGCGATAGGTATCGATCTCGCGTCGCCGACCGGTCCAGCGGGTCTGGACCACGGTGCGCACGGCGCCGCCGCGTTCGAGAAAATCCAACCATTCGTAGGTGAGGGGATGCGAGGTCGGCTGGCACACCAAGATAAAGTTCAGGTGTTGCTCTAAAACCGCCCGGCAGAACGGTTCATGGCTATAGAGGTCATCGCCCAGGATCGTCGCTCCCAAGGGGCTGTACTGAGCGCCACAGGCTTCGAGCCAGCGCTTGGCGGCATTGAGTTCGCAGTCTTGTTTCGCCGCGCCATCTTGGGGGTGGACAAACTCCGGCGGGAGGGGGATCACGCGCGCCTCCCCCGGTTTCACGACCACCGGGGTCAGCACCGTATGGCAATAGGTGACGTGGCCATTGGCGTGGGTGCGGGTTGAACAGGGAGGGCAGTGAATCGCGGCCGAGGAAAAATAGTCGGTTCCATCGCAGGCAATCAGGAGCGTCTGATTCACCGAACGGTGGGTATCGATAATACCCGCCTCGTTTAACCCATTGAACAAATAGAAAAATAACGGCCTGAGCACCATCGGGTCCGTCGGGTCAAGCAGCGTGCGAATCTGATTGTCGGTGGGAATCTGATAGACCCCAAAGCGGGTCTGGGCATTGCTACGGCCTTGGGCCTGCTCCAGACATCGCTGATCGTTGAGAAAGGACGGGCTTTGCATGAAGAACACCGCGAAGGCGCTCAAGCCGGCGTCCACCAAGGTATAGCGCGTGTTCTTCCCCCGACGGGAGTCGGTGAACTGCTCAAAGGTACGGCGGAGTTCCCGCGTGATATCCTCTATACTTCACACCGCCATAATCTGAGCTTCTTTGAATGATTGAAATTTCGGCTTGAGTAAGGATTGCAGTTCATTCTTATAAGTAGAATGCGTTTGCATCAAGCAGTCAGTGATGGCCTCTTTAAAATCTTTAAAGTTAGCATAATATTTTGACCACAAACATTTTTTCTTAACAAACTTCCAGAGACGTTCGATGAGATTGAGGTTTGGAGAGTACGCAGGAAGATAAAGCAACTCAATAGAGAATGATAATGCAAGTTCTTGAACTAATTTACATTTTTGGTAACGGGCATTATCAAGAACCACGGTTATTGGTAGCCCAGCATATTGATCGGCTATTTTTTTCAAAAGCTCACAGACACTCTCTGCATTGATATAAGTTTCGTTGCAAACCATGATCAGTTCATGCGTGATCGCATTCAAGGCGCCGAGGACATTAAAACGGCTTCTACCGGCCGGAGCCTTGATAAAAATTCGGGAAAATGCCCAGAGAAATCCTAAAAAAGGACTGAGAACAAAATGGGCCGCATCCACAAAGAAGACCGCCCGTTGACCTTGTTTGGCTTCTTCTAATTGCGGGGTCAACTGCTCCTGAACAAAGCGTTCTTGCTCCGCAGGATCGGCTTTCGCCGGTATCATACCGACCTTGCGTCGTTTCATACCGATCCGTTTGAGAAATTCACGGACACGATTTTCACTTCGGCGAATTCCGGTGAGTTCTTCGATTTTATTCATAGCCTCCTTGATACCAGCCCTTTTAAGGTCCGTGATAAATTATTGTATAATAACGCAATTTTTGAAATATTTTGAGGTATCCGCATGTTTAGCGAAGTCTTCGAGCGGTTTATCCAGAACCGACCTATCGCGGTAATGGTACGCGTGTTGCTGGAAAGCTTGTTGAATGCCGACCACTTGGATCGCTGGTTTAACACGGTTCGCCAGTCCCAATATACCAAAGACATCTTGTTTTCATCCATTGTCGGTTTGATGCTCAACGTGGTGTGCAACATCCGGCCCAGCGTTCATTCCGCCTATCGTCATTCTGAAATAGAGACCTCGGTGGTCGCCCTGTATGGCAAATTACAAAATCTGGAACCGACGACTTCGCAGGGTTTAGTGCGTGATATTGCGGGAGAAGCGGAATCCCTCATCCATCACATCGGGGGAACGAATCCGCCCTTACTCCCCGGGTATCGGGTCAAGTTTTTAGATGGGAACTGGATCGAAGCCACCGAACATCGCTTAGAGGTTCTGCGGGGGACGAAGGCGGGCGCGTTACCCGGTAAAGCGTTGGTCGTGTTTGATCCGCAATTAGGCCTTGCGGTGGATGTCTTTCCTGGTGAAGATGGCCATGCGCAGGAACGGTCCTTAGTATCGGCGGTCGCGAACACCATCCAAGCCCGGGAGGTCTGGATCGCTGATCGGAATTTTTGCGTCTTGGAATTTTTGTTCGAGTGCCATAGGTGTTCTGGATTAAATTTCTTAAATTTCATATAGTTATATAGCATCTAATAAGATGGCGAAAACCTTACGAACTTTAAAAGGTATAATACTAACGCTCGTTTAATACCGACAAAGTAATCAGGAGATCGCTATGGGTCAGAGTAATCCGCTGGATGTACTGAAGCAATGTTTTGAAAAAATCATTCCCAGCCAAGATGCCAGAACCACGATTAATCCGATGGAGTTTGTCGTTTGCTTGGTATTTTGCTATTTAGGCGATTCAAAAACATTCACGTTGGAAGCGATCCGTCGCTTCATGAAATCTCAGCTCAACAGGGAAATCAGCCGGAGTGCATTTTGGGAGCGTCTGGCCAGAGACCGACTGAAAGGTTATTTACGCCAAGTGGTGGCTGAATTAATGGTGACCTTAACGGTCTCGGTCACGGCGGGCCACCAGATCCTGCAGTCATTAGGAGTCACGGCTATTTGGCTGGTCGATTCCAGTTCGATTACGCTCTGGGCCCGTGCGAAAAATCGCTTTCCTGGAACCCGCACGGCGGCGGGGATTAAATGGCATGCAGGCTTTAATCTATTCACGGGGATGCTGACTTGGTTTCAATTGACGCCGACGAAAACCCACGATCGGAAATGTTTTCCTGCCGTCGAGCTGTTACAGGGAAAGTTAGTCATCTTTGATTTGGGATACTGGGATTACGGTTTACTGTATGCTATTGAAAAAGCTGGAGGTTTCTTTCTATCCCGGCTCAAATCAAACGCGGTCGTTCCTATTGCGGAGGTGGTGCCGGGACTCTCTAAGGAGCTGGTGGGTCAAGCGTTGTTATCCCTGGATTTGAGCCGGAAGAGAGGCCATATTATTGAAGTATTCACGACGAAACTCTATGACGGGCACCGCTTACGCTATCGGGCGATTGGGTTTTGGAATCCGGTTGAAAAAGGGTATCATTGGTATATCACCAACTTAATGGCGGCTGCCTATTTGATTTATCCTTTATATCGACTCAGATGGCAAATTGAATTGATTTTCAAGGCCTGTAAAAACTCACTGAATGCGAATCAAATCACCTCAGGCGATGAGAACATCATCGAAAGTTTATTACTAGCTTCTATCGCGGCTCATTTGAGTTCTCATCCGCTATTTGCTATAGGCACCGCGCAGGTTGAGGAAGACCAACAGTTAGCGATGTCGTTTCAAAGAGTCGCCAAAGTAGCGGTTATACTAGCACAGGATTTTATTCTGTTTCTGTTAAATTCTTCACGAGAACATTTTGATAACCTACTGCACAAGATAAAGTTGTTTGCTAATGAAATGTTTGATCCAAATTACAAAAAAAGAGAGACATCATTAATGCGTTTCAATAGATTGTTGTTGGAAGGTGAGGTATAAAAAATCCCGAACACCTATGGTTCGAGTGCCATCGAAAAGCGGCGTTTTTTGTCATCCGTCAACACGGCAACACCCCCTATAAGCGATTGACTGAACTAAAGTTTGTGGGCAAATCAGCGACCGGAGAGGTCTTTGAACAAGCGGTGGAAATCACCGCGCCTTTGGGTGAAACGCTCACGCTTCGCCGGGTCGTGGTGAAATTAAATCAGCCCACGCGGAATGGTGACAACCATCTTATTTTACTGACCAATCTTCCCGAAGCAACGGTGGAGGCCTTCACCATAGCCGAACTTTATCGTGCTCGATGGGGAATTGAAACTGCATTTCAAAAGCTGGAAAGTCACCTGAATTCTGAAATCAATACGTTAGGGTATCCGAAGGCGGCCTTGTTTAGCTTTTGTCTGGCTTTAGTAGCCTTTAATCTTTACGCGATTGTGATGGCCGCTTTGCGGGCAACGCATCCAGATAAGGCGATTAATCAAGTGGTTTCTGAGTATTATATTGCCCAAGAAATCGACACGACGACCGATGGGATGTTAATTGCGATTCCGGAGAAGGAATGGACTCTTTTGACTCAAGTCAGCCGGGTGGAATTGGGGAGTATCCTGCTCTATATCGCCTCCTACGTTGACTTGAAAAAGTATGCAAAAAGTCCCAGAGGCCCGAAAAAACCCCGACCGGTGAGAAATCAGTTCAAAGGTCACCCTCATGTATCGACAGCTAGGCTTTTGAAAGGAGTCACCCCGAAGGTGGTGAAGGCGAAGGCCGCCTAGCTCACCTTAAAAGGGCTACTCCTTGATACTTGAAACAGGATGGTCACGAAAGTAGTTTTCCAGAGTATCTATATGATTATTAAGCTGACTTTTAGGCTTATAAAAACGGGTTTCTTTAATTCTTGCAATACTACCCTCTTGATCTTCCCTAAGATATTCCCGCAAAGTATTATTCGATATACCGATAAATTTGCAAATATCTTTATGCTTTAAGCCATGGCTTTTCATTAGAAGTGCTTCGGCTTTTTGTTGAACACGGGGGTGCGGATGGTGAAAGCGTTCATAGCGCAACGTTTGGATATCAGATTCATTAAAAGTAACACGAATCATTTCGACCTCCTCATCCTTTTGAATACAAAAGATTAGTGATTAAGGATACAATCTTTTTTGGACTCGAAAAGATCAATTTGTTACGGTGCTAAGTCACCCCTTTAAAGGTGCTCCCCCGAGGTAACCCGTGAGGTCGCTGCCCACCAGAGCAGTCTGACCCAAGGGGGTGATTTCTGCGGTCGGTTACGTCTCACGCGTCGGTATTGGTCCTGTTGACCACCGCCCCGTACCCCAAGCGCAACAGGAACCCTACCCAACGACGCCGGTGGGCGGTTAGGGGATGGCGGGACCGGCGACCCCGGTTCCGCCGCCGGCGGAACGGTCGCCCCGCTAGGCGTGGCGCGCCGCCAGTAGTTTGGCGGTGGCCTGATGCGGGTGCTTCAGATCGAACGGGCGCGGCGGGCGCGGCTTCTTCGGTCCCCGCGGGTGTTTGCGGAACTGGGCCAAGGGGACCTTGCGGGCCAGGTCGAGCAACAGGTCGGCTAACTCGGGGACCGTCAGCTGGCGAAACACCTGCCATTCTGGCGGCGGGATGGCGATCATCATGCCGCGATAGGTGCCGCTGACTTCATCGGCCACGTAGTAACCGGACAGTTGGGTGTCGATGACCGCGGCGCCACGAACCTGCCGCAGCGCCGCCTTCAGCACCGCCAGGATATTGTAGGCGACCAAGCCGATACAGAAGCCGAACAAGGCCGCGCGAGGATAGCCTAAGGTCTTGATTTCGCTATTGAGATCCTGCGCCAGATGCTGAAACGCGGTCTCCACCCGCCAGCGGTTGCGGTACAGCCGCGCCACGCTCTGCGCCGTCACCGCCGCCGGTAAATTGGTCCAAATATAGACCCGGTCGTCGCCGTCCCGGGTCGGCTGATGGAGTAACACCCGAATCCGCCGCCACACCACCGGCTGGCCGTCGGGACCGAGGACCTGGATGCGTTGCTCCGCCACGAAGCCGGTCTCGGTGGCCCCCTGCTCCTGCATCGGCTCCAGTGGCGTAAACGGGGTCTGTTCGTGTTCGCGGACCACAAAATAGGCCGACTGGGCCGCGATCTGATGTAACCAGTGCAACACACAGAAGTTGCGGTCCATCACCCACACCTCGCCGGCCGCCACGCGCGCTTCCAGCTGCGCGAGGAGCGCGCGTTCCTGGGTATGGCCGTTCTCGCAGGGAATCACATCGAGCGCCAGGTCTAAATCGGGGTCGTACACCACCAGGGCCTGACCGGGCAACGCCCCCCCGCCATAGGTCCGTAACTCCTTCAACCGATGCTCGGTGGCGGCCAAGTGGTTACCGTCGAGAATCCGGACGGAGTAGCCCGGCAGGACCGCCGGCCGGCCGGTCTGTACCCCCGCCGGCACCGCCGTGCCGGCCCGCGCGGCGTCCGCCGGCGGGACCGCCAGGGCCGCCCGAAGGGCCTGGGTCAAGGCGGGAGAACGAGGGACCGGGGGCACCGCACGCTCCGACCGGTTGGCCACCCCGTCCAGGGGCGCCGGGGTGCCCCCGGTGAGCACCGCGCTCGGCGCCGCCTCCACCGACGCCGGCGCCGCGGCCGCGATGGCGGCGATGAGCGCCTGACCTTCCCGCGCGGTATACCGCACTAATTCCGCCGCCACGGCCGGTTCGATCCCGCGCAGTTTGTCGTACACCGCCTGGATGCTCACCGGCATGGCCTCTTGCATCGCCTGATAGGCGGCATTGACCGCCTTGCGGGAGCCACACACCACCTCCAGCATCAAGCTCACCACGGTGGAAAATAACAACTCCCGAGTATACTGTTCCCGTGCGAACTGCTCGAACCACCGATCCATCTGCTCGGGGTTGAGCAGTCGTTCCACCAAACCCCGCATCATCACCGAGAGGGGGCTGCCTTCGATAAACGGTTTGAAGAGGTCGCTTAGCATCGGCTGAGTTCCTCTATGGACTTGATCGAGGCTCGATGCTAAAATAAATTTTAATTTAAATCAATGAGTTGTTGTTCACCTTTAAAGGGCTGCGGTGCTAAGTATAACGTCAACGCAACAGGGCCAAACGGTACGCTCATAGTGGGACTTCCGGTCAAGAGGGACCCGCTGACTTTACCCAGTCATCGCCAAAATGAGAATTGCTGCGCAGCGCCGCTACCGCCAGCGCCTGCGGGAGCGGGACCTCGTACATGTGCAGGGCTGGGTCACGCCCGCACAAGCCGAGGCCATCCGCCGGATCATGGCGGAGCGGGGCGGGGATGCACCGGCTGAAGGACGGCGAGAGCGGGAGCGGGAAGTCGGGAATGGCGCGAATCAGAACCCGGCTTGAGCGCGCCAGTTAGCCCCAGCGGGCGCAGTGATGACCCCGATCGACCTGGAACGGCGCGAGTCAGCCCGCAACCGGCAGCGGTCGCGGGCCTCGTGGCGGGTGCCCTTGACGGCGGTGAGGAACCGTTCAACTTCGCGGGGATGAGGTGCTTGTGCGCGTCAAACGTTTTGTCTACTGTTGGCCCTGGCAAGGTACCCGCAGATCAATGGCTTGCGAGCAGTCGGCCGGGACACACGGGACGGAAGGATTCAGAAGGTCCAGCAAACACGCCGTGCCGCCGTCCGCCCATCTAGGGGTCTGCTCACGAAACGGACAAAATCGTACGCTAACGACTCTAAATCCTTTTTAGACAAAGGCTTCCAATCGCTGCCTGCTTCGGTGTCAGATTGGAGCGTACCCCAACTGGGCGTCAGGTATCGGCCAAAAATCTGTCAGGTTAGGATGGAATCTGGCCTTTTCTGTCACTGCTGGCATCACGCCTTAGACTTCAACCTGACACTTTTGCGCTTAACGTACGATTTTTTCCCTTTCGTGAGGTGACCCCATCTATACTTCAATTTGCGCTTACGGGTAGCGTATTGCCGTATAACTCACCACCTATCAGTTTTTCCTAAGCCATTGTTTCAGTGCGTTTCAGCAGATTTCCTGCAACGGCAAATCAAGCAGTTAATACTGCCTTCTGACGAGTGAGGCCGGCGATATTGAAAACTGATAGGTGGTGAGGCCGTATAACTTCACCGTTTGGGAGTTATGCGGAAACCATATAATCATTAGTTAACCCAAGTTGCCACCTGGACTGATTCAGAAGACGAAGTTAAGGCTACACGCGAGAATTGAAGAGCGCCACCTTCAATTCGAAGCCGGTGGCGGTGACGGTATGGATATGCTTGGGCAGCAGGCGTTCGATCAAGCTGCCGGTGGTTTCCACCGCTTTTCGCGCCGTCGCCATCAAGTAGGTCACCACCGGTTCGAGGGGGCGTTTGGAATTCTTCTTGCGCAGGGGGATCAGGCGCAGGCCGATGTCCTTCAACAGGTCTTCGTACTCGTAGTCGTTGTACGCCTTGTCCCCGGTGAGGGTGGCGTTCTTCGGTAGATCGAAGGCATATTGCTTGAGGGCTTTGGTATCGCTGTCCGCGCCGGGGGTTAAAAAGAATTCGACCGGTTGCCCTTGGGCCGTGACCCGCAGGTGAATTTTCAGGCCGTAGAAGTAGCGGCGCTTGCTGGCCTGGTAACCCCGCCACGCTTCGCCCCGATAACGCCGGTACCGGGGAATGCGGATGTTGTCGCAGGCTGCGACCGGAAAACTGTCGATGATGTAGACGCTCTCGGGATTGAGCTGATGACCCAGACCGGCCAAGCCGTGAAACAAGGGCAGCACGAAAGGGGCGCAGCGATGGACGCGCCGGGTGAAGCGACTCGCGCTGAGCCGGCGCGGCAGGTACCCCTGTTCGTGCAGGAACTCGTTGGCACGCTTGAAGTGGCCGCCAAAGTACAGGGCAGCGACCAAGGCCACCGTCAGAATCTCCGCGTCGCTCACCCGACACTGCGGGTCTTCCCAATGCTGGAGCGCCTTCAACAGATCATCACAGAGGCAATAAACGAATACAATTTGGGTGTCCATCGGGGTTCCTCCGGTCGTCATGCAGTAGCGGTACGGTACTCACAACGATAGCAGACCCCGATGGGCTCACCCCGTCCGGGTGGCAACTTGGGTTAGTTATGGGGAAGTGGAGAACGAAATGAAACAACTGAGACTGATTCTGATAACTTCAATAGCAGGAATCATGTCAGGTTGTGCAACAATTACGACGGGGGCAGCTCAAGATGTATCTGTCATAACGGAGAAAGATGTTAAAGGGGCAAAATGCACGTTAACGGATAGCAAAGGGGGGGTGTGGCATATTTTACAAACACCTGGATCTGTATTAGTTCGGAAAGGCGATGGACCGATGAAAATAGTTTGTGATAAAGAGAAATACAAAACGGCGACACTGGAAGTGGCTGAAACATTTCAAGGGGCGACGCTTGGCAATATACTTATTGGTGGGGGTGTTGGGATAATTGTTGATGCAGTTTCAGGTGCTGCACAGAAATATCCAGATGAAGTGATACTCTGGATGGAACCAGAGCAGTGGCGTTCTGAAGAAGAAAAAATTCAGTGGTTCAAAGCAAAGGACCTCTATGAAAAAGGGCATAAGCAGTCGTCTGCGCCCGAGACAGAGAGAGAGTAAAGTCGAATTAAACCTTGAAAAAGGGGGCCTAGGCTCGATTTATTCCGATAACTCTAATCGGGTCGCCGGGGGCTTTTCTCCCCCGGCTCCCACAGCACCCCGCATGCGGGTCCGCACGGGGCGCTTCCTCCGGATTGGAAAGGGGCACCGTAGGATGACGACCTCCAACGCTGGTTACGGTACGGGCCGCCAACGCCGTTTCACCCGGTCGGGTGCGGTACGGCCGTTGAGGTCCGCCCGGCTCGCTCGTTGCCGAAGGTTCGGGCCTTCACCCTGTCCCACCCATTACGGCGGGCGTTGGGCTACTACGCCGTCTGCTGACTTCTGTCCCGTCACCAGCAATTCAGAGCATTAAAGAAAAGTTAATAATTTCAATCGGCTGGTGCATGGCTCAAAAAATATTTTTCCTCCTGTAAATTTTTCCGTGATGGAATATTAGCTTATACTAATACACAGAACTATATCAACCTAACTTAGGGAACGACGAATGCCTACTATTGAATTAGCTCTGCGAGATGATAATAACCAGATTATGGGTCGTCAATCGGTCAAGAAATATTCACTCGATTGGAAAAGTCAAAGCTTTCATGACATCGAAGGGGCGGTTGAGAACTTTAAAAACCTTGCATTACCTGATATTGAACTGGCTTTGCTGGAAGCAACGCAACGCGCTTTTATTGAAAATAAAAAAAAGACCTGATTTGTAATGGTAAAACACCGGTGACAATTAAAACACTCTATGGCCAAATTATTTTTCAGGTTCAGAGATTTAAAGATGCAACACGGCCTGACGAAAAAGAGCAAACTTACTTTGATTTAACCGGTCAATTTCAAGAAGCTTATATTAGCCTGAGATTACAGGAGTTATCCGCCTACTACAGTAATCGCCTAAGTTATAAAGAAGTCGAAAATTTAGTGGCGCGGGTGACCGGAGATCGGCAACTCAGCGATCAGAAGATTTGGCAGATTGTCCATCACAAAACCGTAGAAATTAGCCAGGCTTGGCAAATTGAAGTAGAACAAACGCTTGGCAATAAAGCATTATCATTCCCAAAGATTCAGGATAAAATTGATATTTACAACAGCGAAAGTCGAGAAGTGATCGTGTTTGAAGATGCGATTCAAGTGCGTGGCCAGAAGAAAAATCGTGTTCAAAAACAGAAAGATAATGAAGAAAGACCAGCCCAAACGGTAGCAAAAGAGAAAGCGCCACCGGTGTTTACCAATGTGGTGATGCTCCAAAAGAAAAACCAGGAATTTGAATATATTGCTGCGCCAGTTGATGAAACAGGTCAAGAAATAGTTTCCCTGCCTGACGTGCTTAAAAGTCGAGTAATTAAAGAGTATGGGTCGGAAGCAAGGCCAGTACCCGTAATTGCAATTACAGATGGGGCTCAAGTGATTCGCCAGCATTTGCATTCGGTCTTTGGAGTGGTGCTCATTATTATCTTAGATTGGTACCACTTGGGTAAGAAAGTACGAGAATTAATGAGTATGATTGCGCGAAATAAAGACGAGAAAAATCTTCATTTAAAGTTCATTTTTTACCATTTATGGCGTGGAGAAGTTGATACAGTGATCGATTACTTAAAGACAAAAGTTCAGCCAAGAAATGAAGAAAAACATCGCGAACTGATTAACTATATTAACAAACATCGTGATGAAATCATTGATTATCGACGCCGGAAAAAGGCCGGTAAGATTATTGGTTCTGGGCATATCGAGAAAGGTTGTGATCAAGTCGTTGGGCATCGTCAGAAGAAGAAAGGGATGAGCTGGCGTGAAGCTGGAAGTCGTGGCCTAGGTATTTTAAGAGTTGTAGAACTCAATCATCAATGGAAGCGTTTCTGGTTTCCTACTGAAGCGGCTAACGATTCGGAACAATTACGATTTGCTGCAAATTCGTAAGCGATCACGGAAAAATTTACAGGAGGCATTTTTTTCCCGGGCTGTTCGAGCAGCTGCGCCAGCTCGACGATTGCCGGGCCAAGTCGGACTACACCCCGGTCGAGTTGTTGATGGCGGGCATCCTGCTGTTTGTGTTCAAGCAGGGTTCACGCAACGCGTTCGACAACAAGCGTCGGGAAGAGCGGTTCAGAAAGCAATACTGGCAGTTGTTCAAGCGGCGTCTGCCGCACCTGGACACGGTGCATCGGGTCTTGTGTCAGTTGAACGAGGAGCAGCTGGAGGGGCTCAAGCACGGGCTGGTCCAGCGGTTGTTGGAGAACAGGGTGTGGCATCGCCATCGCCTGTTCAAACGCTGGTTTGTGGTAGCCATCGACGCGACGGGGGTGCTGAGTTTTAGCGAGCGTCACTGCGAGCACTGCCCGCACCGCACCTCGGCCCGTGGCACAACGACGTATTTTCACCCCGTGCTGGAGGCCAAGCTGCTGACCCCCAGCGGCTTTTCGATCTCCGTGGCCAGCGCATGGATCGCCAATCCCGAGGGCGAGTATGACAAGCAGGACTGCGAACGCAAGGCGCTCGTGCGCTGGGCCAAGCGCCTCAAGCAGCGCTATCCGCGCCTGCCGATCTGCCTGACCGCCGATGGCCTGTACCCCTATCAAGGATTTTTCGACCTCTGCCAGCAGTATGGCTGGGCCTTTATCGTGACCTTCAAAGACGGTAACCTGCCCAGCGTCTGGGACGAGGTCGAGGCGCTACGCCGCATGGGCGGTGCGCGGCAACGCCGCTGCGAGCGCCGCTGGCGGGGGCCGACCCGCATCGAGCAGGTCTTTGAATGGATCACCGAGATCGACTATCACGGGCATCGCCTGCAATGGCTGTCGTGCGTGGAAACCCAGCACCCGGCTCGGGGGGAAACCACCGTCCACCGCTTTGTCCATCTGACCAACCTGGAGGTCGACGGCGCTACCGTCGCCGCACTCAGCGCCGGCGGGCGGATGCGCTGGAAGATCGAAAACGAAGGCTTCAATGCCCAGAAAAATCATGGCTACGCCCTCCAGCACAAGTATGCTCGGGTCAGTTGGCGGGCGGCCAAGAACTACTATCAGTGCCTGCAAATCGGCCATTTGATCAATCAGTTAATGGTCCTCAGTCGCACCTTCCAGCCCTGGCTCGAAGGCAAGATGACCCTGCGCCACCTGTGGCAAGAGATGATGGCCTTTCTCACTCAGGGCGAACTCTGTAGCGCTTCCTTGGCGCAGATCGCCCAGCGCCGCTGCCAGGTTCGGTTGTTGTAGCTTTCCGCGGAGACCGCCTGCTCCACCCCATCCAGGCCTCACCCTCCAACCTTTCGGGAGACCGCTCACCCCCAACACCGACCACTGAAACACCGCAGACTGCTCCAGACGTCGGGCACAGTGTCCGCGCCACGGGGCGGTCGCGGAGGCGCATGCCCTGTGCCTTGGCCGCCACCTACCCCGCCACAACCTGTAGAGGACGTTCGGAATTGCTGCCCGTCACGCCGAACGTTGCCGTCCGGCGCGCTGCCCGAGTCACGGTAGGGTCCGGTGGTGTATCCAGCCCTTTCGGGCTGGCCCTCAGTCCGGCTCCCCTGGCGACCACAGCCCCTTTAGGGTTCGATGGCGATTCCAGCCCTTTCGGACTGGTCCTCAGTTCGACTCCCATAAGTACACGGACCGCAAGTGGAACAGATCTCCCCGGATAAGAACGTGAACTTTCAGCGCACAACCGCCGCATTTACCCTATCTCCCGTACCCGGTGGGTTTCGTCATCATGTGCTGACTCACCCGGAGACTGGGCCTTCTATGCGATTTCTTTCCGTCGGCTCGCGCTTTTGCGCTCCGGCTTCCTTCGGACATCCCCTCGCGGAGCTGCCCTTGCCGTCGGCTAGTAGTTGTTTCCGTCCGCTTGGCGGACATCTCAGGTACTCCTACAGGGGACTTTCACCCCATCAGTTCATGCCCATGCCGGGCGTACACAAACGCATGCAACCGACGCGCTATAGGTTTCCTATATGATTTGTGGAATTTTTAAATACCATTCTAGCTTCTTGAAATTAAAAATTTCTTGATTGAGAAAATTAAAAAAACTATTTTTAACTTGTGAAAAAGTCTTGTTCTCATAAAAGTATCTTCGCAAGAAGTTTTTTCCTCTTAACCAGATATCTTCAACCGGATTTTGATCGGGTGCGTTGGTCGCAAAACGAAGACAAGTCACTTTCCAATATTCTTCTTCCAACCCTTCGTTCACTTTCGCTAGATACGCTTTTATCTCAGAAGACCGGTGGTAACTGGCTCCATCCCAAATAAGTATCAACTTTTTACCTTCGTGTAGTCGTTGTAAATGTTCGATCAATGCAATCGTATTTTTGCCATTCCCAGCAGTCGAGGGTTGCGGTATAAATTCTCGATGATATAGGTTTCCTACATCATTTGTAAAAAATATGCTATAATTTATGGCTCTTTGGGAATTGCCGGGGCATAAATTCTGTTTAAAAACAGAATGTTGTCGATCATCAATCACTTTTTATGCCTCAATAAATTCGGAGTAAATTTCGGTAACTCTATGATTTTTGGTGGGCATACAAAGAATATCCACAAAGGTCCAGATAAAGATGTTGGAAAAGATGCCCGATATTTTTCAAACCATAGCACCGTCGCTTAATGACTTTGATCTTGTTATTAAGCCCCTCAACAAATCCACTGGTCAGTCGATCTAAAAAATAATTGACAACTTCATTTTTATAGGTTTCCAACGTCTTTAAGAAAGTATCAAAGCAACGGACTGAACTCTTTTTAACTCGGTTCATCCATCCCGTGATCCGCTGCTTCCCACGACGGCGATTTAGGTCACTATCCAACAGAGCCGTTAACTCGTTTTTTAACTGATAAGCTTGTTGTAAAAGTGGTGAATACTGGAATAACTGGTCTAACGTTTCTTGGTCTTTTGGTGTTAAATCATCCAGCCGTTTACGCAAAATCCACAGCACGCCTTCCAGCTCTTGATACTGCTCTTTTGGTAAGGTCTTCCGCAGGCGTGCCAACTCTTTTTTGCGTAACTCATCCAGCCCCTTTCCATATAACTTAGCCACATGAAATCGATCGACGATGATCTGGACCTTTTTCCCAAAAACTTCTTTCGCGGCATTGATAAAGCCGACGTACATATCCGAACAAACGAAACCCACTTGTTTGCGTAACCTCTTGGGAATACTCATGAAAAATTCCTTGACGGTCTCTTTCTTCCGATCGGCCAACATCCCCAGAATCACCGTTTCGTCACCCATACGACCCGTCACAATCGTCACAAAATCTTGGTGTCCTTTTTTTAAAGAGATTTCATCAATCCCAATAATTTTCAGATTTTTAATCGCCTGCCAATCCACTTCCTTCGCAATATGGCGATCAATAATTCCGCGCACTGTTTCGTAGCCGATTCCCTCTTTAATGCTCACATCCCACACGGTACTATTCACACAAGCTAGCAATATATGATGCTCGAAGGCTTTCGTACAGCGACTTCGAGCGTCATACCAAGTCGCCCTTTGCGTGGTCGTCGGCTGCCCTTGGCATCGTTGACATTGATACCGTGGTGGACGAAGACGCAGTTCAACCTGCCGACCGAACAGCGCTAAATGTCTTAGCGTAATGAACTCACCATGTCCATAAAAATGATCGATAAAATGACCGCACTGATGACAACGCGTTCCGCGCTCTGTACTATGGATCGTGACCCGATAATTCCCTTCTCGATCAATTTCCACCTCATCGACTTCAATATTAGGAAGATCCAAAAGCACATTAAAAGCGCTCTTCAACTCGTCTAATGACTTATCCGTCATGGAATTCTCACTTGATGTTGGCAACTAATTGATAGTATTATACTTTGCAACCCCTTGAAATACCAGAGAGCCTAATTTATTTAAATAAAATCTTGAAAATTAGGAGTATAACCATGTTCACTTTAGAAAACATTATTGATTCAAAAGCAGGGAGAGAAATAAAAAGAGCCATCGCTGTCAAGATGGTTTCCCAAGGTTTTTTGGTAAAAGACATCTGTGAGTTGTTGGATGTATCGGATGCTTTTGTGAGTAAGTGGAAAAGGATTTATGAAGAACAAGGTGCAAAAGGATTACACTTACGCTATCGAGGGAGTACAGGCTTTTTAACACCCCACCAGCGGGGTGAAGTCATTTTACATCTCAAAAATCAAACTCATTTTAGCGTGGAAGAACTCCGAGATTTCATCGAGCGTCGCTATGGAGTGGTTTACCAATCGAAGCAATCCTACTATGATTTATTGAAAGATGCGGGGATCAGCTGGCATCGAACCGAGCCGGTGAATCCGAAACGGGACGAAGCCAAGGTTTTGCAAAAACGCGAAGAGATCAAGAGCATCCTGCACGCGCGCGAAGCGGAGATCAAGTCGGGAGAAGTGATTGTTTTCATGGAAGATGAATGTCATCTGCTCTCCGGTGATACGTCAGGATACGTGTGGGGCAGGCGGAACGAACGCATTGAAGTGCCCATCCAGAACGCCAAAGAGCGGCAAACTTATTATGGGGTGATTGACGGTTATCATCGAGAATTTATACTGCAACCCTCGACTGCTGGGAATGGCAAAAATACGATTGCATTGATCGAACATTTACAACGACTACACGAAGGTAAAAAGTTGATACTTATTTGGGATGGAGCCAGTTACCACCGGTCTTCTGAGATAAAAGCGTATCTAGCGAAAGTGAACGAAGGGTTGGAAGAAGAATATTGGAAAGTGACTTGTCTTCGTTTTGCGACCAACGCACCCGATCAAAATCCGGTTGAAGATATCTGGTTAAGAGGAAAAAACTTCTTGCGAAGATACTTTTATGAGAACAAGACTTTTTCACAAGTTAAAAATAGTTTTTTTAATTTTCTCAATCAAGAAATTTTTAATTTCAAGAAGCTAGAATGGTATTTAAAAATTCCACAAATCATATAGGAAACCTATAACCGTCAATCACCCCATAATAAGTTTGCCGCTCTTTGGCGTTCTGGATGGGCACTTCAATGCGTTCGTTCCGCCTGCCCCACACGTATCCTGACGTATCACCGGAGAGCAGATGACATTCATCTTCCATGAAAACAATCACTTCTCCCGACTTGATCTCCGCTTCGCGCGCGTGCAGGATGCTCTTGATCTCTTCGCGTTTTTGCAAAACCTTGGCTTCGTCCCGTTTCGGATTCACCGGCTCGGTTCGATGCCAGCTGATCCCCGCATCTTTCAATAAATCATAGTAGGATTGCTTCGATTGGTAAACCACTCCATAGCGACGCTCGATGAAATCTCGGAGTTCTTCCACGCTAAAATGAGTTTGATTTTTGAGATGTAAAATGACTTCACCCCGCTGGTGGGGTGTTAAAAAGCCTGTACTCCCTCGATAGCGTAAGTGTAATCCTTTTGCACCTTGTTCTTCATAAATCCTTTTCCACTTACTCACAAAAGCATCCGATACATCCAACAACTCACAGATGTCTTTTACCAAAAAACCTTGGGAAACCATCTTGACAGCGATGGCTCTTTTTATTTCTCTCCCTGCTTTTGAATCAATAATGTTTTCTAAAGTGAACATGGTTATACTCCTAAATTTTCAAGATTTTATTTAAATAAATTATAGCATATTTTTTACAAATGATGTAGGAAACCTATAGTAGGAGCGTGCCGAGCGAGAAAGCTCAATCCAACCTATACGGCCAGCCCCATCTAGCCCACCACTTTTGCATTCAATGTACATAATTCGTTTCATGCGATGACCACTAGCAAATGCCTAACGTGTGAATTCACCGGCCTGCGCGGCTTTTCGCGCAGGTCCGGTGGAATGATGGATTAGACAACACTGTCAGTCAACGATGAAGAGCTTGGCCCCAGTGTCTGTCTTGGATCGGTGGGGCTCGGCGTTGTCAGCTACTTGGTAGCTCATTCCAGGCTTGAGCGTAAAGCTCCTCCCGTCTTCAAGCTCGGTATGAAGTTCGCCCTCCATGCACAGGAGGATGTGGCCTTTGACGCACCAGTGATCCGCCAGGTATCCGGGCGTGTACTCGACCATTCGTACTCGTATGGAGCCGAAGTCGCAGGTTCGCCAGTAGGCCGTGCCTGTCTCACCTGCATGCTCGGTCCGTGGGATTGAAGCCCAGTCGGTTGTTCCGAACGGGATGCCGTGCATGTCCATGGCGTTTGTCCTTTATTTCAGTCGTGCGTTGTTGCGGTTGCGGTCGCCGTTGAGCGGTACGTGCTGACCGAAGTTGTGTTGTCTAACGCTGTGCATAACCTGCCGGACAACAGCAAGCGCAGCGCCGCTGTTAGACGGTCAGTTTCATGCGCGGGTTAGACGGCACTTCCCGCGCTTCCAGGCAGGAGTACCTCCTCTTTGTACTGTTGCTGCGTTAGGGCGCGGTCAGCGCGGTGCGAAGAAAGATGACTGAACTCCGGGGTGAGAACATGCACCGCGACTAGCCGCGAACCCTCCGGCGACGACTTGAGCTCGTCTACAACCGTGCTTGTATCCTCGTAGTACGTTAGTGAAACCCCTTGAAGATGGCGGAGCGTGGCGCGGAGAACCCAGGCCTTCCCAAACTTGTCGTGCTTCTGCAGCGTGAGGATCATCAGCATGTACCCAGCCGCAGAAGCCGTTCGTGCCATCTCCGATGCTTCTCTTCTGCGAGAACTCGCTTCTTCGGTGTGAAGGAGAACACCGCTGTCCCGGGAGCGGTGCGTGGGGGTGTGGATAAATATTCGTCCCCGCGGCACAAAAATGACTCGCAGACGCCGCCAAAGTCGTCGAGGCGCTGAATGAACGCCTCAGCGAGCGCTTGCGCGAGCTGTCTCCCAATCTCGTCCTGCGTGCCCGTTAGGGCAATCCAAGTCTGAGAGTCTGAGTGCTTCCAGACACGCAGATCGCAGAGCAACGTGCACTGATTCGTGATCGTGACTTCGTTCAGGCGTTTCATCATCTTCTGGCTCTTCCGGGCGCCATCGTTCCGGGGCTCCAGCTGCATGGGCAGGAATGTCACTCCGTGGACGTGCTGCCGGTCGCCAGCGGCCACGAACCCAAGACGCTCATACACGGGGATGGCGTTCAGGCTTGCGTTGACGGTGTACCGCAGCGCAGGTTGGCGGACGCGGGTCCATAGCTCGCGGGCGAGACCCGCTCGCTGGAACCCGTGCGCTACGAACAGGTGAAACAGGTGGGTCTTGTCGCGGATGGCGATGAACCCAGCGAGGTCGCTCCCGTCTTCAGCGAGAAGGAACTCATACCGTTCGGATTCAATGTACGCCCGTTCCGAGTCCACGGAAACTGAAGCAAAGAACTGCTCGGCACCTTGCCCATCTGGGTTCGAGGTCAGTTGCGCCCGAAAGGACATGATCGGCGCAGAGATCCTGGCGGCATCCGATGGATGTGCTGCGCGGAAGTTCGTGGCGCCTAACGTGTTATCGCGCGCGCAAACGCGGAATATCCTGACCGCGTGCGCCATATCCTGGAAACGGCGCGCGCCGCGACCCTTGCATTGACGCGGTCAACAGCCATGTGTCGGGGTTATGCAAGTTACTAAACGACCGGCCAAACGCCGCAGCCGGCCGTTCTCCGGGTCCCCTTCCGGGCGCCCCGCCGCCGATATGTATCCGGCTGCACCACCAGGCACGCAAGCGCATGCGCCCCCGAACATTGCAGTATACAAACAGGACACCAGTATGTCCATTGGATCGCGCCGGTCGCGGGGTGCGCCCGGTTGGCGTGGGTTCGTCTCGATTCGGCGTAGTCGGGACAGGCGGCTTGCGCCATGCAAATCGCCCTTGCGTCCTGGCGTCGCTACGCCTCGCTGCGATACCGCCCCGGTGTCACGCCCATCTCCCGCTTGAACGCCCGCGCGAAGGTCGCTTCGGACTCGTAGCCCACCGCCGCCGCGATCTGCGCAATGCTGCGGCCGCTCTCGCGCAGGGATCGTGCGGCGACGTGCATGCGCCAGGCAGTGAGGTAGGACATCGGCGGCACGCCGACGAGACCCGTGAAGCGCTCGGCGAATGCCGAACGGGACAACAGCGCCTCGGCGGCCAGGGCCTCCGTTGTCCACGGGTGGGCGGGCCGCGCATGGAGCAAGGCAAGGGCACGGCCGACCGCCGGATCGCGCAATCCCGCCAGCCAGCCTTGCCGCTCGGCCGGCATGCCGTGCACATACTCCCGCACCGCCTCGACGAACATCAGCTCCGAGAGCTTGGCCAGCACCGCCGACGATCCGGGGCGCGCGGCCGCCACTTCCTTGGCGGCAAAACGGAACGAGGCGGCGATCCAGTCGGCGCCGGTCCGGCCGTTCAGATCCAGGGTGAGCACGCGCGGCAAGGCGTCGAGCAGCGGGTGCCGGCGCGCTTCGCTGCCGACGAAACCGCAGACGATATTTGTGGCCGCACCGCCGCCGCCGTAGTCGATGCGCGCCAGCGCGCCCTCGCGCGCCAACTGCACCAGGTGATCGGCATCCACGGCGGGCAGCCCCGGCCCGCTCGCCAGCGTGTGCGGGTCGTTGTGCGGCAGCAGCACGATCGCGCCGGCGCGCACCTCGAACGGCGCACTGCCCTGCACTTCCAGCCGCATGCGCCCGTCCAGCACGTAGTGAAAGGCGACGATGCTCGCCGGCTGTGCCATCGTCGGACGGCAATCCTCCGGACCGACGTGCGCCGTAACGCTCCACGGTGCCGTAAACGATGCTTCGAGGAACACACCGCCCGTCAGCCGGATCACTCTGAACACTTCTGACAACGCATCCATCCCGTGCAAGCCCCCATGCGCCGGCGGATCGGCCAAGACAGGCGGCGGATCGGCCATTCCGTCCGCAGCCGTGACTGCCTAGAGTAGCGTCACGCGTCCGGCCGTCCGGATGACGCAAATTCTAACCGTGAGGAGACACAGCCATGACAATGATAGACACAGCCGGCCATGCCGTTTCGGGTGCCAACGCCCAAGCGCTGGCCGCCTTCGAACAGGCCGCGCACGAGTTGCGCTGCTTCATCGCCGACCCGGTCGCCAGCGTCGACCGCGCGCTGGCGAGCAGCCCGGACATGGTAATGGCCCATGCCCTGAAAGCTTACCTGCATCTGCTGGGCACCGAGCCCGCCGGCATCGCCGTGGCGCGGGCATGTTACGAGGCCGCGATCGAGCTGCCGGCCAATGATCGCGAACGGCGCCACCTCGTAGCCGTGCGCCTGCTCGCCGAGGGGTACTGGCGCGAGGCGGGCCGCACCCTCGAAGATCTGAGCGTGGCCTATCCGCGCGACGCGCTGGCGCTGCAGGCCGGACACCAGGTCGACTTCTTCACCGGCGATTCGCGCATGCTGCGCGACCGCATCGCGCGTGCGCTGCCGGCCTGGAGCCGGAGCATTCCCGGCTATCACGCCATCCTCGGCATGCACGCCTTCGGGCTGGAGGAGACCGGCGACTACGTGCAGGCGGAACGGCAGGGCCGGCGCAGCGTCGAACTGGAGCCGCGGCGACGCCTGGGGCTGGCACGCCGTGGCCCACGTCATGGAGATGACCAACCGCCCGCGCGATGGGCTCGTCTGGCTGCGCGCGAATACCGATGCATGGTCGCGCGATAACTTCTTTGCGGTCCACAACTGGTGGCACCTCGCGCTATTCCACCTGGAGTTGGGCGAGATCGACGAAGTGCTGCGGCTGTTCGACGGGCCGATCTACGGCCAACGCTCCGCCGTCGTGCTCGACATGATCGATGCCTCGGCGCTGCTGTGGCGGCTGCACCTGCGCGGCGTGGACCTGGGCAGCCGCTGGGGCGCCGTCGCCGACAACTGGGCGACCATCGCCACCGCCGGCAACTATGCCTTCAACGACCTGCACGCGATGATGGCCTTCGTCGGCAGCCATCGGCACGAGCGCCCAACAGACCGTGCTGGCAGCGCAGCACGCGGCGATGGCATCGCGGCGGCGACAACGCCGCCTTCACCACCGAGGTCGGTCATGCCGCCACGCAGGCGATCCAGGCCTTTGGCGAGGGCAACTACGCACAGACCGTGCGACTGCTGCGGCCGATTCGCAGCGATGCCCAGCGCTTCGGGGGCAGCCATGCCCAGCGCGACCTCCTCGATCTGACACTGATCGAGGCGGCGTTCCGCAGCGGCGATCGTGCGCTGGCCGTGGCACTCGCCGCCGAGCGGCGCGCGCTGAGGCCGCACAGCCCGCTGGCAGCGTCTTACGTCGCCCGCGGGAAGGAACTCGCGCAGGCGGCGTGACGAGGCCCGCGCGGTCAGGCATCACCACTCACTTCGGAGGAACATGCAATGAATAGACTGGCAATCGTCGTTCGGGACGATGGATACGACAAGCTCCTGACACCGCTCACCTTCGCCTACGTCCTGGCCAGGGAAGGCGCGGAAGTGGATATCCTGTTCGTGCTCTGGGCGGTTCGCGTGCTCACTCCCGCGGGGGTAGGCAGCCTTCGGATCGACGGGCATCACGCGGCGGATGAGGGCTGGCTGCGCGAGAAGCTGGCGCGCGACGGCGACCCCGTGGAGATCCACGAATTCATCAGGATGCTGAAGGACACGGGCAAGGTCCGCTTCTACGCGTGCCGCCTGGCGGCAAGCACGTTCGAGGTCGGTGAAGGCGACCTCATTCCCGAGGCGGAGGGGATCGTGGACTCCGCGTGGTTTCTGAAGGAGAAGGCGGCCAAAGCCGACCATTGTCAGTACTTTTGACTTTTGAGCGCCCGGGAAAACGGGCTGCCGTTCCCCGGGGGCGCTCAAAAACCGTCCAACAAGGACCCCCGCGGCCTCGCCGATGAAATCCAGGACGGCATCGAAGTCGATGTCCGTTCCGCTGTCCGGTGCGCAGTCCGTGCTGCCGCCGTCCGGGGACGGGTTCAGGTCGTCGCCGGAAGAAGCCTTGTCATCCTCGCGCGTCGACTTCTCCCGCGCGGCAATCTTCTCCAGTTCCCCCCAATCGAGCCAGATCGAACGGCACGTCGGGCAGATATCCAGCTCCACTCCGTGATGGACGATCGCCCGCATGGCGTGCCGGTCCCGCGGGCAGACCACTTCACTTCGCGGCAGGCGTTGCAGATCGGGAACGCGGGCTGCGCCGGTAAACGCGCTTTCTTTGGCGTGGCCCAAGGCCTGCGTGAAACAGGTTTCGCTCAGAAGTATGCCGCCACACGCATTGCATGCGTGCCGGGGGTGGGCGCGGTTTTCCGTCAAGGAACAATGGTTGGTTGTCGCGTGAGCAGTTCATAGGGCAAACGACCCCAAGCTCAGTCGCCCCGCTGGCGAAGCGAAGCGGAGACAGTGGGGTTGGCTGGAGCGCCTTGTTGGACGGCACTGACCCTGCGGAACAGCTCTCCCAGAGTGAGTTGATTATGCCAAACGCTCTTCAGCTTGACGTGATACCTCTTCTCCAACTGGATGGCTAGCATCTCTAACTCCAATGCGTCGGGCCAGCCGCGAGACGGATATCGCGCTCGATAAATTGCCAACAGCTCATCATCTGGGCACGAACTTGAGTGCGTGCTGGGACTTGATGGCGAACGTCGACGTGAACAGCGCGAGGAACGCGCGTATGGTTTGTTTGGATGTCTCCGGGAATCGGCGGCGCCCCACTGAACACCGAGGCAAGGGCGACCGCGATATGCCTTGGGTACAAGTGATTATATGGTTTCCGCATAGCTCCACCGCCGTGGAGCTATGCGGCAAAACGCGACCCGCCGAGCGATTGCGACGGACCGTTTTCGCGGGGGATCGGCGCCGGTTTGTCCGATAGACCGACTGCGCCCTTGTGTCCCGCGTTTGTGGCTTTGATCATCATTCCGGCCAATACCTTGTGATCAGCAAGGATATAAAATTGAAGATCATCAATGAATCAGCAAGTTATGTTTCATTGCACAAGGTTTTCGGCTCATGCCTGGCCGGATTGATGATCAAGGCCGCGTTTTCCTACCGTGGCCCGCAACCGTTTGATAGTATTGGCCCTCCCACGCGCTAACAATAGACACTACGATGCTCGAACGCAACCATCTGGTGACGGCGGAAGTCGACCGGCTCTTGGCGGCCACCCAGGGCAGCCGCAACGCCGCCCGCGACCGCTGTTTGCTGCTGCTGCTGTTCCGCCACGGCCTGCGGGTGTCGGAGGCGTGCGGCCTGAAGCGGTCCCAGGTGGACCTGGAGGGTCGGGTCCTGCACGTCAGCCGCTTGAAGAAAGGGTTGTCCACGACTCACCCGCTGCGCCCGGAAGAAGTGCGCGCCATCAAGGCGTGGCTGGCGGAGCGGAAAGCGATGCACCCGGCGACGGACGCCTTTTTCGTCAGCGAGCGGCGCGGTCCCTTGAGCCGCAAGACCGCGTGGCTGGCGGTCCGCAAGTGCGGCGAGCGGGCCGGGCTGCCCTGGCCGGCCTATCCGCGCATGCTGCGCCACGCCTGCGGCTACGCCCTGGCCGACCAGGGCGCGGACACCCGGCTGATCCAGGACTACCTCGGCCACCGCAACATCCAGCACACCGTCCGCTACACCGCCGCCCATCCGGTACGGTTTGAAAAGTTGTGGCGGTAGACCGCCACCCCCGACTTTTGGCCCCGATGGATGGCCCGGCCAACCGGCTGAAATCACCGGCGCGGCTCGACGTGCCACGAGTCTTGATTTCCAAGGCTGCGGCTTGAGCCCGCGCTTTAGCCGCGCGAGCGGCGGCTGCGGTACCCACCACCCCTTCAGGCGTCGCACCCTTCGGGTGGCGGTTCGGTCCGCCGCAAAGCGTTTCGGGCGGGGGTTTATCCCCCGCCGGCTCAACCGGCCGGCTTTAGCCGGCAAGTCATCGAGTTTCAAGGAATGGCCGAAGCCGAGCAAGTAAGTGTTGTTGCGGAAGCCGACCTTCACGTCGCGCAAACGCAGCGGACGGCCCAGCCGGCCGCATAGAGGCCGAGGCCGAAAATGGCGTGTGTGACGAGGCTCTGGAGCCGGGCGGAGGCAGGGCGCGGCGTGCGGCGGGCGGCGATGCCGGCCCCCATGCCGGGCTGCATCACCAGGAAGGGCGCCGCCACGCTGCCGACCCCGACGAGCAGCGCGGGTCCGATCGTGGGGTGGCGAATCCACGCCAGGCCCCAGATACCAAGGAGGATGGCCGCAAACGCGATCCCGATGAAGTAGTGGGCGATCCACCCGATCGGGCGTTCGCCGGGCACGGGCATCGCGGCCGCGATGGAATCATGGCGAAAGTGGCCCCGCGGCATATGAGCGAGCCAGCGGCCCACGAGCCCGTAGTTCGGTGGCGGGATGCCGAGCAGGTGCTTCCGGGCGATGGCCCAAAGGTCCACGACGGCCGTCGCGCCTATCCCCGTGAGAAGAGTGCATACCCAATAGTCCATCACCGTCTCCCGTTGCTTGCGTTCAAGTGCTTGCCTTAAGATGGTGCGACTTAAAGTCGACTTGAAGTCAAGGGGGTCGGGATATGGACATTACCGAGGTGGCGAAACGGTCCGGCGTTCCTGCTTCAACGCTCCGCTTCTACGAGGAAAAGGGCCTGATCGCCTCCGTGGGCCGGCGGGGCCTGCGCCGGTTGTTCGATTCCGGCGTGCTGGAGCGGCTGGCGCTGATCGCGCTGGGGCGCTCCGCCGGCTTTTCGCTGAACGAAATCGCGAGCATGTTCGCGCCCGACGGACGCCTGAAATGGATCGACGCGTGCTCGCGGCCAAGGCGGAGGAACTGGACGGGACGATTCGCGAGCTGAGCGCCCTGCGCGATGGCCTGCGACACGCCGCCGTCTGCCCCGCGCCGAGCCACCTGGAATGCCCCACGTTCCGCCGCTGGTTGAAGGGCGCTGCGTCTGGCGCCATCGGCGAGCGAAGTAAAAAGGTGTCATCCAGACAACGGCGGCCCAACCATTCGCTGCAGGCGCGACGGCCCTGACGGGCTGCGGCCCGAGCTCAAACGTGGTTGCGGGCGCGAAGCGCCCGCGACCACGGGGCAGCGGATGACATCCGCTGCTTGTTTGGCGCGCAGCGCCTCACCACCGGCGGATCGAGCCGACTCCGGGCGAAAAAGCCTGCGGTTTTCCCGCCCGCCGCGGCTGATCCGCCGCCCCGTTGGGCATCACCCAGAAACACTGCGGTCTTTCGCCGATGGCCCGCTCTTCTCCAGGAGGCTCCATGCCCGAGGCGCCCGAACTCATCACCTTCGACATCTTTGGAACCGTACTCGACTGGCGAACTGGCTTGGAATCGGCCTGCAGAGCGGCCGGTCGGCCGATGGGCTGCGGCGAGTTCGACCGCATCGTGGACGTGCAAGGCGAACTCGAGCGAGGCGAGTTCCTTTGCTGTTAATCAGCGTGGAAAACTTACCAGGGGTCCGGGAAAAACAGCGTTGAATTTTTACCATCCCGGAGATGTGCAACCATTCGGCTTTTTTGCCGGAGCAACCTGGGGTGATAGGGATGGAATTCATAGCCGAAATCAGACGGCGTCATTTTGTGGGGGGCGAGAGCATCAGCGCCATTGCCCGTGATCTTCAACTTTCCCGCCCGACGGTCCGCAAGGCGCTCACTGCGCTGGAGGAGTCGGTCTACCAACGCCGCCGCCAGTCATGTCCCAAGCTGGGGGATTTCCAGGCTCAGCTGGAGCAATGGCTGGCCATCGAATCCCGGCTGCCGAGGCGGCAGCGACGGACCGCCCGGCGGTTGTTCGAGGGGCTCCAGGCCGAGGGCTATCGGGGCTCTTATGACCCGGTGCGGCGCTTTGTGAAGCAGTGGAAGGCGGGGCGCTCCGGCAGTCCTGGCGTGACCCAGGCCTTCGTGCCGCTGGCGTTCCCGCCCGGCGAGACCTGCCAGTTCGACTGGAGCCACGAGGAGGTCGAGCTGGGCGGGATGCGGCAAACCGTCAAGCTGGCCCATTTCCGCCTGGCCTACAGCCGCCAGCTGTTCGTGGTGGCCTACCCGCGGGAGACCCAGGAGATGGTGTTCGACGCGCACAGCCGGGCGTTCGCCTTCTACGGCGGGGTTCCGGTCCGGCTGGCGTACGACAATCTGAAGACTGCATATTCCAGTCCATTCGGCCGCCGGTTCCAGTCGGATTCGGCCGCCGGTTCCAGTCGGATTCGGCCGCCGGTTCCGGGCGATTGGGCCGGACCGACGGCGCGCGGCGGCGCGGGAGGGCAATTGTCACGCGTTGACGGGGGTGGCCGTCAAGGGGGTTCGAGGTTTCCGGAGGGATTCTCCTTTCAAGTGAATGCGATAGGCGTTATGGACGAGCCGGTCGAGGATGGCGTCGGCCAGGGTGGGATCACCCAGGTAGGTGTGCCAGTGGTCCACGGGGAGCTGACTGGTCACCAGGGTGGAGCGCCGGGCATGGCGGTCATCGAGGAGTTCCAGGAGGTCGCGGCGCTGCTCGGCGTTGAGTGGGACCAGTCCCCAGTCGTCGAGGACGAGGAGATCGGTCTTGGCGAGGGCGGCGAGGAGCTTGGGGAAGCGGCCGTCGCCGTGGGCCAGGGCGAGGTCCTCCAGGAGCCGCGGCAGGCGGTGGTAGGCGGCGGTGAAGCCGAGGCGACAGGCCGCCTGGGCCAGGGCGCAGCCGATCCACGTTTTGCCGACCCCGGTCGGGCCGACGATCAAACAGTTCAGATGTTCGCGCAGCCATTGACCGGTGGCCAGGTGCTGGATCAGCGCCGGGTCCAAACCGCGCGGGGTGCGGTAGTCGAGGTCTTCCAGGCAGGCGGCTTGGCGCAAGCGGGCCTGGCGCAGACGAGCGAGCAGACGGCGCTGCTCGCGTTCGGTCAGTTCCCGGTCGGCGAGCAAGCCGAGGCGTTCCTCGAAGCCGAAGGTGTCGATCTCGGGGAGCTGCTGCTGTTCGAGGAGCGCCTTGAGCATGCCGGACCAGTGCAAGGTCCGGAGTTTATCCAGCGTCGGATGGGTCAACATGGGGAAGCTCCGGGCAGGTCAGTGGTAGTAGGTGGGGCCACGCAGGTTGTCGTGGTCGATGAGCGGCGCTTGAGGCCGCCGGTTCCGGCAGCGGGTGTTGATCGAGGCCCTGCTTCAGGATGGAGTGCAGGCTCTTATCGCTGCAGGCGCCCAGGCGCAGGGCGCGCTGGCTGGCGGCTTCCAGCCGCTCGGCGCCAAAGCCCTTGGCCAGGCGCAGGATGCCCAGGGCGGCGCGAAAGGCATGTTGCGGATAGGCCCGGCGGGCAAAGAGGGTCTGGAGGACCCCGGCCGTCGCCGGTCCGATCTCCTCGGCCCAGCGCACACAGCCGTTGGGGAGTCCACGTCGGCGTGTTCGCGGTGGGCGAGGGGCATGTGCTCGGGAACCGTGGTGTGCTGCCCCCGATGCGGCGAGCGGACGTGGCTGGCCACCCGCTGGCCCTGGTGGAAGCATTCCACCGTGCGGGCGGTGAAGCGCACGTCCAGTTCGATTTTCACCAGCCGATAGGGCACGGAGTAGTAATGCCCGTCGATCTCGACGTGGTAGTCGATGTGGACCCGGGCCTTTTTCCATTCGGCGAACGCGTAGGGCACGGCGGGCAAGGGGCGCAAGGCCGGTTGCTCCAGCGATTCGAAGAGTGACTGCCGCGAGCCGGGCTGCTTTTTGAAGGGCCGCTGATTGAGTGGCCCCAACAGGTCCCGAATCGCCTGGTTGAGTTCGGCCAACGAGAAGCACGGCCGGTGGCGCAAGGCCGCCAGAATCCAGCGTTCGACCACCTGGACCCCGACCTCGACCTTGGCCTTGTCGCGGGGTTTTTGGACGCGGGCCGGGAGGACCGCCACGCCATAATGCTGCGCCAGATCGGCATAGGTCGGGTTGAGATCGGGCTCGTAGCGATGGGCCTTCGTCACGCCGCTTTTCAGGTTGTCGGGGACGATGACCGCGCTGACCCCCCCGAAAAAGGCGAAGGCGCGCACGTGGGCGCCGATCCAGTCCGGCACCTGCTGCGTCCAGGTCGCCTCGGCGTAGGTGTAGTTCGACGCGCCCAGCACGGCGATAAAGATTTGGGCCGGGCGGATTTCACCGGTGGTCCGATCGATCACCGCGGCGGTCTGGCCGGCATAGTCGACCAACAGCGTCTCGCCGAATCGGTGGGTCTGCCGCATGACCACGTCCAGGGTCCCGGCCCAGGCCCGGTATTGCGCGCAGAACCGGCTGTACTGGAACCCCTCCGGATGCGCGAGCTTGTACTCTTGCCAGAGCAGCGCCAGCGTCACCCCCTTGCGCTTGAGCTCCTGATGCACCACCACCCAATCCGGCAGGGGGCGGTTCCAGCCCGACGCCCGCACCGACGGGGGAAACAGGCGCCGTTCCAAGTCCGCATCGCTCAGATCGGTCGGCAGCGGCCAGGACAACCCGGACTCGTGAAAGCGGCGCAGGCACGCACCGACGGTGCTGCGCGCCAGTTGCAGGCTCCCGGCAATCTGCCGGGCGGTCAAACCGGCTTCCCAGGTCAGCCGGAGGACTTCGCGAATTTTCCGCATGGATAAACGCTCCATTTCGAACCCTCGTCATGGTGGAAAAGGGTTCGATCATCGTGGATGTTATCCCGCGCCGCCTCGGCCGGTCGGGGTGGCCGAATGCCGTTGGAATCAGTGGCCGAAGCCTGTCGGAACGTGGCCGAATGCCTGTCGGAACGGGTGGCCGAATGCCGTTGGAATCAGTGGCCGAATGGGGCTGGCGTACGACAATCTGAAGACGGTGGTCGACACGCTTTTCACCGGCAAGGAGCGCCAGTTCAACCGCCGGTTCCTGGCCCTGGCCAACCATGACCTGTTCGCGCCGGTGGCCTGTACCCCGGAGTCGGGCTGGGAGAAGGGCCAGGTGGAAAACCAGGTGGGCAATGTCCGCGAGTGGCTGTTCACGCCGAGGCCGCAGTTCGCCGACCTCGCCCCGCTCAATGCTGGGCTGGAGACCCGCTGCCGCGAGCTGGCGGGGAGGCCGCACCCGACCGAGGCAGGCCGCACGGTGGCCGACTGCTTCGCCGAGGAGCAGCCGCTGCTGCGGCCCGTCACCGCCCCGTTCGACGGCTACGTCGAACACACCCTGCGGGTGTCCGGCACCTGCCTGGTGCAGGCCGACTGCAACCGCTACAGCGTGCCCGCCCACTGGGCGGGCACGGTGGTGTCGACCCGTCTCACCGCCAACCCGCTCCGCGTCGTCGCCGACGGGCAGGTCGTGGCCGAGCATGCCCGCCGCTTCGGCCGGGGCCAGATGGTCTGCGATCCCTGGCATTACCTGTCGATACTGGAGAAGAAGCCCGGCGCGTTGCGCCACGGTGCGCCGTTCCGGGAGTGGGCTCTGCCCGCCGCCATCCGGGTCGTGCGCGACCGCCTCCTGAGGCATCCCAAGGGCGACAAGGCCTTCGTCGAGGTCCTGCTGCTGGCGCGGGAGGTCGGCCTCGACGTGCTGGAGGCGGCCTGCGAATTGACGCTCCAGTCCGGCGTGGTCACGGGCCCGGTGTTGCTGAACACCCTGCGCAGGCTGGTGGAACCGGCCCGCCCCCGCCACCTTGCAGGCGCGCCCGCCCCGGCGCTGCGGCTGGAGCCTGTGGCCGACTGCGGCCGCTACGACCGCCTGCGGCAGGTGCGCCATGTCCATTGACCGGAGCAGCCAGCTCAAAGCCATGCACCTGTACGGCATGGCCGCCGCCTGGGCCGAGCACCAAGCCGAGGCCCCTGTGCGGCCCACCGGCCCCGAGGCCCTCCTCGACCGCCTGATCCAGGCCGAGCAGGCCGATCGCCAGGCCCGCAGCTTGCGCTACCCGCTCAAGACGGCCCGCTTCCCCGTCCACCGCGACCTCGCCGGCTTCGTGTGGGCCGAGACGCCTCTCCAGCAGGCCCAGGTCGAGCAACTGGCCACGGCAGGCTTCATGGCGCAGGCCTGCAACTTGATTTTGGTCGGGGGGACCGGGACCGGCAAAACCCACGTTGCAACCGCCCTGGGGGTGGCCGCCATCCACTTGGGCAAGCGGGTGAGGTTCTACAACGCCGTCGACCTGGTCAACCAGCCGGACAGGGAGAAGCAGCACGGCAAGGCAGGCAACCTCGCCAAGCAGCTTCTCCAGATCGACGCCGTGATCCTCGACGAGCTCGGCTACTTGCCGTTCCCGGAATCCGGCGGGGCCTTGCTCTTTCACCTGGTCAGCCAGCTCTACGAGAAGACCGCGCTCATCATTACCACCAACCTCAACTTCGGCGAATGGGTCCAAGTCTTCGGCGACGCCAAGATGACCACCGTCCTCCTGGACCGCATCACCCACCACTGCGACATCCTCGAAACCGGCAACGACTCTTACCGGTTCAAACAACGCAAACAGGCTGCTCAGACCCCTTGAGCAGCCCCTTCAACTGGAAAAAATTCGACGCTGTTACCTGGAAAATTTTGGATGCTTATTGACAAGCGTCACCACCGACCGGCTCATCGCGCTGGTTCGCAGCCACCGCGAGGGCCAGGAGTACCCCACCCCCGAACAACTGCTCGCCAACTTGCCGGTGGTGCTGCGGGCGCTGTGCGATTACCGGCTGTCGGGCCAGGCCACCGCGCTGGATGCGGCCTACCGGGTGGCGTCCATCATCGACGCGATGGAGGGGTACCGGGGCAACCCCGTACCGACTCGCCGGACGCACTGACCCTGCCCTTCCTTCCCGCTTGACGCGGCTGCCGGTCTGCTTTATGCTTCGAGTACATTTGTACTCTACATGACGCCCCCATGGCTAAAGTCGCCGACGACGCCGGTTACCTGGCGAAACTCCAGGACTACTACGCCCGCTGGCGGGTGTTGCCGGCCTACGGGCCGTTGCAGGCGGTGCTGGGGCTGGCGTCGCGTTCGGCGGTGGCCAAGGTGTTGCACCGGCTGCGGGCGGCGGGCTGGCTGGAGCGCAACCCGGCCGGGCGCTGGACCCCGACCGCGCGCTTCTTCGCCCGGCCCACGGCGGAGGCGCCGGTGCCGGCGGGGCTGCCGCTGGCCCCCGCCGACGGCGGAGAGGCCCACGCCATCGACGCCTGGCTGGTGCGCCATCCCTCCCGGACCGTGCTGGTGCCGGTGACGGGCGATTCGATGATCGAAGCCGGCATTCATCCCGGCGACCGGGTGGTGGTGGAGCGAGACGTGCCGGCTCGGCCCGGCGATCTGGTGATCGCCGCGATCGACAATGAGTTGACCCTGAAGACCCTGGCGGTGGAAGGCGGCGAGGCGGTATTGAAACCGGCCAACCCGGCTTATCCGGTGCTGCGCCCCGGCGAGCGCTTGCGGATCTTCGGGGTGGTGGTCGGTTTGATTCGGTCCTATCGGAGGTAAGTCCCATGCCCGCATCTGTCGCCGTACCGCTCGCCGCGCGGACCCTGCCTTCCTGGCTGGAGCCCGCCCTCGATCCCGGACCCGGACCGGACCGGGAAGCCGGCTGGCCGCTGCTGGCGACGCCGGTGCCGGCCGGATTCCCCTCCCCTGCCGACGATTTCGTCGAACGGCGCCTGAGCTTGGACGCGCACCTGATCCGCCACCCGGAGAGCACGTTCCTGATGCGGGTCGGCGGCGACGCCTTGGCGGCGGAGGGGATTCACGACGGCGACCTGCTGGTGGTGGACCGGGCCGCGCCGCCCAGCACCGGCAGCCTGGTGGTGGCGGTGGTGGACGGCGCGTTCGCGCTGCGGTGGGTGGGCCGCGACGTTCGCGGCCGACGGGTGGTGCAATCGGTTCCGCCCGCCACGCCGGACCCGCCGCTGGCCGCCGGGTCCGATGCGACGATCTGGGGCGTGGTGCGCTGGGCGATTCACCGGCTGTGGCCGGGGCGGAACTGGGCCGGGCACCCCTGATGGCTTCCGTTCTATCCGGAGCGGCTTTACCCCTCGCGAGGTGACGAGGACGAACGAGCATGGGATGACGCCCGGCGCGTTTGGCGGGAACGAACTGATGACCCCCGACAGCGGAGCGGCCCGCCCATTTTACGGTGCGCTGTTCGGCTGGGAGACCGAGGACTCTCCCGGCGAGGGCACGAACGACGTGCCGGTCAAGGTCGGCGGCGCAGCGGTCGGCGAGATGATGGCCGTGCCGCCGGAATGCGCCGGGAGGCCGCCGGCCAGTGGCGTCTACGTCACCGTGGCCGACGTGGACGCCACCGCCCGGCAGGGGTGTAAACTTTCGGCAGTATGGAGCCATTTCGATTTCGGCATAATGGCGCCACCGGAATTGCGGCGTAATGGCGCCAGGGAATTTTCGGCCTAAAGGCGCCAGTTCGTTTTCGCCGTAAAGGCGCCACGTTGGGGGTTCGAACTTTCGTGAACCGGCTATGCTCCCGGCTTTTTTGCCGGAGGTAGCCATGAGTCATCGGAGGTTCGAGATGTATCAGTATCGACAAATCCTGGTGCGGCTGCGCCAGGGCGATTCGGACCGGGACATCACCCGGTCTCGGTTGATGGGGCGCAAGAAGGTGGCCCAGATTCGGGCGGTCGCCCACGAGCGGGGTTGGTTGGCGCCCGACGCGCCGTTGCCGGAAGACGCGGTGCTGGCGACGCTGTTCGCGCGCCCGGCCGGATTGCCCCGCCAGGGTGTGTCCACCCTGGAACCCTGGCGGGACCAGATCGTCGCCTGGCGAAATGAAGGCATCCAAGGGACGACCATCCATGCGGCGCTGGTCCGCCGCTACGGCTACGCCGGAAGTTATGCCTCAGTCCATCGCTTCGTGAGCCAATTGCCGGACCGGGCCGCGCCGGCGGTGCCGTTGCGGCCGAGCTTCAAGCCGGGGGAGGCCGCCCAAGTCGATTTCGGCGCCGGGCCGGTGATCACCGACGTCCACACCGGCGAGATCATCAAGACCTGGTGCTTCGTGATGACCCTGTGCGGGTCGCGCCATCAGTACGCGGAACTGGTGCGCGATCAGAGCACCGCCACCTGGCTGGCCTGCCACCGCCACGCCTTTGAGGCGTTCGGCGGGGTCGTGGGCCGGGTGATCATCGACAACCCCCAATGCGCCATCGCCCGGGCCTGTTATTACGACCCCGAAGTCCAGCGCGCCTACGCCGACTGTGCCGAGGGGTATGGGTTCCGGATCGAGCCTTGTCCGCCCCGGGATCCCCAGAAAAAAGGGATCGTGGAGGCCGGCGTCAAATACGTGAAGGGCGCCTTCTTGCCGTTGCGCGAGTTCCGGAGCCTGGCCGACGCCAACCGGCAACTGGCCGACTGGGTGCGCGACGAAGCCGGCCCGCGCTGCCACGGCACCACCCGCGAGCGGCCGCTGGTCCAGTTTCTGGCGACCGAGCGTGCCCTGCTGCAACCGTTGCCCGCGGTGCCACCGGTGCTGGCGGTGTGGGCCCAGGTCACGGTCCATCGCGACACCCACGTCCAGTTCGCGCGGTGCCTGTACTCGGTGCCGTTCCGCCCGGTCGGCCAGACCTTGTGGCTCAAGGCCAGCGACACCCTGGTCAACCTCTATCGCGACCACGACCCGGTCGCCAGCCACCCGCGCCTGACCTGCCCCGGCGCCCGCTCGACCGTCCCCGATCATCTGCCGCCCGAAGCGCTGGCCTGGAGTCTCCACGATGCCCGGTGGTGCCTGGGCCAGGCCGCGCGCATCGGTCCCGGTTGCCACGCCCTGATCCACGCGCTGTTCGCCGACCGGGTGCTGGTCAATCTCCGCGCCGCCCAAGGCGTGTTGCGCCTGGAGAAAGCCTACGGGGCCGCCCGCCTGGACGCCGCCTGCGCGCGGGCGCTCCGCTTCGGCAACATCCGGTACCGCACGGTGAAAACCATCCTCGCCAAGGGACTGGACCAGATCCAGGCCCCGGTTTTGGCCACGCCGACCCCCAGCACCTACACCCAGGGCGGTCGGTTCTGCCGCGATCCCTACACCCTGTTCCATTGAGGCACCCGCATGAACACCCTGCCCGAACTCGTTCCCCTGCTCAAACAACTGCGCCTGTCCGGCATCCTCGATTCGCTCGAGGCCCGCACCCGCGAAGCCATCGACCGCCATCTGGCCTACCCCGACTTCCTCGGTCTGCTGCTCCAGGACGAAGTGGCCCGCCGCGACCAGAACAAGCTGGCCCAGCGCCTGCGCCGCGCCAACTTCCGCAGCCAGAAAACCCTGGAATGCTTCGACTTCGACCGCCTGCCCGGTCTGAACCGGGCGCTGGTCCACGAGCTGGCCACCGGGCGCTTCCTGGCCGAGAAGGTGGCCGTGCTGATCGTCGGCCCCTGCGGCACGGGGAAAAGCCATCTGGCTCAGGCCATCGGCCATCTCATCGCCCGCCAGGGCCACGACGTGCTGTTCGCCACCCAGAGCCAGCTGCTCGCCAGTCTGCGCCAGGCCCAGGCCGTCGGCACCTACGAGCGGCGCTTCCACACCCTGGCCCACGTGCCGCTCCTCATCATCGATGATTTCGGCCTCAAACCCCTGCGCCCGCCCGAGGACGAAACCTTCCACGACCTGATGGCCGAACGCTACGAGTGCGCCGCGACCCTGCTCACCAGCAATCTCGACTTCGGCGAGTGGGGCGATGCGTTCCCCGTGAACAAACTATTCGACCTGTACGATTAGAAAAAAAATCAGCATAATCAAAGACTATAGTCTTACCGCCAGAGGTAGCCAGCATGCGCAATATCATAGTCAGCATCAACGTGGGGTTTAGGGAAATAGAAAATCTTGCCACGGAAAGCGATGGCGTTGAAAGAATGGATGACGGGTCATTTAGAATGGTTCTTGACCATCAAGCCGAATTCAATATCGACCGCTTGGAAAACGCGCTGCTGCAAACCAGCTACCCGGCGTTACGGAAGGCCTTGTCCGACCATCTCGAACGGGCCTCTAAAAAAAAGCCTGCGAAATGATCAGCCTCGCTGGGAGCGGCCGCGTTGAAGAACATCCCAATCTTTACCAGGTGGATGGGGAGGTCGGGCGGTTCACCTTCAAGACCTACGACGTAGAAGGCGAAGATGGAAAGCCTCGATTTGAGGGCATCGAGCTGTTTCCCCCATGCCACGGACGGCAGTGGTACCAGACCCATGGATTCAAAGAGATCGCGTTGTTGTGTGGGGCCGCGCAACGCAGTTACCGACAAACCACCCAAGGGTTCAACCGCAGCCGCCATCAAGAATCTGGTGGCACACCTCTGAACACGTTACGCGATGGCGCACAGGTGGAAGGGCTGAAGGTCATTGATTTTCTGACCAGAAAAAGCCAAAGCATACTCAAGGAACACGGATTTGATCCGCGCGGGGTGCCGGGGTCGGAATGCGCGGCCCTCCAGCAGATCAAGGAACCGGCCAATGTTGAAGCAAAGGCGCTGCAACCGGCGCTGGCCGCCGTTTGCAAGGACATGGGTAAAAAAGGCTTTTCCGCGGCGGACATCGAACAAGCGCGGGAAACCCTCGGCGCCAAGAAACCCTATGAACTAGCCGTGCGCTGCGTCTACATCCACCTCGACGACGTGGGGGTCAAGGAACAAAAACCGCACCGGAATAAACCGGGTGCGGCCCAAGAACCTGTTGCAGATCAAAAGGATACGGCAAAGGGTAACCGCCCGACGGTCCAAAACACGGTCGCGCACATTCAAAATGCCAACAAAAGCTTTACCTTGACGGGCCGAAGCGTCGCCGAGGTTTTACGGTTCGTCTTGGGGTTCTTGCTGAACAACGCCTTGCTGGGCCTGAATCTCAAGGTCTGCATCGATGGTCAGCGTAGCCTTCAAGATGCGATCCTCCGCTTTTTTTCATGGCACCCCCATTTGACCTTGTTGCTGGACTGGTTCCATGTGGTCAAGAAATTCAAGGAGGACTTGAGTCTGGCGTGTAAGGGGCGGGAAATCCGCAACCGCCATCTCAAGAACCTACTGACGCTGCTGTGGTTTGGTTTGATCGACAAGGCCCAGGCGTATTTGGTGGCCATGACCGCAACGGACATCAAAGACGACCAGGCCATCGCCCGGCTCATTGCTTACTTGGAACGCAACCGCCAATGGATTCCGTGCTACGCCATGCGGAGCAAGCTGGGGTTGCCGAATTCCAGCAATCCAGTGGAACGGTGCAATAACTGGGTGACCGCCAGGCGTCAAAAACACCACGGGATGAGTGGGTCTGAAAAGGGGTCGTATGCATTGACCTCATTAGCGGCGGTCACCCTCAACAACGCAACGCGGCAATGGATAGAAAACCGCACTATCCCTTTTACGTGGGTGGTTAAAGCGGCTAAAGCGGTTAAAGCGGCTTAGGTTAATCGTACAGGTCGAAACTATTGGGAGCGGCCACCCTCGATCGGCTCCGACACGGCGCCTATCGCGTCGTCCTCGACGGCGATAGTTATCGGAGTCCAAAACCGCTGCCACCCACGGCTGGCAACCCCGTTGCGAAAGGTGGAAAAACTGCTCGTGCTTGAGGCCCGTTCGAACCCCTAATTTCGGTACTTTTCGGTGGCGCCATTATGGCGAAAATCCCTGGCGCTATTACGCCGAAAGTTGACACAGGGCAGGGCTTCCAGGCGCTCGCGCAGCAATTCCGCCATCTCCACGCTGTGCCCCAGCATGACCCGGTAACCCTGCTTGCCCAGCAGCTTCAGGTTGGCGAGCGCCGCCAGCGCACCGGCCCCGGAGCGGGAGCATTCCAGGGTGAACAGGCCGGGATGGTAGTGGCCGAACTGGTAGAGATAGGGCATGGCCGCATATGCGCCAACTTAAGCAGTGTTTCTCACATGTTACTCATTCCCATCGCTCGGCATTGCACGACCAAACGATTGACCCGCTCCGGCAGGGTTTGCAGTGGGCGGCGGCGCGGCCGTTCCTGCATCACCGCCAGGCAAGGGGGCCAGCGCTCCAGGTTCCAATGCAGCACGCCGCTGATGGCGATCGCCAGTTCTTGGCGCAGCAGTTTCCACACCCGCCACGGGGTCGCGCGGCGCGGGCCGTCCAAGCGATTCCAGCCGTCACCGCACCGCCGCCGGGCCCACTTTTCCAGCACCCAGGCATAGAGCAGCTTGCCGTGGAGATAGAGATCGGCCAGCGTGCTGCCCTGACGGGCGCGCAGATGGTCGATGTTGACGATACTTTTCCATCGCTTTATGACCAGTTCCACTTGCCACCGGAGCCGATAGAGCGCCAGCACGGTCGCGGTCGGTAACACCGCCGGGGGCAGGGTGCTCAAGACCAACACCCACTCGGCCAAGGCCAGGGTCCGGGCTTGCGCCTGCCGCCCTTTCTTCTTGGCCTGGGCCTGCACCCGCCGCCGGGCCGCGGCCGCCTGCGCCGGTGGTAACCGGCAGCCATGCAGGTAGCCCGCGATGAACTGGCCCTCGACCTGTACCCGCACCGGGATACACCGCTCGGTCTCCGTCGTGGCCTGGAGTTCCGCCAGCCAGTCGATCTTGGCCCCCGCCGCGTCGTACAGGTTCAGGCTGTGCGGGTTATAGCGCACCACCACCGCCACGCCCCGGTTGGCGCACTCGATCAACGCCCGCGCCGAGTTATACCCCCGATCCGCCACCACCACGTCCCCGTCCTGCAGCGGGTAGTGCCCCAGGCTCTCGCCCGTATGGGCGTCGGTCACCTTGACATCGATCAGTTCGAGCCGCACCAAATCCACCGCCAGATGCAGCCGATGCTCCATCCCTTTCGCCCCCGGTCCCTGCACCGTCGAACCATCCACCACCACAAACCGCAGGTGGCCCTCCAGGAAGGGCGCCGCCGCCGTCCCCAGCAGCCGGCCCAGCAGCGCCTTCACCCATGGCCCGCACGCCTTCAGCCGCTGGTGGATCGCCGTATCGCTGATCCGCTCTTCCAACAGGGTGAAGTGGCCCGCCGTCTCCCGCAGCACCCGATCGATGCCGCAGTAGTTCATCACCACCTGGAGCAGCTGCTCCGGGGTCTTGATCTTGCGACCGCGGGCGGGTGAACGCCTTGAACTCGAATGCCAGTTCCCGAAAGTCGGCCGGCAACTCTTGTAAGAACCGCTCAAATGTCGTATCAACATTACCGAATGGCAGGCTCATCGTGATCGGTCCTCCGATGGCGAACGGGGTGTGAGAAACCTTGAGCCTGCCATCCTTTTACAGCTTTTTCAACACTTTATCCATTAAGTTGGCGCTTATGGGGCATGGCCGCCGGGTCGCGGCTGAGCAGCGCCAGGTCGGCGCGGCGCCGGGCCAGGAACAGACTCGACACGTAGGGGGCGTAACCGGTTTTGTGGAAATCCATCCCGAGGCTGTCGGCCAGGTGTAGCGGCCGGATGCGGTCCAGCGAATCCTGCAGCGCGCGCAGGGTGCGGGCGTGGAAACCCAGTGGGTTGAGTTCGAAGTCGTAGTCCTGGAACACCAGCCAGGGCCAGCCGATCACCGCGTCGGCGTGCAGGTGCGGGGCGAACGGCAGGCGGTACTCCGCCACCAGCCGGTCGCGCAGGGCGGCGACGGCGGCCAGGTCGTCGATGCCGAAGGCGTCGGTGGTGCCCAGGGTCAGGATGATGGCGGCCACCGTCTCGTCGCGTTCATACAGATCGCGCAGGGTGGCTTCCAGGTGGGTCAGGGAGATTTCGTTCCGGGCGGTGCTGGGGATGGTGATCAGGTGGTCGCTGCCCAGCCCCAGCCAGCCGGCGACGTTCAAGCGGGCGTAATGGGACGCGCCCGAGGCGAGCACCTTGTAATCGCGCCGGACGCCGGTGGCCATGGCCCGGCCGCCGGTGAGCTTCTCCAGCGCCAGCTTCACGCCGTACAGGATCGTGCCGGTGCCACCGAAGGTGAACACCCCGCCGGCCTGAGCCGGATCGTAGCCGACCAGATTGGCCAGCATCGCCACCGCCTCAATCTCAGCTTCGGCGAAACGCGCCGAGTACTCGTCCCAGATGATATTGGGATTGTAGAGGGCGGCGGCGATGAAAGCGGTGATGCTGGCGATGGTGGGCGGCGGGATCACGTTGGCCTGGGCGTTGGGATGCGCCCACACCGTCATGCCCCGGCAGTAGTCGGCCAGCAGGGCGGTGATCCGTTCCACCGAGGCCATGTCGTCCGGCAGGACCCGGTCGCAGTACGTCGCGTAATCCGGTTCCCGCTGTTGGCCCAACACCGGCGCGGCCGATTTGAGTGCGTCCACCCGGTCGAGGAAGCCGGACACGGTGTGGACGAAATAGCCGTCCATGATCGGATTGGAGACCGGGGTGGGAAAATAGGTCTTCAGGGTGTCCAGCAGGGCGCTGTAGTGCGGCGGTGTAGTGGGCATGGGCTTGACCTCGCCAGCCGGGCGACTCCGGGAAAGCCGCGCGCGGCGGCCGGCGGCGCGCGGCGGCCGGCGGCGCGCGGCGGTCGGGTGGTGCATGCAAGAACGGCCGCGCCCGCCGGGACGGCCTCTATGTATTTCAATGGTAGCCAATGATCGGCGGCGCCACGGGCGCGCGACCCAGCCCAAGTCGAACGGGACCCGCGGATGCGCGAACGGTCGAGCGCGGTTTTGGCACTGCACGCGGCGCAACGCCCGCCGCCGCGCGGTACGGGCTAGCCGGCCGACGGGCGGGGAGTCGACCCTATCCCCCACCGAACCAGGTTGACGCGGCGGCATGGACGATGTTCGGCGCCGGGGCGCGAGCAGGCGTTGCCGGACACCCCCGGCTGACCGCTGGCTCCGGACGCGTCGCACTGAGGTGGACCCCCGCGTAAACCGTCCCCCTTCAGGCCTGCTGGAGGATGGATGCGGCCTGCGCGGCATCGTCGGCGGAATCCAGGCCGAGGTACAGGACGAACAGGGTTCCGAGCACGGCTCCCGAGAACCCGCGCAGGTTGAGGCCCGCCGCCGCCAGCAGCGCCGTCAGCTCGGCGGCGATCCCCGGCCGGTTCTCCCCCTCGACCCGCACCGCGTGCACGGTCGCGGTCGGTTGGAAGCCCAGGGTGGCGGCGGCTTGGAGTTCCGCATCGCCGTACAGCGGGGCGACGAACACGACCGACCGGCCGGATGGCTCCGGCGCCCACCGGGCCAGGATGAAGTGGAGATCGGCGCCGGCTTCGCGCAGACCGGTCAGGGTCTTGGCCAAGCGGCCGGGTTGGTCGTCGATCATGGCAGCCCACACCTCGACGCGTTCGACGGTCAGGTCCATGCTCGTGCTCCGCTGCGTTGGAAGGGTGGCGGCTCCTCGACCCCTCGGTTTCGTGCGGTTGACGATGGCGGCAAGAGCCCGGGCGGCGAACCCCCTCGGCTGAGGGGGGTGGATCACCGGAGAGAATCAGTCAATCCAACGGCTGGAGGAGGTACCGCTCGAACTCGCGCCCCGCCCTCTCCCGAGCGGAGAGGAAGCCGGTCACCGGTGAGCGAGGAGGGCGGGCGGCGGGGCCGAACGGGTGACCCGTGGCCAAGCCGCTGGCCCTACGCCGTTTCGTGTTTGATGCTGAGCTTGAGCCGGGCCCGATACTCCAGTATTTGACCGTCATCGCTCAGATTGACATCGAGTCGGTCGACTTCCGCCACCCGAGGATGCCGAATGGATTTTTCGGCTTCCAGGATCGCGTTCTTCGCCGCGGCTGCCCAACCGTCGGGGCTGCTGCCGATGATTTCAATCACCGTATACGCGCTCATAGGCTCCTCCTGGGTCATCGTCCGGCGGGAAAGGCCGCACCGGGTCGTAGCGAGGCTGCATAAGACCTAACACCCTGGGAACCTCCATTCCCATGTTCATAATGTAGTTTACGGATCGCCTTCCTGCAAGGAAGGCCTTGAATTATTGTTCCCCGGGCGCCACCCGTCGCGCGGGCGGCGGCGGGGTCGCTTCGGCTGAGCGGGCATCCTCGCCCTCCGGTCGCAGCGCAACAGCGGTCGGCGCGGGTGAAGTCCGGCTCGGGTACCGCTACACTACCGGGCCGGGCGCCGGTCGCCGGCGGTCCGCTGGCGCGCGCGGCCTGGCCACGCCCCAACGCGGTGCGACGCCCTCCGGGAACCGGGCCACCGGGCCGGCGCGGCCCGCGCGCGGGTGGCCCCGGACGCGGGGCACGGCCGGGAAGACGGCATCGAGGGTGGGCGGCGCTGAGGGGTTGGCGGGCGGTCGGGCTCCTCAGGGTGGGCGCGCTGGCCGGCGAAGCCTGGGGTGACGGGCAGGCCCGGCGGGAGCAGGCCCGGCGGCGCCCGCGGACGGCGGCAGCGGCCGAGGCCCGGGGCCGGGACGCCGCGTCCACCGCCTCGGCGACCGCGCCGGCGCCGGAACCGCCCCCTTCCGAACGCTGACCCCCCGGGCGGCACCGGCGCTCTCGGTTCCTGGTGGCCTGGTAGGCGAGCGCCGCCTCGACCCTGAGCCCGTTTTTGGGCCGCTGTCGGGCCGCAACGTCGTCACGCTGCTGCGGTCGCGGGGCGGGCCGCCTGGCGACCCCGCTGGTGTCCGGCCGCTGGGGGTACGGGCATGAGCCGGGTGATCGCCCGCTTGCGCTCCGCCACGGGCCGATGCCGGTTCCAAGCCGGCATCCAGCCGGCCACCGGCCGCCTCGCGGTCAACGTCATCCACCCCTCCGGCGAGGAGGACCCACCATGAAAGCCCGGTTCACAACGTTCGGCGCCATCGAGATCGACGGCCGGCGGTACGACCACGACGGGGTAATCGACGGCGGTAAAATCCGCCAGCGGGCCAAAAAGGCGTCCAAGGTCTACCGCGATGCCTACGGCCACACCCCGCTGTCGCTCGGAGAAAACCTGCCCTGGGGCGGCCGGCGACCGATCGTCGGCACCGGGAGGTACGGCCACCTGCCGGTGATGTCGGAGGTTCACCAAGAAGCAGAGCGGCGGAAGATCGAACGGATCGTCGTGCCGACGGAGGCGGCGTGCCGGCTGCTGGCCGACCGGAAGAGCCAGGACGTGCACGCCGTGCTGCATGTGACGTGTTGAGTGAAGGAGGTACTGGTGTCTGTCGATCTTCGCAAGCGCATCGTCGACTTGAGCAAAAAAGCGGCCTTTGCCGCCCACCAACACGGAATTGAGGGTCAGCGCGCCCAAGTGGTATCGGTGCTGGACATCTCCGCTTCGATGAACGCGCTCTATAAGTCCGGCGTGATCCAGCGGGTGATCGAGCGAATGCTGGGGCTGGCTGTTACCTTTGATGATGACGGCCAGATTGATTTGCTGCTGTTCGGCACGAATGCCTACCCGTTGCCGCCAGCGACGCTGGACGAGATTGAAGGTTACGTCGAGCGCGTCATTCTCTCGCAGTATAAAATCCGCGAGGCGACGAACTACGCCCCGCCGTTGCGGTTGCTGCTGAACAAATACCAGGCCCCGCAGCCGGCCCCCGTGTTCGTGATCTTCCTGACCGATGGCGGCAACGCCGACAAACCCGCGAGTGCTGAGGCGATCCGCGAATTGTCGAAACAGCCGATCTTTGTGCAGTTTGTGGGCATTGACAAAGAGGACTTTCCGTTTCTGCACAGACTGGACGAGTTGCCGGGGCGGGTGATCGACAACGCGGGATTCATGCACGTCAACGACATTGAAGCGATCAAGGACGCCGAACTGTACGACCGGCTGCCGAACGAGTTCCCGCAGTGGCTGACGAAAGCGCGCGAGAAGGGGTTGTTGTAAATTCTCATCAATCGGTCGTCTGCGAACAGCGATTTCTGGCGACCATGGTCCTGACCATCGAACCATCGCCTGCTTGAACCCACACCGGAGCCCCGTCCCATGCGCGACCGTTCTTTGACCGAACCCCGACCCGAAGCATCGCGCGAGGAGCCGGACCCCCTCACCCGGATTCCGCGCGCGGCGCACGCCCGACGCCTGTTGCACGATCCGGAGATCGATGGGCCGTTTATGGACGTGTTGCAAGACGGATTACCGGATGAGGCGGCGCGCCTGGCGTATTTGAATCACCTGGCCTGGCAGGCGCGGTCGTGACCGAACCCATCGTCCCACCTCATCGATGTTGATGAAGATCGTCAGCGGCGGCCAGACCGGCGTGGACCGGGCGGCCCTCGATGTCGCGCTGGCGCTGGGTCTGCCCGTGGGCGGCGGGTGTCCGCAAGGCCGGCGGGCCGAGGATGGCACGATCCCCGACCGCTACCCGCTGGTGGAAACCCCGGAGCCGGACTACGAAGCCCGTACCCGCCGTAACGTTGAGGATTCCGACGGAACGTTGATTCTCAATATGGGCGTGCTGGACGGCGGCACGGCGTTGACCGCCACCCACGCCCGCCAGGTCGGCAAACCCTGCCTCGTGGTAGCGCTGGAAGAGGGGATCGAACCGGCCGCGTTCCGGGACTGGCTGGACAGCAACCGGATTGCCACCTCGGACGTGGCCGGCCCCCGCGAGCGCCAGCGGCCGGGGGTGTACGAAGCGGCGGTGCGCGGTCTGGAGGCGTTTGCGGGTCGGGTTCCCGCGCGGGGCCGCCCGCTCTATAAAATTCCATCTGCGCTTCCCGGTCGGCGTGCTGCCGTATCACTTCACCGTTGGGGAGTGCTGCGGAAAACTCACCCTCATGAGTCGGGCCGTGCGTCCAGCCACGTCATGGCCTGGCAGGAGAACCCTCATGTCACCGCGCCGCTCCCGCAAGACCCCGCCCGTCGCTCGGCAAGCCGCCGAACTGGCGGTCGCGGTTCCCCCGGTCATCGCGCACCGCCTCACCCGCCTGGCGCTCGCCGGCCCGGCGCCCTCCGCGCGCGATCGCCGGGAGTATCAGCGCATGGGCGCCGAAAAGGCGGCGGCGTTCGCGGAGTCCTGGAACGCCATGGCCTTGCAGGCGCTTGAGGCGAATCAGACGCTGGCGCTCTCCTTCCTGCGCGCGTTCGGGTCGCCAGCCAGCGCCAGGCCATCCGCCCCGTCCGCCGCCCGTCGGGTCGGCCGTGCGGTCACGGGCATCGTCCAAAAGGGCCTGGCGCCGGTGCATTGGTGCGCCGTGGCGAACGCGAAGCGCCTGGGCCGCACGAAACGCCAGTGAGCGGGCTAACCCCTCGACCAGGCGGGCGGGGGGCGGGGCGGGGGAACGCCAGACCCAAGACGGCCTCGGATCCAGCGTCGCGCCGCGCGCCTTGGCCCGCTCACCTTCAGTGGCCCGTCAGTGCGCGCTGGATGCCGCGCGGGACCACGATCTGAACTGTCTGTTGGACGAGCCCGGCCCCTGAGCGCGGGTTGGGCCGCAGAGAAAATATGTCTTTGGGAACCGCCCCGAATTGAAGTCTTTCCGGGAGGGAGAGGGCTTGAACGCCCGCGCCAAGACTTCCGTTGCGGCGGCCGATGCCCGTTTTGTTCGTTGGCGGGCCTATTGTGTTGCGATTTGCCCCGATTCGAGGCAAGCCGCCCCCTCGGCTTGCTGGGCGCTGAACTCCCGTCACGTGGCCGAGGAGCGTCGCGCTTGAATGGTCGTTGAGCCCCCGGTGTGGGGATGGGCACCGGCATGACCCCGGAGAACGCAGATCGAAGCCGCGTTTTCACGATCGCCATCACTCCCCCGCAGCATTGGTCTTCCGATGGCAATTGGCCACAACAGAGATGGAGTCATCGTCCGCAACAGCGTTTGTATTTGCGCCCACTGTTGCAGGGACATGGCGCGTTGCGCCCGGTCCCCGGATACTTTTCAACGCGCGCCGGTACCGTCGGGCGCGTCTGTGGCGCGGGCGCCCCTCTCGAAAGTTCCATCGAACCGGGCCGGTGCATGCGCGGGAACATCTCCTGGTGGCGCCGAATCATCGGAATGACGACGGAGCGCCGAAAGGCTTCAAACTCATCGTCATCCATCCCCAGGGTCGGCCGCATCTTGGCCAGGGAATCGTCGCGTGCTTCCTCCGGCAACAGCGCCAGATTCCAGCAGAGCTGGCTCAGCGCGAACGCCTTGTTCAACTGGTCGACCGAGCCGTCCGTTGAATCGATCAGGGGTTGTGCGTAGCTCGCGATGGCATCTGCAATGGCTCCCATAGAGGTCTCTCCGGATGGTGATGCCCGACGGGGCGGCCCCTTCAAGCCTGCGGTTTGGCGCAGGCGACAACGCCGGATATCATTCCATTCAACTCAAGGCGCACTAATCATGAAGGTCGAGCTTTCCCGATTTCACGTCAAGCCTGGCAAGTCCGCCCGAGTCGACGAGTGGATGGCGATGCTCAACGGCAGCACGCACGAAGTCGTCCAAACGTTGGAGCGCGAACGAATGCAGCTCGAAGTGATCTTTCGCGAAATCATCGACGGTGAAGCATACCTGTATTGGTTCTCAGTTCAAGGGGAGGCAGGTGAACCGGTCAATACCCCGCCCCTCAATATTATTGATCAGAAGCCTATTGCCTTCCATGAAGAATGTATCGATCATGAGTATGGGATGCGGGATGCCCAACCGCAAGTCATTATGATCCCGCCACACATCGCGCAAGTCATGGAGTGGATTGACCCCATCGCCGCAGCGGTTGCTTTCCAACCACGGGAGTTAATTCATAGGCGTGAAGGAAGATGAGCACATGAGGTCCAGTCGCCGATAACCGGGTGGTCCTTTCGGGCCGCCCAACCGGGTCGCCGGGGGTTTCTCTCCCCCGGCTCCCACAGCACCCCGCATGCGGGTCCGCACGGGGCGCTTCCTCCGGATGTGAAAGGGTCACCATATAGGTTTCCTATATGATTTGTGGAATTTCTAAATACCATTCTAGCTTCTTGAAATTAAAAACTTGTTGATTGAGAAAATTAAAAAAACTATTTTTAACTTGTGAAAAAGTCTTGTTCTCATAAAAGTATCTTCGCAAGAAGTTTTTTCCTCTTAACCAGATATCTTCAACCGGATTTTGATCGGGTGCGTTGGTCGCAAAACGAATACAAGTCACTTTCCAATATTCTTCTTCCAACCCTTCGTTCACTTTCGCTAGATACGCTTTTATCTCAGAAGACCGGTGGTAACTGGCTCCATCCCAAATAAGTATCAACTTTTTACCTTCGTGTAGTCGTTGTAAATGTTCGATCAATGCAATCGTATTTTTGCCATTCCCAGCAGTCGAGGGTTGCAGCATAAATTCTCGATGATAACCGTCAATCACCCCATAATCAGTTTGCCGCTCTTTGGCGTTCTGAATGGGCACTGCAATGCGTTCGTTCCGCCTGCCCCACACGTATCCCGACGTATCACCGGAGAGCAGATGACATTCATCTTCCATGAAAACAATCACTTCTCCCGACTTGATCTCCGCTTCGCGCGCGTGCAGGATGCTCTTGATCTCTTCGCGTTTTTGCAAAACCTTGGCTTCGTCCCGTTTCGGATTCACCGGCTCGGTTCGATGCCAGCTGATCCCCGCAGCTTTCAATAAATCATAGTAGGATTGCTTCGATTGGTAAACCACTCCATAGCGACGCTCGATGAAATCTCGGAGTTCGTCCACGCTAAAATGAGTTTGATTTTTGAGATGTAAAATGACTTCACCCCGCTGGTGGGGTGTTAAAAAGCCTGTACTCCCTCGATAGCGTAAGTGTAACCCTTTTGCACCTTGTTCTTCATAAATCCTTTTCCACTTACTCACAAAAGCATCCGATACATCCAACAACTCACAGATGTCTTTTACCAAAAAACCCTGGGAAACCATCTTGACAGCGATGGCTCTTTTTATTTCTCTCCCTGCTTTTGAATCAATAATGTTTTCTAAAGTGAACATGGTTATACTCCTAATTTTCAAGATTTTATTTAAATAAATTATAGCATATTTTTTACAAATGATGTAGGAAATCTATAGAATGGCCACCTCCAACGCTGGCTACGCTACGGCTCTTTGGTAGTTCCCGTTGCTTCCAACTTGCTGATAATCATGCAAATAATTCGTATCCTCTCAGGTCGATGAAAAGCCGTTGGAAGAAATGACCTCGGTTAAGAATTCCATAGCAACGTCGTTTAATCACTTTAATTTTATTATTCAGACCTTCAACAAAACCACTGCTCTGACGCTCGACAAAATAGTTGGTAATTTCCTCCATCCGTTCCTTTAATGTGTTCAAAAAAGAATCAAAACATTCAATGCCAGATTCCCGAACTAATCCTTTCCAACCGCGTAACTGAGAACGGGCTTGTTCTTTAGTGATCCGATTCTCAAAAATCTTGGTCAATGTTACACATAAGAGATAAGCCACGACTAACTCTGGCGCATGAGGTTTAAGCTTTTTGATGACCTCTATATCTGCTTCAGTTAAGTCATCCACATTCTTGCGCAATACCCACATGACGGTTTTGAACGATTTGTATTCTGCCTTTGGCAAGGCTTTCTTTAAACGCTTCATCTCTTTCTTACGCAAGTCATCTAAGCCTTTTCGATACCATTTGGCCACGTGAAAACGATCTGCTACAATACGCACCTTTCGACCAAAAAATTCTTTGGCAGCGCTGATAAAACCAGCCTATAAATCCGCGCAAAAAACCCGCACCGTTTTACGTAAGTTCTTGGGAATACTCCTAAAAAATTTCCGAACTGTCTCCTTTTTTCGATCTTCCAGCACCCCAAGAACGCGATTTTTTCCATTCTGAAGATGGACCAAAATGATCGTGACAAAATCCCGATGACCCTTTTTTAAAGCAATCTCATCCACCCCGATAATTTCTAGATCCTCAAATTCGCTCCAATCCACCTCCGGACTCACATGCCGCTCAATAATACCCATGACCGCTTCATAGCCAATCCCCTCTTTAATGCTCACATCCGTGACCGTACTATTGACTAAACTGAGCAAAATGTGGTTTTCATACGCGTGAGTCTGCGGACTCCTGGATTCATACCACGGCAGTTTCTGCGTCGTCGTCGGATGCGCTTTGCAATGCAAACACCGATACCTCTCAGGCCTGATTTTGAGGTAGGTCGGTTTTCCCAAAATGGATAAATGGCGTAAAATGATTTCACGGTCTTGGCCATAAAAATCCGTGATTTTTTGGCCACAAACATGACAAGCCGTTCCTGCTATCGTGCTGGTAATCGTGACAAAGATTTCACCCTGCTCGGTAAATTCGACGCCCTCAATCTTTACACCCGCAATGTCTAATGGAATCTCAAGGCAATTCATAAAAGCCAATAACCCCCTAATCCTGGAAAACGAAAAATACCCTAACTTATTATTCTAATTAGTGTCTGAACGAAAACCTTTCTCGTTAAAAAATGGGTAAGGATTTTTGGATTATTTTTAGTCATTTTTTCTATTTTATCTTTTTATATCCAAATTCTTTAAACATTTTTCCTGTAGAAATAGCTTTGGATTGATAACGTTCTGCAAATTTTCATTATTGAAAAAGTAGTTATGGTTGGAGAACAAAATCTCCAGATTCATCTCAAGTTATTCGCTTTTTCTACGCTGCTTTTTTACATCGCTCCTGTTCTATATCTTGTTCTTGTTGTTGCAGGTAGCGACCCAAAATTTGCAAGTTTCGCGCCACGATGGCTAACGCCACATACCGCTTGAATGCTGGTAATTCATCATCAGGACAGCGATCCAAACCATGGACCTCTAACGCATGAATCGCCGATTCGACCGCAGCATGTTGGCATCGCCCCTCAATAAAAACAACTTCTTGTTGTCGCGCTTGATCGGTTTTCGAAAGTCGGCCCTTTTTCGGTAGAATCACGGTCTCGAGTAGATCTGATAACTCACGCTGGTTGCCAGGCGAATGAAAACCTTGGTCAAAACTACAGGATGATAATTGAGGATACCGCTGCTGCGTTTCCTGGACCATACGGACCGCTACATCCACATCGACTTCCTGTTGCATAACCCGGTGATGAAGAATAAAGCGATGTTGATCTTCAATAATGCCCACCATAACACCCAGTTCCACCGGCACCCCCGCTTTTCCTTTACTAATCCATTCGGTATAAGGTTTAAAAATTGAAAATACTTTTTCTTGATGAGGAATCTTTTTGCCTTGAATAACCCGGCGGTCAATTTGATCGATTTGTCGCCGGGCATGATTGACAAAATCCTTTATTTTCAATATCTTATCTTTATCCATTCCGTCTATTTTCTCAAGTTCTTCTAATTGGCGATGGGCGCGTTCTACTAACTCTGTAGCCCAATCGAGATAGGCTTGATGCGCGTCGATGATTTCTTTCTGACGCGACGCTTGTTTGGATTCACCTTTCGAGGTCGAGGGCTTGAGTTTTTGGAGACGACGCCATAGTTTTTTTAATTTTTTAATGCCGTCTACCCCCCCTATTGGCTCTTCGACCTGTTGGCGTCGGCATAACCGGATGAGGAGTTGAATCACTTTCCGTACCGAATCAAACAACAAACGGGTATCCGTTGGATATTCAACATTGGTTTCTACCACGAATGAATCACAACGGCCGCGGAGTGGGTCTTCCGCACCCCGGTCGGGCAACGGCTCATCGCCTAATCCTTTTTTTTTAATCAACGCATGACCGGCGTTCACCACGACTTGATTAATTTGATCAAGAATTTCAGGTGTTAATAAGCTGACATTATCTTTGAGCGTCTGTAAGTAATAACAGTCTTGATCGTCAACCACGCCATGGCCGAGAATTTGGCGAATCGTTTTATGATTATTGACTAAATTATGCAGTCGATCATAGTCACAATTCAAGTTTAACCGAAGGACTCCCAGGACTAAAATACTCCACATATCCATACCCGGTCGTCCGTTATTAAGATCGATGTCCTTAGGAAATATGCCATCTAAAATCTTGAGGGCCTGTTCGAGCAAAATCGGATTGAGAAAAATATATTGTAATCCCTTAAGCAGTTGAGGAATATCATCACGAGAATTGGCGTCTAATTGGACTTGATCTACTTGCATTTCGTCAATCGGTTTTCGGGTTTTTTGGCGCATGTTCTTTCTCGATATTAGATAAGGAACCATTTAAATTTTGAAAAAGTATAGCATGGAATTATAAATATAAACAAATCAATAAGATAAACATCGTATCAGAAATCAGAACAGGCACATAACTTCTTGATAAGCAAATGATTTAATTGATAAATATGGTTTCCGGTCAGACACTAATTATATTTTATCATCCCGCAAGATGCCAAAGAGCCTACGCTACGAACCGCCAAGACCGTTTCACCCGGTCGGGTGCGGTACGGCCATTGAGGCTCGCTCGTCTCGCTCGTTGCCGAAGGTTCGGGCCTTCACCGTGTCCCCCCCATTACGGTGGGCGTTGGGCTACTATGCCGTCTGCTGACTGCTGCCTCATCACGCCCAGCGTTGCCGCAAGGCGCGCTGCCCGGGTTACGGTAGGGTCCGGTGGCCTCTTCAGTGCTTTCGCCCTGGGCCTCAGTCCGGCTCCCCTGGCCACCACAGCCCCCGTAGGGTTCGATGGCGTTTCCAGCCCTTTCGGGTCTGGGCCTCAGTTCGACTCCCCTAGCGACACGGACCGCTCGTGAGACAGATCTCCCCGGATAAGGTGATTTCCTATAAAGAGTTTACCATTTCAAGTGGTTTGATCAGGATATCCCATTTGGGTAAAAGTGGGTTCCTTTCCAATTTTTTCTCAATTGCACGCATAGCTTTCTTGGTCAGTGAAATCCCTCTTTCATCGGCTTTCTGACTTAATTGAATAATCGGTTGAAGGCCTTTCCAAGTCATGCTTTGAGCCCATGCCAGCATCGTCTCAACATTAATCAGCTTGGCGCCATTCCAGTGCAACTCGAGAATCCCCCAACAACGTTCGATTGGGTTGTATTTGCTGTGATAAGGCGGATAATAGAGAAGTTGAATCGGTTTTCCGATTTGTTCGGTAAACTCTACCATTCGCTTTAAAAATTGGGTACGCACACCACTACTTTCCGGACCATTGTCAATTTTAAGTTGAATTAACTGAGTTGTTTGTTGTTGTTCAGGCTCAAGGTTTTCCCACCACGCCTCCAGCGTATCGACAATGAAATCACTGGTTTTATAAGAACTCCCAAAATTGATGTAAAGCTCCCCAACATCTTCATCCAGAATCCCACACGGCGTATGTTTTTCTCCTCAGTCGCAACTTCTCGGTCTGATCGTGGGACAAGACGGCCCGCGGCTGATCATGGAACCAGCCAGTCAAATGCCGCTTAACCGGGTGATTTAAGCGATGATTCAGGAGACCGGGGGCGAATGGACCGGTTCCTCTTCTTTGGGGTCCTGGAAAGCGCGTCGGATCTTCGTGATGATACTGTTTTGTGGGAGATCGAGGAGTTGTTTGAGGACCAGCGCGGCCAAGACCTGGCGGACCGTTTTTTCCGAAGGCAGCGCGCGGGAGCGGGTCCGCAGATAGAGTTGATGCTGTTGCCAGATCTCGGCACCGAACCGCAGGGCGATCAGTTGCAACAACCCCTGGGCGACCAGGGCGCAGAAGACGAAGACTTCATAGGCTTGCCAGCAGGCGGCGACGGGGGGTTGGTGTTCGGCCGTTGGGGTCTTCAAGGACCGATTCGGGGTAGGACGGCGGGCGTGGCGCGGCAAGTGCGGGGTCCAGAAGTGAAAACGAAACGCGCCGAGGAGATTTTTCAAGACGGCGAACAAGATTTCAATGCGGGTGCGGATACAATACAGTTCGAGCGCGGTGACCGGCGAGAGGGTCAGATCGGAACACATCAGGACCAAGGGACCACGCGAGGTGATGGCGAAAACGAACAGGAGGGAGTCGCCGAGCGGTTTCCACAATAACGGGAGGCTCATCAGCCGCACGAGTTCCCGCTGGCCATAGACGCAGCATTCGACGAGATCAAAGCCTTGGGGATGATCAAAACACTCCATCAGGTGGACTTTCTCGCCATAGCGCGGTGGGGGTCCGGGCCGGTCGGCGGGCTTCGGGGCGGCCGGGAAATACGCGACGTAATTTTTCTTCGCCCGGGTCAGGATCATCAGATAGGGTTGCCGCAAGGCGATCGAGTAGACCGAGTGGGCCAACCGGAAGACCCCGGCGGTGGCGAAAAACGCATCCAACACCAAAAAGGCCGGGGCGTCATGACCGAGGGCGAACGTCAAGGCCATCTGGACCACCCGCTCCGGCAGGCTCGGGTCGGTGGGTGACGCTGGTTCCGCCTGGCCTAACTGGCGGAAACCCTGATGAATCCGTAGTTCTAGGGGCAAACAAAAACAGGCGCCGAGCGTTCCCACGACTAAACCGATCGCCCCCCAACATTGCCCCCGGAAATACGACGGCTTGTGCTGGGTTTCCGAATGGTCATGTAACGACACCACTCCCGGCATGCGCCCCCCATCTTTGACCACCAGGGTATGATCGCCCAGCAACAGACAACGCCCAGCGACCTGAACCGCAACCGCCTGACGCCACACGTAGCCTTGCCATGCCGCCAACAGCGTTTCAAAATCATAGGCTTTCGAGCGAAAGAAATGCAGAAAACGGTGATAAACCGCTTCATTCCCCTGCCAGAACCGGCACATCGAGGTTACGCCGATCGTCTCCGGTGCCGCCAAAAAACTCAACACCACCGCGCAGAACAGCACCCAGCTGCGCCGCCGAGCAAAGGCGCTGCGAAAACCTTCTAAAGCCTGGTATACATAGGTCAGCATGGATTCTCCTCGGGCGACCGGGTTGTTGAGGCGCGCGTCGCTCAGGGAAATCCATGCTGCCCTTGAGCAGCAAAGTCAAGGGGCTTCAGGGAAAGAACTTACGACTGACGAGGTTTTTCTGTGCATCCTAGATCATGATCGCAGGCCTGATGGTCGCCCCGAGTTTGACCGCCACGCGAATAATCTCCAATGTTTACAGTGGCTTTGCAGTCCATACTCAAGCGTTTCACCCCCTCGGAGTCGCGGGCGGATTGATCTTTCTGCTGGATGTTGTCAAAGATCGCGTCCGTTTCTGGAATTTTTTTTTGCGGCTTGGCTTTGACTACTTTACGCAATCGATAACCCATCCGATTTAAAATTTCGGCCATCGCACTCACGGAAGGCAACTGGTCTTCACCGAACCCTTGAGCATGCAACTGTTTTAACGCTTCGGCTGCCGTCAGTCGCGTATAACCGATCACAGTACGAAAAGTCGGATCCTGCTGCGCATGCCCTTCCGCTCATTGACGAAGCGCTTCTGCAATATCTGGATGGCGTTCTTCCCAGCGTTTATTTCCACTCAAAGCCGATTGGGCACCATAGCAAATAAGCCCCGTTCGTTTTTCCGCCAAACCCACGGTCACTGTTTCCCGTCCCCACCCGAAGATCGTTTCCGTCAAACGAACATTCCCTTCACAGTATTTTAAGGACATCTCCGCCTGAAAAGCTCGACGTTTTTCTCCATGCATTTTAGAGGCCGCTAACCGAATATCTTCTACTTGAGATGCGCTTAAAGATTGACGAGAAAGACTTAAGGTGTTCATAGCAAAACCCCTTATTTTCAGGCCACAGATCAATTTCAAGAGTTTACTAAAATTGGTAAACTATTTACAGGAAATCACCTAAATTGATCCTGCGGCACTAAACCGGCCATCAATTGAGCTACCAAGCTAAAATTGAGCGGCACCTCCTTAAAAAATCGTTGGAGGCGTTTATATTTAGAATCGACCTTGGCATGGCCCGGTACCGCCGTGGCTAACGCGGTCAAGTTAACCGTCCTCACTTTGATCAACCCTACGATGATGGCGGCCCCACCTTTAGCACGGGCGAGATTCCAACCGAATGAGTCTTGTAGGAGAGCAACGAACAGGGCAAGGTGGTGCACAGAGAGGGTACCTCCGTTATTCAGGATTTTCTATTACAGTCAACAAGTTAAGTTGCTTTTACGAGTCAGTAACGAAGTCGGATAGCCAAAGTATACCCAATTTTATACAATAATATCAATAGCTTATTATTTTTTCCTGTACTATGGGCGAGAACACATAAACGGCCACGTCAACAAAACAAACTAGACAGTATTAACTGTAGTTCCCCGCATCTGGACGGTGTCAAGAGACCGAAAGAAAAAATGTAGGCTCACGCCTTTATCGAGACCAGCACCGCTACCAACAACGGGAGGCCATACGATAAAATATATAAAAACCAATTGCATATAGCATGTCTATCGAGGCATTGACCGCGCGCTAAGCCTCCATTTCCGCACCGCGAAACCGGTGCTTTACCGGTGCGGCTCGCGTTGGTTGTATATTTTCCTCATTAGCGGGCGGCTGCAACCGAACACCTGTACCGCCTCGATCGAGCGCTTCCGGTCCGGGGCCTCGGTGATGCGGGTCGCCCGGACGCGGCTCGGGGTGACTCCGAGCGGCAGCGCCTGCGGGCGTGTCGGGGAAGCCGCTGGCCGGCTCGCCGGCCGGTGAAGGGCTCGCGCCGCTGGCTCCGTGCGCGTAGATATTGCAAACGGGCGAATCGGACCGTAGCCTTTGAAGGGCAAACCGGGTTCGGCCGGCTCGGCCATCGTCGACCTGGCGACCGGCACCCCGCCCGGATGATCGAGATGGATGCTCTGGATCGACACACACTGACACCGAGGTCGCGATGACGACGATAAGCTTTGACTTCGAACCCGCCGCCTTCGGCGCGCTCCGTCTCGCGCCGCACGAGTTCGCTCGCGAGATGCGGATCGCCGCCGCCGTCCAATGGTATGCACAAGGCGTTGTTTCTCAAGGCAAGGCCTCCGAGCTGGCCGGGTTGGCGCGCGCCGACTTCCTCGACGAGTTGCACCACCGCAAGGTGCCCGCCTGCCAAGTGACGGCCGAGGAGTTGGCCGACGAAATCCATGGCGATTAGCCGTTGGGTGGTGGACGCCTCACCGCTGATCCTGCTCGGTAAGACCGGCCACCTCGATCTGCTCGCAACCTTGGCCGATGCCCTCATCGTGCCCCGATCGGTGGCGCGCGAGGTAGGCGCCAAACCGGACGGGGCGCGCCTCCTCGAAACGCTGGCCAAGAACGCGCGGTACGCCGTGGTCTCGGACGAAACCGTGCCCCCGGAAATACTCGCTTGGGACTTGGGACCGGGCGAATCGCAGGTCATCGCGAACGCCCGGCGGCACGGCGCCGACCGGGTGGTCCTCGACGATCTCGAAGCGCGACGCTGCGCCAAAGCGATGGGGCTGAAGGTCATCGGCACGCTGGGCATCGTGGCCCGGGCCAAGCGCGCGGGCCGGATCGAGTCGGCCGCGCCGATCATCGGCCGTCTGCGCGAGACCGGGCTCTACGCATCCGACGAACTGGTGGCGCAACTCCTGAGCGAGGTCGGCGAGTAACGGTCTCGGGAATCGGTTTGACGCCGACCCGCTGTCACCCTGATTTTGCGCAAAATTCGAGGGGTAGCAAATGGCCCTCAGCTTCCGGGGCAGGTCCGTCAGGTATAGAGTTCGCCCGTCATAACTGCTGGGAGGTCACCAATGCGCCCCACCATACGCCTGACCGCCATGCCCGATGCAGCAATTCAGAGCATTAAAGAAAAGTTAATAATTTCAATCGGCTGGTGCATGGCTCAAAAAATATTTTTCCGGCTATTTGAGACGTGGGGGCTGGATTTAAGGCGCTGAAGATATCATCTCGTTAATTTCTGCCAGGAAACCACGAGATGACCAAAGCCGAAGCCCACCTGCAGCGCCGCAAGACGAGAAAAGCACGCCGGGCGGCCGAACGTCAAGCCCAAAGGCGCCGTGAGGCGGCGCCCGCGAACCGGGGCGAGGCGATGGTCCGGGAGCCGTACAAGACGGTGCGGCATTTTTTTCCCGGGCTGTTCGAGCAGCTGCGCCAGCTCGACGATTGCCGGGCCAAGTCGGACTACACCCCGGTCGAGTTGTTGATGGCGGGCATCCTGCTGTTTGTGTTCAAGCAGGGTTCACGCAACGCGTTCGACAACAAGCGTCGGGAAGAGCGGTTCAGAAAGCAATACTGGCAGTTGTTCAAGCGGCGTCTGCCGCACCTGGACACGGTGCATCGGGTCTTGTGTCAGTTGAACGAGGAGCAGCTGGAGGGGCTCAAGCACGGGCTGGTCCAGCGGTTGTTGGAGAACAGGGTGTGGCATCGCCATCGCCTGTTCAAACGCTGGTTTGTGGTAGCCATCGACGCGACGGGGGTGCTGAGTTTTAGCGAGCGTCACTGCGAGCACTGCCCGCACCGCACCTCGGCCCGTGGCACAACGACGTATTTTCACCCCGTGCTGGAGGCCAAGCTGCTGACCCCCAGCGGCTTTTCGATCTCCGTGGCCAGCGCATGGATCGCCAATCCCGAGGGCGAGTATGACAAGCAGGACTGCGAACGCAAGGCGCTCGTGCGCTGGGCCAAGCGCCTCAAGCAGCGCTATCCGCGCCTGCCGATCTGCCTGACCGCCGATGGCCTGTACCCCTATCAAGGATTTTTCGACCTCTGCCAGCAGTATGGCTGGGCCTTTATCGTGACCTTCAAAGACGGTAACCTGCCCAGCGTCTGGGACGAGGTCGAGGCGCTACGCCGCATGGGCGGTGCGCGGCAACGCCGCTGCGAGCGCCGCTGGCGGGGGCCGACCCGCATCGAGCAGGTCTTTGAATGGATCACCGAGATCGACTATCACGGGCATCGCCTGCAATGGCTGTCGTGCGTGGAAACCCAGCACCCGGCTCGGGGGGAAACCACCGTCCACCGCTTTGTCCATCTGACCAACCTGGAGGTCGACGGCGCTACCGTCGCCGCACTCAGCGCCGGCGGGCGGATGCGCTGGAAGATCGAAAACGAAGGCTTCAATGCCCAGAAAAATCATGGCTACGCCCTCCAGCACAAGTATGCTCGGGTCAGTTGGCGGGCGGCCAAGAACTACTATCAGTGCCTGCAAATCGGCCATTTGATCAATCAGTTAATGGTCCTCAGTCGCACCTTCCAGCCCTGGCTCGAAGGCAAGATGACCCTGCGCCACCTGTGGCAAGAGATGATGGCCTTTCTCACTCAGGGCGAACTCTGTAGCGCTTCCTTGGCGCAGATCGCCCAGCGCCGCTGCCAGGTTCGGTTGTTGTAGCTTTCCGCGGAGACCGCCTGCTCCACCCCATCCAGGCCTCACCCTCCAACCTTTCGGGAGACCGCTCACCCCCAACACCGACCACTGAAACACCGCAGACTGCTCCAGACGTCGGGCACAGTGTCCGCGCCACGGGGCGGTCGCGGAGGCGCATGCCCTGTGCCTTGGCCGCCACCTACCCCGCCACAACCTGTAGAGGACGTTCGGAATTGCTGGCCCGATGAGACTCACTTTGCCCCGCTGGGCGTATTGGGTTACTGTCTGACGCGGACCCACTTTCTGGAACCCGTGTTCGAGAGCGTACGGTTGCCATTCAAGACGGTAGTCCATTCGCCGACGAGCAAACTGCTCGATGTCCTCGTCAGCATTCTGGCGGGATGCCGGGCCATTCGACCAGTGAACACCCGGCTGCGGCCGGACTTGGCCTTGGCCCAGGCGTGGGGCCGCGAGCGCTTTGCCGAGCAAGCGACCCGGGCCCGCACCTTGGATGGGTTCACGGTCGAGCAGATCGCCCAATTGCGCCACGGCAGCGAGCGCCTTTTCGACGCGAAAGCCGTACCCTCCGCCACCCCTTTGCGGAGGATTGGCTCTGGCTGGATATCGACCTCACCCCGCTGCCGGCTTCGAAACACGCCGAGGCCAGCACCAAGGGTAAGCTGGGGGCGAAAAAAACCTCTATGGGCGGCAACTGGCGCGCGTGCAGGCGCCGCAATATCACGAAACGCTGTTTTCCCAGCTTTACCCCGGCAAACCAGCGAGTAGTCCCACCTACCTGCCGGTGGTGCAGGCCATCGATGCCTTTCTGGACTTGCGGGTGGCGCAGAAGGCCCGGACAATTTTGTGCTCGGATGCCGGCTTTGGCAGCGACGCGAACGTGGCGGCGGCCTTGGTGGGTCACTGGCAAGTCGTCACCAAGAGTGGCGGCGGGCGCCGTCCGGCGGCCTTGGCCCGCCAGGTCCGCGACGACGGCTGGTGGGAACTGCGCCCCAACGACCGTTGGGTGGCCCCGGTGCAGGGCCCGGTCGCGTTCGAGCGCCCGGTCCAGTGGTTGGCATTGCGCTGGCGCACCCAGCACGGCCAGTTGAAGCATAGCACCGTGGTCTGCTCGGTCAGCACCTGGTCACCGGCCGAAGTGATCGCCTACTATGATGCGCGGGGCGCCTGCGAAACCGAAATCCAGGCCGATAAAGCGGGGTTGCTGCTGAGCCGTCGGCGCAAGAAAGTATTGGCCGCCCAGGAAACGTTGGTCTTGTTGACCGACCTGGCGCATAACCTCCTCGCCTGGGCCACGCCTTGGATGTTTCCCGCCGGTCCGCTCGCCCAGTTCGGTCCCACCCAGTTGATCCAGGATGTACTAACCCTGCCTGGTCATCTGATGGGTGCGGCTCTTTTTCTACGACGTCCCAGACCTTGGTTTTCCAGCCCCCGTAGGTCAGTCAGGTCAGGTAATGCCATCAGCCTTTTCCGGTAGGGATGAGCCGCAGGTGTGGTCGCGCCGTGGGCATTTCTGCAAATTTGGCTTGGTGATTGCGTTGATACTCCTGTTGTTCATGGAATTGCCAGTACGCCTCGAAATCGCCGTTGAGGTACAGGGCGCGCAGCTTGAGGACCGCTTCGCCTCCCTCCAGACCCCAGCGCGCCCCGGTGATCTCCATGCGATCTTTGACCACGTAACGGCAAGCGCCTTCGATCACGCCGGTAGCGATGGGATACCCCTTGGCCAGGTAGTGCGGATAGTTCAGATAAGGAGCGTGATTGGTCAGATAGGTGATGCATTGCTCGATCGGTTCCCGTTGTTTCGGGCTCAACCCCTTGGCGGTGGCGGCGCGCCGTAAGCAGCGGACCAGCGACGGCCTCTGCCCTTGCAGCAGTTGCTCGATCCGGTCCGCTACCCACGGGGCACCTTTGGCGTCCTCGGCGTCGAACAAGGCGTTGGCCGCCTTCCACAGATATTCCAGCACGTGAATGATATCCAGGATAACGATCACCGTCGCCCCATACTTTGTCGCCACCTGCTGGATGTGGTCGAGCTGGGTGGGATCACCATCCACCAAGGCCACCCATTCGGCTTGGTGCGTGGGATCACGCCGAACCCCTTCCGCAAAGCCGGCTTCAATGACCGCCTTCATGGGTTGTTCCAGACTGGCCCACAGCCGCTTGGCCACCGGCTTGGGAACGGCAGTCGGGTGTCGGGGAACCAGCCGTAGCGGTGCAAACTGCCGTGCGACGGTGCGGGGACAGCGAATCTGCCGATCCAGGTGATAGATACCCGCTACCGTCGCCATTCGTTTGCGGTTCGCCTTGGCGTGGTGGGAAAAACCGCGGGGCGACCGTGGCGGACTGGCTTCGGCCTTCTTGCGGGTTCCTTCCCGCAAGCCCTCCGGCCGCATCACTACCCCCTTGCCATCAAAGGTCAATACCTGAATCGGCTTGCTCTGCGCTTGCCGTTGGAGTTCTTCCGGCAAGGGCTGGGCATAAAACGCCTCAAAGTCGTGTGCCGCGGTGGCGACGATCTCTTCAACCTGGCGCTGGCCAATGTGCACGCCCGTCTCCGCCTCGATGTCTTTGACGACCTCTTCAAACGACTCTTTGGCCGCCTGACGGGCGACCCGCTTCTGCAACCGATGCGAGTAGCCTTGTGCGGGCAGGTTCAATTGCGCATCCAGCGGAAACAGGCTGGCCACCCCGCGCTGACCATACCCGGTCCGCTCCACCTGAACCCCACCAAACACACTCTGATAACTCCGCTCCAGGTGATCGCGTTTATGCGGGCGAACCACCCCGTCCGCACCGCAAACCGCTTCTCCAACCCGTCCGGAGCCACGGCTCGCTAAATGTTCTTGTAGCAGCAACCGTAGCAGTTCGCGTCCATCCTCCTCCAGATAGGCCTCGACTCCACTATGTGTCTCCGCGGACAACGCCTTACCTCGTAGATGGTTCGTTATCTCGATAAACTTCTCGTAGGCCGAATGACACGGCTGGTCAAACGCTACCGCTTGTGCTTTCATCGTATGGGACCTCTCGTCTCAGAGCCTATACGAAAACTAACATGTTGTTTTAAATAACAAAATAGTGTATAATTTGTTCCTGTAAATTTTCCAGTGATAAGATTCAGATTAACCCGCTAGGGCTAAGACAAGACGAGGGCTATTTATATCTGGATCATTGGCGGCCTCGTTAGAAAACCAGAGTTTCCGCCACTGATTGTTCAGCTCTGCCACTTTCAAAATACCCAAACTTCTACTCCCTATTGTACTCCAACTCATCCCCTTTTTTTTCTGACGATGACCAATCACTTGATCACAGCATTTCTCTATTCGACCACTCCCAATCACTTTACCGGATTGCTGACGACGCTGGTAGTCAATGATCTCTGATTGATGCCTTTCTAGATAGCCGATCAGTTCGGATAGTTTTTCCGGATTCTTGGTTTTTATCCCCGTTCTTAGATAGTTTAAAATGGCTTCCGTCTGACCCTGCCATAGCTGACAAAATATAAACTTTAAGTACGTCTCCTTGTCCGCTTGGGTCGGGGCAATCATACTCATCAGCTGCTTGACCTTTTTACCGAGATGAAACCAATCTAAAATAATCACTACCGTGACTCCAAAAATCGCGAGTAACCGGCCGCGAATGTCTTTCGCTCCATCGGTGATCGCGACGATATTTAGTGGTTTTCGCTCGTCACCGTATTCTTGGATGACTTTACTTTTGACAAGGGCCGCCAAGGGCACGGGTTCGTTACCCGCCTCATCGATCACTCCGGTGAGGTACTCAAAGCCGCCCTGCTTCTTTTCCAACACGACCACCTCCGTCCGCACCCACACCAGGGCAATCGCATTAAAAAAGTATTTCAAAATCAATATATTAGTATTTTAGCTGATGTCGATGGTTATCTGGAGGATTTGAACGACCGGGTCGGGGGAATAAAATCAGCTTAAAGTCTCTCGATGGTTTTGGAATAGCTAACGAGGTTCACCCTATGGTTCTCCGCCCTTCAGTTCAGCCACCCACTGAATTAAAATCGCCCCGGCAGTGGGCGGTAAAACCGCTGGCCCGAGCGCTCAACCATGCCCAAGAATCGTCGGTTCCCCTCGTGGTCAAGCCCGTACCGATGATTTTAAAAAGCTTCTCGACCCTCACCGATCCCCGTCTTGATCGAAGGAAACGGCATCTGTTGATCGATATTGTGGTCATCGCACTCTGCGCCGTAGTGTGCGGTGCCGATGACTGGGTCAGCATTGAATCGTTTGGCCGGGCCAAATACGATTGGTTTCAAGAATTCCTGTCCCTGCCGAATGGGATTCCGTCTCACGATACGTTTGGCCGGGTCTTTTCCTTGCTGTCCCCCGACGAATTCGAAGCCGGTTTCCTGCGGTGGGTCAGCCAGCTCCGGTTCAAAACCCCGGGCGAAATCGTGGCCGTCGATGGGAAAACTTTGCGGCGTTCGCAGGATAAAAAAAACGGCCGATCAGCGATTCACATGGTCAGCGCGTGGGCGTCGGACAACGCGTTAATCTTGGGCCAACGCCAAACCGATGCCAAATCCAATGAAATAACCGCCCTTCCCGCACTGCTCCAAGTGCTTGATTTGTCAGGATGCATCGTCACCATCGATGCGATGGGGTGCCAGAAAAACATCGCCGAGTTGATTATCAACCAACAGGCCGATTACGTCTTGACCCTGAAAGCGAATCACGGTCATCTCTTTCAGGAAGTCCAAAATTTTTTCTTGGATGCGGCAACGAATCATTTCCAAAACGCCGCGATTCGTTATGTGGAAACGCAAACCAATAGCCACGGACGCCTCGAGGTTCGCCGTTACTGGATCACCGATGAAATTTCCGAGCTTCCATCAACGGCACCTTGGAAAAATCTGTCGCTGATCGGCCTGGTCGAATCCGAGCGAACGGTCGGGGGTAAAACCACCATCGAGCGACGATTTGTTATTTCCAGTCTGGAAAAGGATGTCACCCTGTTTGCGAAAGCCGTCCGGCAACACTGGGGGATCGAAAACTCCGTACATTGGGTCCTCGATATTGGCTTTCGCGAAGATGACTCACGGATTCGAACCGGACACGCTCCAGAAAACATGGCGGTTCTCCGACACATCGCCCTCAATGTATTGCGGAATGACGATACCCGCTTAGGCATTAAAAACAAGCGACTCAAGGCCGGTTGGGATACCGATTATCTCACGCATCTTTTATGTGGAGGACTGGAAAGACTGCTACTTAATTGATACAAATGTTAATAATTTAAATGCGATTGCCCTGGGGTGGATAAGATTCTTATCTACCCTTTGAGAGGTCCTTTTTCAAATCCTACACGCTATAACGTGTTGATTTTTGGCAACCCTGTGTCGTAGAAAAAGAGCCGCACCCTCATCTGATCTTCCATCGCCAACAGCTCACCGAGGTCCATTTGAATGTCCTCCATCCTTATGCGGCTGAAGTTGCCGCAGGTTTGGAACGGTTGCTAGATCGCTTCGGTTCTCCTTAACCTGAGAAGGTAAAGAGATTTGCTACCCCCTAAATTTTGCGCAAAATTAGGGTGTCAGGGAGGGAAAACCCATGCAGCAGTTCACGTTTCAGATTTTCGCCCAAACCGCCACCGAACAACGGTTGCGTTTGCTGGACGAGCAGGGGAAATTGCACGACGAGCGCTCCTTGCCGCAGGCCGATATCGAGCGGTTCGTCGCCGAGGTGGAGAAGGATTACCGCAGCAGCAAGCTGGATTTGAGCGGTCTGGGCCGTCGGCTGTACGAGTGGCTGGATGGCCCCACCGAGCGTTGGTTGGCGGCACTGCGAAAACAGCATCCCGATCTGGCGCTACACGTCGCCGTCGAGAGCAGTTTGCGCCATTTGCCGTGGGAACTGCTGTACAGCGACGGTTATCTCTGCGGCCATGCCCATCACCGCTTTACCCCAATCCGGCAGGTGAATGACCGGCGCTATTCCGATGCTTCGATCCAACGGGCCAACCGGCCGTTGCGGGTGCTGTTCATGGCGGCCTCGCCGGAGGACGTGTTGCCGGTGCTGGATTTCGAGACGGAAGAGGGGCGGATTTTGGAGGCCACCCGCCACCGGCCCCTCGAATTGGTGGTGGAGGAAAGCGGTAGCCTGGAAGGCTTGCAGGAGCAGGTGACGGCGGTGGATGCCGGCTATTTCGACGTGTTTCACCTGACCGGTCATGCCGATACCCGGACGGGCAAACCCGTTTTCATTCTGGAAAATCCACTCGGTTTCAAACACGAAGCCAGCGCCGATGAACTGGCCGCCGCGTTTAATCACCGCTGGCCGCGCTTGGTGTTTCTGTCCGGCTGTCGCACCGGCCAGGCGTTGGAACAAGGCGCATTGCCTTCGCTGTGCGAGGCGCTGGTGGAAGCGGGTGCGCCGGCGGTGCTGGGCTGGGCCTTGCCGGTGGGGGATCGCGACGCCAGCCGGGCCGCCGCCTATCTGTACGAGCAATTGGCCAGCGGCGAGCGGCTCGATGCGGCGGTGGCACACGCCCGGCAGCACTTGTTGGCGAAGGACGATTCCCGTTATTGGCATCTGCTGCGGTTGTACGCCAACGCCACGCCCTTGTCGGCGCTGGTGACGCCCCTCAAAACCAAGGGCCGGTCGCCGCCGTTGTTGCGCGAGGCCCGCACCGAGTTTCTGGACGCCGCCGGCAAGGTGGAAGTCTGCCGCCGCGAACGGTTCGTGGGTCGGCGGCGGCCGTTGCAGCGTTGTTTGCGGGTGCTCAAAAGCTTTGCCGGCGAGGACGATTACGCCGAAGGCGTGCTGCTGCACGGCATGGGCGGGCTGGGCAAGAGCAGTCTGGCGGCGCGCTTGTGCGACCGCTTGCCGGATTATCGGCGGCTGGTCTGGGTGGGGCAGGTGGATGAATTGGCGTTGCTGCGCGTGCTGGGCGACAAGCTGGACGATGCGGCGGCCATCGCCCGCTTGAACGAGCCGGGATCGTCGCTGAAGGCGCGGTTGCGGCGCTTGTTGCAGGAAACGCTGGCGACGGCTCCGGCGCTGTTCGTGTTCGACGATTTCGAACACAGCCTGGATCGGAGCGAGGAGGGCAACGTCAGCCTGAAGCCGGGAGTCTTGCCGGTGTTGCGGGATTTACTGGCGGCGATCCACGAAACTGGCTCCGCTTGCCGGGTGATTGTCACCAGCCGCTGGAAATTTCCGTTGCCGGGACTGGCCAAGCTGTATCCAGAAGGTTTGGAGTCGCTGCGCGGGGCGGATTTGGACAAGAAAACCCGGCAGTTGGAATCGCTCGGGGCCGAGGCCAAGACCGCCGCCGCCATCAAGGAACAGGCGCTGGAACTGGCGGCGGGTAATCCCCGCTTGCTGGAATGGCTGGACCGGGCGATTCGGGATCAGGCCACCGACGAGACGGCGATTCTGGCGGCGCTGGCAAAGACCGAAGCGCAATTTCGGGAAGATGTACTGCTGGAACAATTGGTGGAGCAGCAAACGGAAATTGGCCGGCGGCTGTTGGCGTTTTTGTCCTTGTATCAACTGCCCGTGCCCGAGTCCGCCGTGGCGGCGGTGTTGGATGGCCCACTGCCGGAAACCGATTTGCGGCGGGCGGTGAATTTGGGGTTGGTGGAGGCCGGGCGAGACCCCGCCACCGAGGAACCGCGCTACTACGTTTCCTCATTGCTGGACGTGGCGTTGCGTGAAGAACTGAGCGGCGCCGAGCGAACGGAGGCCCATCGGCGGGCGGCGCAGCATCTTTATCAAATCTGGTGGAAAGCTGACATCGGCATCAACGAAGAGCAGTTTCTGGAAATCCATAGGCTGGCGTTGCAAGGCGGCAAACTGGTAGTTGCTCGCGAACTCGTTGTTGCGATTGCCAGGCGTTGGATAAATGCCGCCCGTTATCAGGAAGCTGAACGACTATGTCGAGATACCTGGGTTCAGATCAGCGACGTAAAGGGCAAGGCCATCAAATTGCATAACATGGTGAATGTTACCGCCCAGCAAGATATCGAGCGTGCCTTGATGCTGTGTCAAGAGTCGCTGCTATCTCATGGAGCAGATCGGCGACGTTGCAGGCAAGGCGGCGACGCTGCATGAAATGGCGTGGGTGATCGCCCAGCAAGGCGACATCGGGCGCGCCCTGACGCTATGGCAGGAGTCGCTGGACCTCTCGGAGCAGACCGGCTTCGTTCGCTTCAAGGCAGCGACGCTGTGTGAAATCGCGCTCGTCGTCGCCCAGCAAGGCGACATCGGGCGCGCCCTGACGCTAAGGCAGGAGTCGCTGGATCTCGTGGAGCAGATCGGTGATGCTCACCAAAGGGCAATGATGCTGGATACAATAGCGAGGGTGGCCGAATCTCTGGGTGATCGGAAGCAAGCCCGCACGCTTTATCTGCAATCCGCGCGAGAACTCGTTTCGATCCGGGCTTGGCAAGAGCTTGAGATCCCGCTTGGGAATCTCGGCGCGCTCGACGAGGAAGACACCACCGCGTTCCTGGGGCAGGCGCTCTGGCTGGCGCTGCACGTGCAGGTTCCTCTGGAAACCCTGCTCGGCCTGACGTCCGCGCTCCTGCAAAAGATCGGTTTCGACGCCGAACCCGCCCCCTTGTTCGCGACGGCGGCGGTGATGCGGGTGCTGGCGCACGGTCAAGAGCACCCAGAATCGGAACGATTGCAGGGCCGGGCGCTGGGGCTGTTGGGAAGATGCGCCGAGGAACGCGGCGTGACCACTTCCGACGCAGTTTGAAGGATGGCGGACCGGCCAGCGCCTCAACGACCCCGGCCATGTGTTTCCCGCCATCGAACAAGCCCTTGCCGAATTAGTGGGCAACGCGAACTGGCTGTTCGACCGGGCGGCGGTTTTGCAGAATCTTTAAAACACCCAACTTCAAAGGGCGGATCAAACGATGATTGACTGGTCGTCGGGTACGCCCGCAGCCGGGCGACGCGCTCGACCTGCCGGCACATATCCACCACCGGGTGACGTTCACCTCGCGTCCCAACCGGGATTTCATATCAGTTCCCGTTGCTCGTTGATGAGGTATTTGGCCACGACAGAGTTTAGCGAGCAGGCTGCCTCCCTGCACGCCATGATCGACCGCAAGGCTTCCAGATCCGACTGCCACGCCACGTCGCCGGGCGCCATGATGCAGGCGCTGCCGGGTTCGTGGCTGGTGAAAAGCCGGCCGCCCTTGAAATAGTAGTGCTCGTCGCTCTCGGCGGTTTCGAACTCGCGCATGGCCGGAGGGATATCGTAAGGCGCGAACCAGAGCTTGATTTCCCGCTCGGCGTCGGCGGGATTGGCGGAGGCGTGAATGAGGTTGTCGATGCGGTTGTCCACCACCGCGCCATTGCCGTCTTCCACCGGGATCACCGTACCCAAGGCGCGAACGCTGCCCGGTTTGTTGTCGCGGGCCTGCTGGGGATTGGTCGGGCCGGCTATGTCGCGAATCTTCTTGATGGCGTCGGGACCCTGGTAAATCAGGGCCACCACCCGGCGTTTCCAGGCATCCTCTTCGCTGTAGTGGATGCGTCCGGTGATGTAGTCGATCAGGGAGGGGAAGAAAGGCTTACTGCGATGCTCTGCATAGTGCTCCTCGGCGAGCATGGTGTGTACGGTCACGATCTTCGCGCCGGCGAATCGGAGTCCGGTATGCACCTCGGAAAGCAGGGAAAGCATGTAGCCGGTCAGCGATTGCTTGAGGGCGTCCGGTTTGATGAGAACGAGAGTCTGTTCGAGTTCGCGCTTGTCCATGGTTGTCGGTTTGGTTGTGTCGTGAAAGTGAAGAGTGCGGCGAAGGTTTGGCCCGCGCACGCCTCGGGGAGACGACTGCGGGCGTGCGCCGTGCGTGGGATGCCGGGCAACGGGCTACTCCCGCTGCGATCGGTTCGCTCGAAAGTTGTGTTCCGGTGGCGCCGGGCTTGCGGCCAAGGAGTTGCCGATAGAGTTTGACCGGCGCCCATCGATCCTTCGCAGCGAGATTGGGGTGAACCTATTGCCGGTGCGAATTGTACGGGTTCGGTCGGCGATCTTCACCGCCCCTTCATGAGGGTTGCGCACGATGTCCAGGATCAGGGTCACGATGCGTTTGTAGATCTTTCGATCCTGCTCGGCCCAAGCAGTGAAGTCGGCAAAAGCCTCCTGCTCGAACGCGATTTTCATTGCAGATCGGCCAAGTCCACTGTCACCAGGTTGCGTTGTTGGCGGACGTTTTCGATGGCCTCCAGCAGACGGGCGCGGTTCGCCGGATTGGACAGCAGATAGGCGGCCTCATCCTGCTCCACGGTCTCCGCCTCGCAGACCGCAATCTCGATGGTCTTGTGGCGGAACAGGGTCTTGAGCGATTCCAGGAACTCGACCGACAACTCGTCGGCGTTCAGCCGGTAAAGGGTGTACATGGCAGGCTCCCGACACGGAAAGCGGAGATGGTAAGGGTTTGTCTGGCAACTTTCACCGCCCCCGCGATTGCGGACACTCCCCGACCAGTTCGACCTTGCCGTCCTCGTCCACCGCCTCCAGCCGCACCGTGAAGCCCCACAGCCGATGCAGGTGCTTCAGGACTTCCTGAAAACTGTCGTGCAGCGGCCGGCGGTTGTAGCGGGTGTGGCGCAAGGTCAGCAATCCGCATCCCGCAGTTCCTCGCGCAAATCGTCCAGGGTGTACTGTAGAGGGCAAACCTGGAAGCGAGCCAGCGCGGTAATGAATGCGCTACGTGACAAGCCGGCGATCTCGGCTGCTCGCTCTTGGGAAATCAGCCCGAGTTCATACCATTTCACCGCCGCCGCCTCGCGCAGGGCGTCAGCCATTTCGTCCGGGTCTTTACGAAGCAGGGCAAAAGCGCTTTCTGGGAGTTGCAGGGTAATTTGCGTCATCGGTCATTCTCCATGGGATTACGGGTTATCTCCTCGCCGGACATTCCCCGACCAATTCCACCTTGCCGTCCTCGTCCACCGCCTCCAGCCGCACCGTGAAGCCCCACAGCCGATGCAGGTGCTTCAGGACTTCCTGGAAGCTGTCATGCAAGGGTCGGCGGTTGTAGCGGGTATGACGCAGGGTCAGCGAACGATCCTTGCGATGCGCCACGTTCCACACCTGAATGTTCGGCTCGCGGCTGCCCAGGTTGTACTGGTCGGCCAGCGCCAGCCGCAGCCGCCGGTAGCCGGCGTCGTCGTGGATGGCGGTCACTTCCAGCTCCTCCTGGGTGTCGTCGTCCAGCACCGCGAACAGCTTGAAATCGCGCATCACCTTGGGCGACAGATACTGGGCGATGAAACTCTCGTCCTTGAAGTTGCGCATCGCGAAGTCCAGGGTCTTGATCCAATCCTGGCCGGCGATGTCCGGGAACCAGTGACGGTCCTCGTCGGTCGGTTCCTGGCACATGCGCTTGATGTCGCTCATCATGGCGAAGCCCAGCGCATAAGGGTTCAGGCCGGAGTAGTAGGGATGATCGAACGGCAACTGCTGGACGACGCTGGTGTGCGATTGCAGGAATTCGATCATGAAGCCGTCATTGATATAACCCTCGTCATACAACCGGTTCATCAGGGTGTAATGCCAGAATGTTGCCCAGCCTTCATTCATCACCTGGGTTTGGCGCTGCGGATAAAAATACTGGCCGAGCTTGCGGACGATCCGCACGATCTCGCGCTGCCACGGCTCCAGCAGCGGGGCGTTTTTTTCGATGAAATACAGTAGATTTTCCTGCGGCTCGGCCGGGAACCGTGCCTCGGTTGCCGCCGCCGTTTCCGTGGGCTTGACCGGAATGGTCCGCCACAGGTCGTTCAGTTGCAACTGCAAATAGGCTTCCCGTTCCCGCTGGCGCTGTTTCTCTTCCCCCAACGACAGCGGCGCCGGATGCTTGTAACGATCCACGCCATAGTTCATCAGCGCATGACAGGAATCGAGGAACAGTTCCACGTTCTCTTCGCCGTAATGCTCCTCGCATTCGGCCACGTAATTGCGCGCGAACAACAGGTAGTCGATGATCGCGTCGGCGCTGGTCCAGGTGCGGAACAGATAGTTGCCCTTGAAAAAGGAGTTGTGGCCGTAGGCGGCGTGGGCGATGACCAGCGCCTGCATCATCGCGGTGTTCTCCTCCATGAGGTAGGCGATGCAGGGGTCGGAGTTGATGACGATTTCGTAGGCCAACCCCATCTGCCCGCGCCGGTAGTTCTTCTCGGTCAGCACGAATTGCTTGCCGTAAGACCAATGCTTGTAGCCCAGCGGCATTCCCACCGAAGAATAGGCGTCCATCATCTGCTCGGCGGTGATGATCTCGATCTGGTTCGGATAAGTGTCTAAACCAAACTCGTTGGCGGCGATGTGGCCGATGACCTCGTTGTAGCGCTCCAGCATCGGGAAGGTCCATTCGGACGACTCGGAAATCAGTCGCGTCGAGTTCATGACACACGCCTCTTGAACAGCTCCCGAAAGACGGGATAGATGTCGGCGGGACCGTCGATTTGCCGCATCGCAAAGTTCGGATGGGTGGCTTTCACCTCCTCATACGCCTCCCACAGGCTCTGGTGGCGGTCCGGGGTGATTTCGATGTAGGCGAAGTAGCGCACGTAAGGCATGATCTGCTTGAGCAGGATGTCCTTGCAGGCTGGCGAGTCGTGGTGCCAGTTGTCGCCGTCCGAGGCTTGCGCCGCGTAGATATTCCAACTCGACAGCGGATAACGGTCGGCGACGATCTCGCCCATCAGGTTCAGGGCGCTGGATACCACGGTGCCGCCGGTCTCGCGCGAATAGAAGAACTCCTGCTCGTCCACCTCCTTGGCAACCGTGTGGTGGCGGATGAACACCACCTCGATCTTCTGGTAGTTGCGCTTCAGGAACAGGTAAAGCAGGGTGAAAAACCGCTTGGCCAGGTCCTTGCGCGCCCGGTCCATCGAACCGGAGACGTCCATGATGCAGAACATCACCGCCTGCGTTGTGGGTTGCGGTTGCTTGACCCGGTTGACGTAGCGCAGATCGAAGGTGTCGATGAACGGCACCGCCCGCGCTCGCGCCCGCAGATAGTCGATCTCTTCGATCAGTTCCTGGGCGCGGCTTTCGTCGACCGGCGATTGGGCCAGCAACCGTTGCAACTCCTCCTCCGCCTCTCGCAACCGGCGGGTATAGGGCGCGGCCAGCGCCATCCGCCGCGCCAGCGCGCCCTTCAGCGAGCGCACCACGTCGATGTTGGACGGGTTGCCGGCACTGGTAAAGCCGGCCCGCACCGATTTGAACTCGGTGGCCTTGGCCAGTTGGGTGCGGACCAGGTTGGGCAGTTCCAAATCCTCGAAGAACAGTTCCAGAAATTCCTCGCGCGACAGTTCGAAGACGAAATCATCCTCGCCCTCGCCGCTGTTGCTGGCTTGGCCGCCACCGGAGCCACCACCGGAGCCGCCGCCCTGGGGCCGGGCCACCCGGTCACCCTTGATGAATTCCCTGTTGCCGGGATGGATGGCTTCGCGCCGGCCGCCCGGCCCGTGGCCGAACACGGGCTCGGACAGGTCGCGGGCTGGTATGTTGACCTTCTCGCCGTTGTCGATGTCGGTGATGCTGCGGCCGTTCATGGCCTCGGTCACGGCCTTCTTGATCTGGTTTTTAAAGCGCCGGATGAAGCGCTGGCGGTTGACGGTGCTCTTGTTCTTGCCGTCCAACCGTCGGTCGATAAGCGTGGCCATGAGCGGTTTCCTCCGTCAGGAAGCCTTGCGGACCCGCAGGTACCAGTCGGACAGCAGCCGCACCTGCTTGGCCGTGTAGCCTTTCGCGACCATCCGGTCCACGAACTGCGCGTGCTTCTTCTGCTCCTCTGCGCTGGCCTTGGCGTTGAAGCTGATCACCGGCAGCAGATCCTCAGTGGTCGAGAACATCTTTTTCTCGATCACCGCGCGCAGTTTTTCGTAGCTGGTCCAGGCCGGGTTCCGGCCGGCATTGTTGGCCCGCGCCCGCAGCACGAAGTTGACGATTTCGTTGCGGAAATCCTTGGGGTTGCTGATGCCGGCCGGCTTCTCGATCTTCTCCAGCTCGGCGTTCAGAGCCGCCCGGTCGAACGACTCGCCGGTGTCGGGGTCGCGGTATTCCTGATCCTGAATCCAGAAATCGGCGTAGGTCACGTAGCGATCGAAGACGTTCTGGCCGTACTCCGAGTAGGATTCCAGGTAGGCCTGCTGCAACTCCTTCCCAATGAACTCGGCGTAGCGTGGCGCCAGGAAGCCCTTGAGGTAGGACAGGTACCGTTCCTCGACGTCCGCCGCGAACTGCTCGCGCTCGATCTGCCGCTCCAGCACGTAGAGCAGATGCACCGGGTTGGCGGCCACCTCGGCGTGATCGAAATTGAACACCTGCGACAGAATCTTGAAGGCGAACCGGGTGGAAATGCCGGTCATGCCTTCATCGACGCCGGCGTAGTCGCGATATTCCTGCATCGACTTGGCCTTGGGGTCGGTGTCCTTGAGGTTTTCGCCGTCGTAGACCCGCATCTTGGAGAAGATGTTGGAATTCTCCGGTTCCTTGATCCGGGTCAGCACCGAGAACTGCGCCAACATCTCCAGGGTTCCGGGCGCGCAGGGCGCGGCGGACAGCGAGCTGTGGGTAAGCAATTTCCGGTAAATCTTGACCTCGTCCGACATCCGCAGGCAGTAGGGCACCTTAACGATGTAGACCCGGTCGAGGAACGCCTCGTTGTTCTTGTTGTTCTTGAACGACTGCCATTCCGACTCGTTGGAGTGGGCCAGAATGATCCCCTCGAACGGGATGGCCGACAGCCCCTCGGTGCTGTTGTAGTTGCCTTCCTGAGTGGCGGTCAGCAGTGGGTGCAGCACCTTGATCGGCGCCTTGAACATCTCGACGAATTCCATCAGGCCGCGATTGGCGCGGCACAGGGCGCCGGAAAAGCTGTAGGCGTCCGGATCGTTCTGGGCGAGGTGCTCCAGCTTGCGGATGTCCACCTTGCCGACCAACGAGGAAATATCCTGGTTGTTCTCGTCGCCCGGCTCGGTCTTGGCCACGGCGATCTGATGCAGCACCGACGGCCGCAGCTTGACCACCCGAAACTTGGTGATATCGCCGTTGTACTCGCGCAGCCGTTTGGCCGCCCACGGCGACATGATATGCCGCACGTAGCGGCGCGGGATGCCGTAGTCGTCCTCGAGGATCTGGCCGTCCTCGTCGGGATTGAACAGCCCCAGCGGCGATTCGAACACCGGTGAGCCTTCGATGGCGTAGAACGACACCTTCTCCATCAACTGCTTGAGCCGTTCGGCCAGCGACGACTTGCCGCCCCCCACCGGTCCGAGCAGGTAGAGAATCTGCTTCTTTTCCTCCAGCCCCTGGGCGGCGTGCTTGAGATAGGAAACGATCTGCTCGATGGCATCTTCCATCCCGTAGAATTCCTCGAAGGCGGGATAGATCTTGAGCACCTTGTTCTGGAAGATGCGCGACAGCCGTGGGTCGTTGCGGGTGTCCACCAACTCCGGTTCGCCGATGGCCATCAGGAGCCGCTCGGGGGCGCTGGCGTATACGCTCGAATCTTTTTTGCAAAGGTCCAGATAGGCCTGGAGCGATAGGTTCTCTTCGCGGCTCTCTTCGTAGCGCGATAGATAGCGGTGGAAAATAGTCATCGTCATACCTCTCTCTGATCGCGGAAGCGCGGCGGCTTCCGGTTCGAATCTGTCAAGTCAACACTAGGCGAATCCTCCGTCGATCCGTGCGTCGGGTCCCGGCCGGCGTACCGCTTTCCCCAGCCCGGTCCTGGCCGACGTTGCGGACGTCCTCGGTGATGGTTGGCTGCGGTTTGCTCCCCCACGGCCGCCTCTTAAGGAGAGTACAGCAATTAACGGACCAACCTTGATTGAGGCAGGCATGGTCGTGGTCCGGTTTTCGGATGGGGCACAAGCGTGCCCCGCAATTGGAATATTTTGGGTAAGAATCACCAAATCAACAGCTTACTTATATTTTCAGTTGCCTGAACGGTGTATGAATAACCCGTTGGACCGGCAATCGGCCACCAAATTTGGCGGGCAGGCAACCCCCTAGACAATCTCGTCCGCACTAATTTAGTGCGATGCACTAATTGCGACAGCAAGGTCGGGCCAACAATCCCATGATTTCAAAACGGAGCGGAATTTTTTTTTGCAACAGGCCGACCTCGGTCACGAACATGGCAAGGATTACGCTTGACGAGGGTGAGCGATGTCAAAATTCAGTCAACGCTGGTCCGAACCACTCCTTGGCGCGGCGTGGGGAACCTGCCCCGAACACCCATAGACCACGGCGGATGCCGACGGTTCAGACGTCAGCCAACGGGTAGTTGGGACTACCAGGGCTTTATTGCTAACATCGTTCGCACTGCGGGAAAACCGCGACAAGGAACCCCATGAAGATCATCAGTGACTGGTTTCAGCGATTTTTCAACGATCCCCAGGCGGTCATTCTGACTGTCGTACTGGCGCTGGTCACCAGCGTGATCCTGTTCATGGGGCGGGATCTGGCGCCGGTGTTGGCGAGCATCGTCATCGCTTATCTGCTGGAAGGCGTCGTGCAATTATTGCAGCTCCGGGCTCGATCGCCGCGCCTGCTGGCGACCGTCGTGGTGTTCGTGCTGTTTCTGGCCTTCGTACTGTTTGTGCTGCTGGGTTTGTTGCCGCTGGTCTCGCGGCAATTGACTCAGTTGGTGCAGCAGTTTCCCAACATGATCGTCCAGGGCCAGAACCTGTTGCTCAGCTTGCCCGCCCTGTACCCGGAATTCATCACCGAGGCGCAGATTCTTGAAGTGATCAACGCGGTGAAGGCCGAAATCGCCACCTGGGGACAGAAGGCATTGTCCTGGTCATTGGCGGCGGGCATGGGCTTCTTCACCATCGTCATTTATGTGGTGCTGGTGCCGCTGCTGGTTTTTTTCTTTTTGAAAGACAAGAACTTGATTCTGGCTTGGCTGCGCGGGTTTCTACCCCACGATCACAGTCTGGCGCAGCAGGTCTGGCGCGAGGTGGACCTGCAGATGGGCAACTACGTGCGCGGGAAATTTCTGGAGATTTTGGTGGTCTGGGTCGCGACCTACCTGGCGTTCGCCTACATGGGACTTCAGTTTGCCATGCTGCTCGCCCTGACGGTGGGGCTGTCGGTGATCGTGCCCTATATCGGGGCGGTGGTGGTGACGGTGCCGGTCGCGCTGGTGGCGTTCTTTCAGTGGGGCTGGGGTTCGGAGTTCCTGTGGCTGCTGGGCGTCTATTTGATCATCCAGGGCCTGGACGGCAACGTGCTGGTGCCGCTGCTGTTCTCCGAGGTGGTGGATCTGCATCCAATCGCCATTATCGCGGCGGTGCTGGTGTTCGGCGGCCTGTGGGGATTCTGGGGAGTGTTCTTCGCCATTCCGCTGGCGACCGTGGTGCAGTCCATTCTCAAGGCGTGGCCACGGCCGGTGTCGGTGGTGGTGGAATAACGGTCATCGGATGGGCTTATTTTATCAGCTCGAAGCAGTGATGAAGCAGCTTATTGTTGTGTGTTATAGCAGCGGCGACAGCAGCCGGGCGGTGGCCTCGCCCAACCGCTGGCCCAGGGTGGCGCGCCGGCCCGGCTTGACGTAGCGGCTGGCCAGGCGCAAATCGGTCGCGAAGCTGTCGGCCAGTCGCGCGGCCAGTCCGGCATCGTAAATCACCGCCATCACCTCGAAATTCAGCGTCAGACTGCGGTTGTCGAAATTGGCGCTGCCGACCGCCGCGATGCGCTCGTCCACCAGCAGCAGCTTGGCGTGCAGCATTGCGGGCCCGTATTCGTAAATGTGGACACCGGCATTGACCAACTCATCATAGTAGCTGCGCGCGGCGGCGGTGACCAACCGCGAGTCGCTCCGCTTGGGCGCCAGTACCCGTACCTCGACGCCGCGCAGGGCAGCGGTGACCAGGGCGGCGGTCAGCGCTTCGTTCGGAACGAAGTAGGGGGTAGCCAACGCAATGCGCCGCCGCGCGCCGGCGATGGCGGCGAAATAGAACTTGGCGATGGCGTAACGGTTGTTGTCGGGACCGGACTCGATGATCTGCAACCAGGGACCGCTCGATTGCCTGGGGAAATGCGGGAAGAATTCCGGCTGGAACGGCGCGTGATCGGTGGCGAAGTACCAATCCTCCAGAAAAATGAATTGCAGTCGGTGGACCGGCTCGCCTTCGATGCGCAGATGGGTGTCGCGCCAGGCATCCGCGCCACTGTAGCTCGCGCTGTGCGCATCACTGACGTTGATGCCGCCGATGAAGCCGATCTGGCCGTCGCAAACCACGATTTTGCGATGAGTGCGGAAATTGACATACCGCAAACGCAGCCGGCGCAAGCCGATGGGATTGAACCAGGCGATCATGCCACCAACGTCCCGTAGCGGTTGCAGGAAGCGGTTGGTCGCCCGGTCGGAACCGATGGCATCCAGCAGTAGCCGTACTTCGATGCCGGCGCTGGCTTTTTGGATCAGTAGATCGCGCAGCCGAATGCCCACCCGATCCGGCTGCCACATGTAATATTCAAGGTGCACGTGGTGGGTGGCGGTCTCGATAGCTGATGCGAGGGCCTGAAAGCAGGCATCGCCGGTTTCCAATGGGGCGACGTTCACGGCCGGCGCGGGCGCGTCCTGACCGACCCTTTCCAGCAGCAGTGCCAGTTGTTGTTCCAGGCCAGCGTCCGGAAAGCCAGTCAGCGTGGTCTGGTCCTGGCGCAGGCGGTGGGTGGACTGGATCAGGCGGTCGCGGGCGCGGCCGTAGCGCAGCCGGCGCCGGCGCAATCGTCGCGGTCCAAACAGTAGGTAGACCAGGAAACCGAAATACGGCATGAATAGCAGCGCCAGCAGCCAGGCCAGCGTTGCCGCCGGCGAGCGACGTTCCAGAACCAACCCGACCCCGACCAGCGCGATCCAGAGCAGCCAGGCCAGCGACAGCAGCGCGGTCAGGTGGTCGGTCATCAACAGCTAAAGCCGCTCCGAGGCGAATTCGGCCAGCCGCGAGCGCTCACCGCGTCGCAGAGTGACGTGCCCGCCGTGCGGCCAGTCCTTGAAGCGGTCTACGACATAGGTCAGTCCTGAAGTGGTCTCGGACAGATAGGGCGTGTCGATCTGGGCGATGTTGCCGAGACAGATCACCTTGGTGCCGGGGCCAGCGCGAGTGATCAGAGTCTTCATCTGTTTCGAGGTCAGGTTCTGAGCCTCGTCGATGATCAGATACTTGTTCTGGAAGGTCCGGCCGCGCATGAAATTGAGGGAGCGGATTTTGATCTTGCTGCTCAGCAGGTCCGCGGTGGCGGCCCGGCCCCATTCGCCGCCTTCCTGTGGGGCGAGCACTTCCAGGTTGTCAATCAGTGCACCCATCCAGGGCGTCATCTTCTCCTCCTCGGTGCCGGGCAGGAAACCGATGTCCTCGCCGACCGGTACGGTGACGCGGGTCATGATGATTTCCCGGTAGCGCTTGGCGTCCAACGTTTGCGCCAACCCGGCCGCCAGCGCCAGCAGGGTCTTGCCGGTCCCGGCGGCGCCGAGCAGGGACACGAAATCGATGTCGGGGTCCAGCAGCAGGTTGAGCGCGAAATTCTGTTCGCGGTTGCGGGCGACGATGCCCCAGACCGCATGGTTGGGGGTGGCGTGGTCTCTGAGGATTTCGATGATCGCATCCGCGTCGCGCAATTGGCGGACGATGAAGCCAGCCTGCCCGTCGGTTTGGAACAGGCCCTGATTCGGGTGCCAGTTCGCCACATCGGGACCATGGACCCGGTAGTACGTGCGACCGCTGTCCTGCCAGGAGTCCAGTTCCTTGCCGTGAGTATCCCAAAAGTCGGCCGGCAGATCCCGCGTGCCGCTGTAAAGCAGATTGACATCGTCGAGCGCCTGATCGTTGTAGTAATCCTCCGCGTGGAGGCCGAGGATGGCGGCCTTGATCCGCAGGTTGATGTCCTTGGACACCAGGGTGACATGGCCGCGCGGATGGTCCTGCCGCAGGCTCAGCGCCATGCCGAGGATATCGTGATCCGGGGTATTGCCAGGCAGGGTGGCGGGCAGGCTGAGCCGGGTGGGGCGGGTCTGAAAATACAACCGGCCGCTTGCCGGTTTCCCGTACTGGCCGAGCGGACCGGGTAACGGCAGGCCCCGGTCGATTTCCTCCTTGCTGGCGCCGGCGATCAACTCGTCCAGAAAACGGCTAACCTGACGGACGTTGCGCGCAACTTCGGAGACCCCCTTCTTGGCACGATCCAGTTCCTCCAGCACCATCATCGGCAAGTGGATATCATGTTCCTGGAAACGGAACAGGGCGGTGGGGTCGTGAATGAGCACGTTGGTGTCGAGCACGAATAGCCGGTGGCCGGTTGGACCCGGCTCGGAATGGTCGGCGGGAGTGTCGAGCATGAGAGTGGAATGGGCCGTCATGGAACGAGAGCTTGGGGAGCGAGCGATGGAAAGGTGGGAGGATCGATGTGAGTGACCGGGCAGGCGTGGTCTCCGCCGCCGCACGGTTGTTTTTCACCAGTGCGCTGGTTTGGAAAAAGCGGAGTCAGGGCAGCGTGGTAATGGTCTCGATTGCCGCCAGCACGGCTTCGGCGTGGCCGGCGACCTTCACCCTGCGCCATTCCCGCCGCAGTACGCCGGCGGTATCGAGCAGAAACGTGCTGCGCTCCACGCCCAGCGATTCCTTGCCGTACAGCTTTTTCAGCTTGATGACATCGAACAGGGCGCATAGCGCCCCGTCGGTGTCGGCGATCAGGTGAAACGGAAAACCATGTTTGGCGCGAAAATTGTCATGACTGCCCAAGCTGTCGCGCGATATGCCAAAGACTATTGCATTCAGCGCGTTGAATCGCTCGTGCAAGTCCCGGAACTGCTGGCCCTCGACCGTGCAGCCCGGCGTGCCGTCCTTGGGGTAGAAATACAGCACCACCCAGTAGCCGCGCAACTCGGAAAGCCGCACGGTCTGGCCGCCGGTGGCGGTAGCGCTGAAGTCGGAAACAGGCTGTCCCAGATTAACGCTCATCTCGGCTCACCCCTTGATGGGTTCCAGCACCGCGTCCAGATTCAGGTCGTCGCAGAAGTCCAGGAATTCCTCGCGCAGCATGGCGATGTGCATGCTGGCTGGAATGCCGATGGCCAGATTGACCGAGAACATTGGCGTCCCGGTATGCGGCGCGCTGTAGCTGCGGGTGACCATGTCCTCGATGTTGATCGAGCGACTGGCGAAGAAGCTGGCCAGATGATGGACGATACCCGGTTGATTGACCGCCACCACTTCCACCGCGTAGGGCAGCACGTCGCCCGCCGGTGCGCGGCTTTCGGTGCGTTTGGCGATGATGGTCATATTCAACGCCTGCTCCAGCCGCTTGAGTTGCATTTCCAGCTTGGTCAGGGTGTTCCAGTTACCCTGTACCAGCAGCAGGATGGCGAATTCGCCGCCCAGCACCGTCATGCGACTGTCTACAATGCCGCAATCGCATTCCAAAATCACGCGGGACAGCTCGTTGACCAGACCAGGACGATCTTCACCCAGGGCGGAAACGACCAGATAGTTTTTCACGGACGGAGCTTCCTACAGGCAAATGACAAAATTTACAGGTTTCAGTGTACAGACATCCTGCGAGGGTGAAAACCGCTCCCGCGTTGCTTTCGGCGGGCGCTTGTCAAGCCTGCCCGGTATCCGTACCATGCGGCGATTGCGAGTGAACTGGAGAGCATAAGATCATGTTTCGTGGCAGCATGGTAGCCCTCGTCACGCCGATGAAGGCGGACGGCGCGCTGGATTTCGAGGCGCTGGCGCGGCTGGTGGAATTTCACATCGGGAACGGTACCGACGCCATCATCGCCGTCGGCACCACCGGTGAATCGGCAACGCTGGATTTCGAGGAACACATCCGGGTAGTGCGCCGGGTAGTGGAGTTGGTCAAGGGTCGCATTCCGGTCATCGCCGGCACCGGCGCCAATTCGACGACCGAGGCGCTGCACCTGACCCAGCAGGCGATGGAGGCTGGCGCCGATGCCTGCCTGCTGGTCACGCCCTATTACAACAAACCGACCCAGGAAGGGTTGTACCGCCATTACAAACTGATCGCGGACAGCGTGGCGATCCCGCAGATTCTGTACAACGTGCCGGGCCGCACCGCCTGCGATATGAAGCCAGAGACCGTCGAGCGGCTGGCCGATATCCCCAATATCGTCGGCATCAAGGAAGCCAGCACCCTGGAGCGCATCCAGGAACTGGTGCGACGCTGCGGCGACCGTCTGGATGTCTACAGTGGCGACGACGGCATCGCCGCCGAAGCCATTCTCAGCGGCGCCAAGGGGGTGATTTCGGTGACCGCCAACGTCGCGCCGCGCGCCATGCGCGAGATGAGTTCCGCCGCCCTGAGCGGTGATCGCGCCCGAACCGAAGCCGTCAACGGCCGGCTGGTCGAGCTGCACAAGGCGCTGTTTCTCGAATCCAACCCGATCCCGGTCAAATGGGCGGTCAACCAGTTGGACCTGATTCCCCCGGGTATCCGTTTGCCGCTGACCCCGCTGTCGGAGCCGTTCCAACCAGCGGTGCGGGCGGCGATGCAGCAGGCGGGAGTGATCTGATAACACCATGACTAAGCGGTTTCCCCTGCCCTTGTGGCGCACCACGATCCCGGTTGCGGCGCTGACGGCGCTGACGGCGCTGACCGCCTGTTCCACCAATTTCGATACCCTGTTGCCGGATCGACGGCCCGATTACCGGCAGAGCACGCTGTCGCAGCCGCTGGAAATCCCACCGGATCTGACCGCGTCCACGATCGACGATACTCTGGTGGTGCCGGAACTCAATCCAGCCGGTTCGGCCAGCCTGTCGGCCTACGCCAGCGAGCGTGGTGGACCGCAACCGCAAGCCAAGCAGGCCGAAGCGGTGTTGCCGGCACAGCCGGGCATCACGCTGGAGCAGGATGGCAACCAGCGCTGGCTGGTTGTCGCGGCGAAGCCGGATCAGGTTTGGCCCAAGGTCCGGGAATTCTGGACCAGCAACGGGTTCGCTCTGAAGCGCGACGATCCCACCATCGGCATCATGGAAACCGACTGGGTGGAGAACCGCGCGGATATCCCGCAGGATGGCCTGCGTGCTCTGCTAAAAAAATATTTGGATATTCTCTACTCGGCGCCCACCCGTGACAGATTTCGAGTCCGGCTGGAGCGCACCGCCGACGGCAACGCCACCGAGATCTATTTGACCCATTCCGGGGTGGAGGAGGTGGCGGTCGGCGGTGCCTCCGCCAGCGCCAGCAATACCTACCTCTGGCAGCGGCGGCCCTCGAATCCGGAACTGGAAGCCGAGATGCTCAATCGCCTGACGGTCTATCTGGGTGCGTCGGAGAAACGCGCCGAAGCCCAACAGGCCAAAGCCAGCACGGCACCGGCGGGGCCGCGAGTTCGACTGGTCGAGCAGGGCGGCGAGAGCCAGTTGGTCGTCGGCGAGGACTATTCCCGTGCCTGGCGGTTGGTGGGACTGGCGCTGGATGGCAGCAATTACGCGGTCGAGGAACAGAATCGCGGCCAGGGTCTGTACGTGGTCGAATATCGCGATCCCGAGAAGGAGAACCAGAAACCGGGCGACGAAGGCTGGCTTTCCAAGCTGGCGTTCTGGCGGAGTAAACCTGAAGCGCCGCCGCCGGGAACCCGCTATCGGGTGCGGTTGGCGGGCCAGAGTGGGCAGACCGTGGTGGTCGTGCGCAACAGCAACGACCAGCCCGACAACTCGGCCGGTGCCCGACAGGTGCTGGAAACGTTGCAACAAGTCATCAAGTAGCTCGGAGTTCGGCCCGACCCCAGTGTCGGGCCGGGTTCCCGATGCAGCCGGGATTCCCACGGTGAACGCGCGCATCCAGCGGTTGCCATCGCAGTTAGTCAGCCAGATCGCCGCCGGCGAGGTGGTCGAGCGACCGGCCTCGGTGGTCAAGGAATTACTGGAAAACAGCCTGGACGCCGGCGCGACCCGCATTAGGGTCGAGGTGGAACAGGGTGGCGTCCGGCTGATTCGAGTCCGCGATAACGGCGGCGGCATCCATTCCGACGATCTGGCACTGGCGCTTGTTCGTCACGCCACCAGCAAGATCGCCAGTTTTGACGATCTCCAGCACGTCGCTAGCCTGGGTTTTCGCGGCGAGGCATTGCCCAGTATCGCTTCGGTGGCGCGTTTGACGCTGACCTCCCGCTCGTCCGATCAGGATACCGGCTGGCGGGTCGGCCGCGATGGCGGCGACGCTATCGGCGAGCCCGCTCCGGCGCCGCACCCGGTCGGGACGACGGTCGAAGTGCGGGATCTGTTCTTCAACGTGCCGGCCCGACGCAAGTTCCTGCGCGGCGAGCGCACCGAATTCGGCCACATCGAAGAAGGCGTCCGCCGGCTGGCTTTGAGTCGGTTCGCGGTCGGGTTTGGCCTGTGGCATAACCAGCGGGTGATCTTGGACCTGGGACCGGCGGCTGATCAGGCGGCCCGGACCCAGCGGGTCGCTGAACTGTGCGGCCAGGAATTTGCCGCCGCCAGCCTGTTCATAGACCGGAGCGCGGCGGGCTTGCGGCTGTGGGGTTGGCTCGGTCTGCCGTCGGTAGCCCGCGCCCAGCCGGACTTGCAGTACTTCTTCGTCAACGGCCGGCCGGTGCGTGAGCGGACCATCGCTCACGCCGTTCGACAGGCTTATCAGGATGTGCTCTACCAGGACCGCCAGCCAGCCGTCGTGCTGTATCTGGAACTCGATCCGGCGCTGGTGGACGTCAACGCGCATCCGGCCAAGCACGAGGTGCGCTTCCGGGAACCCTCGCTCGTTCATGAATGCATCCGCCGAACCGTGCAGACCGCGTTGGCCGAAGCACGTCCCGGCGAGACGCCACCGCCGGTCGTACAAGCCGGCGAACGGCTGTGGCCGTCGGGCGGGTTCAGCAGTGAGGGAGGTTCGCCGGACCGCTTTGTCGCCGGCCAGGGGCAGTTGCCGCTGGGCGTGCGGGAGCGATTCGCGGTCTATGGCCAACTGCATTCAGCGTCGCCACCCGAACCCTTTTCTGCCACCAACAATCCCGCGTCCACACCCGAACAGCCGCCGCTGGGCTACGCCCTCGGACAGTTGCACGGCTGTTACGTGCTGGCGGAAAACGCGACCGGGCTGGTGGTGGTGGACATGCATGCCGCCCACGAGCGCATCCTGTACGAGCGTCTGAAAACTGCGTTCGCCGCGGGGAACCTCACCACTCAGGTGCTGCTGGTGCCCGTGACGCTCGGGGTGGGTCCACGCGAGCGTCAATTGGTCGAGGAACACGGCGCCTTGTTCGCGCAAGCCGGTCTGATAGTGGACGTGTTGGGGCCGGAAACCGTGGCCGTGCGAGAAATCCCGGCGCTGCTGGCCGGCTCGGACATCGCGGGCCTGGTGCGCGATATGCTGGCCGATCTGGCGGCGCACGACGTCAGCAACCGCCCGGAAACGGCGTGCCTGGCCTTGTTGGCCAGCCTGGCCTGCCATGGAGCCGTGCGCGCCAACCGGCCGCTCAACCTGCTGGAGATGAACGCGCTGTTGCGCGATATGGAACACACCGATCACGGCGGTCAATGCAATCATGGCCGACCGACCTGGGTGCAACTGACGTTGGATGAACTGGATCGGCTGTTTCGGCGCGGTCGCTGACGGCGGCCAGCGCGAGCACGGGTTATGACGGTTGCCGACCAACGCCCGCCGGTGCTGTTTCTGATGGGGCCGACCGCTTCCGGCAAGACCGCGCTGGCGGTGGAACTGGTTCGGCGGTTGCCGTTCGAGATCGTCAGCGTGGATTCGACGCTGGTCTACCGGGGCATGGACATCGGCACCGCCAAGCCCGCTGTGGCAACCCGACGCATCGCTCCCCACCGGTTGGTGGATATCCTCGATCCGGCCGAAACCTACTCGGCTGGCCAATTTCGGAGCGACGCTTTGCGCGAAATCGCCGACATTCAGGCGGCGGGGCATATCCCGTTGCTGGTCGGCGGAACCATGCTTTATTTTCGGGCGCTGGAACGGGGGTTGGCGGAATTGCCCCCTGCCGATCCGACGATTCGGGCCCGGCTGGCGGCGGAATTGGCCGGGCAGGGCAGCGCGGCTTTGCACGCCCGCCTGGCCCTGCGCGATCCGGTAGCGGCGGCGCGCATCCATCCCCACGATCCCCAGCGTATCCAGCGGGCGCTCGAAGTGTGCGAACTCGCCGGTCGGTCGTTGACGGAACTTTGCGCCCTTACGCGCAACGAATTATTACCGTTTCGAATCGTTAAACTGATCGTGTCTCCGGCGGATCGCCAAGTACTGCACGAACGCATCGAACAGCGGTTCCGAGCGATGCTGGAGCAGGGCTTTGTCGCCGAAGTGGAGCGGTTGAGGGCGCGCGGTGACCTGGATTTGGATAAACCGTCGATGCGGGCGGTGGGTTACCGGCAGGTATGGGCGTATCTCGACGGCAGCTTGGATTATGCGGCGATGGTCGAACGGGGAATTGTGGCAACCCGCCAGTTCGCCAAGCGGCAGTTGACCTGGTTGCGTGCGGTATCGGGAGCGGCTTGGTTGGACAGCGCCGATCACGGCTTGCTGGAGCAAGTCGTCGCCAAACTGTACGAGGATGGGTTTTTCACGAATGTGCCAGACCGCTTATGTTAAAATATGACCTCAATTGGTTGCGGTTCGTGGCAAGACCATGGCATTTCACGCGATCATTGAATGTATTCCGCGGGCAAAACATCAGGGGAACGTGATGAGCCGGCCGTTCGGCGGATAGTCCCGGGGAGGCAGGCGCGCATTAAGCGAAGCGCTATGCTGCTTTTTTAACTTTTTGCAACAAACATTTTTGATTTCGGTGTGTCTTCTTCAGGCCCATAACAACAAGGGAGAGCCGTGATGGCAAAAGGTCATTCCCTCCAGGAACCGTTCTTGAATGCGTTGCGCAAGGAGCGGATTCCGGTTTCGGTCTATCTGGTGAATGGTATCAAGCTACAGGGGCAGATCGAATCCTTCGATCAGTTCGTGGTGCTGCTCAAGAACAGCGTCAGTCAGATGATCTACAAGCATGCCATCTCCACGGTTGTGCCAGCGCGCAACGTGCGGCTAAATTTGGTGGCGGACGAAAACGGTGCCGGCAACGATCAATCCTGACGGACTCGGCCAGAATTACGGGAGGCGGCTTGTTCGAACGTCCGCGCGGCGGTGAACGCGCCATATTGGTGCATTTACTGCTGGATGGGTTTGAAGATAACCAGGATTTCACCGAGTTTCGGGAACTGGCGGTATCGGCGGGCGCGGACTGCGCGGCACTGATCACGGGGCGCCGGCAAGCGCCAGATCCACGGCTGTTCGTCGGCAGCGGTAAGGCCGGGGAGATTCGAGACGCGGTTCGACAAAGCGGGGCGGAATTGGTCATCTTCGACCACGCCCTAGCGCCGGGCCAGGAACGCAACCTGGAAGCATTCCTGCAATGTCGAGTCCTGGACCGCACCGGTTTGATACTGGACATTTTTGCCCAGCGGGCTCGCAGCTTCGAAGGCAAACTGCAAGTGGAACTGGCGCAATTGCGCCACCTGTCCACGCGGCTGGTGCGGGGCTGGACTCACCTGGAGCGGCAGCGCGGCGGTATCGGGCTACGTGGTCCCGGCGAAACCCAGTTGGAAACCGACCGTCGCCTGCTGGCTGATCGCATCCGGCAAATCCGCCTGCGGCTGGACCGGGTCGAGCGCCAGCGCGAGCAGGGACGGCGAGCCCGACGCAAGGCCGACCTGCCGACCGTTTCGCTGGTTGGCTATACCAATGCCGGCAAATCCACCTTGTTCAATGCCCTCACGCAAGCGGGTGTTTACGCCGCCGGCCAGTTGTTCGCCACGCTGGACCCAACGCTGCGTTGGCTGGATCTGCCGGGCGCGGAACCGGTCGTGCTCGCCGATACCGTCGGCTTTATCAGCCACCTGCCACACGAGTTGGTGGCGGCTTTCCGTTCGACCCTGCGGGAGACCTGCGAAGCCAGCCTGCTGGTGCACGTGATCGACGCCAGCCATCCCGACCGGAATGCGGTCATCGCCCAGGTCGACGTGGTGCTGGAGGAAATCGGCGCGACGGCGGTGCCGCGTTTGCAGGTGTTCAACAAGATCGATCTGACCGGCGAGCCCCCACGGCTGGAACGGGATTCCGAAAGCCAGGCGCGAGCCGTGTGGCTGTCGGCGACGACGGGAGCAGGAACCGACTTGCTGACGATGGCACTGACCGAGCGGTTGCGGGGAGAGACCATGCACGGCTTGTTATGTTTACCGCCGGCGGCTGCCCGGCTACGGGCCCGGCTGTTCAGTCTGGGCGCGGTGGTGGCCGAGCAAACAGGCCCGGCGGGTGAATGGCTGATCGAAGCGCGCACATCGCGTGGTAACGTGGACCTTCTCTACCGCCGGTATGGCTTGCAAGCGGAATGGGTGCGTTCGGGTTTCAATTTCCCGGCCGCATAAGCAGGATTCTGAATCCAATGACGATTTTTGGGGTACGACATGGCCTGGAATGAACCGGGAGGCGGTAACCGCGATCCCTGGAGTGGAGGCGGTCGCGAGCAGGGACCGCCCGATCTGGATGAAGTCGTCCGCAAGCTGTCGGACAAGTTCGGCGCGTTGCTGGGCGGCCGGCGCGGTGGAAACAGTGGCGGCGGCGCGGCCGGTTCGGGCGGCGCGGGTTCCGGATTCGTCGGCATCGGCCTGATCGTCGGCGTCATCGCCGTGATCGGCTGGCTGATCGCCAGCATCTACATCGTGAACGAAGGCGAACGCGGCGTGGTGCTGCGGTTCGGGCGCTATCTGGAAACCACCATGCCCGGCCCGCATCTGCGCCTGTTCCCGATCGACCGGGTGGAGATCGTGAATCTCGAACAGCGCCGGTTCCGGGAAATCGGCTACCGCTCCGGCGCGGGTGGCGCGCGCCAGCCGGCAGTGCGCACGGTGCCGAAGGAAGCGCTGATGCTGACCCAGGACGAGAATATCGTGGACGTGCGGATGGCGGTGCAATACCAGATCAGCGATCCCCGCGCCTATCTGTTCAACGTGCTCGATCCGGAGGGCGTGCTGGTGCATGTGTTGGAGAGCGCCGCCCGCGAGACCATCGGCAAGAGCACCATGGACTTCGTGCTGACCGAAGGCCGTAGCAACGTCGTGGCCGATATCAAGACCCTGAGCCAGCGCATTCTGGACAGCTATGGTCCCGACGAAGCGACCAAGACCCCGCCCCGGGAAAGAGGGGGGACCACCGGTCCCTGGCAAGGGCGCCGGCCTGCAAATTGTGACTGTCGTGCTCCAGGACGCCCAGCCGCCCGAAGAGGTGCAGGACGCCTTTGCCGACGCCATCAAGGCGCGCGAGGACGAGCAGCGGTTGAAGAACGAGGCCGAGGCTTACTCCAATGAGGTGATTCCCCGGGCGCGCGGCCAGGCGGCGCGGCGGCTGCAGGAGGCTTCGGCCTACAAGGAACAGGCCATTGCCGAGGCTCAGGGCGAGGCCAGCCGGTTCGAGCAGTTGCTGACGGCATATGAAAAGGCCCCGGAAGTGACTCGCGAGCGGCTGTATCTGGAAACCCTGGAAACAGTGTTGTCACGGTCCAGCAAGGTGCTGGTGGACGTGAAGGGAACCAATAACCTGCTGTATCTGCCGCTGGATCGCCTGCTCAAGTCCGGAGGAGCGTTGGAGGCGGGCGCCGCGCGGGCGGGCGGCGTCTCGTCGGCCGAACCGTTGCCGGCTACCTCGACCACAGCCGATGATAATGCGGCGGCCGGCCGCTTGCGTGATATGAACCGCAACCGGGAGGTGCGCTGATGGCCCTGTCGCGATGGCCGATGTCTCGTAACGTGTCGCTGGGTGTGCTCGGCGCCGTGGTAGCGTTGCTGACGATGTCGTTGTTCACGGTGGATGAAACCCAAACCGCTATCCGTTTCCAATTGGGCGAGATCATCGAGGCCAACTATAAGCCCGGCCTGCACTGGAAATGGCCGCTGATCAACAACGTCCGCAAGTTCGACCGGCGGTTGCAGACCCTGGATACCGAGCCGGAACGGTTCCTGACCGCCGAGAAGAAAAACGTGATCGTGGATTCCTTTGCCATGTGGCGGATCGAGGACGTGCGGCAGTTCTACACCCGGGTCGGCGGTGATGCGACCCAGGCCAACGTGCGGCTCGATCAGATCATCAAGGACGGCCTGCGCAGCGAATTCAGCAAGCGCAGCATTCAGGAGGTGGTTTCAGGCGACCGCGACCAGATCATGGAAACCCTGAGCCGGCTGCTGCGGGAGCAGGCCACGCAACTGGGCATCGCCGCCGTGGACGTGCGGATCAAGCGCATCGACCTGCCAGCGGATGTCAGCAATTCGGTGTTCAGCCGGATGAAGGCCGAGCGGTTGCGGGTGGCCAAGGATTTCCGCTCCCGTGGCGGCGAGGCGGCCGAACGCATTCGCGCCGACGCCGACCGGCAGAGCACGGTGCTGCTGGCCGAAGCCTACCGCGACGCCGAGCGCCAGCGCGGCGAGGGCGACGCTCAGGCCACCAACATCTACGCCCAGGCCTATGGCAAGAATCCGGATTTCTACAGCTTCCACCGCAGCCTGTCGGCCTATCGGCAGAGCTTCGGCGCCAAGGATGACGTGCTGGTGCTGCAGCCAGATTCCCAGTTTTTTCATTACTTCAATAAGGCGCAATGAGCCCGGTCCACCGGATTCGGAACCGCGCCGCGCCGGTTGCTGGACGCCGCCATGTGGAATGAACTGCTGGCGGCGTTCGGATTGATGCTGGTGCTGGAAGGCATTCTGCCGTTTCTCAACCCAAGCGCCCTGCGCCGGACCTTGCTGCAAATTACCCAACTGGAGGATCGCGTGCTGCGGTTGGCCGGATTGGCCAGCATGGGGCTGGGGTTGCTGGTGCTGTATTTTTTCCGCTGACGGTCCGACCCCTCCGGCTCGCCGCTGTCCGTCCCGAGTTCCCAACCCGCTCGCCATGATCCCTGAAGACCGCTGGCTGTTACCCGAAGGTATCGAGGAAATCCTGCCTCCCGCCGCCGGCCGGCTGGAACGGCTGCGCCGCGACCTGCTCGACCTCTACGTAAGCTGGGGTTACGAACTAGTGGTTCCGCCCCTGATCGAGTTTCTGGAATCGCTGCTGACCGGTACCGGCAACGATCTGGCACTCCAGACTTTCAAGCTGACCGATCAGTTGAGCGGCCGGATGATGGGGGTTCGCGCCGACATGACCCCTCAGGTGGCCCGGATCGACGCTCACCTGCTCAAGCGGGAGGGACCGAGCCGGCTGTGCTACATGGGCACGGTGCTGCGGACGCGTGCCGACGGCTTTGGTGGCTCCCGCAGTCCCTATCAGGCTGGCGTGGAGTTGTACGGCCATCGCGGCCATGAAAGCGATCTGGAAGTCCTGACGCTGATGCTGGAAACCCTGGCGGTGGCGGGTGTCGGCGAGGTCCATCTGGATTTGGGCCATGTGGCGATTTTTCGCGAACTGGTACGCCAGGCCGGATTGGATCGGGAGCGCGAAGCGCTGCTGTTCGAGGCGCTGCAGCGCAAGGCGCTGCCCGAGATCCGCCAGCAGTTGGCCGGTTGGGCGCTGCCGGCGCCGTGCGGCCTTTTGTTGTCGGCGCTGGCCGAACTGAATGGGGGACCGGAGGTGTTGGAGGATGCCGAGGCGTTGCTGGTCTCCGCTGATGAAGGCGTTCGCGAAGCACTGGCAACGCTGCGGCGATTGGTCGCGGCGCTACGGCAGCAATGGCCGGAACTGCCGATTCATGTCGATCTGGCCGAATTGCGCGGTTATCACTATCACACCGGCGTGGTGTTCGCGGCGTATGTGCCGGGCCAGGGCCAGGCGGTGGCGCAGGGCGGACGCTACGACGAGATCGGCCAAGTGTTCGGCCGGGCCCGGCCGGCGACTGGTTTCAGCACCGATCTGGCGACATTGCTACTGCTGGGTTCGTTGCCGGAAACCGCCGGAACGGGAATCTACGCTCCTGCGGTGGGAGACGCGGCGCTGGAACGGCGGGTGGCGGTGTTGCGTGGACAGCGGGAGCGGGTGATACGGGCGTTGCCGGGCACGAACGGGGCGCCACGGGCCTTGGGATGCGACCGGATGCTGGTACGACGGGGAGGGGAGTGGATCGTGGTCCCGTTGGCGGAACGCTCCGCTGAAAACAGTCAGAATGGCTAGGCAAACAACAGGAAGCTGACATGGGCAAGAATGTGGTCGTCATTGGCGCGCAGTGGGGCGACGAGGGCAAGGGCAAGGTGGTGGACCTGCTCACCGAGAACGCCGCGGCGGTGGTGCGGTTCCAGGGGGGACACAACGCCGGTCATACCCTGGTCATTGACGGCCAGAAGACCGTCCTGCATCTGATTCCCTCGGGCATTCTGCGCGAGGGAGTGCGCTGCCTGATCGGCAATGGGGTAGTGCTGTCGCCGGCGGCGCTGTTGACCGAAATCGGCGATCTGGAAAAGCGGGATGTGGCGGTGATGGAGCGGTTGCGGATCAGCGAGGCCTGTCCGCTGATTCTGCCCTACCATGTGGCGCTGGATCAGGCCCGCGAGAAGGCGCGCGGGGAGCGGGCCATCGGTACCACCGGCCGCGGCATCGGTCCGGCCTACGAGGACAAGGTGTCGCGGCGGGCGGTACGGCTGGGCGATTTGTTCCATCGGGAGCGCTTCGCCGCCAAATTGGGTGAGGTACTGGATTTCCACAACTTCGTGTTGCAGCGCTATTTTCAGACCGAGCCGGTCGATTTCCAGAAAACACTCGACGAAACGCTGGCGATGGCCGAGCAGTTGCGACCGCTGGCTGGGGATGTCACCGCACTGCTGGACGCTCACCGTCGGCGCGGCGATAACGTACTGTTCGAGGGTGCCCAAGGCGCCATGCTGGATATCGATCACGGCACCTATCCCTACGTCACCTCTTCCAACACCACGGCCGGCGGCGCGGCCACCGGCACCGGGTTGGGGCCGCGCTATCTGGATTACGTGCTGGGCATCACCAAGGCGTATACCACCCGAGTGGGTGGTGGGCCGTTCCCGACGGAGTTATTCGACGAAACCGGCGAGTATCTGGCCGAACGCGGCCACGAATTCGGTGCGACCACTGGCCGCCGTCGGCGCTGCGGCTGGTTCGACGCGGTGGCGCTGCGCCGCTCGATTTTGAACAACAGCGTGTCGGGTCTGTGCGTGACCAAGCTGGACGTGCTGGACGGCCTGGATAGCATGCAGATGTGCGTGGGCTATCAGTGCGGGCTGGAGCGGTTGGACGACGCGCCGCTGGGCGCCGAAGCCCTGGCGGCCTGCGATCCGGTTTACGAGGAGATGCCGGGTTGGCGGGACTCCACCGTGGGTGTGCGCCGTTACGCGGATCTGCCGGCCAACGCCCGCGCCTACCTGCGGCGTATCGAGGAACTGGCCAATACGCCGATCGATATCATTTCCACCGGGCCGGACCGGGCCGATACCATCGTGCTGCGGGATCCATTCGCGGATTGAGCGGAGACGGAAAAGCAAAGGCCCGGTGGTAACCGGGCCTTTTCCAATCTGGTGCCGAAGAGAGGACTTGAACCTCCACTGGGTTACCCCAACTAAGACCTGAACCTAGCGCGTCTACCAATTCCGCCACTTCGGCTTGACTGTCGCGCCGGTTGAAGCGGCGACGGGAGCGCACTATACGGATTGCCTCCCAGCCTGTCAATCGTTTCCCGTTCATGCTGTTGCAACCATTTTGAAGCGTTCTCATGACTCATAAAAAACGTGGTTCCTGGCGCCAGCTCGACCCTTTTCTGGCCCGGGAACAGGAGAAATACGGTCGCCCCTCTCCCAGCCGGGAGTTCATCCTGCAATATCTGGAAGAACGGGGTATGCCGATCACCCTGGAGGAGCTCCGCGCCGAGTGGCGGATGGATGAAGACTGGGAAGTCGAAGCCCTGTCCCGCCGTTTGCGGGCGATGGAGCGGGATGGGCAACTGATCCGCAACCGCCGCGAGGGTTATGGTCTGGTTACCAAAATGAACCTGGTGACTGGCCGGGTCATCGGCCATCCCGAGGGCCACGGTTTCCTGATTCCCGACGAGGGCGGTGATAGTCTGTTCCTGTCCCCTCGCCAAATGCGCAAGCTATTGCATGGCGACCGGGCGGTGGCGCGAGTGATCGGGGTGGATTATCGGGGCCGCCGCGAGGGTGCGGTGGTCGAGGTGCTGGAACGCAACACCGAAACCGTGGTGGGGCGGTTCTGCGAAGAACGCGGCGCCTATTTCATCATTCCCGATAACAAGCGGATCAATCAGGACATCATCGTGCCGGCGGACGGTCGTGGCGAGGCCCGTGCCGGCCAGATCGTCATCGCCGAACTGATCGAGCAACCCAGCGCGCAAAGCCGGCCGCTGGGCCGAATCAAGGAAGTGCTGGGCGAACACATGGCGCCGGGCATGGAAATAAGGATCGCCATCGCCAGCCACGGTATTCCGGTCGAGTGGCCGGAGGCCGTGTGGGAGGAGGCCCGCCGCCACGACGAAACGGTACCGGAGTCGGCCAAGCAGGGCCGCTGGGATTTGCGTGGTACGCCACTGGTGACGATCGACGGCATCACCGCCCGCGATTTCGACGATGCGGTGTATTGCGAGCGGCGCGGTACCAACTGGCGGCTGCTGGTGGCCATCGCCGACGTATCGTGGTACGTGCGGCCGGGCACGGCGTTGGATCAGGAAGCGCGCAAACGCGGCAATTCGGTGTATTTTCCGGATCGCGCTATTCCGATGCTGCCGGAAGCCCTGTCCAACGGCCTGTGCTCGCTGAACCCCGAAGTGGATCGGTTGTGCATGGTTTGCGAGATGACGCTCAACGCCGAGGGCCGCATCATCCGTTCGCGCTTCGCCGAGGCGGTGATGCGCTCTCACGCCCGGCTGACCTACGACACCGTGGCGGCCATCGTCGCCGACCGCGATCCGCGGATCCGCGCCGAATACCGGGAGTTGGTGCCGCATCTGGACCGGCTGCACGAGTTGTATCAAATGTTGCGGGCGGGACGGGAACAGCGCGGGGCGATGGACTTCGACACCCAGGAAACCGTGATCGAGTACGGAGCGGATCGCAAGATCGAGCGTATTTTGCCGACCGAACGCAACGACGCTCACCGGCTGATCGAGGAGTGCATGATCTCGGCCAACGTGGCGGCGGCGCGGTTCCTGCAGCGTCACAAGCTGCCGGGCTTGTACCGCATTCATGAGGGGCCGTCCGAGGATCGGCTGAACAAACTGCGTGCCTTTCTGGGCGAGCTGGGCCTGGGGCTGGGCGGCGGCGAGCAGCCATCACCGCGTGATTATACCCGCTTGCTGGAACGGGTCCGCGACCGGCCCGATGCCCATCTGATCCAGACGGTGATGCTGCGTTCGCTGGCGCAGGCGATTTACAGTCCCGGTAACGTCGGTCATTTCGGCTTGGCGCTGGAGGCGTATGCCCATTTCACCTCGCCGATTCGCCGCTATCCCGATCTTCAGGTGCATCGCGCCATCCGTCATATGCTGAACGGTGGCAAGGCGGTGGATTTCCCGTATAACCATGCCGAACTGGTCGGCTTGGGCGAGCACTGTTCGATGACCGAGCGGCGGGCCGACGAGGCGGTTCGCGATGCGGTGGAGTGGTTGAAGTGCGAGTTCATGCTGGACAAGGTCGGCTTGGTATTCGATGGCATCATCACCAGCGTTACCGGGTTCGGGTTGTTCGTGGAATTGAGCGGGGTTTACGTTGAGGGGTTGGTGCATGTGACCGCCTTGCGTAACGACTACTATCACTTCGACCCCGTGGGCCATCGGTTGCACGGCGAACGGTCCGGCCAGGTTTACCGCTTGGGCGACAGCCTGCGGGTGCGGGTGGTTCGGGTGGATTTGGACGACCGCAAGATTGATTTCGAGTTGATCGAGCGCGAGCGGAGCGAGAAGAATAATCGCCGGAACCCCCGGGGCCGTCGCCGGCGCAAGGATTGAAGTCCGTGGCCGAGGAACTGATTCATGGATTGCATGCAGTGGCGGCGGCGCTAAAGTACGAGCCGGAGCAATTGCGTGGATTGTGGGTGGAACGCCAGCGGCGCGATGCGCGGATGCAGGCGCTGCTGGACCAGGCATCCGGGCATGGCGTGGCAGTGCATCTGGCCGAGCGGGCGGAACTGGATCGAATGAGCGGCGGCGCGCGTCATCAGGGCGTCGTCGCCCGGCTGGCGGTTCGGCAGCGGAGCCATGGCGAGGCGGATTTACCGGGATTGCTGGCGGCGGCGGACGGGCCGGCGCTGCTGTTGGTGTTGGACGGGGTGCAGGACCCGCATAATCTGGGCGCGTGCCTGCGCAGCGCGGCGGCGGCGGGCGTCCACGCGGTCATCGCGCCCGCCGACCGGGCTGTCAGTTTGAACGCGACGGTGCGCAAGGTGGCCTGCGGGGCGGCGGAAATCGTGCCGTTCGTGCAAGTCACCAATCTGGCGCGGGCACTGCGCGGCTTGCGGGAACAGGGGGTATGGATCGTCGGTGCGGCGGGAGAGGCAGAACACAGTCTCTACGAGATGGATTTTACACTGCCGACCGCCATCGTGCTGGGCGCGGAGGAGAAGGGTCTGCGACGATTGACTCGCCAGGGCTGCGACCGGCTGGCGCGGATTCCGCTGGTCGAGAGCGGCGTGGAAAGTTTGAACGTGTCGGTGGCGGCCGGGATTTTTCTGTTTGAGGCAAGGCGGCAGCGTGAAACCAGAGGTTGACGGAAGTTCGGGTCGCGCTTGTTTTATGTGGCGGTTTGTGATCGGTTTCCGGGCGAAGAATTTTACGTGACGATCTTTATCAGTCGACCAAGACAGACGGATAGCTCTGATGGAAGCGCATAAATCAGCGGCTTGAGGTGGACATTTCATACCGAGTCATTTCCAAATAGCCCTGCCCCCCGATCTGTTGATCTCCGGCGCGGCCATTTACCGTGACGGCTCCCTCCCAATACCGCACCGTCAGCCGCATTTCCTGATCGGCTACTTTCGGGGTCACAGTCAAATCCAGCTTCTCGGCGGGCAGGCGCAGCCGCCAGCGGGCGGGGTAGCGGTCCTTAGTCTGTGAACTGACCCATTCGCCGAGCGGTTGTAACTCCACCTCGTTCCAGCGCAGCAGCCGCGTCCGCCCGTCGTTTGCGACCAGCACGCCTTTGCTGAAAGGGTCCACGCTGCCGTCCTTGCGGCGCAGTCGATAGAACATCAAATCCCGCCCATCGTCCAATTGCAGCGCGAACCAGTCCCAGCCGCTCTGTTCCGGCCCCAGCGCACTGGTACTCCATTCGCGGTCCAGCCAGCTTGCGCCGGTGACCGTGAAGGTTTTTGTTCCCACCTGAACCGTGCCCTCCGTCGGCAAGCGGGTGTAAGAGTAATAGTAAGAGGCGTTGCCCGGCTCGGCACTTCTCTGGAACAACCCTCGATCACCTTGCAGAACCACTGGTTTAACCGCATTCAGGGTCAGGTCGATCACCACTTCGCCTTCCCGGGCGCGTACCCGCATCGGAAAAGTGTCGGACTCGGTACCGGTCAAAGTCCAGTCCTCCAGCCAGACCCGAAACGGCGCCGCTTGCGCGCCCGCCAGTCCCATTGCCCCCCGGTTGAACCGTTCAAAATCGTGGTGCCGCTCCTCCGTGACGTCAGTCAACGCGAAATGGCCCATGTACACCTGATTCGTGCGCCAGGCCGAATCGGTGACTGGCGGGGTTGGCGACAGGGCAATGCGGAACAGGGTCAGTTGATAGCCGAATTGTCGTCCATTGGCATCGGCCAGATTGCCAGTCACGTACCACCATTCATTACGGAATTCGGGATGTGGCCCGTGATCGGCGGGAAAGTGGAACGGACGAGGTTCGTAGACCCGTTGATAGCCGGCGTTATCGTCGCCGCCCAGCGCCGACCTAACGGCTATGCTCTCAACCGGTTGTTGACGAGGCCAGAGGAAGTAGCCGCCGGTCATTGCGATGAACAGCGCCGCAAGCAGCAACCCAGCCCACCACCCATGGCGTCTGTTCATTTATTCCGTCCGCAGCGCCTCGGCGGGCTGGGCGCGGGTCATCCGCCACATCGGGTACAGGCCCGCCAGCAGGGCGGCGACCATCGCCAGCGCCAGCGTCTCCAGCAACAGCAGTGGATCGACCTGAAACGGCAGGGTCCAGCCGAACGCCCGGCGATTGATGACGAAGATCAGCACGGCCGCAAGCAATATTCCGGTCGGCAGTGCGAGCAGACCGGCGGCGGCGCCCATGAAACCGGTCTGCAACGACACCAGTCTGCCGATTTCGCCCGCCGTCATGCCAGTGGCGCGCAGCACCGCGAACTCCCGCGCCCGTTCCAGTTGCAGGGCCAGCAGCGCGCTCAACACCCCAACCACCGCCACCACAATAGCCAGCAGCCGGAGTATGTTGGTGATCGTGAAAGTACGGTCGAAGATTTCCAGGGTGATGCTCTGAATGTCGCGATTGGAGCGGATGACGAGTGGCTGAATAGTCCCCAATCGTTCCTGCACGCGTTCGCGCAAGGCCGCCAGACTGTCGCCCGGCACCGAGAAGATCGCTACCGAACCGACCGCCGCGTCCTGCCAGTGGCGAGCATAGCCGGAGTGATGCAGCAGAATTCGCCCGTGCTCCGAGCCGTAATCCAGAAAGACCCCGGCGATGGTGAAGGTATGTAATCCCCGGTCGGTCGGCAGTTCCAGCGAATCCCCTGTGTCTAACTGCCGCCGGTACGCCAGCGGTTCGGAAATCAGGACTGACTCGCCGGTTTGGAAGACGCGCCAAGCCTTGGCCGCATTACCGTCGATGAAGTGGTAGCCGGCTTGCGCGGCGGGGGCAAGGTTCACGGCGATCAACTGGACGGGACGGCCATCGAGTTCGACCGTCGTCCGCCGGTAGGTGGAGACCGCCGCCACACCCGGCACATCGCGCAAGGCCGCCAGCGTTGTGGGTTGCATGACTTCCGTGCTGTTTCCGCCCTCAGTGGCGGGCGGGGCGATGTACAAATCAGCGTTCAGCAGGTCCTTGATCCAGATTGCCACTCCGCCCCGGAAACTGTCCACCATCACCCCCACGCCGACCGTGGTGGCAAACGCCACCATTAGCGCCGCAACCGCGATACCGGTGCGGCTGAGATGGCGGGCGACATCGCGGTTCGCCATACGCGCCAATAACCCCAGTCGCGCAGTCAGCGGTTGGTTCAACCGAACCAGACCGACCATGGCGGGCGGCGTCAGCAGCGCGCAGCCGAGAATGAGCAGAAACAGGCCAGCGAAACCGGATACCAGCGAATGGAAAGCGGTCAGGACCACCCCGCCACCGGCGAACAGAATCAATCCGGCCAAGCACAGCCGGGGGAGAGCAGTCCGCCAGCGGGTTTCCAGATGGGCGCGACTCAGTACCGCGCCGGGGGGTGCGTCCGCCGCCTCCCGCGCCGGCAGCCAGGCGGCCGCCAGCGTCGCCAGCAGCCCCAATGCCGCTCCCTTGACCAGCGACCATGGATCGACGAAGAACTCCCGGACGCTCAGCACGTAGTACAAATCGTTGATGGTGCGGGTGACCAGATGCACCAGTCCGGAACCCAGCCACAGTCCCAGCAGTCCTCCCAGCAGGGTGCCCGCCAGACCGAGCAGCAGTGCTTCTCCCAGCACGCCGATGAACAGTTCCCGGCGGCTGACGCCCAACGCGCGCAGCATTCCCAACAGGGCGCGACGTTGCACCACCGCGAACGTCATGGCGTTGTAAATCAGGAACATGCCAACCACCAGCGCCAGCAGGCTCATCGCCGTCAAGTTGAGCGAAAAGGCTGCGCTGAGATCCGCCGTTGCCTGATTGCGTCCCGAGGATTTCTCCAACCGTAATTCCGGTGGTAGCCAGGCGCGCAGTTCGGTGGCCAACCATTCGCCAGCGGAGCCGTCCGGCAGGATCAGATCGATGTGACTTAACCGTCCCGGATGGCCCAGCAAGGTTTGCGCGGTGCTGATGTCGGTAATGGTCAACCCGTCCAGTTCGGGGCCATCCAGCGTGCCGGCCCGCTTTAGGGGGAAGTGTTGCTCGCCCCTTCTCAGCGTGACGTGTTCGCCCAAGGCGCGTGGCAACAGAGCCGAGTCTGGATTCAGCAGCAGGGCGCGCAGGTCGAAATCGCCGCCGGTGGCGTCGGCTGCGGGATCGCGAAACGGCGCTTCCGCGAAGGGATCGATACCGAGAATTTGCAGCAGTTGTCCGGGGCGGTCGGCGAGCGGCAGATAACCGGTTACCACCGGCGCCGAATACCGGATCCCACGCTCCACCCGCAACCTGGGGTATAGTGTTTCGGGTATGCCTTGCGGACCACCGGCGATGCGGTGGGTGGCGTGGCCGGTGATCCGACTGGTGGCGAGTTCAAAACTCCTGCGGGCGCTGGTATTTGCCAGATCCACCGCGAGCACCACCGCCACGCCGAGCGCAATGCCGAGGATGGCCAGGCCCAGTTGCCAGGGATGTCGCAACGGATGTCGCAGTAACGCCCGCCAGAACAGCGGCGTCACGGGGCAATGTCCCGGATGTGCCCGGCCTCCAGCACCAGCACGCGGTCGGCGCGGGCGGCTACTTCCCGACTGTGCGTCACCATGACGATAGTGGTTCCGGCTTGGCGATGGAGGTTCAACAACAACTCCAGAATGCGTTCGCTGGTTGCGGCGTCGAGATTGCCGGTCGGTTCGTCGGCCAGTAGCAGCAGAGGACGATGCGCCAGCGCCCGGATGATGGCTAGCCGCTGCTGCTCGCCGCCAGACAGCCGCTCCGGGAAACTGTGCCGGCGGTTGCCCAGTCCAACGTTATCCAGTAGCTCCAGGGCGCGATCTTGCTGTTCCGCCGCCGTCAACCCGTTCAGTTCCAACGGCAGCAGCAGGTTTTCCTCGACGGTCAGGGTCGGGATCAGATTGAAGAACTGAAAAACGAAGCCAATATGACGGCGGCGGAAGCGGGTGCGTTCGACCTCGCTCAGAGCGGTTATAATTTGACTGTCGATGCGGATCAGGCCGGCGTCCGGCAGATCGATACCGCTCAGCAGGTTGAGCAGGGTAGACTTGCCGGAACCGGATTGGCCGAGCAGGGCGACGAACATGCCTCGGCCGATGTCCAGGGTCAGGTCGGCGAAGATGGTCCGCTGGACGTCGCCCTCGGCGTAATGTTTGCGCAGGTTGCGTATCGCGATGAAGGCAGCGAATGGGTCGTCTATTTTCATTAACAGCTATAGACTAGAGAATCTGTCAGCCATTACGATAGTCCCTAATTTTGTTTGCTTGGGAAAATGACCGCGACGTTTCGGTCGGAGTTTCGTGTTCCAGAATATTACAGTCGGTTTGGCGGTATGCGGGCAGGGCATCCGGTCGAACTAGGACCGTAGTGCCGGAATCGTGATACCGGGCTTGTCAATGGCATGGGGAGTTGTGACGGATGCATAAGCATGGGATGTTCGGAAAATGGGCCCCACTCGGGGTATCGATGGCGGTTGTGCTCGCGCTTGGTGCCTGCGCCAGCGAACAGGGTCTGCCACCCTCAACGAGTTATAGCTCCCAGACAGCTTCACCGGAGACCTATAGTTACCTGATAGGAGCGGGCGATCAGTTGCAGATTTTCGTCTGGCGCAATCCGGAAGTCTCGCAGACCATTATCGTTCGTCCGGATGGCAAGATCACGACCCCGCTGGTGGAGGATTTGCAGGCTGGCGGCAAGACGCCCAACCAACTGGCCCGCGACTTGGAAAAAGCGCTGGAAACCTACATTCGCCAGCCCATCGTCACTGTCATCGTTGCGGGTGGTATCGGACCCTACAGCGAGCAGATTCGCGTGGTCGGTCAGGTGGCCGGGTCGTCGCAAGCCGGTGGTCGGGCGGCCGGCCCGCAAGCGCAAGCGATCGCCTACCGCCAGAAAATGACCTTGCTGGATGTGATGATTGCGGTCGGCGGCTTGAACGAGTTCGCCGCTGGCAACAAGACCAAGATAGTGCGGGTGGTGGATGGCAAGCAGAAGGAGTATGAGGTCCGCTTGGACGATCTGCTTAACGGCGATATCAGCGCGAATGTGGATATGTTGCCAGGCGATATTGTGATTATTCCGGAGTCCTGGTTCTAAACGGACGACAGCTTGGGGGAGTCACGGAGAGTCGGGCATGAACGAGCTTGTTGAGCAGATTCTGGGTTATCTGCGCGGTATTTGGCGCAATCGCTGGTATGCCATGGGGTGTGCCTGGCTGATTTGTGTGGTTGGCTGGATCGTGGTTCTTAAGTTGCCCGATCAGTATGAAGTCTCGGCGCGGGTTTATGTGGATACCCAAACCATTTTGCGGCCCCTCCTGCAAGGACTGACGGTAGAAGTCAATCCCGATACTCAGGTCGGGCTGATCATGAAAACCCTGCTAAGCCGGCCGAATTTGGAGCAAATCGCCCATATGGCTGGCTTGGATACTGAGGTCAAGGGACCCGAGGCAATGGATCGATTGCTCGGTGACCTACTGAAAAGGATCAATTTGGTGGGTTCTGGGAGGGAGAAGGAAAATCTGTACACGATTACTTACAATGGTCGTGATCCGCAGGAGGCCAAGCAAGTAGTTCAGTCGGCGCTGACGGTTTTCGAGAAAAACTTGGTGGGTGACACTCGTCAGGACTCAGAAGCCGCCCTCCGTTTTATAGATGAGCAGATTGCCGAATATGAAATACGGCTGAGTGAAGCCGAGGAACGTCTCAAGGAATTCAAGCTCAAGAATGCTGGTCGGATGCCTTCGGAAGGCCAGACTTATAACACGCGCCTGCAGCAAGCGGCCACAGATCTTTCAACTGTCCGGCTGGAACTTGCCCAAGCGGAAAATCGCCGTAACTCCCTGCAGCAGCAAATCGGCGAGGCCTTGCAGCAGCAGCTCAGAGGCGATGGTGAGGTGGTTGTTTTACCCATTGACCAACGCATCCAGAGTCTGGAACAGAATCTTGATGAATTGTTGATCAAATTTACCGAAAAACACCCAGATGTTGATATTTTAAGACGGACTATCGCTGATCTCAAGAAGCAGCGTGAACAAGACCGTTTGCGGTATGCGGCTAGTCTTGCCGAGAGTGGTGGCAATACGCGAGGGCAAAGTGTCAATACCGTCTATCAGCAGCTAAAGGTCAGACTTGCGGAAGAGGAGGCGAATCTTGCCTCGCTACGGGTAAGGGTCGATGAGTACATGAAACGGTATAAGGAGTTGCAGGGACAAGTCAGCACCCTCCCCCAGATTGAAGCTGAATTGGTGGCGTTGAATCGCGACTACGAGGTTAATCGCCAGCAACACGGGCAACTACTAGCCCGTCGGGAGTCGGCCCGGTTGTCCCAACAGGCCGAGCAATCCAAGCAGGATGTTCGTTTCAAGATTATCGATCCACCGCTAGTGCCACTGAAGCCGACCGGACCCAAGCGGTTATTGTTGATGGCCATGGTGCTGGGGGCGGGTTTGGGCGCCGGGGTGGGATTGGCGTTTCTAATCGCGCAACTTTGGCCTACCTTCGACAGCCGACGCAGCCTGAAGCAGATCGCGGATATTCCGGTATTCGGTAGCGTCAGTGCTGTACTATCGCCAGCGGTCTTGCGCCATGAGCGGCGGTTGAGAGTCGCCTATGTCTCCCTGGGGGGCATGTTGCTATTGGTATTTGCTGGCTTGGTCATTGTGGAAAGGATCGGATTCGCGTGACCGTGCAGGTCGGGCGTTGGGGAGCATGATGATGGATAGCATCGAAAAAGCCATGTTTGGCCGGCCGCTCGGCTCCATTCCGCCGCCAGCACCGGCGACCCGTACTCTTCCCGCGAAGGGTGACGTGATCGAAAGAACCGCCGACATGGTGAACGATCTACCCGCCGTGCGGGTTACCGCGCCAACGGCTACCAAGCGTACCCAACGGTCGGTGACGCTGGATCTGGAGCGGATTCGGGCTGCGGGTTTGCTGGTGCCCGATACCCAGCCTAGCCGGATTAAAGAGGAATATCGTCAGATCAAACGACCCTTGCTCATGCATATTGATGGCAAGGGTGCCACCATCTCCGAGCATGCCAATCTGATTGCGGTGACCAGCGCCCGTCCGGGTGAGGGCAAAACCTTCACGGCCTGCAACCTGGCCTTGAGCATTGCCGCCGAGCGAAATCGCACGGTTTTGCTGGTCGATGCCGACGTCATCAAGCCTAACGTGACGAAAACGCTGGGATTCGAGGCCGAGCAGGGTTTGGTGGATTTTTTGATCGACGATCAACTGGAATTGGCCGACGTGCTGGTCAATACCAGCATACCTTCCCTGACTGTCTTGCCGGCCGGCAGCAAGCATCATCTGTCCGCGGAACTGCTGGCCGGCGACAATATGCACCGGTTGACGGCCGAGCTGAGCGTGCGTTATCCCGATCGCATCGTAATCTTCGATTCGCCGCCGCTGCTGGCCACGACCGAAGCCAGCATATTGACCAGCCTCATGGGTCAGGTGGTCATGGTGGTCGAGGCCGAGCGTACTGCTCAATCCCAGGTCAAGGATGCTTTGGCCATGCTCAATCCCAATCAGATTATTGGGTTCGTGTTGAATAAGACCCGTGATGTTCTCGTCCCAAATTACCATGGATATGGCTATGGATATCAGTACGCCCACAGCAACGAGGAGGATTCCGAGGTCCGCTAAGCCTTGAGGTTGCCGGGTGGTATCGGAATGCGACAAATGAAAATCGCGAGACATAAACAAGCCTTGATACAGCGCTGGCATTTGGCTTGCTTACGGTCGTTCATTTCAGGAGCACTGCTAGCAAGTATCTGCTCCCCGTGCTGGGCGCAGGTCGCCGGTGACAGGCCGCGAGCAGGGCAAGGGATTCCGCGACCCGGCGTCGGTACTTCCTACCCAAATAATATCAATCTGGCGCCAGCCGATAGTAGGCCGCGAGAATGGCAGGTGACTCCGCGGATCAGTATTGGTACTACCTACTCCGATAATATCAATCTGGCACCCGCTAACGAAGCGGAAGAGGATATCGTTTTACAGGTGGACCCGGGTATTTCCGTGCGCAAGCAGGGCGGCCGGCTCGATCTGCGGCTGGATTACACCGCGCAAGGGTTACTGTACACCAATAATGGCGATGCTAATACTGTTAATAATCAACTGCTGGCGTTTGGAACCGCTGAGCTTTTTCAGCAGAACCTGTTTCTGGATGCCTATGGTTCGATCTCACAGGTACCGGTGGATTCCAATGACCGGGTCGATGCTGGCAATTTGGGATCGAACGGTGCAACATCGTCCAGCCTATTAGGGCTTTTCAGCAGCTTGGATTTTGGATTGCCTGGCGCCGCCGATTTATTTAATCCGATCGGTATCTTTAGCAACATCGCTCTGACCGACAATCAGGCGGATCAATATACTTTTGGCATCAGTCCCTACTGGCGCCAGAATTTCGGAGGCTGGGCCGAGGCTTTGCTGCGTTATCGCTATGATGATGTCAGCTATAGTGGGTTCGAAAGCCCGACTGTTGTCGGGCAAGGGGATTTGTCCGACAGCCAAATCAATACCGTCGAATTCAATCTTGCCAACGGTCGTCGATTCGGCCGGCTCGGCTGGAGTCTCAATTACTTCTATCAGCAGCAGGATAACGATCAAGGCAGTAACGATCAAGGCAATAACGATCAGCAGGCGAGCGAAAATACCCGGCAGGAGAATGTGAGCGGCCAGTTGAACTACCGGTTGAACGAAGCTTGGACGCTATTGGCCGAGGGTGGCTATGAAAACAACACCGGTTTCGAGGATAACCGCAACGGTCCTTATTGGGCCTTGGGGGCTACCTGGACGCCCAGCCGCCTCTATTCACTTACCGGTTTGTACGGATCGGAATATAACCAGATCGCCGTGCAGTGGAATCCTTCTCCACGTTCTGGGTTACAGCTTAGCCGAACCTACCAGGGAAAAGGTACCAGCCCTGGCGTGTACTGGAACGGCTCTTTAAACCATAGGGCCCGCTACAGTGTGTGGTCAGCCAGCTACACCCAGGAAGTAACCACCGCTCAGCAGTTGGCCAGTAACAGCCTGACCGGTTTGGGGCCGGATGGCCAGCCGGGCGCCTTGGACGAGCAGGGTCAGGGCATCCTCGCCGGCGGACCATTCAGTCCAACCAATCAGCCATTTCTGCGTAAGTACTTCAATGCGAGTGTGAGTTATCGGCGCGGTCGTAACGGTTTGCTGTTCAATGCCTTTAGTGATAACCGCGAATTCCAGGACTCCAATCTGAACAATGAGGATACCTACGGCGCCGGCGCGCTCTGGACTTGGCGGTTCGTGCAACGTACCGCTTCTTTTCTTGGAACTGGTTGGGAACATGACAATTTGGGTGAAGACCCGTTGGGCGAAGACCGGCAGAACGATTACTGGGTGTCGGTGATTGGACTGGCGCATGTGTTCACTCCGGATTCGGGTGGCTTGATTAGTTACCGTTACTATCGGAACGACGCCGACCCCACCGAGCAAGGTTTTCGCGAAAACCGGCTTAACGTTCGTTTCAGCATGAGATTCTGAACCCTCCATGTACATCGATTATTACGGTTTCAGCGCCAAGCCTTTCCAGTTGAGTCCCGATCCGCGGTTCTTCTTCGGCAGTCGCGCCCATACCCGGGCGCTTGCCTATTTGCGCTACGGACTGAGTCAGGGTGAAGGGTTTATCGTGATCACGGGTGGCATCGGCACGGGCAAGACCACGCTGGTGAAAAACCTGTTCCAGGAACTCGATTCCAGCCAGGTAATCGCCGCCCAGTTGGTGACGACCCAATTAGAGGCCGATGAATTACTGCGCAGCGTGGTGGCCTCGTTCGGATTGCCTTACGAGGCAATGGGTAAGGCGGCGCTACTCAGGCACTTCGAGGATTTCCTGCGCGGACATGCCCGCCATGGCCGACGCGTGCTGCTAGTGGTGGACGAGGCACAGAATCTGCCCGCCAGATCCCTGGAAGAACTGCGCATGCTCTCGAATTTTCAGATTGCCGCAACCCCGCTGCTGCAAAGCTTTTTGTTGGGACAGGAGGAATTTCGCCGTACCTTGCAGGAGCCAGGCATGGAACAACTGCGCCAGCGGGTGATCGCAACCTGCCATCTCACGCCACTGAGCGAGATGGAAACCCGCGATTACATTGAGCACCGATTGCGCGTGGTGGGTTGGCAGGGCGTGCAACCCCACTTTGCCGAAGATGCCTACCCGGCCATCTATCGGTTCACCCAGGGAGTTCCCCGCCTGGTGAACGTCTTTTGCGACCGACTGCTGTTGTATGGATTCCTGGAAGAATTGCGGGAGTTATCCACGGCCGCTGTCGAAGCAGTTGGCCAGGAGTTGAACCAGAGCGGAGAGGGTGGCACGCAAGGAACGGCGAGCAGTGGTCGTTCGTTGCTGCGCGTGAGCCATGCAATGGAGCAGCGACTGGTTGAATTGGAAGAGGCCATGGAAACGCTGTTGCAACACCCCGAGTGGCAGGATGCCCAGTTGGAACGCATGGAACGGCGTATCTTGCAATTGGAGCCGTCGGTCCGGGTCCTGCGGCGGCAACTCGCCGACGTGATGCGCCGCATGGATGATAATTTGCCGGACGAGACCAAAGTCGAAGAGCAGCCGTTGTCCTCCGAGCTGGAAAGCTAACTCGACGGCTACCGCCAGTCTGTCGCTTAACGCCCCCCTTCACGATCACCAAGCAAACTCAGTCCCGGTCGTGTCGCTTTATCCCCAGAAGCCCGCCAGTGGGGCTGGGGGATCGGCCAACGACTGAAACCGCGCCAGCCGTACCGCATTGCGCTGGCGATGCCCCAGTACCGGCATGAATCCACATGCCAGAATGCTCTGCAGTGCCCGTTCGCCCAGCAGGGTTTCGGTACCCGGCTGCATCAACCGTTCCCCGGAATCTTCATAGATATGAGCGGGGAGATCGTCGAGTTCGAGCACATCGCCGGGGCTGCCGTCCCAGCCGTTTTCGACGAAGGCCGCCGCGATTAGTCTGGCGCAGACAAAAGCCGGATTGCCCCAGAGATAAGCATCGGGGTTTCGGCCGCCCGGCATTTCCTCGAAGGCGATCTGTTCGACCGGGTCGGTTTTTAGTCCGTAGGGCAGCCGTAGCAAGACACGTGGCATCGCCAAGCCAAGCCAAGGCGCCACGGCGCTGGCTCGTAACTGCCGCCAGTTCTGCTCGTCGCTGGTGGGCAGTGGCGCCCACAAGACGGGATCGGCCAAAGCCGCCGCCGATTCGCAACCCAGCGCGCTCGGCGTGGCCCCGGCCAGGAAAGGACCGCCGGCATGAGCAGCCAGGGTTCCCATGCTCGCCAGCAGGGCGATGTCCTCGGCCGTGACGCCGAAGCTGTAGTCGCCGATCAGCAAGGACCAGGGCTGTCCGGCGTGCTGGCGGACTTCGCGATCGATCAGCAAGGTATAGAGACTGGTTGCTTTCGGATCCCCGGCGGCCGCGCGCAGGTCGAGCAGCAATTCCTGGCGGGTGACATCGAGCAGGTGGACGCGCACGGCATCGCTGTCGAGGTTGGCGACCAGGCCATACACCCCGCGCCAGGAAGCTTCCAATACCTGAAACGCCGGCTGATGCAGGATGGCCCGCAATTGCTCTCCGATGGCGGTATCCACGGCCGCCACCCAGGCCGACTGGTGCGGGTCGGTGTGCACGATGTGGGGTTGGACGATGGTTTTCAGCAAGGTGGTGATGGCGGTCGTTCCCGGATCGGCCGGCCGTACGGCTGGATGGCTGGGTGCGCGCCCCAGCAACCGCTCGAGCAGGGCGGCATCATTGTCCCCGGCGGGGGATGGCTCAGACCTGATCGGTTCGGGCACCGGCGCGGGATTCAGTTCGGCGACAGCCTGCGCGAAACTGGCGGGATTGAGCAGGCGGGCGCGGGTGCGACGCAAAGCCTGGAAGATCTCCAGGCGTTGATAGAGCGCATCCGGATGAAAGTCGTCGAGTTGGGTAAAACCGACCGTGATGGCGGTGCCACCGGTCTCCGCGTTCAGCGGCAGCCGCAGCTTCGGTGCCAGCCGAGCCATGACCGCGTTCAGGTTGTCCACATCCACGGCTAACAGCGAGCGGCTGGCGAGATCAACGAGGGTGGTCGAGGGTTCCCGTTGGCCGCGGCCGCCGAAATCGCCCAGGATCAGGATGCGCAGGGGTGCGTCGGGGTCGCGGCGGGTTGGGGTCGAGGCGGACTTGGGTACGGCAAACTGGAATTCCATTCGACCTGGCATGAAGCTGGATCTCCGGGATGAGCAGTGATGCTAAAAAGTCTAGTGTGAGTTTGGGGAGTTTGGCGATTGGGGTCCGCTGTTTTACGCGCGTTTGCTGCGAAACTCAACAACAGGGCCGCTCAGGGCAACGGGCCGGCGGAGCCTAAGGCATGGCCATCACGCAAAAACACCGGGTATTCACGGTTAAGAGCAGTTTGGGAGAGGACGCGCTGGTTTTCTGGCGCATGACAGCCAACGAGCAACTGGGCCGGTTGTTCGAATTCGATCTGGAGCTGTTCAGCGAGAAGCCCGACATCACAATAACTTCTCAATAACCCAGGGCAAGGCCATCCGGAATGAACTCGCGTAACCCCGGGTGGTTGAGTACGATGTAGCCACGATCTGCTGCCCGGTCTGCTACCAAAACCGATGTCGAAGCGACTCGCACTGCCCTCACTCTCCGACGCCGAAGCCACCCCGCTGGTCACACAATGATCTCCACGCAAGCCGGATGACTGAGAAACGCGCTCGGACTTGCGGTCAGTCCATAGGCGCCCGATTGAAACACCACGATCAGATCGCCGATGTCAGCCCTGGCTAGTTCCATCCGCTCGGCGAGAACGTCGAGTGGCGTGCATAGTGGGCCGACCACCGTCACCACTTCCCGCTCGGTTCCGACCACCCGGTTGCCGACCACCACCGGGTAATTCTTGCGCACCACCTGGCCGAAATTGCCGGACGCAGCGAGATGGTGATGCAGACCGCCGTTGGTGATCAGGAAGGTCTGGCCGCGCGAGACCTTGCGGTCGATGACTTCGGCGACATAAATCCCAGCCTCGCCCACCAGATAGCGGCCCAGTTCCAGCACCACCCGTGCTTCCGGCAGCCGTTCCTTCACCAGCGGCAACCAGCGCTCCAGATTGGCGGCTATGGGCGCCAAATCCAGCGGGGCGTCGCCGGGAAAGTAGGGAATGCCAAAGCCGCCGCCGATGTTGAGCAACCGTACCGGTTTCGGTGCATCGGCCGCCAGCCGCAACGCCAACTCGAACGTGCGGTCGTGGGTCTCGACGATGGCTGCGGCCCGCAGGTTCTGCGAGCCGGAGAAGATGTGAAAGCCCTGAAAATCCAGCCCCAGTTCGCCGATCCGCCGCAGCAGCGCCGGCACCTGTTCGGTGTCCACCCCGAACGGCTTGGCGCCGCCGCCCATCTTCATGCCGGCGGTCTTCAGTTCGAAATCCGGGTTGACCCGTACCGCGACCCGTGGTCGCCGGCTTTGCTGCCGACCCAGTCGGGCGATGGTTTCCAGTTCGTGGGCCGATTCCAGGTTGATGGTGATGCCGGCGGCAATGGCGGCGGCCAGTTCCGTTGGGCGCTTGCCGGGACCGGCGAAGCTGATCTTGGCCGGGTCCATGCCGGTATCCAGCGCGACTTTCAACTCGCCCAGCGAGGCGACATCCAGCCCGTCGACCAGCCTAGCCAGGTGCTGGACCAGCGCCGGCATCGGATTGGCCTTGACTGCGTAATGCAGCTTGATGGTGGACGGCAAGACGCGGCGCAGCAGCGCCACCCGTTCGTCCAACAGGCGGCGGTCGTAGGCGTAGAATGGTGTCTGGCCGACCCGCACCGCCAGTTGGATCAGCGGCATCCCGCCGATCTGGAGACAATCATCGATGACCGGAAACTGAGTCATCGGCCAGTGGCTGGGCCGCGCGGTGGTCACGATACCGGCTCCGGGAACAGGTTGCGCAACTCCTCGACCAGGCTCTTGCGGTCGATCTTGCCATTGGGGTTGCGCGGCAGATCGGCTTGACGGGCCACGACTTGTAGCGGAACCATGAAATTGGGCAGGTGCCGTTTGCAGTGATTAATCAGTTCGATTTCATTCAAATCGTCCCGTAGCGGTTTGACCACGGCAACGACTGCCTGCCCCAGCCCGGGATGCGGAATGCCCAGCGCCGCCGCTTCGGCAAGTTGACCGCTGCCGTACAACACCTCCTCGATCTCGGTGGGGCTGACCCGATAGCCGGAAGTCTTGATCATATCGTCCTTGCGGCCGATGAAATACAGAAAGCCCTCTTCGTCCATGCGGGCCGTGTCGCCGGACCAGACCGCCAGTTCGAGCAACGGCAGGCCCGGATTCTGGTTGGGCACCGGGCGGAAGCGCTCGACGGTCTTGGCCGGATCGTTCCAGTAACCCAGCGCCACCAGCGAGCCGCGGTGTACCAGCTCGCCAGGCTCGCCGGGCGCACAGGGCGTGCCGTCCTCACGTACCACCATAACCTCGGCATTGGGAATGGCCTTGCCGATCGAATCCGGCCGGCGGTCAATTTCCTCGGGTGGCAGATAGGTTGAACGGAAGGCCTCGGTCAGACCGTACATCAGGAAGGGCGTGGTTTTCGGCAGCGCGCGGCGCAGGGCCACCAAGGTGGCGCGCGGCATGGCGCCGCCCGAATTGGTGAGATAGCGCAGGCTGTCCGCCGCTACGGTCGGCCAGTTCAATTGCGCCAGTTGCACCCACATCGGCGGCACCGCCGCCAAGCCGGTGATGCCCTCGCGGACGACCGTGGCAATCACATCCCGGGGTAGCAGATAGTCCATCAGGACGGTGCGCGCGCCGGCGACGAAGGCGGTGGTCAGTTGGCTGAGGCCATAGTCGAAGCTGAACGGTAATACCGCCAGAATCCGGTCGTCCGACCGGTTGCCGAGGTACTCGGCGACGCTGCGGGCGCCAGTCAGCATGTTGCGGTGCGAGAGCACCACGCCCTTGGGCTTGCCGGTGCTGCCCGAGGTGTAGAGGATGGCCGCCATGTCCACGTCGATGACCCGCGACGGTGGACGTACTTCGGCGGCGATCAATAGCGCCGGCCACCCCAAGGTCTGAAAATGATGGCGATACTGGGGAGTGACGGTTTCGTCCAGCAGCACCAGGGTATGCAGGTCGGGACAGTCAGCCAGCCTGGGTTCCAGCGGATCCGCCCGGTCGCGCGTTGTGACCAGGACTCGTACGTTGCAATCGCGCAGGATATAGACCACCTGCTCGGGTTTCAGCAAGGGATTGATCGGTACGAACACGCCACCGGCCAAAGCGGTACCAAACAGCGCAACGACGGTTTCCAACCGCTTGGGCAGATAGACGGCGACCCGTTCCGCCCGGTTGAGACCGCACGCCAGCAGCCCAAAGGCCGTGGCCTGAATCTGCTCGGCCAAGGTGGCATAATCCAGCGTCGCTTGCCGGTGGACGATGGCCGGGGCGGCAGGGTGGCGGTCCGCCTGTTCGAGAATCAGTTCGTGCAGCAGTCTGGCCATACGCGGTTCCAGTGCAATATTTTTATATGAAAACGGTATTGGGAGCCACCAATGATAGTCACTTCCAGGCAGGACGGAACAGGCAGGATGCCCAACCGAATGATTTTACTGGCTGGGTGGTTGCCCGGAGAGAGCGTGGTGAAACAACAACCCATCGAATCGATTCTGCTGCTGTACACGACCGGTGGTTGCCATCTGTGCGAACGCGCGGAAACCTTGATCCGGGGTGCGGTCGGCGTATCTGTTGGCTTGGTGGAGATCGCCGACGATGCAGAGTTGCTGGAGCGATATGGGGTCCGCATTCCGGTGTTGCGGCGGGTGGATACCGGCGAAGAACTGGATTGGCCTTTCGACGTGGTGGCGATCCGGCGCCTGCTGGCCGGGAGTGGTTTCCAGCCTTGACCAAATCGTGCTTTGTTCTGGGGCAAGGCTCGCGGCAGTCGGCTATCCTTCGGGTTTGAAGAACGACTTCCAAAACAAGCCGATTGCAAACGAAAAGGGCAAACACATGACATCACGAACAACACAGGGTTCGCTGCTGGTTCTCGGTATCGCCGGGGTATTGACCGTCACCGGCCAGGCTTATGCCTCGGGCTTGCAACTGACCGAGCAGAGCGTCACCGGCCTGGGTCGCGCCTTCGCGGGCGGCAGCCTGCCGAACGATGATGCGTCCGCCGCCTATTACAATCCGGCTGACATGATGCTCGGCAAAGGCATGCAGGCGCAGTTGGGCTTGATCTTCATCGGGATCTCTACGGAAGCGAACAATGCCGGCTCGACCACCCGGCTACCGGCCAATCTGGGGAACGTACTCACCAAACCGGGCACTTTACCAGTGTTCGTGACCATTCCGAGTTCGGGACTCGCTGATGACAACGGCGGTGAAGATAACGTCGTACCCAATGGCTATTACATCACGGATATCAACGAGCGGATGCGGTTCGGCGTGAGCCTCAACGCCCCGTTCGCGGTGAGCACCAGTTACGGCAGGAATTGGGTGGGTCGTTACCACGCGGTCCAGTCGGAGTTGACCACGATGGATATCAATCCCTCGCTCGCTTACCGGGTCAACGATAATTTATCGCTCGGCTTCGGCGTGAGCGCCCAGTACGCCGACGCCACGCTCAGCCAGGCCCTGTTCAACCCGTTCAGCCCTTTCGTGAAGGACGGCTTCGTCGAGGTCAAGGTCGACGGCTGGGCGTTTGGCTACAACTTGGGCGCCCTGTATGAATTCGACCCCAATACCCGTGTCAGTCTCAGCTACCGCTCGCGCATAAACCACTCGACGGATGGCGACCGCACCATCACCGACTACATTCCGGGCGTTAACGGTACGATATCCGCCAAATCGAGTCCCACCTTGCCGGATTGGTTGGCGCTGGCTGGCTACAAGCGGCTCAACGACCAATGGGCGGTGATGGGCAGCGTGCGCTGGACCAACTGGAGCGTGTTCGACAAACTGCAGATTGATTTTGGCGACGGCACGCAGAGCCTGACCCAAGAAAACTGGGACGACAGTTGGACCTTCAACATCGGCGTCAGCTACGACTACAACCCGGAATGGACCTTCCGCGCGGGTTATCAGTACGACCAGACGCCGGTGCCGTCCGCCGAATTGCGCACCCCGCGCATTCCCGACAGCGATCGCAACGCCTTTGCCATTGGCTTCAGCTACCGTCCCAACTCGCAACTGTCGGTGGATTTCGGCTATATGTACCTTCTGTTTGATGACTCCAGTACCCGCAACACCATCGATCTGCTACCCCCACCAGTGCCTTCCGGGTTGGTGACCGATACCTTGTTGCTGGACTACAACAGTTACGGGAATCTGTTCGGCCTACAGGTGAGTTACAAGTTTTAGGCCTTAAAAAATCGACGATTAGCCAAATCGAGAAAGCCGGGGCATGGTCCCCGGCTTTATTTTTGTCGGCGCATAATGGGAGGAACGGCGGTCTCGCCGCATGTTTCGACAGCCTGACGAGAGGACATTCATGAGTATGAGTAACGCAGCATCCATCCGCCGGGTGGCGGTTCTGGGCGCGGGCGTGATGGGCGCGCAGATCGCCGCCCATCTGGCCAACGCCGACGTGCCGGTAGTGTTGTTCGACCTGCCGGCCAGGGAAGGCGATCCCAACGGGATCGTGACCAAGGCCATCGCCAATATGGTCAAGCTGAGCCCGGCGCCATTCGCGGTGAAAGAGCGGGCCGAACTGATTCAACCCGCCAACTACGATCAGCATTTGGAAGCGCTGCGGAACTGCGATCTGCTGATCGAAGCCATCGCCGAGCGTCCGGACTGGAAGGCCGATCTATATAAGCGCGTTACGCCTTATCTCAACGACCGGGCGATTCTGGCCACCAACACCTCCGGCCTGCCCCTGAGCCTGTTGGCCGAGTCGGTGCCGGAGAACCTGCGTCCGCGTTTCTGCGGCATCCATTTCTTCAACCCGCCACGCTACATGGCGCTGGTGGAACTGATTCCCTGTCAGACCACCGATCCGGCCATTCTGGACCAGTTGGAAACCTTCCTGGTCAGCACCCTGGGCAAGGGCGTGGTCCGCGCCAAGGACACCCCGAACTTCATCGCCAACCGCATCGGCGTGTTTTCCATGGCGGCGACCATCCATCACACCCAGGCGTTCGGGCTGGGGCTGGATTTGGTGGACGCTCTGACCGGTCCGGCCATCGGCCGGGCCAAGAGCGCCACCTACCGCACCGCCGATATCGTCGGTCTGGACACCATGGGCCATGTGTTCGAGGGTTCGGCGCTGGCGTTGCGCGACGATCCGTGGCGGCAGTATTACAATCCGCCCGCCTGGCTGAATGCGCTGATCGAAAAGGGCGCGCTGGGCCAGAAGACCAAGGCCGGCATCTACGCCAGCAAGGGCAAGCAGGTTCTGGATACGGCAACCGGCGAATATCGGGACGCCGGTGCCAAGCCGGAAGAAGCGGTGCAGGCGCTCCTGAAAATTAAAAATCCCGCCGAGAAGTTCGCCGCCCTGCGTGCCAGCGATCATCCGCAAGCCCAGTTCCTGTGGGCGATCCACCGTGATGTGTTCCATTACGCGGCAGTGTTGCTGGCGGAAATCGCCGATACCGCCCGCGACGTGGATTTCGCCATCCGCTGGGGCTTCGGCTGGAGCATGGGGCCGTTCGAAATCTGGCAGGCGGCCGGCTGGAAGCAGGTGGCGGCCTGGATCGAGGAGGACATCGCCGCCGGCAGGGCTATGACCGCGACGCCGTTGCCGGCCTGGGTGGACCAGGTGGACGGCGTCCACCGACCCGAAGGTTCCTACTCGGCGGCGGAGAACGCCTACAAGCCACGGTCGACGCTGCCGGTCTACCAGCGCCAGCTCTATCCGGAGCGAGTGCTGGGCGAAGCGCCGCCCCGCTACGGCGAGACCGTGTGGGAGAACAGCGGTGTGTGGCTGTGGACCACCGGCGACGACATCGGTGTGCTGAGCTTCAAGAGCAAGCTGCATGTGATCGGCGACGACGTGCTGGACGGCGTGCTGGAAGCCCTGAAAATCGCTGAAAAACAATTCAGCGGGCTGGTGCTGTGGCAGACCGAAGCGCCGTTCAGCGCCGGCGCCAATCTGGCCCAGGCGGTGCCGGTCCTTCAGGCCGGCGATTTCGAGACGTTTGAGAAGACCGTCGCCAAATTCCAGCAAACCACGAGCGCACTGCGTTATTCCGCAATCCCGGTAGTGGCGGCGGCGCAAGGGCTGGCACTGGGCGGTGGCTGCGAGTTCCTGATGCACTGTGACCGGGTGGTGGCGGCGCTGGAAAGCTACATCGGTCTGGTCGAGGTTGGGGTCGGGCTGATTCCCGCCGGCGGTGGCTGCAAGGAATTTGCCCTGCGCGCCATGATCGAGGCCAAGGGCGGCGATCTGCTGCCGTTCCTGCGCCCGTATTTTGAGGCGATGGCGATGGCCAAGGTCTCGCGCAGCGCCGAGGAGGCCAAGCAACTCGGCCATCTCAAGGCGAGCGACGTGATCGTGTTTAACTCGAATGAGTTGCTCTACGTCGCCAAGGCCCAGGTCCGGGCGCTGGCCGAAACCGGCTATCGGCCGCCGCAGCCGCGCCGGATCCGGGTGGCGGGCCGCACCGGTGTCGCCGCCTGTCAGATGGCACTGGTCAACATGCGCGATGGCGGCTTCATCTCGCCTCACGACTACCGGCTGGGCCTAAGCATTGCCCAGGCGTTGTGCGGCGGCGACGTGGACCCCAACACGATAGTGGATGAGGACTGGCTGCTGGGACTGGAGCGCAAGGCCTTCGTCGAACTGGCCAAGACCCCACTGACCCAGGCCCGGATCGAGCAGATGCTCAAGACCGGCAAGCCGCTGCGTAACTGATCGACAGGAGAAACATTCATGAGCAAGCAAATCCAGGATGCTTACATCGTGGCCGCCGCGCGCACGCCGGTGGGCAGGGCGCGCGGTGTGTTCCGCAACACCCGCCCGGACGATCTGCTGGCCCACGTACTGCGCGGGGTGCTGAATCAATGCCCGGGGCTGGACCCCGGGCTGATCGGCGACGTGATCGTCGGTTGCGCCATGCCGGAAGGCGAACAGGGCATGAATGTGGCCCGCATCGGCCTGCTGCTGGCCGGCCTGCCGGACAGCGTGCCGGGCATGACCATCAACCGCTTCTGCGCCTCCGGCGTGCAGGCGGTGGCACAAGCCGCCGACCGCATCCGGCTGGGCGAAGCAGACGTGATGCTCGCCGCCGGCACGGAAACTATGACCATGATCCCGATGGGTGGCAACAAGATCGCCCTCAACCCCGAAGTGTTCGCCAAGGATGAAAACATCGGCATCGCTTACGGCATGGGGTTGACGGCGGAGAAGGTCGCGGAACAGTGGAAAGTCTCGCGCGAGGATCAGGACGCCTTCGCGGTCGAGAGCCATCGCCGGGCGTCCGCCGCGATTGCGAGCGGCGAATTCCGACAGGAAATCCTGCCCTATACCGTGCTGGACCGTTCGCCGGACAGCAAGACCATGCAGGTAAAAATCCGCGAGCGGGTGGTGGAGAACGATGAGGGGCCGCGTCCCGACAGCAATTTGCAGGCATTGGCCAAGCTGAAGCCGGTATTCGCCGCCCGGGGCAGCGTCACCGCCGGCAACAGTTCGCAGATGAGCGACGGCGCCGGCGCGGCGCTGCTGATGAGCGAACGGATGGTCAGGCAGTTGAACCTGAAGCCGCTGGCGCGCTTCGTCAGCTACGCGGTGGCCGGGGTTCCGGCCCGGATCATGGGCATCGGCCCGATCGCGGCGATCCCGAAGGCACTGGAGCTGGCCGGACTAAAACAGGACGATATGGACTGGATCGAGCTGAACGAAGCGTTCGCCGCCCAGAGTCTGGCCGTAATCCGCGAGCTAAAGCTTGATTCGGCCAAGGTCAATCCGCTGGGTGGCGCCATCGCGCTCGGTCATCCGCTGGGCGCGACCGGCGCGATCCGCGTCGCCACCCTGTTGCACGGCCTGCGCCGGCGCGGCGGGAAATATGGCATGGTGACGATGTGCATCGGCACCGGTATGGGCGCGGCGGGAGTGTTTGAGGCGCTATAGTCGGGTTCGGAAAGATGGGCCGGACGGTTGATCCGGCCCGGTATTGAGAGAAAGCCCGCTGGTGTGAGCCGGCGGGCTTTTTTATGGCTTGTCCCGTATGGTGGGGTTGCCGCGTGACAACGTTGCGCTATGCTGCCCGGAAATTGTTCATACCAACAGGAGGAACACCGATCATGACTATAATACGTGCGGATGCCGGCCGAGGCTGGGGCTGGATCGTCGAGGGTTGGCAGTTGTTCACCAGGGCGCCGGGAATCTGGATTGTCATCCTGTTGATCTACCTCGGTATCAGCGTGGTGCTGTCGTTTATCCCCTTGGTCGGGCCGCTGGCGCATGCCCTGCTGAGTCCAGTGCTGGTCGGTGGAATGCTGTACGGGGCCGCGGCGCTGGCGCGCGGGGAGAATTTGGAAATCGCCCATCTGTTCCGGGGCTTCCAGGATCAGGAACGGATGGGACCACTGGTCATGCTCGGTTTGATCAGCGTGGCCGGCTATGTGCTGATTGCGCTGGTGATCATGGTTTTCATGGGCGGTGGGTTGATCATGGGGGCCGCGTTGGACAGTACGGGCGTGATTGTGCCACCCGAAGCCATGGGTGGTCTGCTCGCCGGCGCTGGCCTGGTAGCGTTATTAATCATTCTGGTGATCGGTTTTCTGATCGCGATGGTGCTGTTCTATGGGACGCCGCTGGTCATGCTGGGTGGGCAGAGCGCCTGGCCAGCCGCGCAGGACAGCGTCGCCGCCTGCTGGATCAATATGTTGCCGCTGTTGGTATTCGGGTTGATCTATCTGGTGCTGGCGGTGGCGGCGACCATTCCGTTTGGACTCGGTTTCCTGGTCCTGGGGCCGGTGACGGTGTGCGCGGTTTACGCCAGTTATCGCGAAGTGTTCGAGGGGCGGACGCCGTCGTCGGTCAGTCTGTCCAAGTAGGGCGAACACCGCCCGGGGTTGCGCCAGGCCTTAGTTCAAATCGAGGGCGTGCTGCTTGAGTTGTTCCAGGGATACCACCTCCAGCGCCGTTTCGTGAGTCGCGGTGAGCAGCACGCCCGGTGCCACTTCAGCGTCCAGCGCTTCCTTCCAGCGGGCGGCGCACAAACACCAGCGGTCGCCGGGGCGCAGTCCGGGGAAGCCGAATTCCGGTCTTGGCGTGGTCAGATCGTTTCCACGGGATTTGCTGAAAGCCAGAAATTCGGCGGTGACCTGGGCACAGATCACGTGGCGGCCGAGGTCTTGGGGACCGGTTTCGCATTTGCCGGTGCGGGTGAAGCCGGTCATCGGGGCGGCGCAACAGGTTTCCAATCTGCCGCCGAGTACGTTTATTGCTGTTGTCATCGGGTTTCCTGCGGTGAAAGTTGCAGTGGGGGGGAAGCTGTTTACCATACCCTCGACCCTCGCCGCGCCTAGCCCACTCCGGACATCAACGACTTGATCAGTCGCGTTCGTAACAACTGCACCGCCTCGAACACTTCCTGCGCGGTTTCCACATACAGCGGCCCCGTTTCGCGATAGACGCTGCCCTGGTTGCCTACCAGGCTCACCGCTACCCGGATTTTCGGCACCATTTTAGTCTGCTGGTTGTCCCACACCAGCGCTTTGTCGGCTGCGATAGCTAATGACATGATGGCATCACCTCGGCTCGATCCTCGATTCCGGCCCGAAAACCGTGTTCGGGCCGACCTACGCGCTTGCGTCAGGTGAGATAATGCATATTTGGTGCCAGTCATTACCCGCGAGGAGGACTGGTCGATAATTGGCAGCCTGGACGCAAAGCGCGTCCTGTGACCGCGAGTCATCCTGGTCAGAACTTGAATTCCTCGATGAGAAGTTGAAGCTGCAACAGGGCTTGCGGGCTGATGTTCAGCATCCGGAAGCCAGTGTCGTAGAAGTCCGGATTGACGTCCCGGCCGGTCCAGAGGCTTTCCGCTTCCAAATGAATGCGCTGGCGCGAGGTGCCTTCCTTGGGAACATCCACCCATAACCGATAGGTATGATTCAGAACAAGGGGCTTGTCGCTGACCAGTCGCATCCCCTCCTTGCTAATATCCACGATGTGGCCCAGCAGTGCGCTGGTATCCTGCTCGAAGACCCTTAGATACAGGACGAGATACCAACGTTTGAGCCGGCGTTTTTCAGCTCCGGGGAGATCAGTAAGACTCATGGCGACCTCTTGGCGATTGAGGGAAGCTGGGGAGCCGCCGGCCTTGCCAGCCTGCGGAGTGCCTGATTCGTGGATGAAAACCGCGCTGTCGAGCTGGGGCGGGGGTGCTGGTCATGGTTGGGTGTTCAGGCAGGTATGGCTGGGTTAAGGCTGTAGGTACAGGTGAAGCTGGCCTGGTCGAGCATGTGTCCGGTGGTCGCGGCCAGCACTTCCGGTCCAGTGAACTTGCCCTCCACCGGGCAGCGCGCCACGTCGAGCGCGTAGAGGGTGAAAATGTAGTGGTGGACGATGCTGTCGTTCCAGGGCGGGCAGGGGCCATCGTAGCCAAAATAGTCGCCAGCCATGGCCGGATCGCTTGCGAACCATTCCCGATAATTGTTGATGCCCTGGCGGGTGCCGCGTGGCCCCGCCGGCCCCGGTTTGCCGCCAGGCGTCACGTCTTCGGAGAATTCGCCAGTCAGGATTTGCGCCGGTTCTGGAGGGAGATCCACCAGAATCCAGTGATAGAAATCCGCGCGCGGCAAGTCGGCGGGGACTTGCCGCCCTTCCTGGTTGACGTCGTCCGCGCGGGTCGGTACGTCCTGATCGTGGCAAATCAGCACCAGGGAGCGGGTACCGGCCGGCAGCTCGCTCCATTCGAGCGGTGGGTTGATATTGGAGCCGAGTGCGACATGGTTCTGGGGGTCGGCTACCCCAAAGGCAAATTCGGCGGGAATGGGTTGCTGAGCGCGCAGGACGGAACTGATGAACCGCATGGTATTTCTCCTGGATCGAAAGCGGAATCGGCATGCGTCGGAACAGGGGTCGAAGCTCGCGGCCAACAGCTTACTTCGGCGCAGCGAACCGACGAGCGGCCAGCCGTGGGGATAGCTTGACCGATCTTTACCGTTTCTCAAAGAATCGCTGTCGCCTGTACAATGCTGGACGGTCGGGCTGACCTTTATATTCCATGATAAACCAATAGACCATGACAAGTCGCGCCGCTAGTCCACTGATTTCCCCGGTTGTCGTTGCGCGGGTGCGAGAGCGGCGATCCATTCGGTCCAGCACCAGTGGTCGGCCATCTATTCCTGGGTAGGGGAGGGAGAACCTTCACGTGATGAGCGATCAACACTCGCGCCATGCCGCGGAAAACGCGCCCTCGGATCGAGATCCCACAGGGGTGGGGGAGGAATGGTTGGACGCCGAATCGGCGCCGCCGACGCGCTCGTCGAGTCCCGGCGAACTGATAACCGCCAAGCCCCCTGTCAGTCAGACCAAGGTCGGCAAACCGGGTCAACAGCGCATCAAACGAGCGCCGATTAAGACGACGCTGTACATGGTGGGATTGCTGATGATCCTGTTCAGCACCACCATGCTGCCACCGATGGGGGTAGCGTGGTGGTACGACGGTTACGACGTGGTCGTGCCGTTCGCCGAAGCCTTGGGGACGATGCTGGGGCTGGGCCTGCTGTGCTGGCTGCCGGTGTGCCGGTTCAAGGTCGATCTGCGCAACCGGGATGGCTTCATTGTGGTGGTGGCGTTCTGGTTTCTGCTGTCGCTGATCGGCGCGCTGCCATTCACGCTATCCGACAACCCGCACATGGCATTCGTGGACGCTGTATTTGAGACGGTCTCCGGCCTGACCACCACCGGCGCGACCGTTCTCTCCGGCCTTGACGCCATGCCGAAGGCGATCGTCTATTATCGGGCGCAACTAAATTTCCTGGGCGGGATGGGCATCGTAGTACTGGCGGTGGCCTTGCTGCCGATGCTGGGCATTGGCGGCATGCAGTTGTACAAGGCGGAAACGCCGGGGCCGATGAAGGACGAAAAGCTCACGCCCCGGATCACCGAGACCGCCAAGAATCTCTGGTACATCTACGTCGGCCTGAACGTGGCCTGCACCCTGTCGTTCTGGGCGGCGGGGATGAGTTTCTTCGATGCGCTCTGCCACAGTTTCGCCACGTTGGCGCTGGGCGGCTTTTCCACCCATGATGCCAGCATCGGCTATTTCAACAGCTCGGCCATCGAACTGGTCGCCGGGTTTTTCTCGTTGGTGGCGGCGGTCAATTTTGCCCTGTATTTCCTGGCTTGGCGTTCGCGCAGCCTCAAGGCGATCTTTCGTGATGCGGAATTCAAATTCTGCATGATGGTTTTTGGGGGCATCATCGCGACGGCTTGCGCTTATCTCTATTGGAGCGGCAAATTTCCGCTGTGGGAATCTGTTCATCACGGCTTTTTCCAGACCGCCTCGGTGATCACCGACAATGGCTTGGTCACGGTCGGTTATCCAGCGGATTGGCCGATTTTCGTTCCGCTGCTGCTGATGCTGGGTAGCTTTTTTGGCGGCTGCGTTGGCTCGACTTGCGGCGGTATCAAGGCCATCCGCTTCCTGCTGCTGTACAAGCAGAGCGTGCGTGAGGCCCGATTGCTGATCCGGCCCACGGCGCAGATCGCGGTCAAACTGGGCAATCAACCCATTCCCGACCGGGTGATGCAAGCGGTGTGGGCGTTCTATTACCTGTATATTTTCAGCTATTGCTTTTTCTCGCTGGCGCTGGCGGCGACCGGCGTGGATCTGGTGACGGCGTTTGGTTCGGTTGCGGGTTGCCTGAACAACATGGGGGTTGGCTTGGGCGAAACGGCTTCGAATTTCGCCCCGCTGAACGATATCGCCACTTGGCTGCTGTCGCTGTCCATGCTGGTCGGGCGCTTTGAGGTGTTCCCACTGCTGCTGCTGTTCTTGCCGGACTTCTGGAAATAAGGCGCAAGGCGAAGGGCGAAATCCGGTAGCTGGGTTCGCCATGTTGGACGAACTGGCAATTGCACCACCAACGGTCGGTCCCCCCGACATTACGATGCTGTGGATCGGGCACGAGCCGCTGGATATCAGTTCGGACAGAACCGATAACCGATACCAGTCTCGGTGAGGAAATGCCGTGGTCGCGTCGGGTCGGTTTCCAACTTCTGACGCAGATGGCCCATGTAGATGCGCAGATAATGGCCGCGTTCCACGTAGGCCGGCCCCCAGACGTCCCGCAGCAATTGCCGATGCGTCAGCACCTTGCCGGGCTGGGTGACCAGCGTGGCTAGCAGTCGAAACTCGATCGGTGTGATGTGAACTGGTTGACCGTCGCGCGCTACCTGCCGGCGTTCCAAATCCACGCTCACCCCGCCGAAGATGACGACGGCGTTACCGCCCGGCTCGCGCGCGTAGCGCCGGCACACCGCCCGCACCCGCGCCAGTAACTCCGCCACCCCGAACGGCTTGATCAGGTAATCGTCGGCGCCGGCGTCCAGCGCCTCGACCTTGTCGTACTCCTCGACCCGGGCCGACAGCACCAGCACGGGCATACCGCTCCAGGCGCGCAGATCGCGGATGAAGTCCACGCCGTCGCCGTCCGGCAGACCAAGATCGAGAATGACCAAATCCGGTTTGCGGGTGCCCGCTTCCAACAAACCGCGCCGCAGGGTATCCGCCTCATGCACCCGATAGCCCTCGCCCTCCAGCGCGGCGCGCACGAAGCGGCGGATGATCTGCTCGTCTTCGACGATCAAAACGGTCAGATCGGGTTCAGTGGGGGCGTTCATGTCGGCTCCGGATCGGACTCATCATCATCGGTTTCGAGCGGCGGCGGCGTTTCCAGCGGAAGGGTGAACGTGAAGCTGGCGCCACCGCTGACGCGATTCGCGACCCGGATTTGCCCGCCGTGGGCTTCGATGATCGCCCGACAAATCGCCAGCCCGAGACCGACGCCCGGCACCGCCGACTCCGCATGACCCCGGGTGAATTTTTCGAACAGAGCCTGCTCCCGCCCGGCCGGCAAGCCCGGCCCTTCGTCCCAGACCTCGACCGTCAGTCGGTCGGTTTCAGCGCTGGCGGTGACGCCGATCACGGTATCCGCTGGCGTGTACTTGGTGGCGTTCTCCAGCAGGTTCACCAGCACCCGCTCGATCAGCACCGCGTCGCAGTTGACCAGCGGCAATTCCGGGCCGAGTGCTAGCCGCAAGGGATGCTCGCGCAATGGTTGTTCCAGCATCCGCACGGCTGAACCGACCAGTTCCTCCAGCGACTGCCAGTCCTTGCGTAACCGGACGCCGCCGGCCTGCAACTTGGCCATATCCAGCAGGTTGTCGGCCAGCAGCGCCATCCGCACCGCCTGCTCGCGGATCGCCGTCAGCGATTCCTGGTGGGGGGATTCCTCAGCCGCCAACTCCAGCGCCAGCGTTTCCGCCAGCCCGATCAGCGCGGTCAGCGGCGTCCGCAGATCGTGAGACAGCGCCGCCAGCAGGGAATTGCGCTGCCGTTCCGCTTCCATCTTCACCAGGGTGTCGCGGGCGACCGCGGCGAAATGCACCCGTTCCAGGGCGATGGCGATCAGCGCGGCGAAGGTGTCCAGCAGCCGCCGCTGTTCCGGGATCATCAGCAGGCGCCGCTGCTCGGGCGCCACGGCCAGCACCCCGCGGGTGCGCAGCGGGGCCTTGAGCGGCAGGTACAACAGCGACGCGGCGGGCAGGGTATCGGTGCCGAGGCCGGCCGGATCGTTGCGGTCGAAGCACCACTGCGCGATAGCCAGATCCACTTTCGGCTTGCCGGATCGCACCGGCGGCGGCTGCAACCGATCCTCGTCGTCCGGCAGCAGCAATCGCGCCTTGACCCGGAAGCTGGCCTCGACGCAGCGCTCGCTGATCTCGATCACCTGCTCGGTGGCCAGCGCCCCGGACAGTTCGCGCGACATTTCGTACAGGTAGCGGGCGCGTTCCTCGCGGGCGCTGGCCACCTGGGCCTGATAGCGGAACCGGGCGGTGAGCTGGCCGACGATCAAGCCGACGATCAGCATCACCGCGAAGGTGAGCAGGTATTGCCAGTCGTGGATCACGAGCGAGAAGCGCGGCGGCACGAAGAAAATATCGAACGCGATCACGTTGACGACCGCCGCCAGCACCGCCGGGCCGCGCCCGTACCGCACCGCCACGCCGACCACCGCCAGCAGAAACAGCATGATGATGTTGGCCAGATCGAAATGGGGCAGCAGCGGGATGACCGCCAGCGCGGTCCCCAGACAGACCAGCAGCGTCGCTCCATAGCGTCGTCCCGCGGAAGACAACACGGTCCGCTCTTCGTCCCCGGCCTTGGCGGTCGGGCTGATGGAACGCCGGGGCGATTCATCCTGCGCCAGCGCCAGCAGATCGAGATCCGGGGCCAGCCGGGCCAGCCGTCCGGCGAGCGCTCGCCGCAGCCAACGCCAGCGGCCCGGCCGGCCGCGACCGACCACCACCCGGCCCAAGCCGTGCTGGCGAGCATATTCGACGATGGCCAGGGCGATATCGTCGGCGGCCTGGGTGGCGGTACGGGCGCCGAGATCCTGGGCCAGCTTGAGGGTATCCAGGATCGTCCGGCGATGGGTTTCCGGCAGACGTTGCAGCGTTGGCGTTTCCACGTACAGGGCGTGCCATTCGCAATCCAGTTTGCCGGCCAGCCGGCTGGCGGCGCGCACCAGCGCATTGGCCCCGGCGCCGGGGCCGACGCACACCAGCAGCGCTTCGCGGAGGGGGGGCGGTACGAGACCGTCCCGCTGCTGGTAGCTCTGCATCTCGTCGTCCACCCGGTCGGCGGTGCGCCGCAGCGCCAGCTCGCGCAGGGCGATCAGGTTGCCCTTGCGAAAGAAGTTCTGAATCGCGCGTTCGGCCTGATCCGGCAGGTAGACCTTGCCTTCCTTGAGCCGCTGCAGGAGTTCGTCGGGTGGAAGATCGACCAGCACCACCTCGTCGGCCTGGTCGAACACCCGGTCGGTGACCGTCTCCCAGACCCGGATGCCGGTAATGCCGCCGACCACGTCGTTGAGGCTCTCCAGATGCTGGACGTTGACCGTGGTCAAGACATCGATACCGGCCTCGAGCAATTCCTCGATATCCTGCCAGCGCTTGGGATGCCGGCAGCCGGGAACGTTGCTGTGCGCCAGTTCGTCGACCAGGATCAGCGCCGGCCGCCGCGCCAGGGCGCCATCGAGATCGAACTCCCGCAGCACCCGATCCCGATGAGGCATCTCTTTCAGCGGCAGTTGTTCGAGTCCCTCGAGCAACACGGCGGTTTCCTTGCGGCCATGGGTTTCGACCAGGCCGACCACGACATCCAGCCCCTGCTCGCGCAACTGGCGGGCGGCCAGCAGCATGGCGTAGGTTTTGCCGACCCCGGCCGAAGCACCGAAAAAGATTTTCAGTTTGCCGCGCCGGGCGCGTGCTTCCTCTTCTTTGATGCGGTTCAGCAGCTCGTCGGGATTGGGACGCCGATCGCCGGTCATCGCAGGCGCATCGAACGATGCTGCGCCAAGTAGCGATCACCCCTTTTGCTGATTTTGCCGAGGATGACATCCACCTTCATCGCGCTATTGTTCCAAAACGGCTATCCGTTCAAGATGGCCGAACGCTAACACCAGCACCGGCCATGGGCAAGCGCCGTTATCGGTCAGCGGTTGCGCGTTCGATGGCATGTTTGATCTCCAACAGTTGCTTGGCGGACAGGTTGCGCCGTTTGGGCTTGGCAGAGATCGCCAGCAGGATGATCGATGATAAAGTAACTCCTCAGTCGCAACTTCTCGGTCTGATCGTGGGACAAGACGGCCCGCGGCTGATCATGGAACCAGCCAGTCAAATGCCGCTTAACCGGGTGATTTAAGCGATGATTCAGGAGACCGGGGGCGAATGGACCGGTTCCTCTTCTTTGGGGTCCTGGAAAGCGCGTCGGATCTTCGTGATGATACTGTTTTGTGGGAGATCGAGGAGTTGTTTGAGGACCAGCGCGGCCAAGACCTGGCGGACCGTTTTTTCCGAAGGCAGCGCGCGGGAGCGGGTCCGCAGATAGAGTTGATGCTGTTGCCAGATCTCGGCACCGAACCGCAGGGCGATCAGTTGCAACAACCCCTGGGCGACCAGGGCGCAGAAGACGAAGACTTCATAGGCTTGCCAGCAGGCGGCGACGGGGGGTTGGTGTTCGGCCGTTGGGGTCTTCAAGGACCGATTCGGGGTAGGACGGCGGGCGTGGCGCGGCAAGTGCGGGGTCCAGAAGTGAAAACGAAACGCGCCGAGGAGATTTTTCAAGACGGCGAACAAGATTTCAATGCGGGTGCGGATACAATACACTCCTCAGTCGCAACTTCTCGGTCTGATCGTGGGACAAGACGGCCCGCGGCTGATCATGGAACCAGCCAGTCAAATGCCGCTTAACCGGGTGATTTAAGCGATGATTCAGGAGACCGGGGGCGAATGGACCGGTTCCTCTTCTTTGGGGTCCTGGAAAGCGCGTCGGATCTTCGTGATGATACTGTTTTGTGGGAGATCGAGGAGTTGTTTGAGGACCAGCGCGGCCAAGACCTGGCGGACCGTTTTTTCCGAAGGCAGCGCGCGGGAGCGGGTCCGCAGATAGAGTTGATGCTGTTGCCAGATCTCGGCACCGAACCGCAGGGCGATCAGTTGCAACAACCCCTGGGCGACCAGGGCGCAGAAGACGAAGACTTCATAGGCTTGCCAGCAGGCGGCGACGGGGGGTTGGTGTTCGGCCGTTGGGGTCTTCAAGGACCGATTCGGGGTAGGACGGCGGGCGTGGCGCGGCAAGTGCGGGGTCCAGAAGTGAAAACGAAACGCGCCGAGGAGATTTTTCAAGACGGCGAACAAGATTTCAATGCGGGTGCGGATACAATACAGTTCGAGCGCGGTGACCGGCGAGAGGGTCAGATCGGAACACATCAGGACCAAGGGACCACGCGAGGTGATGGCGAAAACGAACAGGAGGGAGTCGCCGAGCGGTTTCCACAATAACGGGAGGCTCATCAGCCGCACGAGTTCCCGCTGGCCATAGACGCAGCATTCGACGAGATCAAAGCCTTGGGGATGATCAAAACACTCCATCAGGTGGACTTTCTCGCCATAGCGCGGTGGGGGTCCGGGCCGGTCGGCGGGCTTCGGGGCGGCCGGGAAATACGCGACGTAATTTTTCTTCGCCCGGGTCAGGATCATCAGATAGGGTTGCCGCAAGGCGATCGAGTAGACCGAGTGGGCCAACCGGAAGACCCCGGCGGTGGCGAAAAACGCATCCAACACCAAAAAGGCCGGGGCGTCATGACCGAGGGCGAACGTCAAGGCCATCTGGACCACCCGCTCCGGCAGGCTCGGGTCGGTGGGTGACGCTGGTTCCGCCTGGCCTAACTGGCGGAAACCCTGATGAATCCGTAGTTCTAGGGGCAAACAAAAACAGGCGCCGAGCGTTCCCACGACTAAACCGATCGCCCCCCAACATTGCCCCCGGAAATACGACGGCTTGTGCTGGGTTTCCGAATGGTCATGTAACGACACCACTCCCGGCATGCGCCCCCCATCTTTGACCACCAGGGTATGATCGCCCAGCAACAGACAACGCCCAGCGACCTGAACCGCAACCGCCTGACGCCACACGTAGCCTTGCCATGCCGCCAACAGCGTTTCAAAATCATAGGCTTTCGAGCGAAAGAAATGCAGAAAACGGTGATAAACCGCTTCATTCCCCTGCCAGAACCGGCACATCGAGGTTACGCCGATCGTCTCCGGTGCCGCCAAAAAACTCAACACCACCGCGCAGAACAGCACCCAGCTGCGCCGCCGAGCAAAGGCGCTGCGAAAACCTTCTAAAGCCTGGTATACATAGGTCAGCATGGATTCTCCTCGGGCGACCGGGTTGTTGAGGCGCGCGTCGCTCAGGGAAATCCATGCTGCCCTTGAGCAGCAAAGTCAAGGGGCTTCAGGGAAAGAACTTACGACTGACGAGCAATACAGTTCGAGCGCGGTGACCGGCGAGAGGGTCAGATCGGAACACATCAGGACCAAGGGACCACGCGAGGTGATGGCGAAAACGAACAGGAGGGAGTCGCCGAGCGGTTTCCACAATAACGGGAGGCTCATCAGCCGCACGAGTTCCCGCTGGCCATAGACGCAGCATTCGACGAGATCAAAGCCTTGGGGATGATCAAAACACTCCATCAGGTGGACTTTCTCGCCATAGCGCGGTGGGGGTCCGGGCCGGTCGGCGGGCTTCGGGGCGGCCGGGAAATACGCGACGTAATTTTTCTTCGCCCGGGTCAGGATCATCAGATAGGGTTGCCGCAAGGCGATCGAGTAGACCGAGTGGGCCAACCGGAAGACCCCGGCGGTGGCGAAAAACGCATCCAACACCAAAAAGGCCGGGGCGTCATGACCGAGGGCGAACGTCAAGGCCATCTGGACCACCCGCTCCGGCAGGCTCGGGTCGGTGGGTGACGCTGGTTCCGCCTGGCCTAACTGGCGGAAACCCTGATGAATCCGTAGTTCTAGGGGCAAACAAAAACAGGCGCCGAGCGTTCCCACGACTAAACCGATCGCCCCCCAACATTGCCCCCGGAAATACGACGGCTTGTGCTGGGTTTCCGAATGGTCATGTAACGACACCACTCCCGGCATGCGCCCCCCATCTTTGACCACCAGGGTATGATCGCCCAGCAACAGACAACGCCCAGCGACCTGAACCGCAACCGCCTGACGCCACACGTAGCCTTGCCATGCCGCCAACAGCGTTTCAAAATCATAGGCTTTCGAGCGAAAGAAATGCAGAAAACGGTGATAAACCGCTTCATTCCCCTGCCAGAACCGGCACATCGAGGTTACGCCGATCGTCTCCGGTGCCGCCAAAAAACTCAACACCACCGCGCAGAACAGCACCCAGCTGCGCCGCCGAGCAAAGGCGCTGCGAAAACCTTCTAAAGCCTGGTATACATAGGTCAGCATGGATTCTCCTCGGGCGACCGGGTTGTTGAGGCGCGCGTCGCTCAGGGAAATCCATGCTGCCCTTGAGCAGCAAAGTCAAGGGGCTTCAGGGAAAGAACTTACGACTGACGAGTAAAGTAATGACCGTGCACGTAATGTGAAAGCGAAAACCCTGACTTGATGCTCTTGGGAACTACGACATCTACCTACGAGATCGAGTGCATCCATAGTGCTTCAGACGTGGATATGGACTCATTAAGTTGCTTTATAATCAATGCTTTGTAAGCACTTTGTTGATATCCGTATCCACGTCAGGAACACCACCCGCAGGCTGACCGGGTAATGGCTGACGTTGGGCGCTAAAATACCGCCATCCGCCGCCCGCCCAGGAGCCCCACGCATGACCCGCAAAAAACTCCCCATCGGCATCCAGACCTTCCGCGAGATGCGCGAAGACGACTGCTACTACGTCGACAAGACCGGGTTTGCCCTGAAGCTGATCGAGGAAGGCAAGTACTATTTCCTCTCCCGCCCGCGCCGCTTCGGCAAGTCGCTGTTTCTGGACACCCTGGCGGAATTGTTCTCCGGGAACGAGCCGCTGTTTCGCGGGCTGTACGCCCAGGACCGCTGGAACTGGGCCAAGTCAGCACCGGTCATCCGGCTGAGTTTCGGCAGCGGGGTATTGCACGGCCGTGCCGAACTGGATCGGCGGATTCTGGCCCTGCTACACGATAACCGCCTGGCGCTGGGAGTGTCCTGCTCCGACCCGACCGATATCGTCGGGTGTTTCAGCGACTTGATCCGCAACGCCCACGCCGCCACCGGAGAACGGGTGGTCGTCCTGGTAGATGAATACGACAAGCCAATCCTGGACAACCTGACCGCGCCGGACATCGCCCGCGAGATGCGCGACGGGCTGCGCAATCTGTATTCGGTGATCAAGGATTCGGACGCCCACATCCGCTTCGCCTTCCTGACCGGGGTATCCAAATTCAGCAAGGTCAGCCTGTTTTCCGGGCTGAATAATCTACGCGACATCACGGTATCAGCCGAATATTCAGCGATCTGCGGCTACACCGAGGTGGATGTAGACACGGTGTTCGCAGCCGAACTGGATGGACTTGACCGCGAGCGGATCCGCGCGTGGTACAACGGCTACAACTGGACCGGCGAGGCGGTGTACAACCCCTTCGATCTACTGCTGCTGTTCAAGGAACGCCTGTTCCGGCCCTGGTGGTTTGAAACCGGCACTCCGACCTTCCTGGTCGACCTGCTCACCCGGCGGGGCTTTTTCACCCCCGACCTGGCGCGGCGGCAAACCAGCATGGAACTGCTGTCCACCTTCGACGTGGAGCAGATCAACAGCGACGCCCTGCTGTTCCAGACCGGGTATCTCACCATCCATCAGGTCGAGGAGCCCCTGCTGGGCTATTGGGTATATACGCTGGGCTATCCCAATCACGAGGTGGAAACCAGCCTCAATGCCGCCCTCCTGATCGGCTACGGCGCGGATGGCCAGCGGGCCTTCGAGAACCGCCTGCGCCTGCTCCAGTTGCTGACCCGCGCCGACTGCGCCGGGCTCCAGGCCCTGTTCCAGGCCTTCTTCGCCAGCATCCCCCACGACTGGCATCGCAACAACCCTATCGCCCGATACGAAGGCTATTACGCCAGCGTGTTTTACAGCTACTTCGCCGCCCTGGGCCTGCCCATCACCCTGGAAGACGCCACCCACCACGGCCAGCTCGACATGACGGTGCGGTTCAACCACCACCTCTATCTGTTCGAGTTCAAGGTCGTCGAACTGGCCCCGGAAGGCCGGGCGCTGCAACAGATCAAGGATCGGGGCTATGCCGACAAGTACCGCGCCACAGGCGAGCCGATCCATCTGATCGGGGTCGAGTTCAGCCGGGAAAGCCGCACCGTGGTGGGGTTTGAAGTCGAGACACAATAATGGCCCGCGCCGGCCGGCCAGCCCAATAATTTCGACCCTACTCCCACCCCGCCAGATCGGCCCGCGCGATCCGAATCCGCCGCAGGATCGCCTCCCGCTGGAGATTAAACACTACCATGCCGGCGGTGATGGCGGCGCCCAGCCCGATCAGAATCAACGCCCGGCTCATGCCCTGCTCGGGATAGAACCGGACCAGTTGTCCGCTCACGTTCAGCACCAGGAACGCTATGCCGGCGTAGAGAAAGGCGCGGATGCGCAGGGCGATGCCGAGGATCGCCCCGGTCAGGGCCAGCGCCAGCGCCAGCACGAACACGCTCAACGCCGGCCGCAGGAACACGTCCAGCCCCGCGCCGGCGTACAACGCGCTCAGGGCGGCGAGCCGTGCGCCGTTCAGCACATTCGGCCGCAGTTCCCGGCGATGCAGGTGCAGCAGCACCAGCACCGACACCGCGGCCGGGACGATGTAGAACTGCCACAGCCCGTACCGCTCGGCCCACAGCGGCGCCTACAGATAGACCGCGCCGTTCAGGGCCAGCACCCCGAGGTACAGCGGCCAGGGATTGCGCAGCGTTCCGGCCAGCGACAGATAGAGCACGGCGGCCGCCAGCAGCGCCCCGCCGGTCCAGGGCGAGGTGAGCTGCCACGGCGCGGTCGCCACCGCCAGCACGGGCAGCAGCAGGGCCAGACGGTACAGCGGCCGCAACCCGGTGAACTGATGCAGCAGGAACGTGGCGCCGGCGGCGGCCAGCAGCGCGATGGTATCCTCCCGGGGATGTCGACCCGCCCGCCATGCCCGTCGCCGTCCCGAGCAAACTGATCTGTATCGGATCGTCCAGCAGCACCTGGAGACCTGCCTTCAGCTTGCGCGGGACGAGGATTGGGACGGTCATGCGGTCCCGGCCTACGCGGAGCGGGAGTTTCGCCGGTACTTGGAATGCGGCATCCTTTCGTGCGGGAGCGTTGCTGTGCGCCAGTTCGTCGACCAGGATCAGCGCCGGCCGCCGCGCCAGAGCGCCGTCGAGATCGAACTCCCGCAGTACCCGATCCCGATAGGGAATCTCCTTGCGGGGTAACACTTCGAGGCCATCGAGCAACGCGCCGGTTTCCGGGCGGCCATGGGTTTCGACCAACCCAACGACGATATCCATCCCCTGCTCGCACAACTGGCGGGCGGCCAGCAGCATGGCGTAGGTTTTGCCGACGCCCGCCGAAGCACCAAAAAAGATCTTCAGCTTGCCGCGCCGGGCGCGCTTCTTCTTCGCGGATGCGGTTCAGCAGTTGGTCGGGGTCTGGACGCTGGTCGTCGGTCATTGGAGGCTGCGCTTCGCTCGCTCAAAGTTCCGTGGAGGTGATCCCCGCCCGGATGGCGAACTTGACCAGTTCGGCCAAATTATCGATGCCGAGTTTCAGCATGATTCGACCCCGATAAGTTTCGACCGTCTTGGCGCTGATAGCGAGCGCCTCGGCGATTTCCTTGGCGCGCCTGCCTTCGGCCAACAGCCGCAGCACTTCAATTTCCCGATCACTTAAAACGCGTTTGTCCAGTTCGGCGCTACGCCCCAGGATCGGAGCGCCACGCTGGGTCACGGCAGGGCTGACAAATCGCTCCCCGCGCAGGGCGGCCCGGATGGCCTCGACCAGGTCGGCGATGGCCTCGTTCTTCAGCACGTAGGCGGAGGCGCCCGCCGCGAACATCCGCTGTTGATAGTAGGCATCCCCGTACATCGACAGCGCCACGATTCGGGTTTCCGGCGATACCTGCCCGATGCGGCGCGCGGCCTCGATGCCGTTCATGCCGGGCATCTCCACGTCCAGCACCGCGATGCGGGGTCGGTACGCTTCGGCGAGAGCGACCGCTGTCGCGCCGTCGCCAGCTTCGCCGACGATCTCCCAGTCCCCCTGCTCGCGTATCAGCAGGGCCAGCCCCTGCCGCAACAGGACATGATCGTCGGCGAGCAGCACGGTGAGGGTCATGACGCCTTCAGCTCCGATCCCTCGCTCATGGGGAACGCCCTCACCCCCAGCCCCTCTCCCAAAGGGCGAGGGGGGTTGTCGGCATTGGGCGCGAGCGGCGCCCATACCGAGACGTGGGCGCCGGCAGCATCCGACTCGCTGGACAGATCCCCGCCCAGCAGCGCCAGGCGCTCGCGCACGCTGAACAAGCCATAGCCTCCCCCGATGCCCGGTTGCCCCGCCGTCGCGGCGGGCGGAAAGCCCTTGCCGTTGTCGCCGACCACGAGCAGCACCGTGCCGTCGCGGACATCGAGTTCGATCCAACCTGCCGAGGCCCGGGCGTGCCTGGCCACGTTGTAAACGAGTTCCCGGGCGCACTGGAACAAGATGATGGCCAGGTTCTGCTCGATGACCGGCGGCGGGCGGGGCGCGGCAAACGAAAAAGTAACGCCGAAGCGGCGCCCGGCATGAGACGCCAGCCATCCCAGGGCCGGGACCAAACCCTCCTGGTAGAGGCAGGGGGGACTGAGTTCGAATTGCAGGGAGCGCAGTTCCCCTAACGCTTCCCGCATCAGTTCCAGTCCGGACTCCAGGAAAGCCTCCGATTCACTATCGCGGCATTTCGCCGCCGACGCGATTTGCATCTGGGCCAGGGCCAGCTTCTGCATGGGACTGTCGTGCAGATCGCCGGCCAGGCGCTTCCTTTCGCGTTCCTCGATCAACGACACCTCCATGGCCAGTTGCCGGAGCTGGGCGTTGGCGTCGCTCAGTTCCCGGGTGCGTTCGGCCAGGGCGCGCTCCAGCTTGCGCGACAGCAAGCCCAGTTCCACATGGGTCCGGACCCGGGCCAACAGCACCTGCGCGTTGAATGGCTTTTTCACATAATCCGCGCCGCCGGCCTCGAACGCGCGAACCATGGTCTCCTCGTCTTCCTTGCCGGTGAGGAAGATCACCGGAACGGGGCGAGTGCGGTCGTGGGCCTTGAGCCGCCGGCAGATTTCGATGCCGTCCACCCCCCGCGGCATCAGAATATCCAGCAGAATGAGATCGAGCGGGACTTCCCCGGCGATCGCCAGAGCCAGCTCGCCGCTGTCAGCGGCATGGACCTGGTAACCGGACTCCTTGAGCAGACTGCCCACCGCCCGGACATTGTGCGGGTCATCATCCGCCACCAGGATGCTTCGCCGCCCGTTTTCGCTCCGATCTCGCCACATGAATGCCTTACCCGCCGGGTTGCGCCGCCGCCTTGAGCGCCTCGATCCGCTGGCGCAGGCCGACCACGTCGAAAGCCTCCGCCTGGCGCAGCAAAAGCTGACCCAGGTCCCGCAGGACGGGATTTTCCCGCCGTTCGCCTTCCAGCGCCAGCGAGCGGCCAAACGCCTCCAGTTCGTTGATTGAGGTGAAGGGCGGCCGCAGCGTTTGCAAGCGTTCGTACAGGGCCGCCGGAAGTCGCATATTCTCGCCGCCGGGCGAAGGGGCGGCCGGCGCCGCGCCACTGCCGCCTCGGAATGGGGCAGGAAACGTTGCAGGGTGGCGATCAGCGTCGACTGGCTCACGGGTTTGCGCAGGTAGGCATCGCAGAGGGTCCGCACTTCCGCCTCCTGTTCCGGGGTCACCGAGGCGGTGACCGCGATCACCGGAATCCCCGCCGTCGCCGGATCGGCTTTCAGCCGCCGGGTCACCTCCAGGCCGTCCAGCACCGGCATCGCGATGTCCATCAGGATCAGCGCCGGCCGGCGTTCTCGGACTTGCGCCAAGGCCTGGGGGCCATCCTCGGCTTCGATCGACTCGAAACCATAGGGGGACAGGTACTCCACCAGCAGCCGGCGGTTGGACGCGTTGTCATCCGCCACCAGAATACGGGCAGGGGCAAAGGCAACATCCTCAACCGATGGTATGGGCTCCTCCGTGACGATGGCCCGGCTGGCGATTGTCAAGGACGGCACGACCAGGGTAAAGGTGCTGCCCTGTCCCGGCGTGCTGGCCAGCCGGATCTCGCCGCCCATCAGCGCCGCGAGCCGCCGGCAGATGCCGAGTCCGAGCCCGGCGCCGCCGTAGCGGGCGGGGTCCTGACCCCGGCGCTGGGTGAACAGCTTGAAGATGTCCTCCTGCTGATCGGGCGGGATGCCCGGTCCCGTATCCGCCACCGCGATGCGCAGGTGAAATTTGCCTCCCTCCTCCTCGCCCGTGGCCCGCACCTCGACGTGACCGGTGTCGGTGAACTTGATGGCATTGCCGATCAGGTTGACGAGGATTTGGCGCAAGCGGATGTCGTCACCGAGCAGCGCCGGCGGCACTTCTTCGCCGACCGTGACCCGCAAGCCCAGGCCTTTCGCCCCCGCCGCGTGGGCGAATATCAGTTCCAGATCGCGCAGCAGGGCGCGCGGATCGATGGGTTGGGTCCGCAGCTCGATTTTGTCCGCTTCGATCCGGGAGAGGTCCAGGATGTCATCGATGAGTTGCGACAGGCTCTTGCCCGCCGCGCGGATCGCCTCCAGATAGCCTCGCTCCTTCTCACTCAGTTCCTTGCCGCGCAGCAGGGAGGAAAACCCGAGCACGGCGTTCAGGGGCGTGCGCAACTCGTGGCTGACGTTGGCCAGAAAGGCGCTCTTGGCGCGATTGGCGGCTTCGGCCTGGTCCTTGGCCTGGGTGAGCGCGGCTTCGGCCCGGCGGCGTTGATTTACCTCATGGGCCAGCCGGCGATTCCAGTAGACGATGACGAACAGGGCCAGCGCCGCCAGGGTCAACACCGTCCACAGCGTGCCGTAATCAACGCGGTGCTGGTACCGGATCGAGATCCAGTCGTGGTAGATCGCATCCCGCTCGCTTTTCGGGATGGCGTCGAGGCCCTTTTGCAGGATGCCGGCCAGCATCGGCCAATCCCCGCGCACGCCCATCCCAGCCTGGTACGCATAGGGCGTTTCGCCGACCACCTTGATCTGGCTCAGGCCGGATTGACCGATGTAGTAGCTGGTGGTGACCAGATTGCCGACGAAGGCGAACGCTTCGCCCGCCGCGACTTTGCGCAGCGCCTCCTGGGTGTTGGCGACGGGCAACAGCGCCAGTTGCGGCCAGTCCCGCCGCAGCCAGTCCTGGATCGCCTCGCCCTGCACGATCGCCACGGTCTTCCCCGCCAGGGCGCGCAGATCCCCCAGATAGGCCACCTCCGCCGCGGAGAAGATCACGACGGGGAAGGAAAGATAAGGTTCGGTGAAATGGATCGAACGTTGCTGGTCCGGGTCACCGCCATGGTCGGCAACACATCAAGACCGCCGTCGGCGAGCCGCTGTTTCGCCTCGGCCCAGGCCAGACCCTGGACCCATTCGATCCGCAGGCCCAGCAGCTTTTCCAGACGTTGCAAATACACGACGGAAATGCCCTGGGGCTTTCCCGCTTCATCCACAAACTCCACCGGCGCCCGGTGCGGGTCGATGCTCGCCCGCAGGACCGGGTGTTCGGTGAGCCAGGCCTGCTCTTCGGCGGTGAGCGCGGCCTGCGGCGCGATGCGGTTCAGGTAGTCCTGCCCGAACCAGCGCCGGTAGAGTTCGGCCATCTCCTCCCGGGTGATGGCCGCGAGTCCCTTGTTCAGAATCTCGACCAGTTCCGGCCAGTCCTTGCGGATCGACATCACCAGGTTGGTTTGGCTCTCGGGCAGCATTCGCATCGGCGCGAAGCCCAATACGCCGTGGCTCGCCCGCCAGTGTTCCAGACCGTAAGAGTCCACCACGGCATCGACTTCGCCCCCCAGCAAGGCGTTGGCCAGCGCCTCCGTGCCGTCCAGCGGCATGGCCTGGATGGCGGGATGGGTGGCCAGCAGGTTGCGCAGGTACAAGATCCCCTTGAGGTAGCCGACCCGCCGACCCCGGAGTCCGTCGAGCCCGGCGCGCGGCACCGGCTCTCCGGTTCGCAGGTAGATGAAGTAGTGAATGGCGTTGAAGGTTTGGGTGAAGAGAAAATCCGCCTTCCTCTGCTCCACGGGAGCGGAGAGGTTCAGCCCGGCGAGGCGGCCGGTCTCGGCCTTTTCGACCATTGCGTGCCAGGGTCCCGCCTCCAGACGGATATGGGTCCCCAGCTTGCGGTTGAGCAGGTCGAGATGATCGAAGGCGAAACCGCCAAACCGGCCATCGGCGTCCTTGATGACCGATGGCGCCCATTCCTCGCCGACGCCCAGAACAATGTCCGGGTGTGCGGCCAGCCAGGCCCGTTCCGCCGGCGTCAGCAGATCGGGACCGGCTTCACCGGCGGCGAGCGTTCCGGCCAACATGAGCCCGAAGCACAGCAGCAAAAGCGCGCGGAGATTTTTCATCAATCGCTTTGATTTCTGCTGGATTCCGAAGTGGAGTCCCGTTTAACCCATTGAGTGATTATACCCATTTAGGTATAGTTTTCACATGAAGGAAACAATCAGGCCCCTTGTTTGGATCGGGTCGTCCAGGAAAGACTTGAGAGCAATGCCGGAAGAGGTCCAAGCCACGTTCGGCTATGCCCTGTTCCTGGCGCAGATCGGCAAAAAGCACGCACAGGCAAAACCCCTCAAGGGATTTGGCTCCGCGGGCGTGCTGGAAGTGGTGGAAAACGCCAATGACGGCGCCTACCGCGCCGTCTACACGGTCAGGCTCAGCAATACCGTCTACGTCCTGCATTGTTTTCAAAAGAAGTCAACCCACGGCATCGCCACGCCCAAACCAGACCTGGATTTGATTCGGGAACGACTGAAAACGGCGGAAGCGCTTGCGGGAAAGGAAGCAAAGTGAACGATAAAACGATTGAATTTGATGTAGGCAGCGGGAACGTCTACGCCGACCTGGATTTTCCCGACGCCGACGAAATGCTGGTGAAGGCGCAGCTTGCCACGAAGATCGGCGAAATCATCAAGGCCCGCCGCTGGAGCCAGCAAAAGGCCGCTGAAGTGGTCGGGCTGACGCAGCCCAAACTTTCGAGCCTGTTGCGCGGGCAATTTCGCGGCATCAGTGAAGCGAAAATGTTCGACTGCCTCGCTCGTCTCGGGCGCGACGTGCAGATTGTCGTCGGGCCGCCTCGACGTGATGCCACTGCCGGTCGTGTCGCCGTGGTCTTTAACCGCGGCCGTTAGCACGGTCAATCCGGCCAGACGTCCGGTCTCTGCCTTCTCAACGATGGCGTGCCAGGGTCCGGCCTCCAAACGGATGTCGGTTCCCAACTTGCGGTTGAGTAGGTCGACAAGTATTGCAGCGGTAAGGTATTTACGATGACGTCAGGCATTTTTTAGATCTTCCTGTAATTCCTCCTCCGTCAAATCGAAATGAGGCGCCCCATAATCCGCCAGGCAGCCCAGAAACAGCGGCTTTGGGATACCGGCCAGTTCGGCTGCCGCGCCGGCTGGCAATTTACCGAGTTCGTAAAGCCTTACGGCAGCGGCCATGCTCACCTCGGCAGCCAGATTGGCCTGCTCGGCCTGCAAGACGAGTGTCAATTCATCAGGTACGGCAAGCTGGATCTCGATCATCTCGCTATCCCCTTAACTTCTGATCTGATTCCAAATAATCAATGGGTTGTGAATCTTCCTTTGCACGTCGAGAACACTACCATCGCGCTTGAAGAACGAAGGCGGTGGCGTGGATCGTTGTCAGCCGGCGGCGCGCCGGCGGCGCGCGTACCAGACCACGGCGAGAGCGAGAACTCCGGCGAGCAGGATGAGCCCCGCCCCATAGAAGAACAGGCGACGCTCGTGGCGCGCGAGCGCCGCGTCGAGCGCCGCGAATCCGTGCGCGCCCGCGCTACCGTCGAGCAGCGGACGCACGTCTTCAGTCAGCGCGCGCAACTCGCCGGCGACCATTGCAGCCCGCTCGAGCAGGACGCCGAGGCTTGCCAGCACGTCGCGGTCTCCCTTTCCTGCCGGCGCTGGCGGGAACAGGCGCTCGAGGCTGGCGGCCGTTTCGCGCAGGGCCATCGACGCCGCGCCGACGGACTCCGCGAGGGGTTGCAGATCGCCGGCCGCGCGCGCGAGCTGTTCGAGCGCTGCCCGACGCTCGGCTTCGATACGCGCGGCGACATCGGCGAGCGCCAGGGCGCGCTCGCGCGCCATGCCGTCGAGAAACTGGCGTAACAAGGCCTTGCGCTCGTCGGCAATGTGCCTGGGCAGGTCGGCGAGCTGGGCCCGCAGTCCTTCGGCCGCTTTCGTGAAGCGGTCACCGGAGTTCAATACCGCGGCCGCCTCGGGGCTCGCGAGCGTGCTCCGCACCAGCAGCTCGGCATTCCACTCCGCCAGCATCGGCAACTGATTGAGCAGGAACAGGGCGCGCTCGCCAGTCTCCTTGGTGAGCGCGATCTGGCGGGCGGCCTCGCTCACCGGGGCGAGGAAGCCTCCCTGATGCGCATCGGCGGTCCATTGCGAATCCAGGTCGGCGGCCGCGGCCGTGTCCAAGTGCACGAATGCGACGTAGTCTTGTTCCGGATTGGCCGCCCGCCAGTCGACGACCAGCGCGTGGAGCATCGCCAGGGTCCGCGGTTCGACCACCGTTTCAGCCAGTTCGTTAATCTGTGACTCGAGGCGCGCCAGCGCGCCGCGGATTGCCTTGACCGCCGAACGCGGGAAATCCGCCTCCCGCTTCGGGTCGTCCCAGATGAGACGCTGGAGTTGAGCGGCGATGACCAGGTCGCGCACGGCCAGGACAGGATCGGGTCCGGTCGCGGCACCGAACGTGGCCGACACATAGGAGACCTTGGTCGCCTGCAGACCCAACCGCTGGACGGGATTCTCCGTGTGCGGCATGGCGCTGTCGATGGCGAAGCCCAGCTTCTCCCGGTAGCGCCCGGCGTACGCCAGCACCGCGATCCGGAGCCTGCCGAGATTGGAGTGTGCCGCGGCCGCGTCCCGAACGGCGTGCGCCTCGACGGATGGCGCCGACCCACCGGGCGCCCGATCCTGCGCCAGATCGGCGCAGGCGGCGCAGGCGATTGCGACCAGCACGATGAGCAGGGTGGTGCGAGAGAAGCGCAGGGGACCTCCTGTAGGGGGCGAAAGGATAGGAAATCTAACCGTTTACACGAAAGTATCGTGCCCTCCTTACACTCCGGTCAAGGGTCTTGTCGACCGGCGCGAAGGCGCGATGGAAGGTTCGGGTGGGTCCGAGACGGCCCGCGGGAAGTGTTGGCGGCCAGGAAGTACTACAGTCACCGACGGTCCATGACGACTACGGGACCACCGACAAGATGACGATCAAGACTACGGTGGAGCCAGCGGGGAAGTAGCCGTGATGGCTCCACGAACACCGACACGGAACAGTCTTGTCGGTGGCTAGACCGGTCTATATGCTAGTCTAATTGAAACGGCAATGGGGAGTTACCATGACCACATACGTCGATGTGGGCGCTTACGAAGCCAAGACCCATTTCACTGAATTTTTGAGAAGGGCGCGAGGAGGGACGGCGTTTCGGATTACGAACCGGGGAGAGCATTTCGCGGATTTGGTTCCGCCCGGAACGGCGGAAAAGCGAAGCGGCGTCGAGGCTGCGCGGCAAATGCAGCAATTCGTTCGGTCCCAGCCGGCCATCCAGCCGGTCGATATCAGAGCTCTGATCGAAGACGGTCGCGACTGATGCGCTTTGTGCTCGATAACTCGGTGGTAATGCGCTGGCTCTTTGGCGATGGAGAGCAAGCGGCCATCGAATATTCCAATCACATTCTCGACCTGCTGGCACAAGAGGAGAATGGCGCGATCATTCCTTGCATCTGGGCGTTGGAGGTTGGCAACGTCATCGTTCGAGCCGAATCCAGGGGGTTGCTGCCAGAAGCCAGAAGCGCGGCGTTTCTCGGCATCCTGCAAAACATGCCGACCAACATCGACGCTCGCTCGAACCAACAGGCGCTTGGTGATACCTTGCAATTGGCCCGTCGCTACCAACTCAGCACCTACGACGCCTCATATCTCGAACTGGCGCTTCGTGAAGGGTTGGCTTTGGCCACCAACGATGACGCCCTGAGAAAAGCCCTGGCCAGCGCGGGCGGTCGCCTCGCCTGATGCCAACCGGGCAACCTCCGTTGCCCGGCGATTGGCTCGCCTCGCCGGTCCGCTTTGCCACGAACCCCGCTGTCAGGAAAATCCTTACAGGAACATCCTAATTTTATTTAGAAAGATTACAGCGTATGGTTTTTCCGATTCAAATCCACTACAACCAGGAAATTCGCATGAACAAGCAACTGACTCGCTGTTTGAGCTTGGCGATTGCCGCCACCATGGCCTCGCCCACCGCTTTTGCCTACGACCAAAGCGACGCTATCGCCGATTGCCAGGACAAGATCTTCGACGATTCCCAGTACTCCAGGTACTCCGACCCCCGTGGCGCGACCGCCCAGGAGACGGGCCGCAATTCCTACAAGGTGTCCGGCCTGGTCAAGGATCGGGACAAAAAAGACCATCGCTTCAACTGCCGGATCGATCACCGCGAGGTGGTGAGCTGGAACGTCAGCCCGGAACAGATTTCCGACACTGACAAGAAGACGGCGGCGGCAGTCGGCGCTGGCATTCTCGGCCTGGCTATCCTGGCGGCGGCAGTGAGCGGCGACAAGGATAAAGATCATGATAATAAAAGGAATTCCTACGCAAAGGGCGAGAACTCCCCGTTCGACGACATGGGCTACCTGAAGCAGGAATGCACCAACGAACTGCGTCGCCATCTGGATCGGGATCACGGTCAGGTTCGCGATCTGGAATTGACGTATCCGCATTTGCACGACCGCACCCTGACCGGTAATGGCCGGGTTTCCTTCGAGCGCGGCGGTCGCCGGGATCTGTCGTTCACCTGCGATTTCGACCGTCGCGGCCAGGTGCAGGACGGGCACTACAGCTATGCGGATGGCGGTGGCGATGATCGCTCCAGCACCTCTGGGGGTGGCGGCAGTGTCGATGTGTCGGATCTCGTTGGCGCCAAGGCCGCTGGTGTCCAGAGCGACCTGCAATCGCGTGGCTTCCACAACGTGGATAGCTTTGAGTCCGGCAACAACGCTAAGGGCACGATTTGGTGGAATGGGCGCACCCGCCAGTGCCTGCAGATGATCACCGCCGATGGCAGGGCGGACAGCATTACCGACATACAGACCCAGGCGCGCTGCCGCTGACGCGCAAACCCGCCGGGTTCGTCCAGCCTGATGTACGCGGGCAAGCACGGCGCCAACGGCGTTTGCACGGTCTCGAACTAAACCTCATCAGGCGTGAGCGGCGGGTCAAGCGCTTTCGCAACGGCCTGCCGCCATCGTCATCCACACCCCGGAGCGCCTTATGCACCGTGTCCGTCTGTCTCCAGTCCTAGCCGGCCTCCTGCTGGCTGGACTCTCGCCGGCCCTGAGCGGTGCGGCTCCGTCCATCGCCCAAGCAGACCCTTCCGACCGCCCTTTATGGCTCCGCCGCCCCGCCGTTTCGCCCGACGGGCAGCACATCGCGTTCGTTTACGGCGGACAGCTCTGGCGCGTTCCCGCCGGCGGCGGCGAGGCGCTGCCGCTAACCAGCGCGCTGTTTTCCGCCAGCACGCCGGTCTGGTCGCCGGATGGACAGCGGATTGCTTTCAGCGCCACCCGGCATGGGAATGCGGATGTCTTCATCATGCCGGCGGCAGGCGGGGACATTCGGCGACTCACGACGCACTCGGCGGCGGACACGCCGTATGCGTTTTCGCCGGATGGGAAGGCGGTGTATTTCGGCTCGATGCGGCTGGGTGATCCCAAGGTGGCGTTCGGCGGGCAGCTGATGGGCGCTTCGATCCAGCTTTACTCGATCCCGGCAGCGGGCGGTCGGGAACGGCTGGTGATTCCGGTCCCGGCGCTCGACGCCAGCCCCAGTCCAGATGGCCGCTTCATTCTCTATACCAATCTCAGCTCATCGGAGAACGAGTGGCGCAAACACGCGGTATCCGAGGCCACGCGGGACATCTGGGTCTACGACACCCAGAATGGTGCGCATCGCCCGCTCACGACCTGGCGCGGCGAGGATCGCGACGCGGTGTGGAGCGCCGATGGGAAGTCGATTTACTGGCTGAGCGAGCGATCCGGTTCGTTCAACGTGTGGAAACAAGCCGTTGAAGGCGAAGCGAAGCCGGCGCAGGTCACCTTTCACACGACCCATCCGGTGCGTTTCCTGAGCCGCACGAATCAGAACGACCTCGTCTACGGTTACGATGGCGAAATCTGGAAACTCGCTCACGACGCGAAGGAGCCGCGGCGAGTCGAGGTGCGCATCAGCCAGGGCTCGCTGCTGGGCGGTAGCTTTTTCGCGAAGATGAACGAAGAGGTGTCCGAGCTGGCGGCATCGGCGGACGGCTCGCAGCTCGCGGTGGTGGCTCGGGGCGAGATCTTCGTCGTCGAAGCCGCCAGCGGCAAGACCCGCCGCATCACCAACACGCCGCAGCACGAGCGCAATGTCAGCTTCAGCCCGGACGGCAAGGCGTTGCTCTACGTCAGCGAACGCGACGGCCGCTACGATGCCTACGAGACGACGCTGGACGTCCCCGGCGCGACCTCGTTGCTCGCGCCCGGCGCGCTCAAGGAAACCCGCCTCACCGACACCAAGACGGATATTACCGAACCCGCCTATTCGCCCGACGGCAAGGGCATCGCTTATCTCGAAAACCGCACCCGCCTCGTGGTGATGGATCGGGCGACCAAGCAGACGGTCACCGTCATGCCGCCGGGCCTGTCCTACTCGTACCAGGACGGCGATCTGCCGTTCGTGTGGTCGCCGGATGGTCGCTGGATTGCAGCCACGACCGGTTCCGTAGTAACCAGCTTTGATGTGAGCCTGATTGATGCCAGCGGGAAAAAGCCGCCGGTGAATCTGACCCGCAGCGGCTTTCACGCGCTCGGTCCGCTCTTCTCGCCGGATAGCCAGGCCGTGTATTACCAGAACACCCGCGATGGCTTGCAGACAGCGGATTCCAAGGCGGCGCAGATGGACGTTTACGCCACCTTTCTGACCCAGGCGGCTTACGATGCGGCGAAGCATCTGGCGGATCAGATCGCCGCTCCCGCCGAGCCGAAGGCGGATGCCAAAGCCGCTGCGGAAGCCCCGGCGAAGCAGGAACCCGCTTGGGAACCCGAACTCGATGACCTCGCCAGCCGCACGGTGCGGATCACGCCCTTTTCCTCGTCTGTCCAGGCTTTCAAGATCGCGCCGGATGGCCAGTCGCTCGTGCTGGTCAGCGTGTCGCCGCTTTCCGGCATGACGGGCTACAAAATCCCACTTGACAAGCCGGGTGTGGCCCCGCTGTTCACCAAGGCGCCCAGCGCCGTGGCGAGCTACCCCACCGACGGCAAGGGCGAGAACCTGTTCTTCGTCGGTGCGACCGGCATCGAGAAGGTAAACCTCGCCACCGGCACCGCCAGCACGATTCCGTTCAGCGCCGAAATGGCCTACGACCGGCAGGGCGAGATGCGCTGGTTTTTCGATCACGTCTGGCGCATGACCCAGCAGAAGTTTTATCGGGCCGACATGGGCGGTGTGGACTGGAACCTGTATCGCAAGGAATACGAGAAATATCTGCCGCACATCAGCCGGGGCGAGGATCTCGCCGAATTGTTCAGCGAGATGGCGGGCGAGTTGAATGCCTCCCACATGGGTTCGTCTTACAAAGCGCCCGTCACCTATGGTGACGACACCGCCTCGCTCGGCCTCTACTACGATCATGCCTACACCGGGCCGGGTATGAAGATTGTCGATTACCTCAAGACCGGTCCGGCTGGTCGCGCCGACAGTCGGCTGCGGCCCGGCGCCATCGTCCTCGCCGTGAACGGCGAACCCATCCGCGAGGACATGGACATTCACCCGCTGCTGAATCGCCTGGCCGGCCAGCCGGTGCGACTCACCATCAAGCCCGCCGGCGGCGGCGAGCCGGTCGATGAGATCGTCACGCCAGAGCCTTTCGTGAACGGTCTCGTCAAAGCCCACGACCGCTGGGTTTCGCAGCGCCAGGAACTCACCGAAAAGCTCTCCAACGGCCGATTCGGCTACGTCCACATCGCCGCCATGGATACCGCGAACTACCAGAAGTTCGTCAACGATCTGTTCGGGCGCTACGCCGACAAGGAAGCCGTCATCGTCGACGTGCGCTTCAACGGCGGCGGCAATCTCGCGACTCGCCTCATCGCTGATCTCTCCGCGCAGTCCGCCGGTCATGCCGTGGATCGCGAGGGCCACATCCTCGCCAACATCCCCACTACCCGCTGGACCAAGCCGAGCATCCTCCTCGCCAACGCCTTCAGCTACTCCGACGGCAGCATCTTCCCGCACCTCTACAAGCAGGCGAAGCTCGGCGCTTTCGTCGGCGAGCCCGTGCCCGGCACCGGCACTGCGGTGTGGTGGATGGACCTGCTGCCCGGCGGCCGCTTCAAATACGGCATCCCCGAGATCGGCCACAAATCGCCCGACGGCCGTTTCTTCGAAAACACCGAGGACCAGCCCGACGTGCTCGTCCGCCGCGGCCCCGACGCCATCGAAGATGGCCGCGACGAGCAGCTCGAAGCCGCCGTGAGCACCCTGCTGAAGCAGCTCGACATCAAATGAAAACAGCCATGAAAACATCCTTCCTCGCGCTCGCCGCTCTTTTCCTGTTCCCTTCCGTTCAAGCCGCCACGGCTTTCGAAACGACCCAGGCGCTCCAGGGCATCACGTTCAAAGTCACCAGCCCGAACGCACCAACGGCCAACTCGGTGACGGTCACCCCCGTCGGCCTGGAAATCGACAACAGCCCCATCACGGTCGAGGCCGGCGGCATCGTCACCGGCGCCGAAGTGGGCGACATCAACGCCGACGGCTCCCCCGAGATCTACATCTACATCGTCGAACCGACGGGCGACCAGCGCGCCACCCTCGTCGCCTTCAGCGCCAACCGAAAGAAATCGCTCAGCTTTATATACCTCCCCGCGCTCGAAGACGACGCCAAGAACGCCAAGGGCTATCGCGGCCGGGACGAATTCGCGGTCGTCGAAGGCATCATCGCCCGCCGCTTCCCCCTCTTCCCCGAAGACCGATCCAAAACGGAACCCACCGGCAAGATGCGCCAGATCCAATACAAGCTGGTCGCCGGAGAAGCCGGCTGGCTCTTGAAGCCCGACAAGGTCATCGAGTTCTGACTGGCCTCAAGACTGCAACATCACTCCTGGAGGCGCCTTCACGATGCTTGATTGTCAGGCTTGGTAAACCTCGATTCAAAAGTCCCCATCCTTCGTTCCCTTTAACCGAGCGTGTTGAATATGAAGAAATTATTGATGATGGCTTTCGCGCTGCTCGCGGCGGGCACGGCCCATGCCGGCATCCCCCTGCTTAACGTCTCGTGTACGGATAAATACGAGGTGCATGCCGACGAGGGAGGTCCCGTTTTCATCAACGGTAAGAAAACCCAGCTCAAAAAGGTCAACGACAATTACTACGAAGCCACGGGTTCGGGCATCACCGTCTCCATCGCCATCAATCCAGACGGCTCGCCAACCGTGTCGTACACGGGCAAGCATGGCATCAACGGTATTTGCCAGGCTTCGGAATCGGGCGGATCGGGCAAAGGTTCGAATTCAGGCGATAGATCATCCGCTGCCCAGGATTCTGTCCCCGGTCTGCAAGACTTGGTCGGCGCCCGTGGCAGCAGCGGCGAACAGGCTCTCCAAGATCGGGGCTATAAGTTCGTCAAGGGAGAAAAATCGGGCGGGGCCAGTTACACGTACTGGCGTAATACCCGCACCGGGCAGTGCATCGTCGTGCGTACCGCCAATGGTCGCTACGAGTCTTTGGTCAAGGCGCTAGAGAGGATTGTCGGGATGGCTCAACAGATACTGCTCCCACGGAAGGTTCTGACAAACACGGCAGCCGCTTCGCCACGGTGTGCGGGGCGATCGTCGACGGCAAAACCTACCGCTACCAATGCACGGTCGAAGGCGCGGCGCCCGGCGGTTCGGGCAAGACCGTCCTCCATTACCCCGACCAGAACATCACCCTCAATTGGCGTGGCGGCAAGCGCGTGAGCGTGACGTTCGAGGGCATGAAGGCTCAACCGGCCACCTTTAGCACCTCGGAAGGCAATACCCAGTTCGTCTTCGAAGGCAAGACCTACTTCTACACGTCCGACCCCGGCGCCGCGAGGATGGAAGTGCGGAATTTCCGCGAGTAGGAGGCTGATTCCATGCGTGCGCAACCCCAGGATAACCCCTCCATGGAACCTGACCTGGAACACGACATTCGCAAGCTCGCCTATCACCTCTGGCAAACGGCCGGCCGCGACTTCAGCCAGACCGCCCTCGATTTCTGGGCGATGGCGGAGCGGATGGTGATTGAATTGACCGCCGATTCCATCCGTCGGGCGAATGCCGCCACCACCACCGCCGTCGAGAACGCGGCGGCCTGGCCCTCGGCCCTGCGTGCCCTCTATCACTATCGCGTGCGCGAACTCGCCCGCGACATGTGGGGGGCCAGCGCCGAGCAGCGCGATCGCGCGCTAGATTACTGGCTGGCCGCCGAAAGGCATCTTCGCCTGCTGACCGAGTCGGCAACGCGCGCCGCCGGGGCCGGGCTCGGCCGGGAGGAAGCTCTGGCCAAGACCTTCGAGACGTTCTCGCCGGCCGATTATCTGGAGCAGATCCGCAAGACCGCCTACCAGCTTTGGGAGACGGCGGAGAACCAGCACCAGTCGGCGCTGGAGTTCTGGCTGGCGGCGGAAAACCGGTTCCTGGAATCGCTGGCGGCCGGCGGAGCCGCTACCGCCGCCCCGAATGCCGGCTCGCCCGGCTGAACGTGGCAACCCACCACTCCCATTTCCGATCATCAAGACCACCCAAGAGGAGTTCACCGTGGACGTACAAAGTCTGATCATTTTCCTAATCATCGGCGCCGTGGCTGGCTGGCTCGCCGGCTTGATCATGAAGGGGGCGGCTTCGGCCTGCTCGGCAACATCGTCGTCGGCATCATCGGCGCGCTGGTCGGCGGGTTCTTGTTCGGCGCGCTGGGCATCGCCGCCGGCGGCTTGATCGGCTCGATCGTGACCGCCGTGGTCGGCGCTGTCGTGCTGCTGTTCCTGATCGGCCTGATCAAGAAGGCTTAGACGACGCTTCAAACCATTCGGGAGATTCGAACCCATGATCAATTTATTCCGAGCCGGCGCCGTCGTGCTGGCGTCCACGCTTGTCCTCGGTTGCACCACGACCGATCCCTACACCGGGGAATCCCGCTACGACCCCAATGCCACGGCGGCGCTGGTCGGGGGTTTGGCCATCGCGGGAGTTGCTTACGCGGCTTCTTCGCACCACGACGATGACCAGCACGAATACCATCGTTATCACCGGGACTATCAGCGTACCGATTACCGCGGCGGCGGGACCTATTATTCGAACCACAACGCGACGTGTTACGACCATCAGCGGGCCTGCTACAGCCGCCAAGGCTATTCGGAGCAGTCCACGCGCCGCCAATACGGCGAGCAGTATTGGTAGGCGGACGCGGACGCGGTCGCGATCCGCGCCAACCCACGATAGATCGAGAGGAATCCCCCCATGAGAACATCCGTTATCGGTCGGACGAGCGCATTCTTGCTCCTGGCGCTGCTGATCCCATCTTCCGTCGCTTTCGCGCAGGGCGGAAATACCGCCAGGGAACAACTGGAACCCGCCTGGCTCCAGGCGAGCCGGCTGTTGGACGGCGTGCTCAACCCCAAGCAACAAAGCGAACTCAACACCCTGGCCTACAGCGCCGCCGTCGCCAACCTGTGCGAGGGATTCGCGCTGCACCGGGAGCGGTTCAAGAAAGGCTACGACTACTTGAAGCACGAGGATTCGGCCCGCATGAAGCCGGAGGAAACCGCCTATTTCGAGGACCACCTGCTGTTTAACTACGGGGTGGCGGTGGGTTTGTTTCTGGCTGAAGGCGCGGCGGATCGAGCCGGTTTCTGTAAGGTGGCCGCCACCCATCGGGGCG
>CAVQSJ010000023.1:0-126331 GCA_963715845.1 uncultured Gammaproteobacteria bacterium | reverse complement strand
TTGTAAAGAATGATTATTTCCTTTAAAATATTTTTTATTTCTTTTTCGATATTGAGCTTATCTAGTAGTGCGTGTCTTGCTCAAACTGACAAGCTATTAAACTACGAGAATCACTTTTTTATTCTTGATTTTGAAAACAATCATTATGGCTTCTCTGAAGTAGAGAAGTATTTCTTTACAACCTTCCCACACAATGATCCAACACTTGGTGATGTAATTTATGACCGAGTGAAATGGGTAAATACTGATATGATAAGGCTATCGGAAAATGACGGACTTTATGGCTATATAAAAAGCAGAAACGATTCCTTAGGATTTGACTCATTCAGATTAACATCAAAACCTTATTATAATCTGAATGGAGATGTTCAAAAAATCCTGTTTGTTTTCAAAGGAAAATTTCCATCTGAAAAAGGTGTTTGGCCTGCCTGGTGGTTAAACGGAAGCAGACAAGATGAATGGCTCTACAAAGAAAACACTAATTCTGTTTTAGATGAAAGTCTGGATAAATATTCAGGTATTGGACAATTCTACGATACTCCGAGTCCGGTTAACTGCACTGATTGGCCTTCAGCAGGAGAAGTTGATATCATTGAAAATATTAACGGTAATAAAATTATCCATAATACTATCCACACATGTCCGCAAATGTGTGACTCTGAATGGAATAATGACGGAGATATAATCAATTGTGCAAACGCAACTCCCACTGATCCAAATTCCGGTTGCAGCGGAAAGCCATATCAGATTCAGTCACCGGAAGGAACTTTTGCATGTTTATGGGAAAATAATTCTTTTCGATATTACTATTGGGAACCCCAAACCGATGTAAGATCAACCGGCGGTCCTCTCAGTAGTTCACCGAAACCCGAAAAGTGGGATCAATCCAATCTTAAAAATCATGTAAGACTTTTAGAAACAAATTCTGAATGTGATGAAGAAAGGCATAAAGATTGGCAGTGTGAAACCTGCAAAGGGAAGGACAAATGTGAATTTAAGAATTTGAAAATGATCTTCAACATTACGCTTTGCGGAATTTGGGCTGGAAAAGAATTTGACGAAACAAATAGTTCGCTAAACAACTGCAAAGAATACATTTTTAATGAAGGTAAAGATTTAATTGATAATCAGTCCTATAAAATTGAATATGTATCTGTGAGCAAGCTGCCCTGATATGAGGGTCAGTTATTTATTTATAAAATGAAATAATGAATTCAATAGTATTTCATATCAGTATTTTTTCATTACTGTTTCTTAGCTGTCAATCCCATGAAAAGGAAATGACTAAAGAAAAATCTGATAAACAAGAATTAATATCGATGAAAGTAATAGAACAAAATTTAGAAAAGCGAGTATCAACGGAAAGACAGAACCCATTCATAATCAGGGAATTTGATCCCTACTTAAATGGCGAGTGGATTGGCAAAGCAATTTCTTATGGCTGCTACCGTAAAGGGCAGGCGCCTGGAAAGAAAGGTCCGAGTAAATCTGAAATACTTCAGGATTTAGAAATTTTAGTGGAACATTGGAATCTGATAAGAGTGTATGGTTCCGATCAAGACTCCGAAAGAATATTGCAAGTCATCAGAAAAAATAATTTACCAATTAAAGTTATGCTTGGAGTTTGGCTGGAAGATGAAAAACAAAACCCCGAGCGAAAAAATGAAAACATTAAACAGGCTCTAAGCGCAATCAGATTGGCTAACGAGTATAGTGAAATTATTTCAGCAATAAATGTTGGCAATGAAACTCAGGTTTTCTGGTCAGCTCATAAAATGCAAATGGAAAACCTAATACATTATATCAGAACAATTAGAAATAACACAAGTGTGCCGGTAACCACTGCAGACGATTATAATTTCTGGAATAAGCCAGAAAGTAAATCTGTTGCTGAGGAAGTAGATTTCATCGTAGTTCATATTTACCCACTTTGGAATGGAAAGACACTCGATAATTCGATAGAGTGGATGAGTAATATTTTCTTTAATGAGATTAAAAAATTTCATTCAGAAAAGACGATAGTTTTAGGAGAAATAGGATGGGCAACTGATTATGATGCAACCAAAACCGGTGAAGGCCAGCAAGGATCGCTAATAAAAGGTGAAGTCAGTATTGCTGCACAGGAAAAATTTCTTATAAAATTATCGGAATGGATAGATCAAAATCATGTTACAACATTTCTCTTTGAAGCTTTTGATGAACCATGGAAAGGAGGCGGCGAAGCATCAAGTCCTCGTGAAATTGAGAAGCATTGGGGTGTTTTTTATGAAAACCGAATACCAAAAGAATCTTTTCAAAATTACATAAACACAATAAAACAAAAGTGGAATTAATAATTAAGAACTAAGGGTACAAGAATTAACTCACAACTAAATAACTACTATAATAAATTTCCAGGAGGAAATATGAAAAATGGACTAAATTATCTTTTCGCAATGCTATTTGTTTTTGCGATTGGTGGTGCTGTATTCGCACAAGCCACCCACACTATCAATTTTGAACCAAGCGGAGTTGGCGCCGCATGGAGTTGGACTGTATCAGAAAATGCTGATAATCCGCCACGAGTTTATTGCTAACCCGGTAAGTGGTGGCATTAATACTTCTGCCACAGTAGCAAAATTCATAGCAAGACAAACAGGAAATCCCTGGGCATTATTTTTTACTGACGGCGATGGACAATTTACTTTCAATGCATCAAATACCACAGTAAAAATTATGGTTTATAAATCAGTTATAACCCCGGTGCATTTTAAAGTTGAAGGTTCCAGTCCTGCAATAGAACTTACTGGCGCAAATACTCTAATCAATCAATGGGAAGAATTAACATTCAACTTCTCAGCCGGATTAGGAAATACATATAATAGAATTGTAATTATCCCCAATTCCCAGCAGATCAACAGGATAATACTATTTATGTTGATAACATTCAGTTCCTGATGGTGTAATCATAACAGTACCAGAACCGACAGTTCATGCCCCTGACGCCAGTGGTTCCTGTCGAGCAGTGTTATTTCCATATTTAGTAATGTCTTTACGGATATTCCAGGTACCAACTTTAATCCCAATCGAAAGAATACTGCAGGCCGACTGGCTGGGTGTTGCCTCCGGGTCGCAGACTCTGGAACCACGACTGTTTTATTTGTACGTCCCCTATCGCGACCAGAACGATATCCCGCTCTTCGACAGCAGCGTGATGGATCGCGATTACGACTGGCTGTTTCGCCAGAATCGCTTTACCGGCGCCGACCGGCTGGGCGACGCGAATCAACTGACTGTTGCCTTGACCACTCGGGCGATCGACAGCCCGAGTGGCCGTGAACGGATGCGCGCCAGCATCGGTCAGATTCAGTATTTCGAAGACCGCCGGGTGAACCTGTATCCGATCGAGCCGCCCCAGACTTCAGCCAATTCAGGCCTGATCGCCCAGGGACAACTGAACCTGTCATCCCGCTGGGCGGTGCAGGGCGGCGTGCAACTGGAGCCGGATAACAGCGATTTGCTGCGAGTCGCGTTCGACTTGCGCTATTTCATCAACCCCCGGCAATTGGTCAACGTGTCCTATCTGATGGATCGCGATCAGCCCGGCCTGAATTTGGGCGATCAAATCCAATCAGCCGACGTGTCGCTGCTGTGGCCGTTGACCTCACAGTGGCGGGTTATGGGCCGCTGGAATCAGGCCCTGAACCTCGGCCGCAATCTGGAAACCCTGGCCGGTTTGGAATACGAGGATTGCTGCTGGGCGGTGCGCGCGGTCGCGCGTCAATATCGCAACACTCCTCTGGAAATCGACGCGCAGACCGCCTTTTACGTGGAACTGGAGCTGAAAGGGCTATCCCGGCTGGGGAGCAGTCTGGAAACCTTGCTCCAAGGTTCCATTCTGGGCTACCAACCGATCCGTTATTAGCACCCGACCTCCGATGATTCACATGAACAAGCTGTTATTTTCCCTGATGCTGTGCCTGCTCCTCTCCGTCCCGCCCCTTTCCGGTCGAACGCAACTGGTATTCGGTCCCGGTCCGGAGGGACCGGGTGACGCGCTGGATGCGATCGTGGCGGTGGTGAACGACGATGTGATCACCCGCCGGGAACTGGAGGCGGCCACGGCTGTGATCGAACGCCAGTTGCGGCAGCGGAAAGTACCGATTCCGCCCCAACCGGTGCTGGAGAATCAGGTATTGGAACGCCTGATTCTGACCCAGTTGCAGGTTCGCGCCGCCGAACGCAACGGCATCACCGTGGACGATGCCACGCTGAACGCCGCCATCGAGACGCTGGCTCAGCGCAACAACATGAATCTGAACCAGTTGCGCCAAACCGTCGAGAAGGACGGTATCAGCTTCGCCAAGTTCCGCGACGACGTGCGCCGGGAAATCATGGGGGCGCGGCTGCGGCAGAAAATGGTGGACAGCCAGCTCCAGGTTTCCGAACAGGACGTGGAGAGCCTGCAAGCCCAACTGGCCGGCCAAGGCGGTTTTTACGCCGGTACTGGCGATGGTGGCGATGGTGGCGATGGTGGTGGCAGCGGCGGCGCGCGCGAGTATCACATCGCCCAGATTCTGATCGCGCTGCCGGAAGGCGCCTCGCCGCAGCAGGTCGAAGCGGCCCGGCGCCAGGCTGGGGACGTGCTGGCACAATTGCGCAAGGGCGCGGATTTCCAGCAGTTGGCGGTCAGCGTTTCCGCCGGCCGGCAGGCGCTGGAGGGCGGCGATCTCGGCTGGCGGAGCGCCGATCAATTGCCGACCTTGTTCGCCGACGTGGTACCGAAACTGCGGCCCGGCCAGTTCAGCGAGCTGATCCGTAGCCCCAGCGGTTTTCACATCGTCAAGCTGCTGGAGGTCAAAGGCGGTGGGTCGGCGCCCGCGAGTTCCCGGCCGGCCCCGTCCACCGACCAGCAGGCACTGGTGACGCAGACCCACGCCCGACATATTCTGCTTAAGGCTTCGCCGCAGGTGACCGACGATGAGGCGCGCCAGCGCCTGGAACAACTGCGCCAGCGGGTTCGCAATGGCGAGGATTTCGCGGCGCTGGCCCGGGACCATTCCGACGACAAGGTGTCCGCGGCACGCGGCGGCGACCTGGGCTGGGTGGTGCCGGGGATGACGGTTCCGCAGTTCGAGCAGGAGATGAAGTCGTTACAGCCGAACGAGATCAGCGCGCCGTTCAAGACTCAGTTTGGCTGGCATATCGTCCAGGTACTCGAACGTCGCCAGGCAGCGGCTTCGCCTGAGACCGAACGGGCCCGGGTCCGCGAGGCCCTGCTGCGGCGGCGTTCCGACGAGGAATGGGAGTTGCTGCTGCGCCGGTTGCGCGACGAGGCCTATGTGGAGGTGCGCCTGCAGCCGGTAGCGGCGGTACCGGCGGAGGCGCCGGCCACGACGGCGCAATGAACGCCGTTCCGGTTTCGGCGTGAGTTCAACCGAACGGCCGCACCGACCTCGCAAACGGTTCGGCCAGCACTTCCTGCACGATCCCGGCGTCATCGGGCGCATCGTCGCGGCGATTCGGCCAAAGCCCGGCGACCAGCTGGTGGAAATCGGCCCCGGGCTGGGGGCGTTGACCCGCCCGCTGCTGGAGGCGGCGGGCGAACTGGATGTGGTGGAACTGGACCGGGATCTGCTGGAACCCTTGCGGGCGCATTGCGCCGGAGCGGGCGCGCTGCGGATTCACCATGCCGATGCGCTGGCGTTCGATTTCGCCGCGCTGCGGGGCGACGGTCCCCGGCTGCGGGTGGCCGGCAACCTGCCCTACAACATCTCCACTCCCCTGCTGTTCCATCTGCTGGACCAGGCCGAGCATTTGCGCGATCTGCACTTCATGCTGCAACAGGAGGTGGTGGAGCGGATGGCGGCGGGTCCGGGCGAGGATGCCTATGGCCGCTTGTCGGTGATGCTGCAATACCGCTGCCGGGTAGAATCCCTGTTCGCGGTCGGGCCGGGGGCGTTTCGGCCGCCGCCCAAGGTGTGGTCGGCGGTGGTGCGCTTGGTTCCACGTGAAACATCGCCGGTCGGGGTGCGGGACGAGCAGCGCTTCGCCGAGGTGGTGCGGCGGGCCTTCACCCAACGCCGCAAGACGCTGCGCAACTCCCTGCGCGACCTGCTGGACGCGAACCAGATCGCAGGCGGCGGGCGTCGAACCTGGCGCCCGTCCGGAAACGCTTGGTTTGGCGGCGTTTGCGGCGTTGAGTAATTCCTTGACGTGCCAACCGGAGTCGAAGCCATGAGATCCAAGTCCCCCTCATCCACCGGCGGCAAGCTGGACCAAGTCGTCGCCGCCGCCCGGCAGAGCCGGGAACAGCGCGAGCGCGACTATCGCGAGCAGGCGTTGAAGCTTTACCCGTGGATTTGCGGGCGTTGCGCGCGCGAGTTCAACCGCCAAAATTTGCACGAACTCACGGTCCACCACCGCGATCACAACCACGACAACAATCCGCCGGACGGCAGCAACTGGGAGTTGCTTTGTCTCTACTGCCACGACAACGAGCACCAGCGGCGCGAGGAAGCTCTGGCGCAAGGCGGGGTCGACGGTTCGGGTCGCAAGCCGAGCGGCGCGACCCACAATCCCTTCGCGAATTTGAAGGCCCTGCTGAGCGGTGGCAAGGGGAACGAGGCGGAGTAATCGAACATTCGGCCCCTGTCCCGCCCGCGTTTTCCAGTGCCCAACCCGGTTAATCGCGGTTAAGATAGCGGCCCTGTATTTCCGGCCTTTCAGGGGATTGCCCATGACTTTCGTCGTCACCGAAAACTGCATCAAGTGCAAGTACACCGACTGTGTGGAAGTCTGCCCGGTGGACTGCTTTCACGAGGGACCGAACTTTCTGGTCATCGATCCCGACGAGTGCATCGATTGCACCTTGTGCGAACCTGAGTGCCCGGCCCATGCCATCTTTTCCGAGGATGACTTGCCGGCCGACCAGCAACAGTTCCTGGCGCTCAACATCGAACTGGCCAAGCAATGGCCGGTGATCACCACGAAGAAAGACGCGCCGCCAGACGCGGCGGACTGGGACGGCAAGCCCGGCAAGTTGCAATATCTCGAACGCTTACCCCGGCGACCATCCCTTGCCCTGCCTATTGAAACTCCGGCCCACGCCGCCATGTCCCGGCTATTACCCCATTATGCCGCCAGCCGGCGCGGCCCTTGTGGAAATCCGACAATGAGTGAATCGCCCTACGTTTTTGAAGTCACCCAACACAATTTCGCCCCGGTGGTGGTGGAAAATTCCCAGCGCGTGCCGGTGCTGGTGGATTTCTGGGCCGACTGGTGCCAGCCCTGCCAGACGCTCACGCCCCTGCTGACCAAGCTGGCACAGGAGTACCGGGGCGGTTTCATCCTGGCCAAGGTCAACGCCGACGCCGAGCAGGCGCTGGCCGGACATTTCCGGGTTCGCAGTCTGCCGACAGTGATGGTGGTCTGGCAGGGGCAGATCGTGGAGCAATTGGTGGGCGTGCAGCCTGAGTCGGTTTATCGCGAGATCATCGACCGGTTCGGCGCCCAACCGGCTGGCGACCCGATTCTGGAGCAGGTGGAGATGCTCTGGCAGCGTGGCCGCCAGAAACAGGCGATCGAGCTGTTGCACGAGGCGCTGAAGCAGGAACCGGCCAGCGTCGAGTTCAAGGTGGCGTTGGCGGGTAAGCTGCTGCAACTGGATCGGAGCGAGGAGGCGCGGAATTTGTTGCAAAGCCTGCCGGCGGAGGAACGCGACCGGCAGCCAGCCAGCGGCCTGCTGGCGCGCCTGCAATTCGCCGAGCTGGCCCAGGGCGCGCCGGATATCGCCAAGCTGGAGGCCCAGGTGCGCGCGAAACCGGACGACTGCGCCGCGCGCCGGCAACTGGCGGCTCGTTACGTATTGGCCGGGAATTACGAGGCGGCGCTGGAGCAGTTCATGGACATCCTGCGTCGCAATCCCCAGTTCGAGGACGGCGCCGGCCGCAAGGGTCTGCTCGCGATCTTCGAAATGCTCGGCAACGAAGACCCGCTGGTGACCACCTACCGGCGGCGGATGTTTTCGCTGCTGCACTGAATTCTCTGCCGGTTACGCAGGGGGGCTACGCGATGGCCGAGATGAACAATCCGCACGACCGATTTTTCAAGGCGGTGTTCGGCCGCGCGGACGTGGCGGCGGAGTTTCTGGCTGGCTATCTGCCGCCGGCGGTGGCGGAGGCGATGGAGTGGACCACCCTGCGGGCGGGCAAGGAGTCATTTCTGGATGCCGAACTGGCGGCGCACCAGACGGATTTGCTGTACGAGGTAGAACCTCGCGCGGGAGGAACGGGGTATGTGTACCTGCTGTTCGAGCACAAGGGCACTGGTTCAGTATAATTTTCGCGATAACCGTTTGAATATAATAAATTATTCAGAGTTATCCACAGGTTCTTGTGGAGCCAGGGGGACTGGGGTCCGGCTGTGAAGCTAACAAATTGATCTATAATGACTTTAAGCTGGTTTTAGCCGGCTCGGCAGGCTGAATCCCACCCAAAGGAGCCAACTCTGATAACAACCTACGAAGGAAATTTAACTTAATAATTAATAGCTTGTAGAATAATCAAACTGAACCAGTACCAGCACAAGAGCTACGTCGAGCCACGGATCGGTCTGGATTTGCTGCGGTATCGGGTGCGGATTTGGGAGCACTGGCTGAGCGCCGGGCATCAAGGCCGGCTGCCGGTCATCGTGCCGGTGGTGGTCTATCACGGCGCGGCCACTTGGCGGGTGAGCGCGCAATTTGCCGATGGAGTCGCAGCGGCGCCGGCCTTGCGAGCCTACGTGCCGGAGTGCGTTTATCATCTGGTGGATCTAGGCGGCTACCGGGACGAGGACCTGCGCGGGGCGGTGGTTCTACAAACCGCGCTGCTGACGTTGAAATACATCTTCCGGGACGAGTTGCGCGAGCGGTTGCCGGGGATACTGGGGTTGCTGCGGGCGTTGGAGCAGAGTTCGAGTGGCTTGGACTATCTGGTTACCTTGTTGCGCTATCTGGCGCAGAGCACGGACCGGCTGGATGGTGAAGAGCTGCGTCAAGCGGCGATTCAAGCCTTGAGCGGTGGAGGTGAGATGATGACGACGATTGCCGAGCAATGGGTGCAGGAGGGGCTGCAACGGGGCTTGCAACAGGGCGTGGACTCCGAGCGGCAATTGCTGCTGCGGCAGGTACGCAGGCGCTTTGGGGCGCGGGCGGCGGAGCGCAGCCAGCCGTTGTTGGCCCGGATTGGCGAGCCGGAGATGTTGGAGGAGTTGGGCGAGGTGTTGCTGGATTGCGCGGATGGTGAGGCGTGGCTGGCGGCGTTGGCCAGTCGGGCGGAGAACCCGGCGAGGAAATAAGATCGATTTCTGTTCCTGATGACCTCCGACCGGCGAGCGCTCGACCGACTGCGTGCTCAGGCCCGACAGGCCCGCGCCGATGGCCATTTCGCCAAAGCCGCCCGGCTGGAACGCCAGGCAGTGGAACTGGCGGGAACGTTGGGATTGATTGGCGAACGGACGCGGGCCTTGCTGTGGGAGGGTTACAGCCTGCGGCAGTCCGGCGAGGACGATCTGGCGCTGGCGGCGCTGCTGCAAGCCGCCAACGAGCGCGCCGCAAGCGCCGATCCCACCGATGTATTCAGCGCCCTGGTCGCCATCATTCATATCAGTCTGGAGCGTAAAACCGCTTCTTTTTGCCGTGCTTTGCTCGAACAGGGGCGGCGTTATCTAACGGACATCCGGCAACCGTGGACCGCTTTACTCGATTTCCTGGAAGGTGAACTGGCTTACCACCGGGGCGATTTTGCCGCCGCCTGGGATTGGCATTCCCGCGCCTGGGCTAACTGGCGGGACGAATATCCCCGTCTGACCCGGGCTACTCATCTCTGGGCGCTGTGCCGCGTCGCCTTTCGCCGCCACGATTTGATGGAGTTGGAACGGTTGACCGAGGCGCTCAGTGCACTATATTTGGATCAGGTGCTGGAACGGCAACTGGTGCAACGGTCGCGGTTGCTGTTGTGGCGGCCGCGGCGTGCCGCTGATGTTGCCCACGTTGATTACGAACCGGCACCGGTTGAGACGGCGCTGGCCTTGCTGGCCGAAACCGCCGACGGTGAAAGCCGGGATTCTGGCGCGCGGCACGAAGCGTTGCGAGTGCTGGCGCTGGCGGGGTGTTGGAGGGAGGTCGAGGTTGCGCTGTCCCGGCAGCCCCCGAAAACCGACTCTTTCGAGAATGCACTGCTACTGGTTGATCTGGCGTTGAGCCGGGCGCGGACGTTGCTGGGATTGCTGGTGGTGGATGATGACTGCGGTGAGATCAGCGTTGATGTTTCCGCACCGGTTTCCTCTCCAGCGTCTATAGCTCTGTGTGAGGCGGAGGGTCACTATCAGGTTGCACGGCGTTTGGCTGAGATCGAAGATGAGCGGCTGGAAACAGTTTGGTATGAAGACACGCTTCAAAGGCGTCTTAGTTGTTTTACATAGTTTCATAATAACTGACACTTGTTACTGCTACACAGAATAGGGCAGTATACAAGCAGTGTAGTAATGTACCCCTGTTCCCTTGGCCGCGTGCGGAGATGCGTGCTCGGCGCAAAGTGATCCCGAATAACTCGAAATAGATAAGGCGTCGATGCAATGTCGAATCGTTTCTTTTCCGCGCGTTGGTGGATCGGCTTGCTGGCGGCTTTGGTTCTGCCAAGTCTTCTCTTCGGGGCTTCGTCGGCTTGGGCCGAAGGCAGCCGCTCACTATACCCGGCGAACTATCTCACGCTTAATCCAACGGGTAGTCGGGCAAATCTCGACGTCAGCGCGCCCGGCAGCCGCTACGTCAACCGGGTGAAGCGCAGCGCCTTCCTGTATGTCTACGCCGAGGTGGGCGAATACATTCTGCTCGGCTCCCGCAATCGCTCCAATAGCGGCGATATCCGCGTCTACAATCCGCAGAGCTTCGGCGTGCCCGGTGATGAGACCGTACCGGCCACCGCCGATTTCACCTGTTCCGGCGGATCGACGCAGCCGGGCACCCACTATTCCGGTGGCACCCTGGGTACGATCTCCTCACGGGCACAAGAACTCGCGGGGCCAAACAGTGCCGACAATACCGCGACGGTCACTAACGGTTTCGCTCCCTGCGCCTATCAAGCACCGGTGACGGGCATTTACGGCGTGGTGTTCACGGCGGCGACGAGTGGGACGGGCCCAAATGGCAGCGTCGACACGCCCGCGGTTTCCAATAATTCGGTTTCAGCCTGGGATGTCACGGTGCGCGCCGACAGGACATCCGTCACCGACATCAACGGCCGTTTGTTTACTTATGCCTTCATCGGCTTCACTGGCGGCAACAGTCTGCCGCTGTATTCCACCCATTACCACATCACCAGCGACGGCTATCGCTACCGACAGGATTTGCGCGGACTGGACCCGAACGGTTACGCGCTCTACGCCAACTCGTTGGGCTTTTTGGATAACGGCCAACCGCTTTACAAGGATTTGCGTGGCAATGAACCGTTAGTGACGAGCGTACCGCCGGGTGTCGCGACGCAAATCGCCGAATATCCGACTTTCTTCAGTGACGTTAGTCCCTCCGGCCTTAACAACGCCGAAATCAACCGCGTGCTCGACGCTCTCTCCATTCCTCGCGCGCCCACTCCACCGACGGTGAGCGACGTGAGCTTCACCGGTAATGTGACCGGTTCGACCTCGACGGTTGGCGCGGGTGGCACCTTCCGCTTCAACACGACCGAGACGATTACTTTCCAGATCATCGTTAGCCGCGACGGGGTGAATTCCGATCCGAACAATCCGCTTAACCGCGTGCTGACCGGTATCGCCAGAACTGGCTCGCACACGGTCGTGTGGGATGGCAAGGACGGGAACGGCGCCAACTTCCCTCCGGGAATATACCTCTTCCGGATTACCGGCCGCAATGGCGAGGTCCATTTCCCGATCATCGACGCGGAGAACAACCCGGGGGGTGGACCAACCATCACTCGGCTGAACGGTCCTAATACTCCTGACACGACGGTCTTTTTCGACGACCGCGGCTACATCACCAGCAGCGGAACCCGGGTCGGTGTGCTCAATGGAACCCTGTGCCCCACAGCTGTCCCCGCCGCACCCAACCCGCCGGTAGCTCTGCAAGGCATGGATTCCTCAACCGCTTATCGCGCCTGGCAGAGCGGCCTTAACCGCAATACCGACTGTCGTAGCGACGCCGGTTGGGGCGACGCCAAGGGGCTCAATCTGTGGGCGTACTTCTCCACCACACCAGAAGGCAACGAGTTGCTCATCGTGCCGATCACCGTCGACGTGGCAACCACCGTGACGGCGCCCGCCATAGCGACCGCCGGCAGCACGGTGCAAGGCACCTTCAGCTTCTCCAACAACGGGACCAGCCCCGCCGCAGGTGTCACCTATGGTCTGCAACTGGCGCCCGGCCTGACGAACGTGACAATCGGGAATCTGCCTCCCGGTGTTGGCTTCTCGTACAACCCCGCAACCGGCCAGGTGACCTTCACTGGCTTGCCGGCCACGCTTGACGCTGGTCAGAGCATTTCGGGCCTAACCTTCAGCTACACAGCGCCGGCGAGTGGATCGGTGATGGCGACCACGACCATCGACACCACCTCGCCGGACACGTTCCCGGACAACAATACCGCCAGCGCCACGACCCGGATCGGCGCGACCGATGTGTTCACGCAAGTGAGCGTGCCGGCGAGCGGGACACCCGGCCAACCGGTGGCCGGCACGTTTACGTTCGGCAATGCGGGTAATACGGCGGCGGCGGGTATTACCTACGCCGCGACGATTGGTAGTCCGGGCAATTTTCCGACCTCGGTCAATTTTACGAATCTACCGACGGGCGTGACGGCGAACTACGACCTAAGCAATGGCCAAGTCACCTTCACGGGGTTACCGACAACGCTGGCGCCCACTCAAAGTTTCAACTTCGGGTTCACCTATACCGGGCCGGCTTCAGGATCGGTGCCGGTCAATACCAGCATCACCACGACTTCCGCGGATGCCAATCCCGCCAATAACACGGCGAGCGGGGTCACCAATTTCGCCCAAGCCGACTTGGCCGTGACCAAGACCAATAACGTGACCACGGTCACGACCGGGGGAACCACTACCTATACCGTGGTGGTGACCAACAACGGTCCGGCGACGGCCAATGGCGCCGTGATCACCGACCCAAGCGCCACCGGACTGACCAAGACTGCCGTGAGTTGTGCCCCGGGTCCGAACGCGGTATGTCCCGCCAGCCCCACGGTTGGGCAACTGGAAAGCGGTTTGGTGATCCCGACCTTGCCGGCCAACAGCAGTGTCACCTTCGCGATTACCGCGAATGTCACCGCCTCGACGGGACTGGCGGTGACCAACGTCGCCAGGGTGGCGCCACCGAACGGCGTGACCGACTCAAACACCAGCAACGACAGTGCCCGTGATACCGATACCGTGACGGCGCCGCCCACGGGGAGTACGGTGTCGGGGACGGTGTTCAACGACCTGAACGGCAACGGGGTGCAGGACCCCGGCGAGAGCGGCATCGGCGGAGTCACCGTCACGCTGACGCCGACGGCCGGCGGCCCTGCCCTAACGGTTCAAACCGATGTCAGCGGTAGTTATCAATTCACCGGGGTGCCGCCGGGCAGCTACACCGTCACCGAAACCGACCCGAGCGGCTACGGCAGCACCAGTTCCAACGTGGTGCCGGTTTCGGTGCCGGCCGGCGGCGGCGCCACGGCCAACTTTGGCGACCAGCAGCAGGGTACCGTGAGTGGCACGGTGTTCAACGACCTGAACGGCAACGGGGTGCAGGACCCCGGCGAGGGCGGCATCGGCGGGGTGACGGTCACCCTGACCCCGACCGGCGGCGGCGCGGCGCGGACGGCGACCACGGCCGGGGACGGCAGCTATCTCTTCGGCGGCGTCACGTCGGGCAGCTACACCGTCACCGAAACCGACCCGAGCGGCTACGGCAGCACCAGTTCCAACGTGGTGCCGGTTTCGGTGCCGGCCGGCGGCGGCGCCACGGCCAACTTTGGCGACCAGCAGCAGGGTACCGTGAGTGGCACGGTGTTCAACGACCTGAACGGCAACGGGGTGCAGGACCCCGGCGAGGGCGGCATCGGCGGGGTGACGGTCACCCTGACCCCGACCGGCGGCGGCGCGGCGCGGACGGCGACCACGGCCGGGGACGGCAGCTATCTCTTCGGCGGCGTCACGTCGGGCAGCTACACCGTCACCGAAACCGACCCGAGCGGCTACGGCAGCACCAGTTCCAACGTGGTGCCGGTTTCGGTGCCGGCCGGCGGCGGCGCCACGGCCAACTTTGGCGACCAGCAGCAGGGTACCGTGAGTGGCACGGTGTTCAACGACCTGAACGGCAACGGGGTGCAGGACCCCGGCGAGGGCGGCATCGGCGGGGTGACGGTCACCCTGACCCCGACCGGCGGCGGCGCGGCGCGGACGGCGACCACGGCCGGGGACGGCAGCTATCTCTTCGGCGGCGTCACGTCGGGCAGCTACACCGTCACCGAAACCGACCCGAGCGGCTACGGCAGCACCAGTTCCAACGTGGTGCCGGTTTCGGTGCCGGCCGGCGGCGGCGCCACGGCCAACTTTGGCGACCAGCAGCAGGGTACCGTGAGTGGCACGGTGTTCAACGACCTGAACGGCAACGGGGTGCAGGACCCCGGCGAGGGCGGCATCGGCGGGGTGACGGTCACCCTGACCCCGACCGGCGGCGGCGCGGCGCGGACGGCGACCACGGCCGGGGACGGCAGCTATCTCTTCGGCGGCGTCACGTCGGGCAGCTACACCGTCACCGAAACCGACCCGAGCGGCTACGGCAGCACCAGTTCCAACGTGGTGCCGGTTTCGGTGCCGGCCGGCGGCGGCGCCACGGCCAACTTTGGCGACCAGCAGCAGGGTACCGTGAGTGGCACGGTGTTCAACGACCTGAACGGCAACGGGGTGCAGGACCCCGGCGAGGGCGGTATCGGCGGGGTGACGGTCACCCTGACCCCGACCGGCGGCGGCGCGGCGCGGACGGCGACCACGGCCGGGGACGGCAGCTATCTCTTCGGCGGCGTCACGTCGGGCAGCTACACCGTCACCGAAACCGACCCGAGCGGCTACGGCAGCACCAGTTCCAACGTGGTGCCGGTTTCGGTGCCGGCCGGCGGCGGCGCCACGGCCAACTTTGGCGACCAGCAGCAGGGTACCGTGAGTGGCACGGTGTTCAACGACCTGAACGGCAACGGGGTGCAGGACCCCGGCGAGGGCGGTATCGGCGGGGTGACGGTCACCCTGACCCCGACCGGCGGCGGCGCGGCGCGGACGGCGACCACGGCCGGGGACGGCAGCTATCTCTTCGGCGGCGTCACGTCGGGCAGCTACACCGTCACCGAAACCGACCCGAGCGGCTACGGCAGCACCAGTTCCAACGTGGTGCCGGTTTCGGTGCCGGCCGGCGGCGGCGCCACGGCCAACTTTGGCGACCAGCAGCAAGGCACGGTGTCGGGGACGGTGTTCAACGACCTGAACGGCAACGGGGTGCAGGACCCCGGCGAGCCAGGTTTGGGTGGTGTAACGGTTCAACTGCTGAATAGTAATGGTAACGTCATTGCGACAACGACAACCACGGGTGGTGGTAATTACAGCTTCACAAACTTGACCCCAGGCACTTACACAGTACAAGAAACTGATCCTGTTGGATTTGTTAGCACCACGCCCAACACGAGAACCGCGACGGTCCCACCAGGTGGCACTGCTACTCCCCAATTTGGCGACCAGCAGCAGGGGACGGTTAATGGTACTGTGTTTGATGATCTGAACGGCAACGGCGTGCAAGACCCGGGTGAACCTGGCCTGGGCGGTGTGACAGTTGAACTACTGGATGCCAACGGTAACGTCGTCGCCACGACCACCACAGTGGGTAACGGCAATTACAGCTTTGCCGGAGTAACACCAGGCAGCTACTCGGTTCGGGAAACCGACCCAGCCGGCTTTGCTAGCACTACCCCCAATACGGCGTCGGTAAGTGTGCCGCCCGGTGGGTCGGCCTCCGCGCAGTTTGGCGACCAGCAGCAGGGCACGGTTAATGGCACGGTATTCAGCGACCTCAACGGCAACGGGGTGCAAGACCCAGGCGAATCAGGCTTGGGTGGTGTCGTAGTCGAATTACTGGATGCCAATGGTAACGTCATTGTCACTACAACCACGACTGGGGATGGCAGTTACAGCTTTGCCGGCGTGGTGCCGGGTAATTACTCGGTACGTATCAACAACCCCAGCGATTATGTAAATACTACCCCTAATGTTGTTCGGGTGAATGTGGTTCAGGGCGGCGCGGCGTCGGCGCAATTTGGTGTCCGACAGCAGCCTGGAGGCCAGCAGCTCGGCGCGGACCTTTCGCTGAGCAAAACGCTGGCGACAGCGGGGCTGTATGTGGTGGGCCAGAGCCTGACCTATACCCTGGTGGTGCGCAACGCTGGGCCGAGCACGGCGACCAATGTCCAGATCACCGACACCTGACCAACCTGACCATCCGGACTGTGAGCGGCGCATGCACGGCCCTGCCCTGCACCCTGGTCAGTCTGGCAGCGGGGGCGACGGCCACGCTGACGGTGACGGCCACCATCGACGCGGCTGGCGTGTTCGACAACGCCGCCACCGCTGACTGGAGCGGAGCCAGACCCCAACCCGGCCAACAACACCGACGCCACCGGCAATGGTGGTACCACCGAATTGACGACCGGTACACGCACAGATGCGATCCTGTTTCCCTACTTCGCCGTCAGCAACACGGTGACGTCGCTGGTATCGGTCATCAATCTGGCGGGGCAAACCGGCGCCGCCACGCAAAAACCCCAGACCCTGCACTACCATCTCCACTACAAGAGCGGCGCCAACATCGACAACCTGGCTGCCAACTGTGAGGAATTCAACGTCCGCCGGGTGACCAGCCCGAACGATGTGGTGACCTTCGATCTGAGTGGGCAGTATGGCGATACGCTGGGCGTGCTGGCCGAACCGGCCAACCGGCAGATCAAGGCCAACTACAACGCATCCAATCAAAGCTTCGCCTTCATGCGGGGCCTGCAGCCCGCCCGCGGTTTCCTGGTGGTGGACAACCACGACGCACCCAACACGCCGTTCGAGCCATCACTGGCGGGTGAAATGATGGTGCTGGACTTCGCCCAAGGCGCGGTATGGGGTTATCAGGCCTACAACGCGGCGCCATTAACCGACCTGCCAAATGGTTCGATCCCGTCGTCCTACACACGATCCACTTCATGTGTTCGAAGACGCGGCCGAACGGGAGGGCCAAGTCATCGCGGGCAACCGCGCGATCACTATCTCCGACCTGAACGGTGGCCCGAGTCCCGCCGTGCCAGTCAGCATCCTGCCAATCGCTTCGCCGGGGACCGCTGGCGAGGTGTATACCCGCTTCTTCGTGACGCCGGTTGGCCATTCGGTGGTATTTCCCGCCGGCACTGTGGCCAACGGCGCCCTGATTGACGGTCGAGCGGTGATCGGCCCCCGGTATCAGACGCGCAACGATCTGACCACGCAAGTGCGGTTGCAGATTCCCGATGCTACTGGAACTTCCACCGACGTGATGTTCGACCGGGACGAAAATCCCGTTTCTGGCCAGCAGCCAAAAACGGTGACCTGCGTAGGTGCGGTGAACGTGGAAACCCTCCTGAGCGAGGGCGCTCTGCGACAGATCGGCGATACTGGCGGCTGGGGCGCTATCGAGGTTCGCTCGCCGGGGGCGTTGGCGAGTCTGTCTGGAAATCCGGCTTTGCCAACCGCTACGCGCACCAACAATACCAACCAGGCAACGGTCATCAAGCTGGACTTCAATCCGGATGGCCGGTTCCTGGGCGACACGTTTAAGGGCGCTTTCAACAACGCCGTCTGGCTGCGATACGGTATCCGCGAGTCTGTTCGCGGTGCGGCGGGTAGCGCGGTGAGCGCCGTTTCGCCCAGGCTACTGATTCGGTCGGCACCCGATTATCTGGGCAATCCGGTGGATGCGGGACAGGATTTCTTTGGAAATAGTATCGAGGTCTTGCGGTAAAACCCAACGGCCTGCCGCCCCATGCGGGACGGCAGGCCCAACGGATGCATCTTCCGCCGGCCGGCGTCAGGCCACCGCATGACCCACCGCACCAAGGACACCGCCGGCCTTTACCGCACCGGCCGCGACGACGCGGAGCGCCAGCTTCGCTTCGACCGGGGCACGCTGCTGCTTGAAGGCGTGGCCGAACTGCCGGCCGGACTGGACGCCTGGTTCTGCTACGATCCTCGCGTGGACGCCTACCGCGCCCCGGCTAATTGTTACAGCGACATCATTGGCCCGCTGAAGGGCGAACTGGCCCGCAACAAGGCGCCGCGCTACCAGCTTCGGGAATTGACCTGCGCGCTGGAGATGACCCCCTACCCCCACCAAAGGGAAGCGCTCTCGGCCTGGCAGAGCGGCGAAAGGACGCGGGGTGGTGGTATTGCCGACCGGCGCCGGCAAAACTCTGGTCGGGCTACTGGCGTTGTGCTGGGCGCGACGGGATGGGTTGATCATGGTGCCGACGCTGGACCTGATGCAGCAGTGGTACGCGCTGTTGCGGGCGGCCTTCCCGGATCAACGAGATCGGCCTGATCGGCGGCGGCTACCACGAACCGCAACCGCTCACCATCGCCACCTACGACTCCGCCGCCCGCCACATCGAACGGCTGGGCGACCGCTTCGGCCTGCTGATCTTCGACGAGGCGCATCATCTGCCTTCGGAGTTTTACCGGGTCATCGCCGAATTCTCGCTCGCGCCCTATCGGCTGGGCCTGACCGCCACCCCCGAACGCAGCGACGGCCGCGACGCCGACCTGCTCGATCTGATCGGACCCATCGTCTATCGCAAGCGGCCCGAGCAACTGGCCGGCGACGTGCTGGCGGATTTTCAAGTGCGGCCGGTCCACGTCGACCTCTCCCCCGCCGAACGGGTCGCGTACCAACAGGCATTGGACGAGCGCAACGCCTTTTTGCAGGCAAATCGGTTATCGCTGAGCACGCTGGAAGGCTGGAACCGCTTCGTGATGCTGTCCGCGCGCAGCGTCGAAGGCCGCCGCGCCATGCGCGCTCATCGCGACGCCCGTCGCATCGCTCACGCCACCCCAGGAAAATTGCGCGCTCTCGGCATGATTTTCGCCAACCATCCGGGCGCCAAGACGGTGATCTTCACCGAGGACAACGCCACCGCCTACGAAGTCTCGCAGCGGTTCCTGATCCCCTGTCTGACCCACCAGACCGCGATCAAGGAACGACAGGCCTTGTTGGATGGCTTCAAAGCCGGCACCTACGCTGCCATCGTCACCAGCAACGTGCTCAACGAGGGCGTGGACGTGCCGGATGCTTCGATCGGGGTGATTCTGTCCGGCAGCGCCTCGGCGCGGGAATTCGTGCAACGGCTGGGCCGCATCCTGCGGCGCGGCGATGGCAAACAGGCGGTGTTGTACGAAGTGATCGCCCGCGAGACCCGCGAAGAACGGGTCGCCGATCGGCGCCGTATGCCCCCCGACGCCGGCCGGAAAGCGGAACGGATCAACGCCACGCTGGCGTTGTTCGATACGCAAGGCTCCGTCGGTTCCGATGAGACCGGCCGCTGAATTCCCTGTTCTTGGAGAATTCCTACTTCCTTGTTGGATGCAGTGCTGAACCCGGCCGCGACATCCGCCAGCCACCCCCGTATAATTCCCGACTTCTTTACTTGGTCGTCGGCCCCGTGCCGTCTGGACGTTCATGCACACCGCTCACCCCGTTGTTTTCCTACCGCCAATACTGGGCCGCCCGTTTCGGCGTCGCGCCCTTCCTGCCGATGTCGCGCGCCGAGATGGATCGCTCGGCTGGGATTCCTGCGACATCATCCTCGTCACCGGCGACGCCTATGTGGATCATCCCAGCTTCGGCATGGCCATCATCGGCCGCTTGCTGGAGGCGCAGGGCTTCCGGGTCGGCATCATCGCCCAGCCCGACTGGACATCGCGCCGAACCGTTCACAGGCGCTGGGCCGGCCGAATCTGTTCTTCGGCGTCACGGCGGGCAACATGGACTCGATGGTCAACCGCTACACGTCCGACCGGCGGCTGCGCCACAACGACGCCTACACCCCCAACGACGAGGGCGGCAAACGTCCCGACCGGGCGGTGATCGTCTACAGCCAGCGCTGCCGCGAAGCGTATCCCGACGCGCCCATCGTCATCGGCGGCATCGAGGCCAGCCTGCGCCGCATCGCCCATTACGACTACTGGTCGGACAAGGTGCGCCGCTCGATCCTGCTGGACGCCAAGGCCGACCTGCTGCTGTACGGCAACGCCGAACGCGCCATCGTCGAAGTCGCCCACCGCGCCGCCGCCGGCGAGCATCCCAAAGCCATGCGCGACATGCGCGGCACGGCCTTCATCCGCAGAGGCGATTTGCCGGAGGGCTGGCTGGAAATCGACTCGACCGAAGTGGACCGGCCGGGGCCGGTGGAAGCGCATCCCGATCCGTATGCGATACGCGCCCCAGCCTAAGCGTCCCCCCCGAGCATCAGCCCTTGGAGGAAGTCGGGCAGGGAAGACGCGGACTCCAGCGCCGTACTCGTTCGCGCCACGACCGCGCCAAGACCGTCATCCGCCTGCCGGCCTACGAACAGGTCAAAACCGATCCGGTGCTGTACGCCCACGCCTCGCGCCTGCTGCACCTGGAGACCAATCCCGGCAACGCCCGCGCTCTGGTCCAGCGCCACGGCGACCGCGACGTGTGGCTGAATCCGCCGCCGATTCCGCTGACCACCGCCGGAACTCGACGCCGTGTTCGATCTGCCCTACGCCCGCGTGCCGCATCCGAGCTATGGCGACGCGCGCATCCCGGCCTATGAGATGATCCGCTTCTCGGTCAACATCATGCGCGGCTGTTTCGGCGGCTGCACCTTCTGCTCGATCACCGAGCACGAAGGCCGCATCATCCAGTCCCGCTCGGAAGCCTCGATCCTGCGCGAGATCGAGGAGATCCGCGACCGGACGCCGGGCTTCACCGGGGTGATTTCCGATCTCGGCGGGCCGACCGCCAACATGTACCGGCTGGCCTGCAAGTCGCGGGAGATCGAGCAGAACTGCCGCAAGCTGTCCTGCGTCTACCCGGACATCTGCCCGAATCTCAACACCGATCACTCGTCCCTGATCGGCCTGTACCGCAAGGCGCGGGAACTGCCGGGCATCAAGAAAGTGCTGATCGCCTCCGGGGTGCGTTACGACCTGGCGATTCGCGATCCCGCCTACGTCAAGGAACTGGTGACCCACCATGTCGGCGGCTATCTCAAGATCGCCCCCGAGCATACCGAGGCCGGGCCGCTCGCCAAGATGATGAAGCCGGGCATGGGCGCCTACGACCAGTTCAAGGAACTGTTCGACAAATTCTCGAAGGAAGCCGGCAAGGAACAATACCTGATTCCCTATTTCATCGCCGCCCATCCCGGCACCACCGACGAGGACATGCTGAATCTCGCGCTCTGGCTGAAGCGCAACGGCTTCCGCGCCGACCAGGTGCAGGCGTTCCTGCCCAGCCCGATGGCGCTGGCCACCGCCATGTACCACACCGGCCGCAATCCGCTGAAGGGCATCCACCGCGACCGGGGCGAGACTGGTGTTCGTCGCCCAAGGGCCTGAAACAGCGGCGGCTGCACAAGGCGTTTCTGCGCTATCACGATCCCGAGAACTGGCCGCTGCTGCGCGAGGCGCTCAAGCGCATGGGCCGCGCGGATTTGATCGGCAACGGCAAGCGCCATCTGATTCCGACCTGGCAGCCGCCGGGCACCGGACTCGGCGGCGGCGAAGGCGCGCGGCCGGGCCGCAAGCATGGAGCCGCAGATCTTTCTCACCCAGCACACCGGCCTGCCGCCGCGCGCCGACGGTTCCCGAGTACCGCGCGGCAATGATCCGCGCCCAACCCGGCCGGTGGACCGCCGGCCGGCGCGAGCCTTCACCCAGGGCAGTCCCTGCGGCGCCGGCAAGCGGCGCGGCGGGCGTTGAGGAGCATGGCCATGCGCGAGATGACCAGAACTGCTGGAACTCATGGCCCGCCTGCGCGACCCCGAGCGCGGCTGTCCGTGGGATCGGGAGCAGACCTACGCCACCATCGTGCCCCACACCATCGAGGAAGCCTACGAAGTCGCCGACGCCATCGCCCGCGAGGATTGGGCCGAATTCGAGTCGGAACTGGGCGATCTGCTGTTTCAGGTGGTGTTCTACGCCCAGATCGCCCGCGAGGAAGGCCGCTTCGACTTCGCCGACGTGGCGCGCGGCATCGTCGAGAAGATGACCCGCCGCCACCCGCACGTGTTCGGCGATGAATGCTACGCCGACGCCGCCGAGCAGACCGCCGCCTGGGAACGGATCAAGGCCGCCGAAAAGCGGAATCCGAACAACCCGCCGGCGTGCTGGATGGAATTCCGCTGGCCCTGCCGGCGCTGACCCGGGCGGTCAAGCTGCAGAAGAAAGCCGCCAAGGTCGGCTTCGACTGGGGCGCGGTGGAGCCGGTGCTGGCCAAGATCGAGGAGGAAATCGCCGAAATCCGCCACGAAATCGCCACCCAGGCCCCGTCGGAACGGCTGGCCGACGAACTGGGCGACGTGCTGTTCGCGGTCGCCAATCTGGCCCGCCATCTCAAGCTCGACCCGGAAGCGGCGCTGCGCGGGACCAACGCCAAGTTCGAGCGGCGGTTCCGGCGGATCGAAGCCTGGCTGGCGGAGGATGGCCGCACCCCGGCGGACTCGACGCTGGCGGAAATGGATGCGCTGTGGGAACGGGCCAAGGCCGAGGAAAAGAAAGGAAGCTGGTAATACCGGTTACGCCAGCACCGATAATGTCCGGCACAGCCACTCGCGCTGCCCGGTTTGCAACGGTCGAGTCGCGGCGCGGCCATTGACGGTCAGCTCCAGTTCCCGCAACTCCGGGCGACCGTAAAGCACCGGCGTAAAGTTCACCGTATCCCGTGGATAGTCGCCAGTCTCGGCAATCTCTACCCGCAACCGCTCGCCCATCCATCTCCGCCGCGATCCGGGCAATGCCGTAACCACCGTGTCTCATAGCGCCGGGTTTCCCGGTCGTCCACGGCATACTCGAACCGCGCAGGCCGCTCGCGGCAGAATACATGCAGTTCGACGGCGCTCAAATCCATGAAACTGTTGCGCAGCGGTCCGGCGTAATACGGCAACACCGCGCCGTCGCGGGCGAATAGCGGCAATTCGTCCAGCGCGGCGGCGTACATCAACATCCGCCCGCCTTCCACCCACTCGCCCCGGTTCAAGTCGAACCACCAACCCGGCGGCAGGCGTACCGGCCGCTCCCGCATTTTCACGCCAGCGCGGACGATTTCCGGCCCCTGCCCTTCTCCGTGCAGCACCGGCGCGACCAGCAGCGCATCGCCGACCAGGTATTGATCGTCCAGATCGACGTACTCCGGATCCCGAATAGTGATACAGCAGCGGCCGGATCACCGGATCGCCATCCCGCCAGTGAGCGAAAAAGCACTGGTACAGATACGGCAGCAACCGGTAACGGGTGCGGATCGCGCCGCGCATGGCCGCCAGCGGTTCCGGCCCGAACCGCCACGGTTCCTGTAGCCGGGAATGGCGGATGGAATGGTTGCGGAAAAACGGGAACAGACAACACGCCTGATGCCAGCGCACCAGCAGTTCGGCGTTGGTATCGTCCATGAAACCGCCCACGTCAGGACCGTTGAACGCCACCCCCGACAGGCTCAGATTCAGCGAGCACGGCAGCGCCATCCGCAGATGCTTGCCAATTGCTGGCGTTGTCGCCGGTCCACACCGCGCTGTAACGCTGCGTGCCGGCGCAGGCGCTGCGGGTCAGCAGGAAGGGCCGGCCGTCGGGATCGAGCCGGTCGCAGGCCGCGCGGCTGGCCATGGCCATGAAATGCGCGTACTGGTTGTGATAGCGGTCGTGGGGAATCGCGCCATGATCGAAGCGCATTTCCTCGGTGCGGCTGTAGCCGGTGGCGGGATCGTTCATGTCCAGCCACGCGCCGTCCACCGCGCCGTCGCGCAGAAAATCCGCCAGCCAGCCGGCCCACCAGTCGCGGGTCGTCTCCAGGGTGAAGTCGGGAAACACCGTGTCACCCGGCCAGACCTTGCCCACGTACTCGCGACCGCTGGCGGTCTGGCAGAACGCCGCGTGCTCCCGGCCGCTGTCGTAAACCGGGTAGCCCGGTTCGCGCTTCACGCCGGGATCCACAATCGTCACGGCGCGGATGCCGGCGGCCTTGAGATCGCGGTTCAAACTGGCGGGATCGGGAAAATCCACCCGGTCCCAGGTGAACAGCCGATAGCTATCCATGTAATCGATGTCGTACCACAAAGCGCTGATCGGCACGTCGGCGGCGGCAAATTGCGCGGCCAGTTCCCGGAATTCCGCCTCGTGCTGATAGCCCCAGCGGCACTGGTGATAGCCCAGCGCCCATAGCGGCGGCAACGGCGCCCGGCCGGTCAGCGCCGTGTAACGCCGGACGACCTCGGCCAGACTCGGCCCAGCGAGCAGGTAGAGATCGGTGTTACCGCCCAAGGATTGATACCAGAACTCGCCTGGCCGACACTTGCCGGCATCCAGGATCGCCCGGCCGGGATTGTCGAAAAACAGGCCCAGAAACCGCTCGCTGATTTTGAGAATGGCCAGGGGGATGGCGACGTAGGTGGGATCGTAATCGTCGCGGCCGTAGGTGTGCCGAAACACCGCCACCACATCCACGTTCAGGCAGTCGGCGCTATCGCCGAGTTTGTTCAGGCGTCTGGTGCGCTCGCCGAATCCATAGCAACCGTCCACGCCGGTCAGGGCAAAATTCAGCAGCAGCGCCTCGCCACAACAGCCGATACCGTCGGCGACGGTGGCCAGCGAGACCCCGGCCAGTTCCAACCGCAACCCGTTCGTGCTCAGTTCGACCCGGCCGGCATGTCACCTCGAACGCCACTGTTTCTCCCGTTCGTTGCGGCGTTACGGATTGCCTGGTCCGATATTCCGGCAACACCGCATCCGAATGCTGGCGCGGGTCGGCAACCTGGTCGTTTTCAAACCGCAACCGCAGGCAACCATCGAAAATGTCGGCGCACCGGACCCGCAACCGGACGCCCGGCCCGCTCAGTTCGACCGCGTCGCCGCTGACGATCAGGCGCTCGGCGTAATCGAAATTGAGCGGATGGATTTTCTGGCCAAAGAACATGGACAGCTTCCAGCTCAGCGTCTCAACACTGGTTTGGGGGCCTTTTGTATCCGCCAGCATTTGCGCCAGTTGAGTGGGGGGAACGTAACCGGGAACCATCTCGCCGGATTCCAGGATCAGGCTGGGCGTGCCGCGCACCCCCAGCTTCTGACCCAGTTCGTATTGCGCCTGCACCGGGTTGTCGCAGGACTTGGGCTCGACGTTCTCGCCGCGCTTGGCCTTGGTCATCGCCTCCTGCCGGTTGTCCGCGCACCAGACCGCCACCGCCTTGTTGTACGACTCGGAACCGATGCCCTCGCGCGGGAACCACAGGTAGCGTATCTTGATCCCTTCCTTGTTGTAGGCGGCTATCTGGCTGTGCATCTTGCGACAGTAACCGCAGTCGATGTCGGTAAACACGGTGACCGTATGCTTGGCGGGTTCCTCGGGAGCGAAAATCACCATATTGTTTTCGCCGACCGCCTCGATGGCTCCGCCGCGCATTTCGCCGCGACGGTTCTCGGTCAGGTTGTCGCGGGAGCCCAAATCCAGAATGTCGCCCTGTATCACATAGCGGCCGTCCTCACTCAGATAAAGGACTTGGCCGCCGAGAACCACCTCGTAGAGTCCCGGAATGACGGTGGGGACGACACTGTCGGGTTTTTCACCAGTCAGGGCCGCTTGCAACTTGGTGAGGTCCGGCTGTTTGGCCGGAACGGACGCCGGCTCGGGATCGGCAGCCAGCGTGCTGGCGGTATACAGGACGGCGGCAATCAGTAAGGTTTTACGCATTTCAATTTCCACATGTTGGCAACGGAATGACAGATTCAGAGTTTAGGCGACCGCCGGGGTTCCACAATGACCGTTCGCTGCGGCGGCAGGATTTTCACTTCGACCTGCCGCCGGAACTGATCGCCCAGCATCCACCGGCCCGGCGCGGCGACAGCCGGCTGCTGACCCTGGACGGCGCCACCGGCGCACTCGGCGACCGGCAATTCCGCGATCTGCCGGAACTGCTGCGACCCGGCGATCTGCTGGTGTTCAACGACACCCGGGTCATCCCGGCGCGACTGTACGGCCGCAAGGCCAGCGGCGGCCGGATCGAACTGCTGGTGGAACGGTTGCTGGACGAGCGGCGGGCGCTGGTTCACCTCCACGCCAGCAAAGCGCCCAAGCCCGGCGGCTTGTTGCTGCTGGATGCCGGCTTCACCGCCACCGTGCTTGGCCGGCACGGCGATTTGTTCGAAATCCGCGTCGAGAGCGATCAGCCCCTGCTGGCGCTGCTGGAACGGTACGGCCGGATACCGCTGCCACCCTATATCACCCGCGAACCGACCGAGGCCGATAGCGAACGCTATCAGACCGTCTACGCCCGCCAGCCCGGCGCGGTGGCCGCGCCCACCGCCGGCCTGCATTTCGACCAGACGCTGCTCGACCGGATTGCCGCCATGGGCGTGGAACGGGCCTTTATTACCCTGCATGTCGGCGCGGGCACCTTCCAGCCGCTGCGGGTCGAGCGGATCGCGGAGCATGTCATGCACGCCGAATTGATCGAAGTCGGCGCCGAGGTTTGCGAGCGCATCCGCGCCGCCCGGGCGCGCGGCGGACGGGTGATCGCGGTCGGCACCACGGCGGTACGGGCGCTGGAAACCGCCGCCGATGAAACTGGCATCCCTCAACCTTGGCGCGGCGAAACCCGCATCTTCATCCACCCCGGCTACCGCTTCCGCTGCGTGGACGCGCTGATCACCAATTTCCACCTGCCGGAATCGACCCTGCTGATGCTGGTCGCCGCATTCGCCGGCCATGCCGGGATCCTGAACGCCTATCGCCATGCGGTCGAACAGCGTTATCGGTTTTTCAGCTACGGCGACGCCATGTTTGTTACCCGCCGACATTCAAGGCTTACCCTCTCACCGCAACCCTCTCACCCTGGCCAGGGGGAGAGGAAGCCGAAGGATTACCTTGAAATTTCCGGCAGCGCGCCCATAGAGTTGTCGAAATTCTCCCAACGGAGCCTTGCCATGAAACGCATTATTTCTGTTCCTCGCCACCAACCTGGCGGTCGTACTGCTGCTCGGCATCGTTGCCCGGCTGCTGGGTGTGGACCGCTTCCTGTACCAGTCCGGCCTTAACTTCCCCAGCCTGCTCGTCTTCGCCGCCATCTTCGGCATGGGCGGCTCGCTGATCTCGCTGCTGATGTCGAAATGGATCGCCAAGATGTCGGTGGGCGCGCAAGTCATCGAGCAACCGCGCACGCAGACCGAACGCTGGCTGGTCGAAACCGTCCAGCGTCAGGCCCAGGCGGCCGGCATCGGGATGCCGGAAGTCGCGATCTACGACTCGCCGGAACCGAACGCCTTCGCCACCGGCGCCAACCGCAATTCGGCGCTGGTGGCGGTCAGCACCGGCCTGCTGCAGCAGATGACCGCCGAGGAAGCAGAAGCGGTGCTCGGCCACGAGGTCAGCCATGTCGCCAACGGCGACATGGTGACGCTGAGCCTGTTGCAGGGCGTGCTGAACACCTTCGTGATCGCCCTGTCGCGGGTGGTCGGTTACCTGGTGGACCAGGCGTTGTCTTCCCGCAACGAGGAGTATCGCGGCCCCGGCATCGGCTACTACATCACCAGCATGGTGATGGAACTGCTGTTCGGCTTCCTGGCCTCGCTGATCGTGATGTGGTTCAGCCGCTATCGCGAATTCCACGCCGACGCCGGCGGCGCCCGCTTGGCCGGCCGCGGCAAGATGATCGCGGCGCTGGAGCGGTTGCGGCAGTTGCACGAACCCTCGCAGCTGCCCTCGCAGATGGCGGCGTTCGGCATCAACGGCGGCTTGGGCGAGGGCCTGCGCAAGCTGCTGATGACCCATCCGCCGCTGGAGGAGCGGATCGCGGCGCTGCGGCAGCAGGCGTAATCGACCAGAACCACGGAGCGAACGTCACGGCGAGGGTTTCACCGTGCCGTTCGTTCGAGAGCGGACTCAACCGGCGTACTGTTTGAAGTCGAAATCCAGCTTGGGTCCGGCTTCCGCGACCATGTTGCCCTGCACCAGGGTGACCCCAAACTGCCAGATGCTCGCCATCTGCGGCGCCGTCGAGACGCCGGCGGCCACCACCCGGGTCTTCAATTGCTGCGCCTGGCCGGCCAGCGTCGCCATCGACCGGCGGCTGTTTTCGTCCTTGGCCTTGGCCAACCGCTCGATCAGGCTACCATCCAGCTTGATGTAATCGGGCACGATTTCCTTGAGCAAACGGTCGGAGTGCGCCTTGCCGCCGAAATGGGACAGCGCCATGCCGCAACCCAGCTCCCGCAGGCGGGTGCGCAACAGCTTGGTTTCCTCGAAACATTCCTCGGCGTTGTCTTCCTTGATCTCCAGCACCAGGTGATGGCCCGACAACCGGCTGTCCTTGAAACGCTTGCTGAGCCAATCGAAGAAATCGTTGTCCGTTAGCGAATTGCGCGAAATCCGGACAAACAGGATCGGGGGTTTGGCACCGGCCTGCTGCATTTCCATCAGAACCGACAGCCCCCGGATGATCGTCCATTTGTCCAAGGCACCCATCGCGCCATAGCGCACCGCCACCACGCCCAGCTTGTCCATGGGTTGTGGCTTGCCGTTTTCCTCGTCCAGAATCTGCAGATAAGCCTTGTAGCGCGCCTCCTCGGCGGATTCGAAGCTGACGATCGGCTGATAGTTCAGACTCAGGCGCCCCTTGGTCAGGGCGGCTCGAATCAGGCGGATGATGGCTTCATCCTGCGGGTTGATGGCACCCTTCTTTTCCTGCTTGGGCGGGGCGTAAAGCTCGACCTGATTGCCACCCTTTTGGCGGGCCATTCTCGCAGGCACGGTCGGCGTGCGACAGAATTTGCACGGCGGTTTCGTGTCCGTCCTTGGCCTTGCAGATACCGATGCAACAGCGTCGTCGTGAACATCTTGCCGCTGATCTGGAAGGTGTGCCCGGCGATCGCCTTGCGGATGCGTTCGGCCACCGCCATCGGATCGGTCGGCGAATTCGCCGGTACGTAAATCGTGAACACCCCGCTGGCGAAATGGGCGGCGATGTCTTCGAGCGACAGCATTCCCTTGAACAGCCCGGCGGCTTCAAGTATGAACTGTTCGACGGCTTCGAACCCCATGGCGTAACGAATGGCGGCGTAATCCGTGAACAGGATGTACAGCACGCTGCCCTCGTGGTCGATCTCCAGGCTTTCGAGGAAAAATCGCCGGCTGTACAGACCGGTGGTGTCATCGTATTTGAGCAGGTCCTCGAGCTGCTGGTTGTAGGCGCTCTTCTCCGGGGTGGCATCCCGCACGATGATCTGGGTGCACGGCTCGTCGTTCATCCGGGTCGGCGCGCATTCCAGCAGGATCGGGAAGGTTGACCCGTTGCTGCGCACCCCGACCAGTTCCACCGGTTCGACCGCCTTGCCGGAGCGGATGCTGCGGCGCAACACGCTTTTTAGCGCATCCCGGTAGGTCGGGGGGCACCATGTGGACCAACTGGATGTTGGCCAAATCCTCCTTGCGCTCGTAGCCGAACAGATGGAGATAGGCTGGATTGGCGTAGGCGTGGACGCCTTCGTGAATGTAGGCGATGGCTTCCTGGATGTTTTCCAACAGCGCCTGGACGCGGTTCTCGCTTTCCTTGAAGCGGGTCTCGAAAGATTGTCCGCGCTTGCGCGCCTGCAGGTGGCGCAACTCCTTGCGTACCACCGCCACCAGATGGTCGGCGTCGTCCAGGTAGAAGTAGTTGTCCGCTCCTTCCTCCAGCAGGCGGGCCGGCTTGTGCTGCTGGCGGTATTCGTCGTCCACCACGACGATGATCGGAATATCCTGACCCGCTTCGGCCACCATCAGCCGGACTTCGGCGATGGTGGGCAAATCGTCGGCCGGTCGCAGCATGATCAGGTCCAGCAGATGATAATCGATTGCATTACGGGCCTCGTCCGCCTGATCGGTCTGGATCAGGTCGAGTTGATAACCATCGCCGCGCAGGGTTTTCGCGATATGTTCGATATCGGGTATCGAGCGATCCACGATAAGCAGATTGATGACGGAAGGATCAGACACGCGTTCCTATACCTCTGCTGATGGCCAGGACCCTAATCGAAAGCGGACTTTACCAGCGAAGCTGCTCCTACCAGGGTCTTGGCCGGTTGTCCCGGCTGTTCCCGTACCAACCGGGGCACCAGATAGCCCGGCAGCCGCTGGCGTAGTAGTTCCATGATAGCCGATGCCTCGGTTTCCTTCACCTCATAATGGGCCGCGCCGCGCACGCGGTCGAGCAGGTGCAGGTAGTAGGGCAGGACGCGGGCGGCGAACAGAACCTCGCTCAGTTCCGCCAGCGTCGTCGCCGCGTCGTTGACCCCGCGCAGCAGCACCGATTGATTCAACAGGGTCACACCGGCCGCCGCCAGCCGTTCCAGTGCCGCGCGCACGGTTTGGTCGATCTCCCGCCGGTGGTTGGCGTGGACCACCAGCACCAGCCGCAACCGGCTCCGGGCGAGCAATCCAGCAGACCGTCGTCCACCCGCTCGGGCAATACGATGGGTTGCCGGCTGTGGATGCGCAGCCGCTCCAGGTGGGGAATGTGGTCCAGTTCCGCCAATAGGGCGTTCAGCCGCCGGTCGGACAGGGACAAAGGATCGCCACCGCTCAGGATCACCTCGCGGATGCTGGATCGCCAGCCAGATAAGCCAGCGCCGGTCGCCATTCGTCCGCGCCGGCATGGGTCTCCGCGTAGGAAAATTCCCGGCGAAAGCAATAGCGGCAATGCACCGCGCAAGCGCCGGTGACGATCAGCAGTGCCCGGCCATGGTATTTGTGTAGCACGCCCGGCGCTGCCCGCGCCGCCCAATCGCCCACCGGATCGACTACAAAACCTGGCGATGGTTCCATTTCCGCGCCAGCGGTAACACTTGCCGCAGCAGCGGGTCGTTCGGATCGCCCTTGCGCATTCGGGCCACGAAGCCGCGCGGCACCCGCAGCGGAAATAGCGCCGCCGCCATCCGCGCGGCCGGCAACAGGCCCAGATCGAGGTCCAACTCCCGCAGCAACTCAGCCGGATCGCTGATTGCCCGAGCCAATTCTCGCTGCCAGCGCGGAACCTGACGTGCAATCATCTTTGCCGTTATCATATTTTGCTTTTAGCCCAACCACTTTAACCGAAGGCAGATGCCGCATGGCAACGTATAGTACCAATGAATTCAAGAGCGGACTGAAGATCATGCTGGATGGCGATCCCTACGCCATCGTCGAGAACGAGTTCGTCAAGCCGGGCAAAGGCCAGGCGTTCAACCGGGTCAAGGTGCGCAACCTGAAGACCGGGCGGGTGATCGAGCGCACCTTCAAGTCGGGCGATACCGTGGAAGGCGCCGACGTGGTCGATGTCGAACTGCAATATCTCTACAACGACGGCGAGTATTGGCACTTCATGGACCCGCAGAGCTACGAGCAATTGACCGCTGATGCCGTCACCGTGGGCGATGCCGCCAAGTGGCTGAAGGAAGAAGCCATCTGCCAGGTGACGCTGTGGAACGGCGTACCGCTGAGCGTGGCGCCGCCCAACTTCGTGATCATGACCATCGTCGAGACCGATCCCGGCCTGCGCGGCGATACCTCGGGCGGCGGCGGCAAGCCGGCCACCCTGGAAACCGGCGCGGTGGTCCGGGTGCCGCTATTCGTGCAGAGCGGCGAGGTCATCAAGGTGGACACCCGCAACGGCGAATACGTTTCCCGGGTCAAGGAATAAAACGGAATCACGCTTGATCCGTGACCTTGCCTTCCTGGCGGCCCAGCGCCGATCTGTCCACCCTGCGCTTGCGGGCCGAGTTGCTGGCGCGCGCCCGGGCCTTCTTCGCGGCGCGCGGGGTGCTGGAAGTGGAAACGCCAGCGCTGTCGGCGGCGGCGATCACCGATCCCCATCTGGCCAGTTTTCGCACGGTCTATTCAGGGCCGGGACCGCGACACGGCCGGACGCTGTACCTGCACACCTCGCCGGAATTCCCGATGAAGCGGTTGCTGGCGGCGGGCAGCGGCTGCATCTACCAGATCGCGCGGGTGTTCCGCGATGGCGAGGCGGGCCATCGCCACAATCCGGAATTCACTCTGCTGGAGTGGTATCGGGTCGGCTTCGACCATCACCGGTTGATGGACGAGGTGGCGGAACTGGTGACGGAGTTGCTGGCCGGGCGGCTCGCGCTGGCCGACCCGGAGCGATTGAGTTATCGCGAGTTATTCCAGCGTTATCTGAATCTGGACCCGCACCGGGCCAGCGTGGTGGAACTGGCGGCGTGCGCCGAGACACGGGGCATGCCGATCCCGCCGGGGATGCCGACGGACCAAACCGATCCCTGGCTGGATTTGTTGCTGACGCATTGGATCGAACCGCGCCTGGACGCGGGGCGGCTGATCTTCGTGTACGACTACCCAGTCTCGCAGGCGGCGCTGGCCCGGTTGCGGCCCGGCGATCCGCCGGTCGGCGAGCGCTTCGAACTGTATGTAAACGGCCTCGAACTGGCCAACGGCTTTCACGAACTGGGCGACGCTGACGAACAGCGCCGCCGCTTTGAGATGGAAAACGCGGCACGCCGGACGCAAGGGCTGCCGGTGATGCCGATTGACGAGAAGCTGCTCCTCGCCATCGAAGCTGGTTTGCCGGACTGCGCCGGGGTGGCGCTCGGCTTCGACCGGCTGGTGATGCTGGCGGCGGGGAAGGCGTCGCTGGCGGAGGTGCTGGCGTTTCCGTGGGACCACGCCTGAAACGGTATTCAAACGACCGACTTGGCGACCTTTCCCAACCGCTGCCCCATTTTCACCGCCGCCCCTGCCTGCAACTCAGGTTCCCACCGCACCCCGTCCCGGCCGAACAGCAGGATCACTGTGGAGCCCATGTTGAAACGGCCCAGTTCCGCGCCCTTGTCGAGCCGCACCGCGCCATCACCGTTCGGGGGATAGCTCCAGTGTTGGATGCTTTTACCGAGGGGCGGGGTGATCGCCCCCGCCCAGACCGTTTCGATGGACGCCACGTTGATCGCGCCCACCAACACCAGCGCCATCGGTCCCGCCGGGGTGTCGAACAGCGCCGCCACCCGCTCGTTGCGGGCGAACAACTCCGGCACCATCCGCGTGGTGAGTGGCGACACACTGAACAGTTTGCCCGGAACATGAACCACTTCCCGCAACCGGCCGTCCAGGGGCATGTGAATGCGATGGTAATCGCGCGGGGAGAGATATAGCGTGGCGAAACTTCCCCCCAAGAAGGGTTGCGCCCGTTCCGGGCCCCCGCCCAACAGCGCGGTGAGCGAAAAGCCGCGTCCCTTGGCTTGCAGCAGCGTATCGGCATCGGCCCCCCCGATCTGGCTGACAGCACCGTCCACCGGGCAGCACACTACCCGATCACCCGGCGCCACTGGCCGCGCTCCCGGTTTGAGCGGCCGGGTAAAAAAGGCGTTGAAATCGGCATAGGCGCGTGCATCCGGTTCCAGCGCCTCGTCCAGATTGACCCGGAAGTGCCGGACGAATCCACGGATCAGCGCATCCTTGAACCAGGGAACCCGCACCCGCGTCAGCCGATAGATCAGGCGGGTCAACAACCGTTGCGGCAGCAGGTATTGCGGCAGATTGCGCAGGTGGTCGCTCAAGGTCGTGGGCGCGCCGGAAGCAGTCGAGTCGGACATAAACGAGCTTCGGCCAAGTCGAAAAGGGATGGAAGGATGAAACCGGGGCTGGCCGGTCAAGGCACGGCGGGGGCGCGAATCTTGAGGAAATCCACCGCCAGCCGTTCTGGATTTTGCGGTGGAGTGAAAATGGCGCGCGGCCGGCCGGCCGGGTCTATCAGAATGATGGTGGAGGTATGATCCACCGTATAGTTGTCGGAATTCTGGGCTTCGACCGCGCGTTGATAAAACACGTGCAGCGGCTTGGCCAATCGGTTCAGCTCTTCAGGAGCACCCGTCACACCCTGAAATTTAGGGTTGAAATAGGTCACGTATTCTTGCAGCCGCTGCGGCGTATCGCGCTGCGGGTCCACCGACACCAACACATAAGCCGTATCCCCGTCGGCGCCCTGGCTGGCCAACAGCTTTTGCAAGCGGTTCAATTCGACCAGCGTGAGCGGGCAGACATCCGGGCAATAGCTGTAGCCGAAATACAGAAAGGTCCACTTGCCGCGAAAATCGTCGCGGGTGAACGGCCGGCCGCTGTGATGGATCAGGTGAAATTCGGCCAGCGGCGCGGCATCGGGCAGATAAATGCCGGCGATCTCCGGTGGTGGGCTCGGGTGGCGGAACAGCCATTCGCCCAAACCCCACCCCAATCCCAGCGCCAGAACGCCGGCCAGCGTCAGCCCGATCACAGTTGCACGGCGGGTCATGATTCGTTCGCCTCGATCGCGTATTTTTCAGTATCTTGGGGCCGGGCGTGGCGGACACGCCCGACGGCATCAGCCGGGGAGCATACCCGGTTCGCCGTCGCAACGGTAGAATGCCGCCGAATCCACCGCCTCTTTCACCCATTCACCCGATTCCCGATGACCGACCACGACGACGTCTCCTCTTATCTGCGCACGATTCGTGACCTCATCCGCTGGGGCGCCAGCCGGATGAACGAGGCCGGCCTGCATTTCGGCCACGGCACCGACAACGCCATCGATGAAGCGGCGGCACTGGTGCTGCACGCCGTGCGCTTGCCACCGGACCTGCACGCCGAATACTTGCAGTCGCACCTGACGCCACCCGAACAACAGGCGGCCTTGCAACTACTGGAACGGCGCATCGTCGAGCGCAAGCCGGCTGCCTATCTCACCAACCGGGCCTGGTTCATGGGCCTGCCGTTCTACGTGGACGAGCGGGTGCTGGTGCCACGTTCGCCGCTGGCCGAACTGATTGATCGGCACTTCGCACCCTGGCTGCCTGACAGCCGCAAGGTGGAGAATATTCTGGATCTGGGCACTGGCAGTGGCTGCATCGGCATCGCCTGCACCTACGCCTTCCCGGACGCGCGGGTGGATTTGGTGGACATTTCCGCCGATGCGCTGGAGGTGGCGCGGCGCAACGTCGCCGAACACGGCCTGGAGGATCAGATAGAGGTCATCCAGTCCGATCTGTTCTCGGCCCTGAAGGGTCGCCGTTACGACCTGATCATCAGCAATCCGCCCTACGTCGGCCTGGAAGAACTGGACAACCTGCCGTCCGAGTACCATCACGAGCCGCGGTTGGGGTTGGCCGCCGGCGAGGAGGGCCTGGACGTGACGGTGGAAATCCTGCACCAGGCCACCGATTACCTGCAGCGCGACGGACTGCTGATCGTCGAGGTCGGCAACGCTCAATATGCCCTGTGCGAAGCCTTCCCGGATGTACCGTTTACCTGGCTGGAATTCGAGCGGGGCGGACAGGGGGTGTTCCTGTTGAACGCCGCGCAGTTGCGCCGGTTGTAAAAACCAAGGATAAATCAAGGAAAGTGTCATGCTGACGACAACAGAAGTGACTCAGCTTGAGAACGGCTTGCTGCAAATGGCTCCGGACGCCATGATCGTGGTCGATCAATCCGGCCGGATCGTTCAAGCCAACGCCTTGGCCGAACGCTTGTTCGGCCATCCGCCGGGAACGCTCGCCGGTCAGTCCCTGGATGTGCTCATTCCCGCAACCTTGCGGGGTCCGCACCAACGGCATTTGGCCGAGTATCTCCGCGATCCCCGCCCACGACTGATGGGCGCTGGTCTGCTGTTATGGGGCTTGCGGCGCGATGGCAGCGAGTTCGCGGCCGAAATCAGCCTCAATCCCCTGCCTACCCCGGCGGGTCTCCACGTCCTGGCCGCGATTCGCGACGTGAGTGAGTATCGGCGCGCGCAGCAGGCACTGGAGCAGGCCACCGCCGAATTGGAACGGCAGGCGGAAATTCGTAACGCGGAATTGTTGCAGGCCACCGCCGAGTTGCGCCAGCAGATCGTCGAACGCGTGCAAGCCGAAGCGGCCTTGCGGGAAACCGAGGCGCAGTACCGCCAACTGGTCGAAAACCAGCCCGATCTGATCTGCCGGTTTTTGCCGGACACCACCCTCACCTTCGTCAACGCGGCGTATGCCCAATTTTTCGGGCGCCAGCCCGCGGAGTTGATCGGCCAACGGTTCATCGAATTTCTCTGCGCAGAGGAACAGGCAGAGGTGCGGAGCCATCTGGCGGCCTTCACATCGGCGGCGCCGGCGCGCCAATACGAGCACAAGACGATCCGGGCGGACGGGGTGGCATGCTGGCATTTGTGGCACGATTTTGCGTTTTTCGACGACGAGGGTAACGTCACCGGCTTGCAATCGGTCGGCGTGGATATCACCGAGCGCAAACAGGCTGAAGCGCGCTTGCAGACGGTCAACCGCGCCCTGCAACTGCTCAGTGCCTGCAACCAGGCCCTGGTCAAGGCAACCAACGAAGCTGCTTTGCTGGCAGAGATTTGTCGGCTCATCGTCGAGGTGGGCGGCTATCGGTTGGCCTGGGTGGGTTTGGCAGAGCAGGATGAAAGCAAAACCGTCCGGCCCGTCGGGCAGGCCGGTTACGAAGCTGGTTATCTGGAGTCGATCCGAATCACTTGGGCCGAAGAAGAACACGGTCAGGGTCCCACCGGCACGGCGATTCGCACCCGGCGGCCCGTCGTGGTCCGGGATTTGTTGACCGATCCCCATTACACCCCGTGGCGCGCGGAGGCGCTCATGCGCGGTTACGCTTCCTCGATCGCGCTTCCCCTGTGCCGAGAGGAACACGTCGTCCTGGGCGCGTTGAATATCTACGCGGTGGAACCCAGCGCTTTCGATGCCGAGGAAACCCAACTTTTGGCCGAGCTGGCGGATGATTTGGCGTATGGCCTGTCGGCGCTGCGGGCGCGCATCGAGCGCAAACGGGCGGAGGAAGCCCTGCGCGCGCAAGAACGACGGTTCCGAGCCCTCATCGAAAATAGTGCCGACGCCATCGCTCTGTTCGACCTGGAAGGGACGGTCCTCTATACCACCCTAGCTAGTGTCTGACCGGAAACCATATTTATCAATTAAATCATTTGCTTATCAAGAAGTTATGTGCCTGTTCTGATTTCTGATACGATGTTTATCTTATTGATTTGTTTATATTTATAATTCCATGCTATACTTTTTCAAAATTTAAATGGTTCCTTATCTAATATCGAGAAAGAACATGCGCCAAAAAACCCGAAAACCGATTGACGAAATGCAAGTAGATCAAGTCCAATTAGACGCCAATTCTCGTGATGATATTCCTCAACTGCTTAAGGGATTACAATATATTTTTCTCAATCCGATTTTGCTCGAACAGGCCCTCAAGATTTTAGATGGCATATTTCCTAAGGACATCGATCTTAATAACGGACGACCGGGTATGGATATGTGGAGTATTTTAGTCCTGGGAGTCCTTCGGTTAAACTTGAATTGTGACTATGATCGACTGCATAATTTAGTCAATAATCATAAAACGATTCGCCAAATTCTCGGCCATGGCGTGGTTGACGATCAAGACTGTTATTACTTACAGACGCTCAAAGATAATGTCAGCTTATTAACACCTGAAATTCTTGATCAAATTAATCAAGTCGTGGTGAACGCCGGTCATGCGTTGATTAAAAAAAAAGGATTAGGCGATGAGCCGTTGCCCGACCGGGGTGCGGAAGACCCACTCCGCGGCCGTTGTGATTCATTCGTGGTAGAAACCAATGTTGAATATCCAACGGATACCCGTTTGTTGTTTGATTCGGTACGGAAAGTGATTCAACTCCTCATCCGGTTATGCCGACGCCAACAGGTCGAAGAGCCAATAGGGGGGGTAGACGGCATTAAAAAATTAAAAAAACTATGGCGTCGTCTCCAAAAACTCAAGCCCTCGACCTCGAAAGGTGAATCCAAACAAGCGTCGCGTCAGAAAGAAATCATCGACGCGCATCAAGCCTATCTCGATTGGGCTACAGAGTTAGTAGAACGCGCCCATCGCCAATTAGAAGAACTTGAGAAAATAGACGGAATGGATAAAGATAAGATATTGAAAATAAAGGATTTTGTCAATCATGCCCGGCGACAAATCGATCAAATTGACCGCCGGGTTATTCAAGGCAAAAAGATTCCTCATCAAGAAAAAGTATTTTCAATTTTTAAACCTTATACCGAATGGATTAGTAAAGGAAAAGCGGGGGTGCCGGTGGAACTGGGTGTTATGGTGGGCATTATTGAAGATCAACATCGCTTTATTCTTCATCACCGGGTTATGCAACAGGAAGTCGATGTGGATGTAGCGGTCCGTATGGTCCAGGAAACGCAGCAGCGGTATCCTCAATTATCATCCTGTAGTTTTGACCAAGGTTTTCATTCGCCTGGCAACCAGCGTGAGTTATCAGATCTACTCGAGACCGTGATTCTACCGAAAAAGGGCCGACTTTCGAAAACCGATCAAGCGCGACAACAAGAAGTTGTTTTTATTGAGGGGCGATGCCAACATGCTGCGGTCGAATCGGCGATTCATGCGTTAGAGGTCCATGGTTTGGATCGCTGTCCTGATGATGAATTACCAGCATTCAAGCGGTATGTGGCGTTAGCCATCGTGGCGCGAAACTTGCAAATTTTGGGTCGCTACCTGCAACAACAAGAACAAGATATAGAACAGGAGCGATGTAAAAAAGCAGCGTAGAAAAAGCGAATAACTTGAGATGAATCTGGAGATTTTGTTCTCCAACCATAACTACTTTTTCAATAATGAAAATTTGCAGAACGTTATCAATCCAAAGCTATTTCTACAGGAAAAATGTTTAAAGAATTTGGATATAAAAAGATAAAATAGAAAAAATGACTAAAAATAATCCAAAAATCCTTACCCATTTTTTAACGAGAAAGGTTTTCGTTCAGACACTAGCTACCAAGGCAATCCTGGGCTACGAGCCCGCCGAAGTGATCGGTCACCTCGTTTTCGAATTCATTCATCCGGAGTGGCAGGATTCCCTACGAGATCGACTGGCGGGATCCCTGCGCAACCCGAAAGATCAAATCAGCGCCTGCGCTCAAGCACTCCATAAGGATGGTTCGCAGCGGTACCTGGAAGGCACCTTGACCAATCTCCTGGACGATCCCGCCGTGGGTGCCATCGTTGTCAACTACCGCGACAGCACCGAACGCAAGCGCGCCGAGGAGGCGTTACGCGAGAGCGAGTCCAAGTACCGTCGCCTCCATGAGTCCATGAGGGACGCTTTCGTCCGTGTCGATATGGCCGGCGGGATCCAGGAATTCAATCAGGTCTATCAAATGATGCTTGGCTACTCGGAAGAAGAGCTTCGCCAATTGACTTACCAGGGTCTCACACCGGAGAAATGGCGCGACTTTGAGGCAGGGATTGTGGAAAAGCAGATCCTGGCGCGGGGATATTCTGAAATTTATGAGAAGGAATATCGCAGGAAAGATGGAAGCATTTGTCCCGTTGAACTGCGAACCATTTTGATGCGCGATTCGACTGGGCAACCGACCTGCATGTGGGCCATCGTGCGCGATATCACCGACCGCAAGCAAGCCGAGGAGGCCTTGCGAAACGCCCACACACTGCTGCGCGGAGTCATCGACTCCACTCAAGATCTGATTTTCGTCAAGGATATTCACTTCACTTACCTGGCCTGTAATACGGCTTTCACCGAATTCATCGGCCGCCCCGAAGAAGAAATCGTCGGGCATAACGATACGGAATGGTTTCCCGACGAGGAGACTATGGACCACTTCCGTGACTGGGATCGAAAGATTCTGGCCGAAGGCCAACCCCAACGCATCGAAGAATGGGTGACGTATCCGGACAGGCGCGAGGTGCTGCTGGAGACCCTGAAATCGCCTTATTTCAGCGACGATGGCGCCATCCTTGGCCTGATTGGCGTCAGCCGCGACATCACCGAGCGCAAGCGCGCCGAGGAAGCCTTATTCGAAGAAAAGGAACGCGCTCAAGTCACGCTGCATTCCATCGGCGACGCGGTGATCACCACCGATGGGCACGCCGTGGTGGATTATCTGAATCCGGTGGCGGAAGCGCTCACCGGCTGGACCACGGCCGAGGCCCAGGGCCGGCCCCTGAGCGAAGTCTTCTACATCATCAACGAGCACACGCGCGAGCCGGCGCCCGACCCGGTGGCGCGCTGTCTCCGGGAAGGGAAAATCGTCGGGTTGGCCAATCACACCGTCCTGCTCGGGCGCCACGGGCAGGAATATCACATCGACGATTCGGCAGCGCCGATTCGCGGGCGGAACGGCCAGGTGCTAGGCGCGGTGCTGGTGTTTCACGACGTGACCGAAACCCGCCAACTGACCCGCCAGTTGGAGCACGACGCCACCCACGACGCCCTGACCGGTCTGATCAACCGGGCGGAATTCGAGCGGCGGCTGGACCGGGCGCTGGCCAGCGCCCAGCAGTACGGCGCCCATCATGCGCTGTGTTATCTGGATCTGGATCAGTTCAAGGTCGTCAACGACACCGCCGGCCATGCGGCGGGCGACGAACTGCTGCGCCAAATCAATACCGTCCTATCCGGCATGTTCCGCGAGCGCGACACCCTGGCCCGGATCGGCGGCGACGAGTTCGGCCTGCTGCTGGACAACTGCCCGCTGGAGCGCGCGCAGTTCATCGCCCAAACCGTGGTGAGCACCATTCGGGACCACCGCTTCCACTGGGAGGATCGCAGCTACCAGATCGGAGTCAGCATCGGGTTGGTGCCCATCACGGCGGCGGCGCACGACACCGTCCAACTGCTCACCCAAGCCGACGTCGCCTGTTATATCGCCAAGGAACTGGGCCGCAACCGGGTCCACCTCTACCAGCGGGAGGACAGCGAGACGGCGCAGCGCCACGGCGAAATCCTGGGCGCGGCCGGCCTGCGGGACGCCCTGGAACAGGGCCGATTCCGGTTGCATTATCAACCTATCATCCCCTTGCACGCGGCCGACCCGCGCCCGGTCCGCCATGAGGTCCTGCTGCGCGTCGCGTACAAGGGCAGCGCGGAAGCAACCAGCGAGCTGGTGTTGCCAGCAGCGTTCATTCCGGCGGCCGAACGCTACGGCCTGATGGGCGCCATCGACCGCTGGGTGATTCAGGCGGCCTTCCGCGAGTACGCGGCCGGCATCGGCCAGACCGGCGCCCGGCTCGCCATCAACCTGTCCGGCAATTCCCTGAGCGACGAAACCCTGCTCGGCTTCATCGAAGCCCAGTTCGCCGCACACGCCTTCCCCCCGGAGCAGGTGTGTTTCGAGATCACCGAAACCGCTGCCATTCAGAACCTGCGCCGCGCCAGCGAACTGATGGCGGCGCTCAAACGCCGCGGCAGCCAGTTCGCGCTGGACGATTTCGGCAGCGGCCTGTCCTCCTTCCACTACCTCAAGACCCTGCCGATCGACTATCTGAAGATCGACGGCAGTTTCGTCAAGGACATGCTCGACCATCCCAGCGATGGCGCCCTGGTCGCGGCCATCAATCAGATGGGCCACGCCCTGGGCATCCAAACCGTCGCCGAATACGCTCACAGCCAAGCCATCGTCGAGCGCTTGCGCGAACTGGGCGTGGACTACGCGCAGGGCTTCTTCTTTGGGCATCCGGCGCCCTGGGGCCAGCACCCATGAACAGCACCCTCCGCTTCGAGCCGGCCCTGATCCGCAAGTACGATCAGGCCGGTCCGCGCTACACCTCGTATCCAACCGCCGTGCAGTTCCACGCGGGCTTCGGCGAGGCCGAGTATCGGCAAGAGGCTCTGGCCAGCAACGCCAGCGGCCGGCCGTTGTCGCTGTACGTCCACATCCCCTTCTGCGACACGGTCTGTTTCTACTGTGCCTGCAACAAGATCGTCACCAAGAACCGCCGTCACACCATTCCCTATCTCGACCACCTGTACCGGGAGATCGCGCTGCAAGGCGCGCTGTTCGACCGAAGCCGCCCGGTGACGCAACTACACTGGGGCGGCGGCACGCCCACCTTCATCAGCGCCGACGAAATGCGCGAGCTGATGCGGGTCACGGGCGAGCATTTCCGCTTGCTCGACGACGACAGCGGCGAGTATTCCATCGAGGTGGACCCACGCGAGACCGACGACCATACCATCGCCCTGCTGCGGGAGTTGGGGTTCAACCGGCTGAGTCTGGGCGTGCAGGATTTCGATCCCGAGGTGCAAAAAGCGGTCAACCGCATCCAGTCCCGGGAAATCACTCTGAAGGTCATGGACGCCGCCCGCCGCGAGGGTTTTCAGTCGATCAGCGTCGATCTGATCTACGGCCTGCCGTTCCAGAGCGTCGCCAGCTTCGGCCGCACCGTGGACGAGATCATCGCCCAGACTCCCGACCGGATTTCGGTGTTCAACTACGCCCACCTGCCGGAACTGTTCAAGACCCAGCGCCAGATCGACGCCAGCGCCCTGCCGCCGCCGGCGGTGAAGCTGGAGATCCTGAAAACCGTGATCGAACGGCTGACCCGGGCGGGCTACGTCTACATCGGCATGGATCACTTCGCCAAACCCGAAGACGAGCTGGCGCGGGCGCAGCAGGCCGGCACGCTGTACCGCAATTTCCAGGGCTACAGCACCCACGCCGACTGCGATCTGATCGGGCTCGGCGCGACTTCCATCGGCATGGTTGGCGACAGCTACAGCCAGAACCTGAAGGGGCTGGAAGAGTATTACGCCCGGATCGACGAGAATCGGCTGGCGGTGTTCCGGGGCGTGCGGCTGGACGCCGACGACCGGCTGCGGCGGGCGGTGATCACCGACCTGATTTGCCACTTCACGCTGGACTTTGCCGCCGTCGAATGCCAGTACGGCATCCGCTTCCGCGACTACTTTGCGCTGGAACTGGCGGAGTTGGCCGACATGGAGGCGGACGGGTTGCTGACGCTGTCGTGAAACCGGGATTCGGGTCTTGCCGCCGGGACGGCTGCTGATCCGCAACATCTGCATGGCGTTCGACCGGTATCTGCGGGAGCAGAAACAGCAACGGTTTTCCAAGGTGATTTGAGTTGAGAAAATAAACATTTTTGTATATTTTTATCCATGAACAGCAATCAATTCAAAGCCTGGCTCCGCCAGCAGGGTTGTACGTTCGAGACCAAACCGGGTGGCTCCGGTCATTTGATCGTGCGGTTGGGCAACCGGAAAACCGATCTGCCGATGCACGGCGGCAGTAAAGAGTTGGGTACTGGACTGGTGAACAAGATCAAGAAGGATTTGGGGCTGAAATAGGAGGCAACCATGTTGATCTACCCTGTGGAATTGACCCCGGATGACAACGGCACCCTGTTGGTGACGTTCCCGGACGTACCAGAAGCGATAACGTTCGGCGAAGATGAAACCGAAGCGCTGCTGATGGCCGAGGATGCGCTGTTGGTCATGCTCTCCGCCTACATGGACGACCGCCAGCCCATCCCCGAACCTTCCCCGCTGAACGGCCGGCCCGGCGTGGCGCTGAAGGTGGTGGCCGCCGGCAAGGTGGCGCTCCACAACGCCATGCTGGCGGCGGGCAAGCGCAAGGCCGACCTGGCGCGGATGCTCAACCTGGCCCCCACCTTGGTGGACCGGCTGCTGTCGCTGCACCACAAAAGCCGTATCGAGCAGATCGAAACCGCGCTGGCGGTCTTGGGCAAGCGGCTGGTGGTCGACGTGCGCGAGGCGGCTTGAAAGGCGTTTTTGTAAGGTTTCTCAACCTACTGCGGGAAAACACGCCGTTGCGGCAAATTTCACCCGCTATAATTTTACCCGTAACAGACCATCACGCAGAGAGGAGTCACTTGATGAATACAGTCAACCGTAGCATCCTGGGCGCCGCCGTTGGCGCGGCCATCCTGAGTCTTAGCGGGTTGGCGCACGCCGACACCATCAAGATCGCCGTGGCTGGCCCGATCACCGGTCCGGTCGCCCAGTACGGCGACATGCAGATGAGCGGCGCCAAGATGGCGGTCGAGCAGATCAACGCCAAGGGTGGCGTCGATGGCAAGAAACTGGAAGCGGTGCTGATCGACGACGTGTGCGAACCCAAACAAGCGGTCGCCGTCGCCAATCAGATCGTCAACCAGAAGATCAAGTACGTGGTCGGCCACCTGTGTTCCGGCTCCACCCAGCCCGCCTCCAAGCTGTACGAGGAGGAAGGTATCCTGATGATCACCCCGGCGGCCACCAACCCCGCCATCACCCAGCAGGGCTACAAGATGGTGTTCCGCACCATCGGCACCGACGACCAGCAGGGCCCGACCGCCGGCAAGTACATTGCCGGAACGATTAAGCCCAAGAAGCTGGCGATCCTCCACGACAAGCAGCAATACGGCGAAGGCATCGCCAAGGAAGTCGACAAGACCGTCAAGGCTGCTGGCATCAAACCGGTGCTGTTCGAGGGCGTCAACAAGGGCCAGGCCGATTTCTCCGCCCTGATCACCAAGATGAAGAAGGAAGGGGTCGACTTCGTCTACTACGGCGGCTATCACCCGGAACTGGGTCTGCTGCTGCGGCAATCGCGCGAGCAAGGTTTTGACGCCAAATATATGGGTCCCGAGGGTGTCGGTAACAAGGACATCAGCGCCATCGCCGGACCAGCTTCGGAAGGTCTGCTGGTGACCCTGCCGGCCGATTTCAGCACCGACCCCGCCAACGCCGCTCTGGTCAAGGCCTTCCAGGATAAGAAGCAGGATCCCACCGGCCCGTTCGTGATGCCGTCCTACGCGGCGGTGCAGATCATCACCGACGCGATCAAGGGCGCCAAGACCGAGGATGCGGTCAAGCTGGCCGACTACATCCGCAAGAACAGCTTCCAGACCCCGATCGGTAAGGTGGCCTTCAAGGATAATGGCGATCTGAAGGAATTTGATTTCGTCATCTTCACCTGGCACGCCGACGCCACCAAGACGCCGGTCAAGTAGTGAATTAGGAAATAGCGGGTAGCGAATAGGAGATAGCAAATTCTCGCCATCTCCTCCCTCCTCCCTCCTCCCTCCTCCCCAGACACCGCGCCCATGTCCGGTTTCTCCGTCCTCGAATTCCTCCAGCAGATCATCAACGGTCTTACCCTGGGCAGCATTTACGCCCTGATCGCCATCGGCTACACCATGGTGTATGGCATCATCGGCATGATCAATTTCGCCCATGGCGAGATCTACATGATCGGCGCTTATGTTGGTCTGCTGGTCATCACCGCGCTTGGGCTATTCGGCGTGCACAGCATCCCGGCGATCCTGTTGGCAACGCTGGCCATCAGCATCCTGGTCACCGGCTCTTACGGCTGGGCCGTGGAACGGCTTGCCTACCGGCCGCTGCGCGGCAGTCCCCGGTTGGTGCCGCTGATTTCCGCCATCGGCGTTTCGATCTTCCTGCAAAACTACGTGCAGCTCGGCCAGGGTGCCCGCGATGTCTCGATGCAGCCGGTATTGACCGGCGGCTGGCGCTTCGGGCCAGACGATGGCTTTCAGGTTTACCTGTCCTACATGCAGGTGCTGATCGCGGTCGTGACCGTGGCGTTCATGACCGGCCTGACCCTGTTCATCGCCCGCTCGCGGATGGGCCGCGCCTGCCGTGCCTGTTCCGAGGACCGGGCCATGGCCAACTTGCTCGGCATCGACACCGACCGGGTGATCGCCCTCACCTTCGTGCTCGGCGCCGCCCTGGCGGCGGTGGCCGGCATCCTGGTCAGCATGTATTACGGGCTGGTCAACCCCTTCATCGGCTTCATGGCCGGGCTGAAGGCGTTCACGGCGGCGGTGCTGGGCGGGATCGGCAGCATTCCCGGCGCCATGCTGGGCGGGGTCGTGCTGGGGCTGGCGGAAAGCTTCGCCTCGGCCTACCTGCAAACCGAATACAAGGATGTGGTGGCTTTCGCCCTGCTGATTCTGGTGCTGCTGGTGCGGCCCACCGGCCTGCTGGGCCGCCCGGACGTGGAGAAGGTGTAGATCGCCATGCGCCGCACCCTGTCCGATGCTCTCCTGGCGGCGGTATTGACCGCCGTATTGCTCGTCCCGATCTTTGGCCTGCGCATCCACGTGGATGGTGTCAACGTCTCGCTGAACCGCACGCCCATGCCGGTCGTCGTCGCGGTTGTGATCGTCTTCCTGCTGCGACTGTTTCGCCAACCCCTACAACAAGCCTGGGCAACGCTGCGCGTTCCGGATTCCTGGCGCAATAACGCCCTTACCGCCACCTTGCGCCACGCGACGCAACAACCACGCTCTCGTCGGGCGTTGTGGATCTTGTTGCTGGTCGCGGCGGTCATCTGGCCGTTCACCGCCTCGCGCGGGGCGGTGGACGTGGCGACGCTGGCGCTGATCTACGTGATGCTGGGCTTGGGGCTGAACATCGTGGTCGGCTTCGCCGGCCTGCTGGTGCTGGGCTACGCCGCGTTCTACGCGGTCGGCGCCTACACCTACGCCCTGCTAGCCCAGCACTTTGGCCTGTCATTTTGGCTGTGCCTGCCGGTGGCCGGGGCGCTGGCGGCCTTGACCGGCTTCCTGCTCGGCCTGCCGGTGCTGCGGCTGCGCGGCGATTATCTGGCCATCGTCACCCTGGGTTTCGGCGAGATCACCCGGTTGCTGCTCAACAACCTGAATTTCCTGACCGGTGGTCCGGACGGCATCGGCAACATCCCACGCCCGGGTCTGTTCGGGCTGGAATTCAGCCGCCGACCCAGCGAGGGCGGCACCACCTTCCACGACTTTTTCGGCATCGACTACAGCGGCGATTACGGGGTGATCTTCCTGTATCTGCTGGGGCTGGCGCTGGTGCTACTGATCCTGTTCGTGATCAACCGCCTGCTGCGGATGCCGCTGGGCCGGGCTTGGGAGGCGCTGCGCGAGGACGAGATCGCCTGCCGCTCGCTGGGTCTGAGTCCGACCGTGATCAAGCTATCGGCGCTGACGCTGAGCGCCACGTTCGCGGGACTGGCCGGCGCTTTCTTCGCCGCCCGTCAGGGTCACATCAACCCCGAGTCGTTCACCTTCATCGAATCGGCCATGGTGCTGGCAATCGTGGTGCTGGGCGGCATGGGCTCGCAGTTCGGCGTGATGCTGGCCGCCATCGCGATTACTGCTTTGCCAGAACTGGCGCGAGAGTTCGACGAATACCGGATGCTGGCTTTCGGGCTGGTGATGGTGCTGATGATGATCTGGCGACCGCAGGGCCTGATCCCCGCCGCCCGGCCCCGGCTGGAGATGCCGGAGCACTCGGAGGTCGCGCGATGAGTCTCGAGCCGAGCCAGGCCTCCGTCACCGAACCGGCAAATCGCCCACTGCTGGAAGTCCGCAAGCTCGATATGCGCTTCGGCGGCCTGCTGGCGGTGGATAACGTCAATTTCGATGTCCGCCGCGACCAGATTTTCGCCATCATCGGTCCCAACGGCGCCGGCAAGACCACGGTATTTAACTGCGTCGGCGGCTTTTATCGAGCCACCACCGGCACCGTGGCGCTGGACGGCCAGTCGATTGGCCATCTGCCCAGTCATCGCATCGCCCGGCTTGGCCTGGTGCGCACCTTCCAGAACGTACGTTTGTTCAAGACCATGACCGTGGTCGAGAACCTGCTGATCTCGCAGCATACCCAACTGGAGACACGGCTGCTGCCCGGTCTGTTCAAGACACCGAAGTATCGCCGCGCGGAGGCCGAGGCGCTGGAGCGGGCGGCGTTTTGGCTGGAGAAGGTCGGGTTGTTGGCCATGGCCAATCGCGAAGCCGGCAATCTCGCCTACGGGCAACAGCGGCGGCTGGAAATCGCCCGCTGCATGATCACCCATCCCAAGCTGCTGATGCTGGACGAGCCAGCGGCTGGCCTCAACCCCCAGGAAACCCGCGATCTGGACCGTCTGATCAACGAACTGCGCGCCGAGCATGGCGTCGCGGTGCTGTTGATCGAGCACGACATGAGCCTGGTGATGGGCATTTCCGACGAGATCCTGGTCATGGAATACGGTCGGCCCATCGCGATGGGTGATCCCGCCGCCATCCGCCGCGACCCGCGCGTCATCAAGGCTTATCTGGGAGAAGAGTGAGGATGCTGAAGCTGGAGAACGTCCATACCTTCTATGGCCAGATCGAGGCGCTCAAGGGCGTGTCGCTGGAGGTGCATCCCGGCGAGATCGTTACCCTGATTGGGGCCAACGGCGCCGGCAAGAGCACGCTGCTGATGACGATCTGCGGCTCGCCGCACGCCAGCCGGGGCGCGGTCCTGTTCGAAGGCCAGGATATCACTCACAAGCCGACCCACGTCATCATGCAGTGCGGGCTGGCGCTGGTGCCGGAAGGGCGGCGCATCTTCCCCGGCCTGACCGTGCAGGAAAACCTGCAAATGGGGGGCTTCTTCGCCGACAAGGCGCGACTGGAAACCGATCTGGAGCGGGTGTTCGCGCTGTTTCCGCGCCTGAAGGAGCGCCGCAACCAACGCGGCGGCACCCTGTCCGGCGGCGAGCAGCAGATGCTGGCCATCGGTCGCGGCCTGATGAGCCGGCCCAATCTGTTGCTGCTGGACGAACCCTCGCTGGGGCTGGCGCCGATCATCATCGCCCAGATTTTCCAGATTCTGAAGGAAATTCGCGAGGAGGGCGTGACCATCTTCCTGGTCGAGCAGAACGCCCACCGCGCCCTGCAACTGGCCGACCGGGGCTACGTGCTGGAAAACGGCCGCATCGTGGTGACCGATACCGGCGCCAATCTGCTAGCCAACGACCAGGTACGGAAGGCGTATCTGGGTGGCTGAACGAACCGCCTTACTGGCCGGTTCGTCAGCGGCGCAACAGGCTCCCTTCCGGGGAGGGAAAAGGGGCTGGGACAGGACTCGTGTGCTCTTGAGACAGCACGGGCTCAGGCGATTTCGTCGAGCACGGCGCGGATGCGTTGGCCGATGTCCTCGATGGTGCCGGTGCCCTTGACGGTACGCAGCAAACCCTTCTTGGTGTAATAATCGATCAGCGGTGCGGTCTTCTCCTCGTAAACCCGCAGCCGGTTGCGGATAGTATCCTCGTTGTCGTCGGCGCGACCACGCCCCAGCAGGCGCTTGACGATCTCCTCGTAATCCACTTCGAAGAACAGCACCAGATCGAGCGGCTGGTTGATCTTGGCCAGCAGTTTGTCCAGCGCCTCGGCCTGCGCCAGGTCGCGCGGAAAGCCATCCATCATGAAACCCTTCGGGTTGGTTTTGGCCAGCGTGCGCAGGCCGTTTTCGATCATGCCCAGGACGATATCGAACGGCACCAGCTCGCCGGCATCCATGTGTGGCTTGGCCCGCCGACCCAGTTCGGTACCGGCGGCGACCTCGGCGCGCAGCAGATCGCCGGTGGCGACCGTGGAGATACCGTAACGTTCGATGATGGAGTCGGTTTGGGTTCCCTTGCCTGAGCCGGGGGCACCTAGCAGAACGATTCTCATAGTGGTTTCACTCTTCTTGTGGGCAGAAAAATGTTGGGAATCCGATGATGGTCAAACTTAATCTTGCACATTCACCGAGCATGCGCAAGAAGCGAGAGCCGGCACAACCAGCGGCCAGACAGCCGGTTTCAGCCCGCACGGCCACCGCCTCGCTGCACGGCTCGGGTACGCCAGGCTGTCAAGCGTCCGGCCTTGTTGTAGTATAGACACGCTTAACAATACACTCCGTCATCAACCGCGGCGCAAAGGGCAACACGGGTACATCCCCCATACCCCGTGCGAGGATGGCGATCCAATGAACGTACTGGTGGTGGCCCCGCTGCCGGTGATCAGCGGTTGCGTGGTACGCTGTCGGCCGGTCGGACTGCTGAAGATGACAGACAAAAAAGGGGGTGACGCCAAGCTACTGGCAGTGCCGATCAAGAAGGAATGCGCCCTGTATGACCATATCGAGTCGGTCGAGCAGATGTCCAAGGCGCAGTTGAACCAGATCGCCCACTTTTTCCAGCACTACAAGGATCTCGATAATGGCAAGTGGGTTCAACTTGATGGCTGGGGTGGCGCGGATGAAGCCAGGACCGAAATTTTCAAAGCGTGGAACGCCATAACAGCCAACGTTAAACCGCCCATTCGGCCAAGGGCGGCTATTACCATGCGCTGTTTGTCCCTGGATTCGCGCGGCGCGGTTGCTCCGAAGTAGGGATGTTGGCGATTGCTGACGACTCGATTGTTTGTTGTGGTCATCCTTGACCTATTCTTTATAGGGAGCGTGGTATGCTGGTTTGGGCTGCCCATGCCCGGCAATCTGGACGTGGTGTCGGATCGAAGCTCGAACCAGGATTCGCCATGCCAGTTGCAAGCACGAACATCATAAGCATCACACAATAATTCGGAGAAAAATCATGAGCTTAACTTATTCACACTGCGGAGGAAATCGGTTATGACGGCGTTAGGATTGATCATCGCGTTAATCTGCGCCATCGGCGCGCTCATCTACGGTGTCCAGTCGATCAAATGGATCCTGGCCAAGGACCCCGGCAATCCCCGGATGCAGGAAATCGCCGCCGCCGTCCAGGAAGGCGCCCGCGCTTACCTGAACCGGCAATACACCTCCATCGCCATCGTCGGCGTGGTACTGGCGGTGATCATCGCGGTGGTACCGCAGCTTGGGCTGTGGACGGCTATCGGCTTCGTGATCGGAGCGGTGCTGTCGGGCGCTGCCGGTTATATCGGCATGTACGTCTCGGTGCGCGCCAACGTCCGCACGGCCCAGGCTGCCCATGACGGGCTGGGCGCGGCGCTGGATGTAGCGTTCCGTGGCGGGGCGATCACCGGGATGCTGGTGGTGGGGCTGGGCCTGCTCGGGGTGGCCGGCTACTACGTGATCCTGGTGCTGACCAACGCTGCACCCGACCAACTGCCCGACCTCGGCCCGATGATCGGGCTGGGCTTTGGCAGCTCGCTGATCTCGATCTTCGCCCGACTCGGCGGTGGCATCTTCACCAAGGGAGCGGACGTGGGCGCCGATCTGGTCGGCAAGGTCGAGGCCGGTATTCCCGAGGACGATCCGCGCAATCCGGCGGTGATCGCCGACAACGTCGGCGACAACGTCGGCGACTGCGCCGGCATGGCCGCCGACCTGTTCGAGACCTATGCCGTCACCATCATCGCCACCATGCTGGTGGGCAGCCTGTTGTATACCGGGGAGTCCGCGCAGGGCGCCATTATCCTGCCGCTGGTGATGGGCGGCGTGTCGATCATTGCCTCGATCATCGGCTGTAGCTTCGTCAAGGCCCGGGAAGGCGAGAAGATCATGAACGCCCTGTATCGCGGCCTGGCGGTGGCCGGGGCGATTTCCGCCGTGGCCTTCCTGCCGATCATCTTCTGGCTGATGGGCGGCCAAAATCCCTGGGGTCTCTGGGGTTCGGCCCTGGTGGGACTGGGCCTGACCGCCGCCATGGTGGTCGTCACCGAGTACTACACCGCCACCGAGTTCAGTCCGGTGCGCACGCTCGCGGAAGCCTGCACCACCGGTCACGCGACTAACATCATCGCCGGACTGGCTCTGTCGATGAAGGCGACCGCGCTGCCGGTGCTGGCCGTCTGTCTGAGCATCGGCCTGGCCTATTCCTGGGCGGGGCTGTACGGCATTGCCATCGCCGCTACCTCAATGCTGTCGATGGCCGGCATCATCGTCGCCCTCGACGCCTACGGGCCGATCACCGACAATGCCGGCGGCATCGCCGAAATGGCGGAGATGGACGAGAAGATTCGCGGCATCACCGACCCGCTGGATGCGGTGGGCAATACCACCAAGGCGGTCACCAAAGGTTACGCCATCGGTTCGGCGGCGCTGGCGGCGCTGGTGCTGTTCGCCGACTTCGAACACAAGCTGGCGGTCGCCGATATCAAAGTCGATTTTTCCCTGACCGACCCCGTGGTGATTATCGGCCTGTTCATCGGCGGCATGATCCCGTTCCTGTTCGCGGCGATGGCGATGGAGGCGGTCGGTCGCGCCGCCGGCAGCGTGGTTCTCGAAGTGCGCCGGCAATTCCGGGAGATCGCCGGCATCATGGAAGGCACGACCAAGCCCGATTATTCGCGGGCAGTGGATTTGCTGACCAAATCGGCCATCAAGGAAATGATCATTCCCTCGCTACTGCCGGTGCTGACACCCATCGTGGTTGCTTTCGGCATGGCGTGGCTGCTGGGCGGCGATGCCGGGCCGAAGGCGCTGGGCGGCCTGCTGATGGGCACCATTGTCACCGGTCTGTTCGTGGCGATTTCCATGACCGCCGGCGGTGGGGCGTGGGATAACGCCAAGAAGTATATCGAGGATGGCAATTTCGGCGGCAAGGGTTCCGAAGCGCACAAGGCGGCAGTCACCGGCGACACCGTCGGCGATCCCTACAAGGATACCGCCGGCCCGGCGGTCAACCCGCTGATCAAAATCATCAACATCGTTGCCCTGCTGATCGTGCCGCTGCTGGTGGCCATGAAGTAGGACCGTGGCCGAACTGAGCCACTTCAACGCCGCCGGCGAGGCCCACATGGTGGATGTGGGCGACAAGGATGTCACTCGCCGGCTGGCAATCGCCGAAGGCTGGATTCACATGCAACCGGCCACGCTCGAACGGATCGTGGCCGGCTCGCATGCCAAGGGCGACGTGCTCGGCATCGCGCGCATCGCCGGCATCATGGGCGCCAAGCGTGCCGCCGATCTGATTCCGCTCTGCCACCCGCTGCCCCTGACCCGAGTGATAGTCGACTTGAAGCCGGTCGCGGATCAAAACGCCGTCCGCTGCCAGGCCACCGTCGAAACCATCAGCCGCACCGGAGTGGAAATGGAGGCCCTGACCGCGGTGCAGATCGCGCTGCTGACGGTCTACGACATGTGCAAGGCGGTGGACCGGGGCATGACCATGACCGACATCCGCCTGCTGGAAAAGACCGGGGGCAAATCGGGCCACTGGCGTCGGGAATGAGCGATCTCTATATCGTCGACCAACCCGCGCTGGCCGATTTCTGCGCTGGGCTGCGCGGTACGCCGTGGCTGGCGCTGGATACCGAATTCATCCGCGAGCGCACCTACTATCCCCAACTTTGCCTGATCCAGGTCGCTAGCGCCGACGGGGTGGCCTGCATCGATCCCCTGGCGCTGCCATCGCTGGACCCGTTGTTGGATATTCTCTACGACCCGGCCATCACCAAGGTACTGCATGCCGCACACCAGGATTTGGAAATCTTTTTCCACCTGCGCGGTATGGTACCGGCGCCCGTGTTCGATACCCAACTGGCGGCAATGGTGTTGGGCTGCGGCAATCAGACTGGCTACGCCACCCTGGTGCAGCAAATACTTGGTGTGGAACTGGATAAGGCTCATACCCGCGCCGACTGGCACCGTCGGCCGCTGGCCCTGGAATGGCTGGCTTACGCGGCCGACGATGTGCGTTATCTGCGGGAACTGTACCCAAGGCAGCTTGCGGCTTTGCAGGAACGCGGCTGGCTGGAGCCGCTGGCCGAGGATTTCCAGATGCTGACCGATCCCGACCGTTACCGACCGCAACCCCAGGAGGCGTGGCGGCGGGTTCGGGAGCACAACCGGCTTGGCGGTGTGCAGCGGACGGTACTGCGAGCGCTGGCGGCCTGGCGCGAGGAACGGGCGAGCACCCACGATCGGCCGCGCCGCTGGATTCTGGACGATGCCACGTTGCTCGAGCTGGCTCGGCGGATGCCCAAGGATTTGGAGCAGTTACAACGGATTCGCGGCCTGCCCGCCGCGACCCGGCAAAGGTATGGCGAAGCGCTGCTGGCCCGAATCGCCGCCGCTCGCGCCGAGCCGCCGGAACAATGGCCAATCCGGCCGCGCCGGCTGCGGCTTACTCGGGAACAGAGCGCGCGGGTGGATGATCTGCTGGACCTGATCGCGACCCGGGCGAACGAACACGGCATTCCGCCGCAGGGAATCGCCGACCGGCGGGACGTGGAGAACCTGCTGGTCGACGAGGATTCGCCACTACGCCACGGCTGGCGGGCGGCAGTCGTCGGACGGGAGCTGCAAGCGCGGCTTGCCACCAGCGCCGACCCTTGAACACCTCGATGCGCCTCTCGGCGCGCCATCGGCCAGCCGCATTGCATTCAGGCGACATTCACGTTATTTGCAGGATACTGCATCCTGGCCAGTGTGGGTGTATGTGGGTTTTGATGACGGCGCCACCGCTGGCGCGTGCTCCGTGCGAGTGACCGCCGTCAACCTTTTTACCGCAGCCCATCACGAATTGACCTGGAGAAACCCGCATGAATACGCCATTCAAGATTGCTTTCCTGGCTGCGGCATTGAGCCTGACCGCGGCTTGCGCGCCCCCTCCTCCCGGTGCGCCCCCCAATTACTACACCACTGGGGGCGCATTAATGGGGGCCGCCGCCGGTGCGGCCGTCGGCCATGCCATCGATCCCACAGGTGGCGCCGTGACCGGTGCCCTGGGTGGCGCGCTGATCGGTGGTGCGGTCGGCAACCAGATGGATTATCAGGACCAACAGATTTATTCCCAGCAAAGACAGATTCGCCCGACGCGGCCCAACGGCTACTATTACGATAACGATCCGCCGCCGGATGATTATTACTACAATCGGCCGCCTTACTAAACCTAATCAAGGTCTGTGGATCGCCGCTGCCGGGGTTCGTTCACCTTGGTGGCGGTCGGTGTACTCCCCACGCTTTTGCTGCATTGCCACAAAAAAACCCGCCGCCGGGATCCCCGGCGGCGGGTTTGTTCTTACAGATTGGCCGAGCGCCACCAGCTATTGTGTTCCCGGCGCAAGGTATCATGCGAAGGCATGGGGTAAAACCCCAGATCGGGGCCGTTGCCCATGTAGAAACCGCTCTTGATCATCCGGTACGGGAATTCCAGGGAATGCACCCGGTGCACCAGCTTGCTTTGCTTGCTTTGCGGCTCCAACTCCAGCAAAGCCTCGCGCAGGTGGTGCATGAACGAATAAGGCAGATCGCCCACCGGGCCGTTGACGGGATCGGTTGCCAGCGCGCCCAGCCCCAGTTCGACAAAGCACAGGCCGGGGAAACGAATGAATTTGGCTGGCTGGCTGGTGACGCCGTGATAGTAGGCGACCGGGTCTTGCGCGCTGACCACCAGGCTGTTGACCGGCGCCAGATCCTGGTACATGTGCAGGCCCGCCTCGTCCTTGGGCAGGGAGTCGCTCCGGCTCAACCCCAGGGTTTGACCGTAGGCGGTGCTCAGGTACAGCTTGCCCAAGCGCGCTGACCGGAATATGCTCCAGTACCCGGTACACCGAGATATAAACCGAGTTTTTGGGAGTGCCATCCGGATGGGGCGCGCAGCGCTTGATTCCTTCGTCGATGGCTGAAGAATTCGTGCCGGAATGAGGGATCGACCTCGAAAAAGATCGCTTGCCCCTTGGATTTGTATTTGTGGCCGGTCGCGTAGTACTGGCCGAACTGTTCCGGCGGCAGCATGGAGGCGATCAGCGCTTCGGGAATCAGCGAGAAGTAAAGATGGATGGTCATGGTTGTGTACTCTCTCCAAGATGGGATCGTTTAACGGACCCTCGCCGGAAGAATCTCGAATGTTCCGGGAGAGCGCCAGGGTTTTTGGTTGCTGGTTGGAGTCTATCCCCTTTTATTATATGAGGTGTGGCAACATGGCGCCTACGCTTCGTGATTTTTCCCGCAGCCCCGCCCATGCGCGCGATGTCCGGCGCCCGCGCGAGCCGGCGCAAGTTCGAGCCAGCGCAGATAACGCCCCATTCAAGGGCCGGACGCCTCCGTCCTGGCCAGTTCGGGTTCCAGATCGTCCAGCGTCGTGATCGGTGGCAGGCATTCCAATCCGCCGCAGACGTAAGCAGTCACCGATGCCGTGCCAGCCTGCCGCTCGGTCAGTAGTCCGGCCGGCACGGTGGCAGCGGTGGGAATGGCCAGGGTCAACCGGCGCGGTGCGTAGGGCTTGACGCAACGGTCCCGCCACTCCTCCAACGCCGCCGCCTCGCCGCGCAGCACGATGGTCTGCACCGGCTCCAGATACTCCTCCAACGCCGTCAGCATGGCGTTGCAGGCAGTGGGCATCTGTTCGATCATCGGCCAGGCCCAGCGCAGGGTTCGCCCGGCCGCGTCCAGATAGGCGGTCCGGCCGGTGAGATGCCCCAGTTTCAACAACACCTGCGCAGCGATGCCGTTACCGGCCGGCAGTGCGTCGTCGTGCGCCGGCTTGGGTCGCTGGATCAACCGCTCGTGGTCGGCGGCGGTGAAGAAGAAACCGCCAGTCCCGGGATCCTCGAATTGGTCGAGCAATACCTCGGCCAGCGCCAGCGCGAAGTCCAGATCGCCATCACGCCAGCGGCATTGCAACAGTTCCAGAATGCCGTCGATCAGGAAAGCATAGTCGTCCAGATAGGCGTTCAACCGGCTCTGCCCGTCCTTGTGGACCGCCAGCAGCCGTCCGTCCCGCCACAGCAGGGCGTGGATGAAATCCAGCGCGCGTTCCGCCGAGTCCACGAAATCCCCTCGCCCCAAATGGCGGCCGGCGATGGCCATGCCTCGAATCATCAGGCCGTTCCAGGCCGTCAGAATTTTCTCGTCGCGGCCCGGCCAAACCCGCTCGGAGCGGACCGCGAATAGCTTGCGCCGGGCAACGGCCAACCGATCGGCGATGGGCGCCGAATCGGGGCCGAGCCGTTGGACCCGTTCGGACGCCTCGGTCGTCACCCGAAGATGCCAGGCGTGATTCTCGAAATTGGGTGGCCGGTCCAGTCCGTAATGCGCGGCGACCATCGCATACTCGCCGGCATCCAGCAGCGCCTGGATCTGCTCGGGAGTCCACAGGTAGAACTTGCCCTCCTCGCCTTCGGAATCGGCGTCGAGGGTGGCGTAGTAACCTCCGCCTGGAGACTGCATTTCCCGCATCACCCACTCGCCGGTTTCCTCGGCGACCGTCCGAAACAGCGGGTCCTGGGTCGCCCGCCAGGCCTGGCCGTACAGTGCCAGCAGCGGGCCGTTGTCGTACAGCATCTTTTCGAAGTGCGGAATCCGCCATTCGGCGTCCACCGAGTAGCGGTAGAACCCGCCGCCAAGCTGATCGTAAATCCCGCCCAGCGCCATCTTGCGCAGGGTGAACAGCGCGGCGGTTTCGGCCTGCCGGTCCGGTTCGCTGCGCTGGACGCTAGCGGCCCAATGCCGCAATAGTCGCTCCAGGCTGGTGGGGTGAGGAAACTTGGGGGCGCCGCCGAACCCGCCATGGATCGGATCGAAACCGCGAACCAGTTGATCGCGCGCCACTCGCAGGGGAGCGGCGGTCGGGATGAGTTCGCCGGTGGCGGCCGGTGTGGCGATTTCGGTGCGCAATGCCTCCAGCAGCGCCTGATTCTGTTCGCGCAGTTCCTGCCGATGCTGGCGATAATGCGCGCTGACCCGGCGCAGGATATCGGTGAAGGCCGGCATCCCATAGCGGGGCGTCTTGGGGAAATAGGTCCCCCCGACGAACGGTGTCTGATCGTCGGGAGTCAGAAACAGGGTCAGCGGCCAGCCGCCGGCCCGCCGGTGCAACAACTGGAAGGCGGTCTGGTAAATTTTGTCGAGATCGGGCCGTTCCTCGCGATCCACCTTGATGTTGATGAACAGGTCGTTCATGACTTGGGCGGTGGCCTCGTCCTCGAAGGATTCGTGGGCCATGACATGGCACCAGTGACAGGCCGAATAGCCGATGGAGAGCAGAATCGGTTTGCCCTCGCGGCGGGCCTTCGCCAAGGCTTCTTCGCCCCAGGGATACCAAGTCCACCGGATTGTGGGCGTGCTGGCGCAGGTAAGGGCTGGTTTCGTGAATCAGGCGATTGGTATGGTGGGGCTCGGACATGGCGGGTTTCCGGGTATTCCTCAATCAATGCAAGGCAAGCGTGCTATGGGGTAGTCGGGCTCGGGGCGCCGAAGGGCAGGTGCAACCGATAGTCCTCGCCAAGGGCAGCGCGGAGCTGCCGGTGGCGCAGACTGTCGCGGGGTGGGCCGTTATGGCGTGGCAGGTTCAGGGCCATGCGGCGAACGAGCGCCAGCTTGGCGACAGAGTGTCCCCTGTTGGGTCCAGCAGGTACTCGCGCCGAACTGGACATCTGGCAACCAGTGTTGCTGGTTCTGGATGCGCCAATGGCCAAGCCCCACTTCGGCAAAGCCTTCCCGGTCGGGGGGCGAACACGGGGGGTACCAGTGTTTGGCACCGGTTGTTGCCCTGATTGTAGATCCATAGATCGGATGAGGCGCTGTGCGCCCCAAACCGACAACGCGCGCGCATCGCAGGCTGTCGGGTTACGCTTTGCTAACCCGACCGGGCTGCCTGGATCTGGATAAAGGCAGCATCCGAGCCCGCGGCCATTATTACAATTCAAGCAGGATTGCCATATTTCCCTGATTCGGCTCGCGAGCAACCCCGATCCCGCCTTACGGAAACGCGGGAATCGTCGGTTCCGTGCCTTCGGGGTGCGCCTCGGGGTGATGCGTCGTGACCAGCTCGGTAATCTGCGCGACCCGGTCGCGCGGAACATCGATCATCATCAGCAGCTCACCCCGCTCGATCGCCTCTTCGAACGGTTTCAGCCGCGTGTTGCCGACGTTCAATCCCACCATCCCGCTCAGCCAAGCCCCCACGCCGGCGCCGGCCAGCCCTCCGGCCAGGACAATCCCGCCCCCGGCTACCACCAGGCTCAACGGACCGAGCGCGACGGCGGCCAGGCCCGCAAGCGTGCCGACCGTGCCGCCGAGCGCTAGACCTCGCTCCATGGCGGGGATGAAGTCGCTTTTCTGCAGAAACGAGGCTTCGGGTAGGTCCTCGAGCGGTGTGCCGCGCTTGGCCAGGATGTGGATGTGCCGCTCTTCAATGCGCGCGAGCAGCAGCTCATCGACGATCTTTTTTGCCACGTCGATGTGCGGAACCAGGAAATAGATGCGCTTCATGTTGATCTCCTCTTTTTTCGCCCGCGGCCAAAGCCGTTTGGGCGGTAGCGTGGAATGGCCAATGTGGCCGATTCCGCATTGACTCGCTCATTCATCGTTCGAGGGATATTGAGCCAACGCAACTGCATACGGCACGATGGATGCTATGCCCGGCGCCGGTGGAAGTAAAGCCGCGGCAAGGTTGTCGCGGTGGAGTTCACCCACCTGCCAACCAGTGCCAATGTCCGGTTGATAAGCCGGTCGAGTGGGCATGAAGGGCTGTTTCACCATCTTCACCAGCGGTTGTGTGGCCGAAATGAGACCACGTATCCTGGCTGTCATCACCGGATCGAGCATCCCCATGGTAATAGGAACCCCCTGGCTCGTTCGTCAGCGATTGGCGACACTCTCCAAGCGCCGATGTGACCGCCGTCAGTCGCCCTGCGGCAGCCCGTTCAGCCCGAACGGGGTGGCGCCGCTCATACCATGCTGCCCTGATGGCGCCAATCAAATAAGCATACACAAAGCACTAAGCCTGTCCTACCATGCGGGCAGGAAAATCCAACCTCACAGGCTTGCACCATGGGCATTGAAATCGAACACAAGTTCCTGATCCGCGACGAGCGCTGGCGGCAACTGGTCGAACGCTCGGTACGGATGCGGCAGGGCTACCTGACCAGTGACGTCCGCTGTTCGGTACGGGTAAGGGTCGCGGGCGGCCAGGGTTTCCTCAACATCAAGAGTGGGACGCTGGGTATTCAGCGCAGCGAGTACGAATACCCCATCCCGCTGGCCGAGGCTGAAGAAATCCTCGATACCCTGTGCGAGAAGCCGTTGCTGGAGAAAACCCGCCATTTCGTACGCAGCGGCGGGCGCGTCTGGGAGATCGACGAATTCGCCGGCGACAACACCGGCCTGATCGTGGCGGAGGTGGAATTGAGCCATCCCGATGAGCTGTTCGCTCGGCCGGACTGGCTGGGCGAGGATGTCTCGCACGACATCCGCTACTACAACTCGCAACTGGCCCGGCATCCCTATAACACCTGGTCATGTCCGAGCGCCTGATTCACGTCAGTGTTCCCGACCAGCGACTGACGCTGGTGGCGGGGAAGGCAACGCTGGCGGTCTACCCGGTGTCCACCGCACGCAACGGTCCCGGCGAGCGGCGCGGCAGTGGTTGCACCCCGCGCGGCTGGCACCGTATCCGCATCAAGATTGGCGCCGGGCTGCCGCTCGATACGGTGTTCGTCGGCCGACGACCAACCGGCGAGATCTACGGTCCGGAACTGGCGGCCCGCCAGCCGGAGCGGGACTGGATTCTGACCCGGATTCTCTGGCTGACCGGGCTGGAGCCGGGCCGCAACCGGGGTGGCGAATGCGACACCCTGCGCCGGTTCATCTACATTCACGGTTGCCCGGATAGGGCTCCCATGGGTGTACCGCTGTCGCATGGTTGCATCCGCATGCGCAACCGGGATCTGCTGGCACTGTTCGAGCAGGTGGCGGTAGGCGATCGGGTCTTCATCGCCGACTGAGAAACTGGATGGAGGTAGTCCTGGGAGATGTAGCCTCCTGTAAATTTTCCTGTGATCCAAGATACAGGTCGGGCGAGTACATGGTACTCTCATCAGCAAAATCAACAGGTTAATGGTGTACTTACAGTCTGGCCCACGCTCGAACCCTTGCTATCACAGGAATATTTACAGGAGGCAATTTCTTGGATAAACGAGATCGCCACAGCGGTCAGATCCACCTCCGCCGGGTGCGACGGATTACCTACATCTCCTAAAGTCCGCTCGGTGGGCATCACGTTCACGTCCGTCTGGGCCCGGGACCCTTGCCGCAACAGCTCGCGGCCAAATACCTCGATGAATAACGAGCGAGTCGGTACGATAGCGAACGCCATCGCCGGGAAAAGGGTGACGGTAGACATCGGAAGCGTCTGCCGCGCCAGTCAAAGATGCCCTACCTGGGAGGGAATGTCATGCCGATAAAATTATCCTTTCGCCTGCCCAGCTCGCTACGGATGGGGCTACTGATCGCCTTGCTGGTCGGCCTGCTGATCAGTACCCTGGCCTGGGTTCAAGTCGAGCGGGAACGCCTTGCCGACCTGGAAGAGATGGACCGGCGCGCCTATGCTATCGCCCATCAGATGGTCAACTCGGTCCAGACAGCACTCCAACTGCCGGACAATGAAGCGGCGGTGGCACTGGGTTCTGCCTTGGAAGGCTACCGGCGACTGACTGGCCTGGCCATCTACCGACACGATGGCCGCCTGATCGCCGCTGGCAAGGGCGTGACCGACTTCGCCGACGCTCTGCAACAAATCGTGACCCAGGCACTCAAGGATTCGAAGGACATCGTCGATACCCAGCATACGGCCGATGCCCACATCCACATTCTCGCCTCGCTGATCCGCGCGCCGCGGGGCCAGTCCGAGGGCGTGCTCTTGGTGGTCCACGATCTGGTGCAACTGGATGAGCGGGCCACCAGTCGGCTGGTGCAATTTGGCCTCTGGGTCGGCTTGGTCACCCTGTCGCTGCTGATTCTGGTCGTGGCCGGTACTTGGGCTTTCTACGACCGCTCACTTAACCGGTTGGCGGAATGGATGCGGCAGGTGCGCACTGGCGACGTCGCCGAAGGGCCGCCGATCGAACTCCCCATCGCGCGGCGGCTCGCCAGCGAAAGCGATCGGTTGGCCGCTTCGCTCCGAGTCGCCCGCCTGGCGCAGCAGGCGCAAGCGCGAGCGGTCATGCACGCCACGAACGCCTGGACCCGCGACCGGCTGCGCGCCCATGTCGTGGACTGCCTGCGCGGCGGTCAACTGCTGGTGGTCAGCAACCGCGAGCCGTACATGCACGAACTGCGCGACGGCAAACCTCATTTGATCATGCCTGCCGGCGGCTTGGTCACCGCGCTGGACCCGGTGCTGCAAGCCTGCGGCGGGGTCTGGGTCGCGCACGGTTCCGGCGAGGCCGACCGACGGATGGCTGATGCCAAGGGTCGGCTGGCGGTGCCGCCGGACGATCCGACCTACACCCTGCGACGGGTGTGGCTGACCCGGGAAGAAGAGCATGGTTATTACTACGGCTTTGCCAACGAAGGTCTGTGGCCGCTCTGCCATCTGGCCCACGAGCGGCCGGTGTTCCGGGCCAGCGACTGGGAGCATTACGTGCGCGCCAACCGCCGTTTCGCCGAAGCGGCGCTGGAGGAAGCCGGCTCCGGGTCGGCGGTGGTGCTGGTGCAGGACTATCAGATGGCGTTGGTCCCCCGCTTCCTCAAGGAGGTCCGGCCGGAGCTAGCAGTCGGCATCTTCTGGCACATCCCCTGGCCCAATCCGGAAGCGTTCCGGATCTGTCCCTGGGGTGCCGACCTGCTACGCGGCATGTTGGGCGCCGATCTGATCGGTTTCCACCTCCAGCAGCATTGCAACAACTTCCTCGACACCGTGGACCGGATGATCGAAGCCCGGCTGGACTGGGATCATTTCGCCGTGGAGTTGCAAGGCCATGCTTCGCGGGTGCGGCCGTTCCCGATCAGCGTCGAAAGCTGGGCCGAACGCCACGTACTCACCGGCGAGGCGTTGATCCAACAAATCACCGAACTCAAGGAGCGGTACGAATTGAAAGATGTGCGAATCGCGGTCGGGGTCGATCGCATCGACTACACCAAGGGCTTGACGGAACGGTTCCGCGCCGTGGCCCGGTTTTTCGAACGCTGCCCGCAATACCGGGAACAATTGACCTTCGTGCAAGTGGGAGCGCCCAGTCGCACTCACATCCCCCGCTATCGCAATTACATCAACGAACTGGAAGCGCTGGCCGATGAGATCAACTGGCGCTACCAGACCGAGTCCTGGAAACCGATCCGCTTCCTGGTTGGCCACCACGACGGCGCCACGGTTCACGCCTTTCTGCGCATGGCCGAGATCGGCATCGTCAGTTCGCTGCACGACGGCATGAATCTGGTGGCCAAGGAATTCATCGCGGCCAAGGTGGACTTGGATGGGGTGCTGATTCTCTCCGAATTCGCCGGCGCGGCCCGTGAGCTGGCCGATTCGGTGATCATCAACCCCTACGATACCGAGCAGTTCGCCGAAGCGATCCGGTGGGCGCTGGAAATGACGCCGGACGAACGCCAGGAGCGCATGGCCCGGATGCGACGGCAGGTCGAGGAAAACAACATCTACCGCTGGGCGGCCAATTTCCTGGCCGAGTTGACCTCCGCGCCCATCCCACCGCCCCCAACGCAGGAGGCCGCCTGATGCTGCCGGTCACCGCAACTGTTCTGGGACGACTCACTGCCGCCCATCGTCAGGGCGAACGGCTGGTGTTGACGTTCGATTACGACGGTACGCTGACCCCGCTGGTGGCGCATCCCAGTCTGGCGCAGCTCGATCCGGGGTTGCGGGACGTGCTGGCCCGGCTGGCCGCGACACCGCGCGTCACGGTCGGCGTGGTCAGCGGGCGAGGACTGGACGATCTCATCGACATGGTCGGTCTGGAAGGGCTGAGCTACGGCGGATCGACCGGGCTGGAACTGAAACTGGCCGGCGAACGTCTCATTCCCACCGAAGCACTGGATAGCCACGTCCTGTTCGATGCCCTGAGCGCCGCCTCCGAAATCCGCCTGGCGGCCTACCCGGGCGCCTGGGTGGAAAAGAAACCGTTCGGTTTTACCGTCCACTACCGCCAATTGGTGTCGAGTCGAATCGAACCGTTGCGAACCGAGATGGCAAATTTGCTGGAACCGCACGCTGCCGGTTTGCACGTTCTGGATGGGCCGCTGGCGCTGGAAGTCGTGCCGGCCATCGCGCGGGACAAGGGGACGGCGCGGCGGGCCATCGTCGCCCACGACGGCGCGGAGCCGGCGACCGTGCTCTACGCGGGTGACGCCGCCAACGATGCGCCGGCACTGGCGGCAGCGGCAGAACTGGGCGGTATCGCGCTCGGGGTCGGTCCCGAACCGCCGGCGGAAGCTGCCTATCGGTTGTCCGATTCCACCGCCCTGACCGAATTGTTGGGGGCGCTGGCCGATGCCCTGACAACAGTCCGCTCCATTGCCCGAGCCCGTTCGCACCCATGAAATCGTTCAAGGAGCACGATTTCGATATGCTGGAAGAATGAGGAGGCATGCATGACTCGTAATCGGAAGGGCTGGATCGGCGTGGAAGATTCCCTCTGGTACCAGGACGCCATCATTTATCAATTGCACGTCAAGGCGTTCGGCGACAGCAGCCAGGATGGCATCGGCGATTTCCGGGGCTTGATCGAGCGACTGGACTATCTCCAAGATCTGGGGGTGGACACGCTGTGGCTCATGCCGTTCTATCCTTCGCCGCTACGGGATGACGGTTACGACATTTCCAATTATCAGGATGTCCATCCCCACTACGGCACCCTGGCCGACTTCCGGGCCTTCGTCCGCGAGGCGCACGTCCGGGGTCTCAAGATCATCACCGAACTGGTGATCAACCACACCTCCGACCAGCATCCCTGGTTCCAGGCCGCGCGCCGCGCGCCACCCGGTTCGCCGGAGAGGGCGTTTTACGTCTGGAACGACGACGACCAGAAATTCCCGGAAACCCGCATCATCTTCACCGACACCGAGGTTTCCAACTGGGCCTGGGATCCGGTGGCGCAACAGTACTACTGGCACCGCTTCTTCTCCCACCAGCCGGATCTGAACCACAACAACCCGGCGGTGGTGAAGGCGGTGATCAAGGTGATGCGGTTCTGGCTGGATCTGGGGGTGGATGGCCTGCGGCTGGACGCCATTCCCTACCTGTGCGTGCGCGAGGGCACCCACAACGAGAACCTGCCCGAGACCCACGCCGTGATCAAGCAGATGCGGGCGGTGGTCGACCAGCATTACCACGGTCGCCTGTTCCTGGCCGAGGCCAACCAGTGGCCGGAGGATGTACGCGACTATTTTGGTGACGGCGACGAGTGCCACATGGCCTATCATTTCCCGCTGATGCCGCGCATGTTCATGGCCATCGCCCAGGAAGACCGCTATCCCATCGTCGAAATCCTCGAACAGACCCCCGACATACCCGAGAACTGCCAATGGGCGGTCTTCCTGCGCAACCACGACGAGCTGACCCTGGAGATGGTCACCGACCGCGAGCGGGACTACATGTACCGTACCTACGCCGCCGATCCACTGATGCGCGTCAACGTCGGCATCCGTCGTCGGCTGGCGCCGCTGCTGGACAACGACTCCAGCAAGATCAAGCTGATGAAAAGCCTGCTGCTGTCGATGCCCGGCACGCCCATTTTCTACTACGGCGACGAAATCGGCATGGGCGACAACATCTATCTCGGTGACCGCAACGGCGTGCGTACCCCGATGCAGTGGAGCCCCGATCGCAACGCCGGCTTCTCCAAGGCCGACCCGCAGCGCCTGTACCTGCCACCAATCATGGATCCGATCTACGGCTACCAGGCGGTCAATGTGGAAGCGCAGCAGCGCGAGCCGGCCTCGCGGCTGAACTGGATGAAGCGGATGATTGCGGTGCGCCGGTCTTGTCAGGCATTCGGGCGGGGCCGGTTGGAGATGTTGCGGCCCGGCAACCGCAAGATTCTGGCCTATGTCCGAACCTTCGCCGATGAAATCGTGTTGTGCGTGGCCAATCTATCCCGCTCGGCCCAGCCGGTGGAACTCGATCTCGCGCGCTACAAGGGCCTGGTGCCGGTGGAGATGCTCGGCCAGACCGCGTTTCCGCCCATCGGCGAGTTGCCCTACCTGCTGACCCTGGCCCGCTACGGGTTCTACTGGTTTCGGCTGAGCCGGGCCGCGCCGCCGGCTTGGCATGAGGACAAACTACCGGGCATGGAACTGCGGGTACTGGTACTGTTCCACGGCTGGAAGAGCTTTTTCGTCGACCAGGTCGAACCCGGTCGGCGGGCGTTGGCCGAGACCCTGCATGAAAAACTGGTCCGTGACGTGCTACCGGAATTCCTGCCGACCCAGCGCTGGTTCGCCGGCAAGGGCGGTCGGATCGAACGGGTGGAATTCGACAAATACGATGTCTGGGTCGAGCAGACCGAATGGGTGCTGGCCCGGATCCGGGTCTGGCTGGCTGACCGGTCCGAACCGCAAGACTATGGCTTGCCGCTGGCGCTGGCCTGGGAGGACGACGGGGACGAGCAGTTGCGGCCCTTATGGCCCTATGCCCTGGCGCGGGTCCGGGCTCGCGCCAGAATGGGTCTGTTGTACGATGCCTTCGCCAATGAACACTTTGGTCAGGCCCTGGTGAAGATGATCGCGCGCAACGCCCGGATTCCGTTGGGGAGCGGTTGGTTGCGGTTCTCCGCAAGCCGTGCTTTCGCACAGTTGGCCGGTGATAAACCGGAGCTGTTGCCGATCCAGCGGCTGGCGCTGGACAGCAGCAACACCACCCTCAACATCGGTGACCGAATGCTGCTGAAGGGCTATCGTCGCCTGCAACCGGGCATCAATCCCGAACTGGAGATGGGCCGGTTTCTGACCGAGGTCGCCGATTTTCCCAATGTCGCCCCGCTGGCCGGCGGCCTGGAATATGAAGATGAAGACGGTAGCATCATCGCGCTGGCGCTGCTACAAGGCTTCGTCGCCAATCAGGGTGATGCCTGGAGCTACACGCAGGATTACCTCGAACGCTTCCTGGACGATTGCCGGCAACAGCCGGAAGTGGTTCGAGTAGCCGGCGAGAACGTGCACGCGCCCTATCTGCTGTTCGCCGCCACCCTGGGCCGGCGTACCGGCGAATTGCATCGGGTGCTGGCGCAGGCGACCGGCGATCCGGCCTTCGATCCCGAGCCGATCACGGCGGCCGATATGGCCGAATGGCTGGACCGGATCCGCGAGGAGGTGAGGACGACGTTCGAGCGGCTGGAGCAGTCCCGGCACCGGCTGCCGGAGCCGGCGCGGTCGCTGGCCGAACAGGTGCTGGCGGTCGGGATCGGCGTACCGCACGCGGGACGCTACGCCTCGCTGGCCACACAGGTGCTGGAGTCCCGGGGCACGGCGGCGGCGCGGGCCGCGCAAGTCGAGGCGCTGACCCCCCAGGCCATGAAGACCCGCTATCATGGGGATTACCACCTCTGCCAAGTGTTGGTGGCCAAGGACGACGTGATCATCATCGATTTCGAGGGCGAACCCTCGCGCTCGCTGATGGCGCGGCGCGGCAAGCACTCGCCGTTGCGGGATTTGGTCGGGATGTTGCGCTCGTTCAACTACGCCGCGCATGCCGCTCTGCGGCAGGCCACCGCCGATGGAACCCGTGACCGGGCGGTGCTCTTACCGCATGTCAGCGCTTGGGAACGGCAAACCCGCGCCGCGTTTCTGGACGGTTACGTCGCGGCCGCCGGCGACAGTCCGGGGTATCCCACCGATCCTGATCAGGTGAAGGTGCTGCTGGAACTGTTTACCCTGGAGAAGGCTTGTTACGAACTTCGTTATGAACTGGATAATCGCCCCGATTGGATCGAAATTCCCCTCGGTGGTTTGTGCGAACTGTTATCACTACCAACGAAGGATGGGGCGCGATGAGACAATCCATAATTCTTGCGTTCGTGCTGGCCGGTGGCGAGGATTCCCGCTTGAGTCGCTAAGTCCAATGAGTGCTGCCAACCTCCGCGAACTGCTCGCCGACGCCGCCAGGCAACTGGCCGAGGTCAGCGATACCCCGCGACTTGACGCCGAAGTCTTGCTGGCGGAGGCGCTGGAGCGGTCCCGCGGCTACCTCCATGCCTGGCCGGAATGGACCCCGGAACGGGAACGAGCCGCCCGTTTCGCCGCCTGGCTGGAGCGCCGTCAGACTGGCGAGCCGGTCGCCTACATTTTGGGGCGACGGGAATTTTGGTCGCTGGAACTTGAAGTTACGCCGGATACCTTGATTCCCCGCCCAGAGACCGAGTTGTTGGTGGAGCTGGCACTGGCGCGATTGCCAGCGGACCGGTCGATTACAGTTGCCGACCTCGGCACCGGCAGCGGCGCTATCGCCCTGGCACTGGCGGTGGAGCGGTCGCAGGCACGGATCGTTGCCACCGATCACAGTCCGGGGGCATTGACGGTGGCCCGGTGCAATACCCATCGACTCGCAATGACCACTGTCGAATTCCGTGAAGGCGACTGGTGCGCGCCGCTGGCCGGCGAGCGCTTCGATCTGATCGCCGCCAATCCACCGTATGTCGCCTCCACCGATCCCCGCTGGCGGCAGGGCGAACTGCGGTTTGAACCGCCCGATGCATTAGTGGCCGGCGAGGATGGGTTGGATGCCCTGCGCGCCATCATTGCCCAGGCGCCCGCTTACCTGCGGCCAGGCGGCTGGTTACTATTGGAGCATGGCTACGATCAGGGGGAATCGGTGCCCGTGCTGCTGCGACAGCGAGGTTTCAGCACGGTAACCGATCATCGGGATGCCAGTGGGCTGAGTCGGAGCAGTTGCGGACGCTGGCCGGGTTGAAAGAGCGCACCCCAGGGTCTAAGGTTATAGGTAAGCCCTTCATAACGATAGTCCCCGTGATTCAGCAGCCTTGGAGGAGGGCGTCATGCACGCCGACACCGAAGAGCTGTACAAGCACCGCACCATTCAGTTTTGCCCTGTCCACCCTGACCCGGAACAGGCCCGCTCGGCGGCGCTCTGGCTGAAGGGCGTGGCGGGCATTCAATCAGTCCAACAGCTTTCGCCGCGCGCCCTGGCGGTGGTCTACGACCTGCGGCAGGTCACCCTGCAATGTATCGAGCGCGCACTGAGCGAACTCGGCTATCACCTCGACAACAGCTTGCTATGCAAGCTGCGGCGGGCGTTGTTCCATTACACCGAGGAAACCCAGCGGGAGAACCTGGCCATCACGCAGGAATGCGAGATCACCCGGCGGGAAGTTTTCGTCAATCGCTACCAGCACGTTGCCCACGGTTGCCGCGACCCGCAACCGGAATACTGGCGAGAGTATCAGTGAAGGCCAGGGTTCGGCACACCGCAGTCAGGCCGCCCGTTTAACGGACCGGGATCAACCTTCCAACAGGATGCGCAGCATCCGGCGCAGCGGTTCGGCAGCGCCCCAAAGCAACTGATCGCCGCAGGTGAAAGCGCCGAGATACGTCGGTCCCATGTTGAGTTTGCGCAGCCGGCCCACCGGTACGGTCAGGGCGCCGGTAACGGCGGCGGGGGTGAGTTCGCGCATCGAGATCTCCCGCTCGTTCGGTACCACCTTCACCCAGTCGTTGGCGGTGCCGACGATTTCCACCAATTCGTCCAGCGGCACATCCTTCGTCAGCTTGATGGTCAGGGCTTGGCTGTGGCAGCGCATCGCGCCGATTCGCACGCAGATACCATCGATGGGGATGGGATGGCCCGAACGGCCTAGTATCTTGTTGGTTTCGGCCTGACCCTTCCACTCCTCGCGGCTCTGACCGTTATCCAACTGTTTGTCGATCCAGGGGATCAGACTGCCGGCCAGCGGCACGCTGAAATTCGCGGTCGGGAAATCGCTGGAGCGGACGGTTTCGGCCACGATGCGGTCGATTTCCAGAATCGCCGAGGCTGGCTGGTCCAGTCGGTTAGCCACCGCTCCGTGGATAGCGCCCATCTGCTGAATCAGCTCGCGCATGTTCTGGGCGCCCGCGCCGGAAGCGGCCTGATAGGTCATGGCGGTCATCCATTCCACCAGACCGTGGGCAAACAAACCGCCCAGGCCCATCAGCATCAGGCTGACCGTGCAGTTACCGCCGATGTAGTCCTTCGCGCCCCGCGCCAGCGCGTCCTCGATCACCTTGCGGTTGACCGGGTCCAGGATGATGACGGCGTCGTCCTTCATGCGCAGGGCCGAAGCGGCGTCGATCCAGTACCCTGCCCAGCCGGCGGCGCGCAGTTGCGGATAAATCTTGTTGGTGTAATCGCCGCCCTGGCAGGTGATGATGATGTCCAGCGTTTTGAGTTCGGCGATGGACCGGGCATCCTTCAAGGGAGCCGTGTCCTTGCCGATGGCCGGCCCCTGGCCGCCCACATTGGACGTGGTGAAAAACACCGGATCGATCAAGGCGAAATCATTCTCCGCCACCATCCGATCCATCAGCACGGAACCCACCATGCCACGCCAACCCACCAGACCGACTCGCATCATAAAAACTGTCCTCGCTTCTGCAAATGTATTGAATTCACCGGCTCGAGATTCTACAGCGCTGCCACCACCGCATCACCCATTGCCTGGGTTCCGACCGGCGTCATGCCATCCGCCATGATGTCCAGCGTGCGCAAGCCCTGATCCAGCACCCGGCCGACCGCCCGTTCGATCCGCGCGGCCTGCTCCGGCTCGTTCAGGCTGTAGCGTAGCAGCATCGCCGCCGACAAGATGGTCGCCAACGGATTGGCGACGCCCTTGCCGGCGATGTCGGGCGCGGAACCGTGAATCGGCTCGTACAGTCCCTTGCCGTTCGCGTCCAGCGAGGCCGACGGCAACATACCGATGGAGCCGGTCAACATGGCGGCGCAGTCGGAGAGAATATCGCCGAACAAATTACCGGTCACGATCACATCGAACTGTTTCGGCGCGCGGACCAGTTGCATGGCCGCATTGTCCACGTACAGATGCGACAGCGCCACGTCCGGATAATCCCGCGCCACCCGTTCGACCACTTCCCGCCACAGTTCCGAGGCTTCCAGCACGTTGGCCTTGTCCACCGAGCAGACCTTGCGATGCCGTTTGCGGGCCGCGTCGAACGCCACCCGTGCGATGCGTTCGATCTCCGACTCGCGATAGAGCATGGTGTTGAAGCCTTCGCGCTCGCCACTCTCCAAAGTCCGGATGCCGCGCGGCTGACCGAAATAGATGTCGCCGTTCAACTCGCGCACGATCAGGAGGTCCAGTCCGGCCACGATGTCCGGCTTGAGCGCGGAAGCGGTCGCCAGTTGGGGGTAGAGAATGGCCGGGCGCAGGTTGGCGAACAGTTCCAGATCGGAACGAATCGCCAACAGGCCGCGTTCCGGACGCAGCGGCCGGTCGAGCTTTTCCCACCGCGCGCCGCCGACCGCGCCGAGCAAAATGGCGTCGGCGGCGCGGGCCTGACGGCGGGTTTCCTCGGGATACGGCGCGCCGAGCGCGTCCACCGCGCAACCGCCCAGCAGGCCATATTCCAGCGTCGCCTCCAGGCCGTACTCCTGGCGCAGGCATTCCAGAATTTTCGCGGCTTCGGCGACAATTTCCGGGCCGATGCCGTCGCCGGGGAGAACGAGTATCTTGTGAGTCATGGATTTTCCTTCACCGAATCATTCAAGCGAACAACCACGGCGCTTCCCGCTGCCGCCGGGCTTCGTAGGCGCGGATATCGTCGGCATGGCGCAGGGTCAGGCCGATGTCGTCCCAGCCGTTGAGCAGGCATTCCTTGCGGAACGGGTCTACCTCGAATCGGAACGCTTCGCCGCTTGGCGTGGTGACGGTTTGCGCGGACAGATCGACCACCAGCCGGTAGCCGGGCGTCGCCTCGACCTCTCGGAACAGCCGGTCGACCACCTCGGTACCGAGGCGAATCGGCAGCAGGCCCGATTTGAAACAGTTGGTGAAAAAGATGTCCGCGAAACTCGGTGCGATGATGCAGCGGAAACCGTACTCGTCCAACGCCCACACCGCGTGTTCGCGCGAGGAACCGCAGCCAAAATTTTCCCGCGCCAGCAGGATACTCACCTTCCAGTAGCGCGGATGATTGAGGGGAAAATCGAGATTCCGGGGTCTTTCCGAACAATCCATCCCCGGTTCGCCGTGATCCAGATAACGCCATTCATCGAACAAATACGGGCCGAAGCCGGAACGCTTGATGGACTTCAAAAATTGCTTGGGAATGATGGCGTCGGTGTCCACATTGGCGCGATCCAAGGGGACCACAAGGCCATCGAGTCGGGTAAACGGTGTCATGGGCGATACTCCCGGCCGCGCTCAGCGGCCCACTTCTTCATGCTCGATCACTTCGGTTTCACGTTCGGCGGCGGCGATCCACGCCTGCAAGTGCGGATCGGCCATGAACGTAGCGACGTAGTCGTCCACCACGCCGGGGCGGCTGACGCCGTAGAGTATGAAGCGCAGTACGACCGGCCCGAACATGGCGTCGGCGATGGAAAACGCACCGAACAACCAGGGGCCGACCGCGCCAAAACGATTGCGGCAATCGGTCCAGATCGCTTCGATACGGTCGATATCGGTGGCAATCTCGGGCGTGACGGTCACCCGACGGCCACGCGCTCCAGTGTTCATGGGCATACCGGCGCGCAGCGCGTTGAAACCCAAGTGCATTTCGGCGCTGACCGAGCGCGCCATGGTGCGGGCGGCGGGGTCCGCCGGCCACAATGCGGGCGCGAGTTCGGCGAAGTATGCGCAAGTCGCCAGCGAATTCCACACCACGAAGTCGCCTTCGCGCCAGACCGGCACCTTGCCCGAAAGCGAGTATTGCTGGATTTGAGCCGTGCCCTCCGGGGTGAAGAGCGAAACGCGAATCTCGTCGAATTCGATCCCGGCGTGACGCGCCGCCAGCCAGGGCCGCAGCGACCAGGAGGAATCATTTTTGTTGCCAATCACCAGTTGCGGACGCATCGGGTAGTCTCCTAGAAAGTGCGGACATCAACGAAATGGCCAGCCAGCGCCGCCGCCGCCGCCATCGTCGGGCTGACCAGATGGGTGCGCCCACCCTGCCCCTGCCGCCCCTCGAAATTGCGGTTGGAGGTAGAGGCGCAATGCTCGCCAGGCAACAACCGGTCGGCGTTCATCGCCAGGCACATCGAGCAGCCCGGCTCCCGCCATTCGAAACCAGCGGCCGTGAACACCCGATCCAGTCCCTCGGCCTCGGCCTGTTGCTTGATCAGACCGGACCCCGGCACCACCAACGCCTGCTTGAGGCTCGGCGCGACCTTGCGGCCCTTGATGACCGCCGCCGCCTGCCGCAGGTCTTCGATGCGGCCATTAGTGCAGGAACCGATGAACACCCGGTCGAGTTGGATGTCGGTGATCGGCATGTTCGGGCGCAGGTTCATGTAGCGCAAAGCCCGCTCCATGCCCTTGCGCTTGACCGGGTCGGATTCGCGGACGGGGTCGGGGATGCGTTCGTCCACCGCCGCCACCATTTCCGGCGAGGTGCCCCAGGTCACCTGTGGCTTGATCGTCCGCCGCGTCCAGCATCACTACCCGGTCGAACACCGCGTCGGGATCGCTGTGAAGTTCGCGCCACGCCGCCACCGCCCGTTCCCACAACTCCCCTCGCGGCGCAAACGGCCGGTCCTTGACGTACTCAATCGTCGTCTCGTCCACCGCCACCATGCCGGCGCGAGCGCCCGCTTCGATAGCCATGTTGCAGACCGTCATCCGCCCTTCCATGCTCAGCGTCCGGATGGCGTCGCCGCCGAACTCAATGGCATAGCCAGCGCCGCCAGCGGTGCCGATTTTGCCGATAATCGCCAGCACGATGTCCTTGGCGGTCACGCCCGGTCCGGCCTGGCCGTCTACTCGGATCAGCATCGCCCTGGATTTCTTCTGAATCAGGCATTGGGTGGCCATCACGTGCTCGACCTCGGAGGTGCCGATGCCGAAGGCCAGCGCCCCGAAAGCGCCATGGGTCGAGGTATGCGAATCGCCGCAAACCACGGTCATGCCGGGCAAGGTCGCACCCTGCTCCGGACCCACCACATGGACGATACCGCGCCGCGCGTCGCCGATGGGGAAATAGCGTAGCTTCAACTCACGGGCGTTGGCGTCCAACGTCTCGACCTGCAGGCGGGACACGGGGTCGTCGATGTGGGTGAAACCGGGATCGGTCGGAGTATTATGATCGGGCATGGCGACCATCGAATCCAATCGCCACGGCTGGCATCCGGCCAGTTTCAGTCCTTCGAAGGCTTGCGGTGAAGTGACTTCATGCACCAGATGGCGGTCGATGTAGAGGAGCGTCGTACCGTCCGGATCGGTTCGCACCACATGGGCGTCCCAAAGCTTGTCATAGAGCGTCTTACCGGTCATTTCTTACCTCCTGCTTCAAGTACCGCCTAGCTTACGGGGCGGCATTTGATAACACAAATTCATCTTTTTTATGATTAGTATAAAATAATAGAATATCCATCTTGCCACAGTCGTCTGCCAAGCTTCCATGGACATCGCCAGCCTGCGCGCCTTCATCACCGTTGCCGACAGTGGCTCTTTCTCGCTGGCCGCCGACCGCTTGCATCTGACCCAACCGGCGGTGAGCAAACGGGTCGCAATCCTGGAAGCGGAACTGAACACTCGGTTGTTCGACCGCTTGGGCCGGTCGGTGCGGTTGACGGAGGCCGGAACCGTGCTGCTGCCACGAGCGCGGCGCATTCTGGCCGAAGTGGACGACAGTCGCCGGGCGTTGAGCAATCTATCCGGTGTGGTGGCGGGACCGTTGATCCTCGCCACCAGCCATCACATCGGCCTGCACCGCCTGCCGCCGGTATTGCGAACCTTCACCGCCCGCTATCCGCAGGTGCCCCTGGACATGCGGTTCATGGATTCAGAGGTCGCTTGCGCGGCGGTACTGCGCGGCGAGGTGGAACTGGCGATCATCACCCTGCCGCCGCAAGTCGAGCCGCCACTGGAAGCGCTGCCGCTTTGGTTGGACCCGCTGACAGTGGTGATATCGCGTACTCATCCGCTGGCGGAGCACCCGATCATCACGCCGCAACAACTGAGGGAGCATCCGGCCATTTTGCCCGGCGAGGCAACGTTCACCCGACGGATCATCGAGGATGGGCTGACCCAACTTGGCGTCGAGCCTCCGGTCGCATTCGCAACCAACTATCTGGAAACGATCAAGATGATGGTCGCGGTTGGGTTGGGCTGGAGCGTGTTGCCGCGTACCATGTTGGACGGGGAACTGGTGGAACTGGTTATCGATGAATTGCGCTTGGAGCGGATGCTGGGGGTGGTGCGGCACACCGGCCATACCTTGTCGAACGCAGCCAGGGCGCTGTTGCACACCTTGCGGGAAGAAAAACCCTCCACCTCCGATGCCAGCTAAAAACGCTCGGCACTCTGCTACCCTACCCACCGACCCACAATGTCGAGTTGGCGCGACCACCATGAGTATCACCCCCACTTCCCTGTCCCTGGAACACCAAATAGCCCTGATCACCGGCGGCGGCCGGGGCATCGGCGCGGCCACCGCCGCAGCCCTGGCGCGCAAGGGCGCGCACGTCGTCGTTGCCAGCCGCACCGAAGCGGAACTGGCCGCCACGGTTGCGCGACTGCAAACCGACGGTCTGAGCGCCTCGACACGGGTGCTGGATGTCGCGGATGACGTAGCGGTGGAGGCTGCTTTCGCCGGGATCGGCGCCGAATTTGGCCGGCTGGATATTCTGGTCAATAACGCCGCCATCCTGCTCGGTAGTCCCTTCGCCGAGCTGGAAATGAGTGACTGGGACCAGATCATGGCCGTCAATCTGCGGGGCGCGGTGCTGTGCGCGCGGCAGGCGTTCCGGCTGATGCGGGAACGTGGCGGCAGTATCGTCAACGTCTCTTCGCTGGGCGGGGTGCAAAATACCGAGAAATTTCCCGGCTATGCCGCCTACACCGTCAGCAAGTTTGCCCTCACTGGCCTGACCGAGGTACTGGCCGCCGAGGGTAAGGTTCACAACATCCGAGTCAACGGGGTGGCGCCGGGCGCGGTGGATACCGCCATGCTGCGCCGGGCCGCGCCGCACCTGCGCACCCGCACTGGTCCCGCCGACGTGGCCAAGGTCATCGCCTTCCTGTGCGACTCAGTCGAGTCCGGCTGCATGACCGGCGCGACGCTGATGATCAATAGCAATCTGTGACAGCCGGTGATCGTTCACACTGGCCAGGGCGACTTGTAAAGGCCGGGGTGAATTCCGATACTATGGCCATGACCGAAACCACCTATTTGACCAACCAGTTCCTGATCGCCATGCCAACGCTGGCGGATCCGAACTTTTTTCAGACGGTGACCTATATCAGCGAGCACAATGCCAGCGGCGCGCTGGGGCTGGTCATCAACCGGCCGCTGAACCTATCGCTCGGGCAGTTGCTGGAGCATCTGCAAATCGTCACCGACCGGCCCGGCCTCGCCGCCCTGCCCGTCTATCACGGCGGCCCGGTCCAACCGGAACAGGGCTTCGTCATCCACAGCCCGATCGGTCACTGGGGCGCCACCCTGCGCGTTACCAGCGAGATCGGCATCACCACCTCCCGCGATATTTTGCAAGCGGTGGCGCGCGGCGAAGGCCCGGAACACCTGCTGGTCACGCTCGGCTATGCCGGCTGGGGACCGGGACAGTTGGATCAGGAACTGGCGGAGAACGCCTGGCTATCGGTTCCCGTCGATCTCGACATCCTGTTCCATACGCCCAGCGACCAGCGCTGGCTCGCCGCCGCCGCCCTGCTGGGCATCGACCTGAATCTGCTGTCCGCCAATGCTGGCCACGCCTGATCGCGGCTCGGAGCCTGCGGCCACCCGCTCATCCTGCCGGATCGCGCTGGGCTTCGATTTCGGTCGAGTCCGCATCGGCGTCGCGGTCGGCGAGGCGGTGACCGGTTCCGCCCGACCCCTACGGACCCTGCCGGTCTGGCGGCAACGCCCGGATTGGAACGCGATCGGTCGGCTGATCGCCGAGTGGCGGCCGGACCTGCTGGTGGTCGGGGTACCGCGCCATGCCGACGACAGCGCCAGCGCCGTGACCGAAGCCGCGCTGCGCTTCAGCCGCCAGTTGCACGACCGATTCCAGTTGCCGGTAGCGACCATCGACGAGCGGCTGTCCTCCTGGGAAGCGGAACAGCGGCAATTCGAGGCCGCAACCACCAGCCGCCGTCGGGGCCGTGATACCGCGCTGGACGCCGGGGCGGCGGCAGTCATTCTGGAAAGCTGGTTCAACCAACAACGGAGCCTCGCCTCATGCGCGACGCCGAATTCCTGATCGAAGCGCTGGCGGTGCAACTGCGGGAGCTGCTAGCCCGGCGCGGCATCGCCGAACCCGCGTTGGTCGGCATCCACACTGGCGGCGTCTGGGTCGCCGAACGGCTGCGGCAACGGCTCGGCATCGCCACGCCGCTCGGCCAACTGGACATCTCCTTTTACCGTGACGACTTCAGCCGAATCGGCGTCAATCCGCAGGTTCGTCCCTCGGAACTGCCGTTCGACGTGGACGGCCGCCATCTCGTGTTGGTCGATGACGTGCTCTACACGGGTCGCACCATCCGCGCCGCGCTGAACGAACTGTTCGATTACGGTCGGCCGGCTTCGGTGCTGCTGGCGGTGCTGGTGGATCGCGGTGGCCGGGAACTGCCGATTGAAGCGCACGTGGCCGGCTCCCGGCTGGAACTGCCCGCCAACAGCCACATCCAGCTCACTGGCCCCGAACCCTTGCAACTGCTCATCCAAACCGCGCCATGAGTACCGCCAACGTTCAACTGGATCGCCAGGGCCGCCTGCTGCACTTCCTGACCGTGGAAGGGCTGAGCCGCCGCCACCTGACGGAGATTCTCGACACCGCCGAATCATTGCGCGGAGTGGCCGAGCGGCGGGTCAAAAAGCTGCCGACCCTGCACGGCAAAACCGTGGTCAACCTCTTCTTCGAGGCCAGCACCCGCACCCGCACCACCTTCGAACTGGCGGCCAAGCGACTGTCCGCGGACGTGCTCACTCTCAACATCGCTCATTCGTCCACGACCAAGGGCGAAAGCCTGTTGGACACCCTGCAAAACATCGAGGCGATGCAGTGCGACATGTTCGTGGTGCGGCACGAACAGAGCGGCGCGGCGGAATTCATCGCCCGCCACGTCAAACCGCACATCGCCGTGCTCAACGCCGGCGACGGCCGCCACGCCCATCCCACCCAGGCGATGCTGGACGTGTTCACCATCCGCCGCCACAAACCGGATTTCCCCAACCTGCAAGTCGCCATCGTCGGCGACATTCTGCACTCACGGGTAGCCCGCTCGCTGATCCACGCCCTCAACATTCTCGGCACTGGCGACATTCGGGTCATCGCGCCTCGCACTCTGCTGCCGGCTTACGTGGAGAACCTCGGGGTGCGCGTGTTTCACAACCCCGCAGAAGGTCTGCGGGACGTGGACGTGGTGGTCATGTTGCGCTTGCAGAAGGAACGGATGGAAGGAGCGCTGTTGCCGACCGAGCGGGAGTTCTTCCAGCGCTACGGTCTGACCGAGGAGCGATTGGCGCTGGCCAAGCCAGACGCCATCGTCATGCACCCCGGCCCGATCAATCGCGGGGTAGAAATCGACTCGCGGGTGGCCGATGGGCCGCGTTCGGTGATTCTGGAGCAGGTCACCAACGGCATCGCCGCACGGATGGCGATCATGTCCATCACCCTGGGCAATCACGCCCGCCCGACCGGGGGGAACGCCTGATGCGCATCGCCATTCGTGGCGGCCGGCTGATCGATCCGGCCCATCACGTCGATACTCTCACCGATGTCTTCATCGCCGAGGGACGGATTGCCGGCATCGGCCGGCCACCGGATGGCTTCGCGGTCGAGCGGACACTCGATGCCCGCGACCGTATCGTCTGTCCCGGCTTGATCGACCTCTGCGCCCGGTTGCGCGAGCCCGGCCAGGAACACAAAGCCACCATCGCCAGCGAGACTCGGGCCGCCGCCGCCGCCGGTATTACCACCCTGGTCTGCCCGCCCGACACCGATCCGGTCATCGACGAGCCGGCGGTGGTGGAACTGATCCGCCGCCGCGCCAAGGCCGCTGGGCTGGCCCGGGTGCTCACCCTGGGGGCACTGACCCACCAACTGCGCGGCGAACGGCTGGCGGAAATGGCGGCGCTCAAGGAAGTCGGCTGCGTCGGCGTCGGCGACGGTGGCCGGCCCATCACCAATACCCTGGTGCTGCGGCGGGCGCTGGAATACGCCGCCACCTTCGATCTGACGGTATTCCTGACCCCGCTCGATCCCTGGCTCGGACACGGCGTCGCCCACGAGGGGCAAGTCGGGACCCGGATGGGCTTGCCCGGCATTCCGGCGGCGGCGGAAACCGGCGCCATGGCTCGCGATCTCGAACTGGTCCGCGACATCGGCGTGCGCGTGCATTTCGGCCGGCTGTCTTGCGCCCGTTCCGTGGAACTGGTCGCGCGCGCCCAGGCCGAGGGACTGCCGGTGACCGCCGATGTCGCCATTCACCACCTGCATCTGACCGAGATCGATCTGGCTGGATTCGACAGCCAATGCCACGTTCGGCCGCCGCTGCGCGGCTTGCGGGACCAGGAGTCCTTGCGAGCCGGCCTGGCCAGTGGAGCGCTGGGCGCACTCTGCTCCGACCATCAGCCGCACGAACCCGACGCCAAACAGGCGCCGTTTGGCGACACTGAGCCGGGGATTTCCGGCCTGGATACTCTATTGGGTTTGAGTCTGCGGCTGGCGCGGGACGACCTGCTCCCGCTGCCGGCCTTGATCGAGCGACTGACCTGGGGACCGGCGCGGATTCTGGGGCTGGACAGCGGCCACCTGGGAGCGGGCGCGACGGCCGATATCTGCATCTTCGATCCCGACGCCGATTGGCGGGTGACGGCCGATACTCTGCATAGTCGAGGTCAGAACAGCCCATTCCTGGGCTGGGAGTTGCGAGGAAAGGTCACGCATACCCTGCTGGAGGGGCGGGTAGTCTTTGAAGCGTGAGGATAGGGAGCACCCTACGGTAGCAAGTCGGCTACGGCAATAGCATGGTCGGGCCGGGCCTGGGGTCGCACGGTATCCCCGTGGCGCAAGATCGGTTCGAGATCGATACCGGTCCCCTTGGGGATCGCGGTGGACTTCAAGGCTGTTGTCCTGAAGGTTGATAACCCAGTACTCGGCGATACCGTTGCGCGCGTATATGGCCTGCTTGGTCTTGCGATCCAGATTCAGCGAGCTGTCGGCGACCTCGACGACGAGCACGGCGGTGGTCGGGTGCGCTTTGGTATAATCCCGCGCCCGGCCGGGAACCACGGCGACATCGGGCTCTGGTTCGGACATATCGTCGAGCGCCAGGGGCATTTGCACGCGGACATCGTGGTCAGTCGCGAATGCGACCCGCAAGGCGTCCTCGACCAGCCGCGTGGCAACTGAATGAAAGCTTTTTTGCAGCGACCTATCGACGATCACTCCATCAATCAGTTCGACTCGTTCTCCCGGCCGAAAAATATCTTGCAGCACCATGTCTTCATATTGTTGCCGGGTCCAGCGGTGGACCGGCGCCATGATCGCAGCCATTACCCATCTCCCCAACATCAAATTTGAATCCGAGCCAATCCCGACAGCCGGCGAACCGGTTAAGGTCATTACCAGTAGATCATGAACGAAACAATTCCGGCAACCGGCCGCGTGCTGGTCTGTCAAGATTATCCCGGCGATTACGCGTTGCTGCGGGTAACGACCAGGCTGGCAGGGATCCTACAACCTGGCCAGGCACTGCGGATCGAAGCCGCGCCTTGGGCGATCTTGCAGCCAGCGCCGGAACAAGGCTGGGTGGATTGTTTGCAACGTCACGTCCCGCGACCAACGGTCGGCCACGACGTTCTCGTCACCGGCCCGGTCGGCGAACCGTTCGACCTCGACGCCGCCACCCCGCGAGCGCTGCTGCTGGCGGACGACGACGGCATCGCCCAGATCGTGTTCCTGGCGCGGGTGCTGCGCAACCGGCAACCGCGGGTCAAACCTTTCGCACTGTTTGACCTGACGCCGCCGTTGCCGTTTCGGCCGCAACCCTCAAGGATCATGACGCCCGGCTTGCCGGCCGGGGTGATCGCCGCGCTGCCACTGCTGGAGGATTGGGGCATTCCCGGCCGGATCGCCTGCCCGGCTGGCGACCAGCCCGGCTGTTTCGAAGGCACGGCGACGGAACTGGCGCGCGGCTGGCTGGAAGTCTCGCGGGGCGTGGCCGACGTCACCGTGTTCGCCTGCGGCGGCAGCGGACTGGTGGAAGCCGCCCGGAACCTGGCCGATACCTACGGGCTGGCCAGCCAAACGCGCCCCGCGCGGTTGCCCTGATCCGGGCGGCGGCGCGCCGGACCGCTCACCTCTGCTGCTGGAACGACGCCTTATGCTGGGCGTAGGTGGTGGCTTCGTCGCGGGCGACCAACCCCTTTTTGATCAGTTCCAACAAATGTTGGTCGAGGGTTTGCATCCCGTATGCCGCGCCGGTCTGAATGGACGAATACATCTGCGCCACCTTGTCCTCGCGGATCAGGTTGCGGATAGCGGGTATGCCGACCATGATCTCCCAGGCCGCGGTTCGGCCACCACCCTTCTTCTTGAGCAGCGCCTGCGCAATCACCGCCCGTAGCGACTCGGACAACATCGAACGCACCATCGGTTTTTCACCGCCCGGGAACACGTCGATAATGCGGTCGATAGTCTTTGCCGCGGAACTGGTGTGCAGGGTACCGAACACCAGGTGGCCGGTCTCGGCGGCGGTCAGCGCCAGACGGATGGTTTCCTGATCGCGCAACTCGCCGACCAGGATGATGTCGGGATCCTCGCGCAGCGCCGAACGCAAGGCTTCGTTGAAGCCGAGCGTGTCCCGATGCACTTCGCGCTGGTTGATCAAACAACGCTGGCTCTGGTGGACGAACTCGATCGGATCCTCGATGGTCAGGATGTGGCCGTACTCGTTCTTGTTGATGTGGTCGATCATCGCCGCCAGGGTCGTGGATTTACCCGAACCGGTCGGCCCGGTCACCAGGATCAGCCCACGCGGAGCGCTGATGAGATCCCGGAATACCGGCGGACAACCCAGATCCTCCAAGGTTTTGACCAGGGTGGGAATGGTGCGGAACACGCCCGCCGCGCCGCGATCCTGGTTGAAGGCATTGACCCGGAAACGGGCCAATTTCGGGATTTCAAACGAAAAGTCGCATTCCATAAACTCGTCGTAGTCCTTGCGCTGCTTGTCGTTCATGATGTCGTAGATCAGGCCGTGCACCGCCTTGTGTTCGAGTGGCGGGACGTTGATGCGGCGCACGTCGCCGTCCACCCGGATCATCGGCGGCATGCCGGCCGACAGATGCAGATCCGAAGCATTGTTAGTCACGGAAAAGGTCAATAGTTCGTCGAGGGTCATGGCGGTTGCTCCCGCAAGGCATGGTGAGGTGGCCCGCTGACGGGCAGTTCTAGGAAGCCGGATTTCGCATAGTATATAGCGCAATACCGTGATAGCCGTGCGGTAACCCGCCGGGGGATTTTATGATGAGCACCGATTACGCCGCCCGTCTTCAAACCGTACTGGCCCGCATCCGCGCCGCCGAGCAACGGTTCCAGCGCCCGCCGGGATCGGTCGCGCTGCTGGCGGTCAGCAAGACCCAACCACCGGCGGCCATCACCGCGGTGGCCGCCGCCGGCCAGACGTGCTTTGGCGAAAACTACTTGCAGGAAACATTGGATAAAATGACCGAACTGGCGGCGCTGGATCTGGAATGGCACTTCATCGGCCCCATTCAGGCCAACAAGACCCGGCCCATTGCCGAATGCTTCGCCTGGGTCCACAGCGTGGACCGGCTGAAAATCGCCGAGCGACTGAGCGCGCAGCGGCCCGACCATCTGCCGCCGCTGCACGTCTGCCTGCAAGTCAACATCAGCCAGGAATCCACCAAGCATGGCCTGGACGAACGGGACGTCCCCGCGGTCGCCCGGGCGGTAGCCACGCTGCCGCGACTGCGACTGCGGGGGCTGATGGCGATTCCCGCGCCGGCGCCGGAATTCGCCGCCCAGCGCATGCCCTTCGCCCGGTTGCGCGCGCTGCAAGAGCGGTTGATCGCTGAAGGGCTGGCGTTGGATACCCTGTCCATGGGCATGTCCGACGACCTGGAAGCCGCTATCGCCGAAGGAGCTACTCTGGTACGGGTGGGAACCGCCATCTTTGGGCCGCGCGCCTGAATGGTGGTTTGCAGTATGCTAAGGGGGTAATTGGCCGAGCTCGTTCGAGCCAACAAGCTGAAACCGTTTTGCTGTCCTGGGAAACCGCCAATGCCGTTACCCATTTCATTATCCGATCTTTTCACGCCCGCCCGGTTGGCCGGCATGTTGGTGTTGGCCGCTCCGCTCCTGGTCGGGGCGGACGACAGCTACTTGCGCGAAATCGAGGAGGAAGCCAAGCGGCAGGCCATGACCTTGACGACCAGCCAGCCGCAACCCGCGCCGGTACTGGCGGCACCCGCGCCGGATACCGCGGCCGAACGGCTGGCTCCAGGGCTGGACCGGGCGGCATTCGAGCGGAGCTTGCGCGAAGGCTTGCCGGGAACCTATGCGGCTTATCAGCAACTCAATTCCGCCAGCCAACAGCGGGTCTACGAGTCTTATCGGAACGACAATCGCCTCACCAACATTAGCGAGCAGGTTACCCGACTGCTGAGCGGCAAACCCTAGAGTTCCGTTTCCCACTATGGCGTGCGGCGACACCCGGTGTCGCTCCAACGTCGTGAACACTGGTGATATCACCACGAGGTGGAGATGAAAGACATCCCCATTGCCTTCATCGGCGGTGGCAACATGGCCCGCAGCCTGATCGGCGGCCTGGTCGCCGGCGGTCACAACCCGGATCGCATTTGGGTCGCCGAACCCGATGCCGGCCAGCGGGAATTTCTGCGCGGCCGCTTCGGGGTCCATACCGGCGCCGACAACCCGGCAATCGCCGCCAAGGCGGAGGTGATCGTGCTGGCGGTCAAACCGCAGGTTCTGCAAGGCGTCGCCCGGCAGTTGGCTCCGGCGATCCAGGCGCGCCAGCCGCTGGTGATTTCCATCGCCGCCGGAGTGCGCGAGCCGGATTTGCGGCGCTGGCTGGGCGGCGGATCGCCGCCCCTGGTGCGGACCATGCCCAATACCCCGGCTCTGGTCGGCAGCGCCGCCAGCGCCTTGTTCGCCAACGAATTTGTGTCCGAGGAACGCCGGCAACTGGCGGAATCGCTGTTGCGGGCGGTCGGGGTAACGGTCTGGGTGGACGACGAAAGCCTGCTGGACACTGTCACCGCGTTGTCCGGCAGCGGTCCGGCCTATTTCTTCCTGGTGATGGAAGCATTGGAGCGGGCGGCGCTCGATCTCGGCCTGGATGCCGACATCGCCCGACTGCTGACACTGCAGACCGCCTTCGGCGCGGCCAAGATGGCGCTGGAAAGCGTGGAAAGCCCCGCCACCTTGCGAGTCCGGGTCACGTCGCCGGGCGGCACCACCGAACGGGCCTTGGCGATTCTGTGCGATGGCGGGGTAGAAACGCTGCTCGCCAGGGCACTGGAAGCCGCTCGCCAGCGCGCCCGCGAGTTGGGCGATCTGTTGGGGGAACAGCCGTGACCGCGACCCTTTTTCTGATTCACACCCTCTTCGGTTTCTACATCCTGGCGGTGATGCTGCGTTTCCTGTTGCAGTGCGTGCGCGCCGATTTCTACAACCCCCTGGTGCAATTCCTGGTCCGCATCACCAACCCACCGCTGTTGCCACTGCGTCGGATCGTGCCGGGATACCGGGGATTGGATTTGGCGTCGGTGGTGCTGGCGTTCGTGTTGCAACTCGTCGAAGTATTGCTGGTGACCTTGCTACGCGCCCAGGACGCCGGCATCGGCGGCCTGCTACTGCTGACCGTGGCGGAACTGCTCAAGCTGCTGATCAACATCTATCTGTGGGGCGTGGTGATCCAGGCGGTGCTGAGCTGGTTCAATCCCGATCCCTATCACCCGGCGGCGCGGGTGCTGGCCCAGTTGACCGCGCCGGTACTGCGGCCGGCCCGGCGCTTGCTGCCGCCGATTTCCGGCGTTGATCTGTCGCCGCTGCTGATAGTGGTGGCGCTCATCTTTATCAGCCTGCTGTTGCAGGATTTTCTCGGGTTGTGGACGGGAGTCCGCTGAAACGATGGGCGCTGGCGGGTACCGCTGGGATGGCGCGGATTTGATCCTGCACGTTCGGGTACAGCCGCGCGCCAGCCGCGACGAATGGCTGGAACCGCGCGATGACCGGCTTTGCATCCGGATTACCGCACCGCCCGTGGACGGCAAGGCCAACGCTCATCTGCGGGAATTTCTGGCGACGCTGTTTGGGGTGGCGAAAAGCCAGGTGACCCTGCTGGCCGGCGAGACCGGTCGCGACAAGCGACTGCGCGTCGTCGCGCCGTGCCGCCTGCCGCCGGGGATCGAGCCGATAGCCACGCCAGCCTTTAACGGACCGACCCACTCAAGAGTCTGAAAAAACCACGGTTTATTCCGCATGACGCCGGTTGCCCCAAGCCACGGCGCCCATTAGACTTGACCCCGCTTTCGCACCATCCCCCAGGGACACAACACCACAGTCAGGAGAACAATGCCGCACAACTTTCCCCCGGATTCCGTCGGTCTGGTCACCCCCCAAACCGCCCACTTTACCGAACCGCTGGCGCTGGACTGCGGTCGGTCGCTGGCGGAATACGAAATGGTTTACGAAACCTACGGCACGCCGAACGCCGACCATAGCAACGCCGTGCTGATCTGCCACGCGCTGTCGGGTGACCATCACGTCGCCGGCTATCACGAGGACACCGACCCGAGCAAACCGGGCTGGTGGGACAACTGCATCGGTCCGGGCAAGCCGCTCGACACCCGCGAGCTCTTCGTGGTGTGCTGCAACAACCTGGGCGGCTGCAAGGGGTCCACCGGTCCGACCGCCATCAACCCGGAAAACCGCAAACCCTACGGCCCGGATTTCCCCATCGTCACCGTCAAGGACTGGGTGCGCAGTCAGGCCCGGTTGGCCGACCGGCTCGGCATCCAGCAGTGGGCGGCGGTGATCGGCGGCAGCCTGGGCGGCATGCAGGCCATGCAGTGGGCGATTACCTTTCCCGAGCGGGTGCGCCACTCGCTGGTCATCGCCGCCGCGCCACGATTGTCGGCGCAGAACATCGCCTTTAACGAGGTCGCCCGGCAGGCGATCCTGTCCGACCCCGATTTTCACCACGGGCACTACTACGAATTCGGGGTGGTGCCGCGCCGGGGTTTGATGATCGCCCGGATGCTGGGCCACATCACCTATCTGTCCGACGAAGGCATGCGCGCCAAGTTCGGCCGCGAGTTGCGCGAGGGCACGCCCAACTTCAGTTTCAACTTCGACACCGAATTCCAGGTGGAAAGCTATCTGCGCCACCAGGGACGCGCCTTCGTGGACCGTTTCGATGCCAACACTTACCTGCTGATCACCAAGACGCTCGACTATTTCGACCCGGCGGCGGATTTCGATCAGGATCTATCCGCAGCGTTTCACCGGACGCAGGCGCGGTTTCTGGTGATCTCCTTTACCAGCGACTGGCGATTCGCCCCAGCTCGCTCGCGGGAAATCGTGCGGGCGCTGGTACGAGCTGGACGCGAGCTGAGCTACGCTGAAATCCCCTCCGAATACGGCCATGATGCCTTTTTGATGCCGATTCCGCTCTATCATGAAATCTTGCGCGATTATCTGGCGCGGGTCGCCCGGGAGGTGAACGTTCATGCGGCCTGAACTGGAACTCATCAGCGAATGGATCCGGCCCGGCACACGGGTGCTGGATCTGGGTTGCGGCGACGGCGCTCTGCTGGCTTACCTGCGCCGACACCGGCAGGTCGGCGGTTACGGCCTGGAAATCGATACCGCCAACATCGTCAAATGCATTCAGGCCGGGGTCGACGTCATCCATGCCGACCTGGAAGCGGGGCTGGCGGATTTCGGCGACAGCAGTTTCGACTACGTGATCATGACCCAGACCCTGCAGGCGGTGCGGCACACCGAGGCATTGCTGGACGAAATGCTGCGGGTAGGCCGACAGGGCATCGTGACCTTCCCCAACTTCGGCTTCTGGCGCTGCCGGGTACAGATCGCTTTGCAGGGCTTCATGCCGGTGGTCAAAACCCTGCCCTATCAGTGGTACGATACGCCGAACGTCCACTTGTTCACCATCCGCGATTTCGAGGAACTGTGCCGGCGCAAGCGGATCGACATCCTGCAACGCATGGTGCTGGATCACGCCCACCGCCCCCGGCTCGGACCGCGGCTATGGCCCAATCTGCTGGGCGAAATCGCCCTGTATCGACTGGGTCGCGCCTGAGCGGTCCGTTCCCCACCACCGCCCCACTCCCTCAAGCCTGGACTCTGGAGATTCGTGATGCTGACTAGCCTGCTCCCTATCCGCCACCACCGACGGAACGGCCGGCCCACCCCTCAGCTCGGTTTCACCCTGATCGAAGTGATGGTCGTGGTGGTGATTCTCAGCATTTTGGCGGCCGTGGTGGTGCCGCGCATCATGGACAATCCCGACAAGGCACGGGTGGTCAAGGCCAAGCAGGACATCCGGGTGGTCAAGAATCAGATGGATCTATACCGGTTGCATAACTTCCGCTACCCAACCACCGAGCAGGGTCTGGAAGCGCTGGTGCAAAAACCCACCGACGCGGCGCACTGGCAGGAGGGCGGTTATCTGGACAAGCTGCCCAAGGACCCCTGGGGTAAACCCTACCAGTACCTCAGTCCCGGCCAGCACGGCGAGATTGACATCTATTCGCTGGGCGCCGACGGTCAGCCAGGTGGCGAGGGCGTGGATGCCGACCTCGGCAACTGGAATCTGGATGATTAGGCACCGAGGTACTGAAGCGCTGAGATGACCGCACCGGCCCGCGGCTTCACCCTGCTGGAAATCATGGTGGTGCTGGTGTTGATCGGCATCATCACCAGCTTCGCCTTGCTCTCGGTCGGCGGTGGACCGCGAGAGCAACTGGGGCAGGAAGCCCAGCGGCTGGCGGCGCTGGTGGAACTGCATCAGCAGGAAGCCATCCTGAACGGCGAGCCGCGCGGCATCCAATTCACCCGTACCGGCTATGCCATTCTGCGTCAGGACGAAAAAGGTGCGTGGCAGCCACCCGCGGCCGCCGACACCCTGATCCAGCATCAACTGCCCGAAGAGATTGCGCTGGAACTCTGGATCGAAGGCCGACCCGCCGGCCTGAAAACCGCCGGTAAAACACCGCAGGTACTGCTGCTGGCCAGTGGCGAGGTGACTGAGTTCGTCGCCGTGTTCGGTCTTGCCGAGGAGCGCGGACCGGACGCGCCGCTGTATCGGGTCGACGGTGATGTCTTGGGCCGGCTGACGGTGAAAGCGGTAACCCGATGAAACGCATGGTGGGTTTCACCCTGCTGGAAGTGTTGGTGGCGTTGGCGGTGCTGGCCATCGCCATGGGCGCGATCATCGGCGCCGCTACCCAGAGCATCAACAGCGTCGGTTATTTGCGCGACCAGACCTTCGCCAGTTGGGCCGCCCTCAACAAGGTCAACGAACTGTTGCTGGACCCCGACCCCTGGCCGGACGAAGGTTCCCGCAAAGGCAACATCGAGCTTGCCAACCGTAACTGGCGCTGGGAAGCGCGGTTCCAAAAAACCGACGATCCCGATCTGCCACGCCTGGAAGTCACGGTGCGCCCCTACGAGGACGGTCCCGCGCTGAGCACGCTGGTGGCCTTCAAGGGTCGCCCACCCCCGGATGAGCCTCCTGCGGACCAGGCTCCTTCCGACCAGTCGCCCAAGGCTCGGCCACCCAAAGCTCAGCCACCCAAAACTCGGTCCTCTGCTCCATGAACGCTCCGGCGCGTGGCTTTACCCTGCTGGAACTGCTGGTCGCCCTGGCGGTATTCGCCATCATGGCCACCGCCGCCTATAGCGGTCTGCGCAACGTGCTGTTCACCCGCGCCGCCGTGGAAACACAAAGCCGGCGGCTGGCGGCCGTACAACTGGCGGTTTACCGGCTGGAGCAGGATATCGAGCAGGCCGTGCCGCGCGGCATCCGCGACGAGTACGGCGAACCCCAGGCCGCTCTGCTCGGCGGCGAACTCGCCGACTACCGGCTGACCCTGACCCGGGCCGGTTGGGACAACCCGCTCGGCCAACCGCGTGCCAGCCTGCAGCGGGTTGCTTACCGACTGCGGGACGGTCGCTTGTGGCGGCTGCACTGGGATGTACTCGACCGGGGCGGTCTGATCGAACCGCGCGAAACCTTGCTGCTGGACCGGGTGCGGGAGTTCCGGGTGCGCTTCCTGGACCAGGACGATTGGCGCGGCGACTGGCCGCCGACCGCCAGCGATGAGGCCGGCAAGAAGAAAAATCCCGATGCGCTGCCGCGCGCGGTGGAGATCGGCCTGACTCTGGAGGATTGGGGTGAAATCACCCGTTTGCTCCCCCTGCCCGGCTGATAACGTTCCGTGCTCGACCGCGCCGAAAGTTGCGTTCTCCCGGGCCGGTCGCCGTCATGCCGGCGTTGCCCTGATCACCGTATTGCTGATCGTGTTCCTGGCCAGCATCACCGCCACCAGCCTGGCGGCCTTGCAGCAGATGGCGATCCGCCGCAGCACGGTACTCCAACACCAGCAACAGGCCCGGCTGTATACGTTCGGGGTCGAACAGTGGGCGATGCTCATTCTGGCGCGCGACCGCAAGCAGAACGAAACCGATCATCCCGGCGAGGAATGGGCCAATCTACCGCCAGCGCTGCCAATTAAAGGGGGCGTGCTCTCGGGTCGCCTGCGCGACCTGCAAGGCTGTTTCAATCTCAATAACCTGTGGCAACCGGCATCCTCCGCCACCACGCCCACCCCCAACGATGCCGACCGGAACCGCCAGCCGAAAGAGGGCGGGGAGCAGGCGGAACAGGAGCAGGAGCAGGCCGAAGAGGAAACCGACGAGTCGAACCTGCCACCGGGCACGCCCCAGCCGGACGATTCAACCGGATCCGAGGATTCTTCCACCGAGTCCGGGGCCGGCAAGGCCCGCCTGAATCAGGCGCAATTCCAGGTTCTACAGCGCCTGTTGACCAGCCTCGAACTGAAGCCGGCGCTGGCGCAGGCCATCGCCGACTGGATCGATCCCGATCAGGACCCGCTCTTCCCCGACGGCGCGGAGGACAGCGATTACAATGTCCTGAACCCGCCCTATCTGGCCGCCAACCATCCTCTGAGCAGTGTGTCGGAACTGCGGCTGATCAAGGGTGTGGACCAGGAGGTTTACGACAAGCTGGCGCCGCTGGTCTGCGTTCTGCCACCCGGTACTCCCTTGAACGTCAATACGGCACCGGCGCCGGTGCTGGCGGCCCTGAGCGAAGGGCAGGATCCAAAGGACATGGAGCGTCTGCTCGAAAGTCGGCCTGATAAGGGATACAAGAATGTGGACGACTTCCTGAATGCGGCAAAACTGACCGTGGACGCGCAACTGAAAGCACAGCTCGGTGTCGACAGCCAGCATTTTTCCTTGCGGGCCGAAGCGCGGGTGGGCGACGGGCGCGCGATGTTATACAGTATTTTCTTTCGCGACAAAAACAGCGTCCGCGTTCTACGGCGCGGTTTCGGCAACCAGGACTGAGACGACCTTGCCCGCCCAGTTGATTTTTTTCCGATTACACTCTTCCCCCGATCAGGCCGAATGGCTGCGCCCCGACGGCAGCGTCCAGCATGGCCCCTTGACGGAGTTGGCCGCGCAGGCCGGCGGCGCGCGGCAGATTTTGGTCGCGCCGGGCGAAGCGGTAATTTTGCATCGGCCTGTTGTACCCAGCCGCAAACGATCCACGTGGGCGCGGGCCGTGCCTTACGCCCTGGAGGATCAAGTGGTCGAGGACATCGAGGCACTGCACTTTGCTCTGGGCAACGTACCGGACGGCGACCGACTACCGGTGGCGGTGATCGGTCACGCCACGTTGCGCGCCTGGCTGGAGACCTGCGGCCAAGCGGGATTGACCCCGGCCGCCGTCGTTCCGGATCCGCTGCTGTTACCCTGGCAGGAGGGCGACTGGAGCGTGTTGCTGGAAAACAAGCGTGCCGTGGTGCGCGTCGGCCGCTGGGAAGGTTTCGCGACGGAACGGGATACGTTGGGATTGCTGTTGAATCAGGCCCTGGCCGAGGCCGGCGACGCCAAGCCACGGCGACTGCGCCTTTGGGGAAACGCTGCCGTAGAGTTTGCGGAACCCGCCGTCGCCGAACTCGAGCGTAGCATCGAAGCCATCCCTACCGAACCACTGCAACTGTTCGCGACGGCCTACCAGCCGGGTATTACCCTCAATCTGCTGCAGGGTCCCTACAGCCGGCAGGCGCAATGGGGCCGCTGGCTGCGGCCTTGGCGGGCGACAGTGGCGCTGGCGGTGCTGTGGTTGCTGGCGCAGGGCTGCGCGCAGATTTACGAAAACTGGCGACTGCGGCAGGAACTGGTGGTGCTGGGGACCGAGACGGAGCGGGTGTACAAGGAGGCCGCACCCGGCTCGACCCGAATCGTGAATCCCAAGGTGCAATTGGAAGCCCGGCTGCGCGAACTGCGCCCCAGCGATACTAGTAGTGGCACACTTTTTGATTTGCTGTATCGCGGCGGGCAACCGCTCGTCAATTTTCCGAATGTCATCCTACGCGGTTTCAGTTATCGCGACGGACAACTGGATCTATCCCTGCAAGGTGGCGACCCGGCGGTGCTGGATCAACTCCGGCAGCAACTCAACCAACAGCCTGGCTTGCAAGCCGAAATGCGCACCACCCAGCGGGAAGGGCAAGTGGAGAGTAAAGTCATCTTGAAGAAGGCGGCATCATGAAAGCCTGGTGGGAAACCCTGAGCCCCCGCGAACGCGGCCTGGTGGTGGGCGGAACCGTGCTGACCCTGGCGCTGCTGTTGTATGCGCTGGTGTGGGAACCATTCCGAACCAGCAGCCGCCGGCTCCAGCAGAGTGTTGCCCAGCAGCGTGCCGACCTGGCCTGGATGCGGCAGGCGGCCCAGGAGATCAAGCGCCTGGGTAACGCCGGAGTCGCGCAACCCGCCGGCGATGGCCGCTCTCTGCTCACCCTGGTGGATCAAACCGCGCGGGCGGCGGGGCTGGGAACCGCCATGAAGCGGGTCGCGCCGCAGGGCGAGGACAAACTCAGCGCCCAACTGGATTCGGTCGAGTTCGACAAGCTTATTCCCTGGCTGGGCGCGCTGGAGCGCGACCATCGTATCGCTATTGTCAACCTCAGCGTGGACCGCACCGATACCGCCGGCCTGGTTAACGCCCGCATCATCCTGGGCAACCGGCCATGAAACGCATCCTGGGCTACAGCCTGCTGGGACTGGTAGCGTTCCTGCTGTTTCTGCTGCTGCTGGCTCCAGCCACCCTGGTGACGGACCTGCTCGGCGCGCGATTGTCGGGCTTTAGCGTGCAGGCGGTCGAGGGTACGGCGACCGAGGGGGCCATGCTGGGCGCGCGCTGGCGTGGTGCCCGCATCGAACGGCTAACCTGGCACTGGCGACCGCTGGTGCTGTTAATGGGACGGCTGGAATTCACGCTGAATGTCGACGATCCCGAAGTTAAACTGACCGGAAACGCCGCGATGGGACTGAATCGGCAGGTACGCTTCCGCAATCTGGCCGGCCGCCTGCCGCTTGCCAGGCTCGGCCCCCTAGTCGGATCAGCCAGTCCGCCGTTGCAGGGGATTGCGGAATTCACCCTGCGGGAACTCGACCTGAACACTGCTGGCCGGCCGCTGGCCGCCTACGGAGTCGTTTATCTGCTGAATCTGCGCGCCACGCTGGGCCAACCCCTGAACCTCGGCGATTTCGTGGCTCAGCTCGATTCGGCCGGTGCGGAAGGCATTCAGGGCAAAATCAAGGACAAGGACGGACCGCTGAACCTGGAAGGAACGTTGAATCTGCTACCGGACGGCCGCTATCGTTTCAATGGACAGGCCGCGATTCGCGATGCCGGCAACCAGACCTTGCGCCAGGCAATGAACCTGCTGGGGCCACCAGGAGCCGATGGCCGCTGGGCATTGAATTTTTCGGGTGTTCTGGCCCAGTGAGATCTGGATTCCGGGCACCGCTTGATCCACCCTTATTTTAATTCCGACCAATTCCGACGAGACCAACCGGGAGTAACCGTCGATGCAACCACGACTGCGCGGATTCCTGACCCTGCTGACGATGCTCGTGCTGGCCGCCTGCGCGACCGAACCCGCGCCGCCGACCGTCAAGCTGCCTGCCTTTACGACGCCGTCCGACGCCGTATTCCCGGCGCCACCAGAGATCCAGCCGCAGATCGCGTTCTGGCGGACTGTCTACTCGGTTTGGGGGCGCCAGCAGGTCGCGCTGCACGACGACCGTTACCTGGACATCGTCTATGGCGTCCTCACCCTGCCCGGTCCGGTGGGCGAAAGCCAAACCGCCGACCAAAAGGATTTCGTCAAGGGACACTACGAAAACCTGAAAGATTTGCTGCGTCAGGTGGAATACAAGACTGCCGCCGACGCCCCACTGACGCCTCCCGAGCAGGCGCTGGCGAACCACATCAAGGCCAGCAGCGGCGGACCTGCCGCCCTGGTCGGCGCCAGCGACCGGCTGCGCAGCCAGCGCGGCCTGCGCGAGCGATTCAAGCGTGGTCTGGAAATCAGCGGTCGTTACGATGCGGCGTTCCGCGGTGTGTTCCGCGAGGCCGGTTTGCCCGAGGATCTGGCTTATCTGCCCCATGTCGAATCCTCATTCCAAAATCACGCGGCTTCCTCGGTCGGGGCAGCGGGCATGTGGCAATTCATGCCCGGCACCGCGCGGCAGTTCGGGATGCTAAACGCGGCGGTGGACGAGCGGCGCGATCCGGTGGCCTCAGCACAGGGCGCGGCCCGTTATCTGCGCGACGCTCACGATAGCCTGGAAAGCTGGCCGCTGGCGCTGACCTCCTACAATCACGGGGTTGGCGGCATGAAACGTGCTCAGGACGCATTCGGTAACGATTTCGCCGCGATCATACAGGATTACTCGGGACCGAGCTTCGGGTTCGCATCGCGGAATTTTTACGCGGAATTCTTGGCGGCCCGCGATATCGCCCGCAATCCACGACGGTTCTTCCCGGAAGGCGTCAGCTTCGAACCGCCGTTGAATCTGGATCGAGTACGGTTGCGGCAGACAGTGGATAGCTCGACCCTGTCGAGCTATTACGAAGTCAACCTATGGGAGCTGAACGAACTAAACAAGGCCTGGAATCCCGCGGCCCAGCAAGGGCGGATTCCACTGCCCGCCGGTACCCTGGTGTGGTTGCCGGCCGGAACGATCGCCCGCCTCGTGCAGCGGGGCACCGCCGACCAGGCACTCGCCCTGGCCGACACGGTCACCACCGTCCGGTAGCGCTGGTTTTCTGTGACAAAACCCCTCCCGAGCGGGAGGGGCTTCGAACAAAGCGATGTAAGTTGACCCAGCCGTCAGCCGACCTTCTTGAGCAATTCCTCGGCCCGCTGCTTTTGGGAGGTGTTACCCTCCTGCAGCACCTCTTCCAGCAGGCCGCGCGCGCCGACCTGATCCCCCATATCCAGATAGGCTGTCGCCAGATCCAGTTTGGTTTCCACGTAATCGGACGCCGTATCATCCCCGCCGTTACCCAACGATTCGGCTTCCATTTTGCCAAGATCCAGGGATTGGCCGCCAAAACTTTGTAATTCCTCATCCAATTTCAGCAAATCACCACGCGCGGCATCCTGCTTCCCGAATCCCTGGGTGACATCGGTGAATGTGAATTTCTGTTCCGTCGCCGCCGAGGGGGGCGTTGGAGCAACCGGAGCCTCCGATGCGGCCTGCGCGGACAGGATAGCCGAGATGGCCGAGATAGATGCGGGCTCGGTTGCGGGCTCGGGCATGTCGATCCCCGACGGCAAACCGGCAAACCGTGGGCCGGGCGCAGCCGGCTTCATCTCCAGCGGCGGCAGTTCGGCCGGTTGCGATGCGGGTTGTTGCAAACCCAGCTCGCCGAAGTCAAAGTCGAAGCCATCCAGCCGCAATCCGGAGGGCAGGTCCGCCTGCGATAGCGGCGCCTCCTTCGGCGCCGGCTCCGTCGGCGGCTCGGCCAAGGGACCGGTTGGCTTGCGGGTTTCCGACGCCGTGGCCGGCTCGGTATCTGGCAACGGCGCTCGTCTGTCAATGCTCGGCACTGGCGCAGGTGGAACGCCCTTGCCACCGAACACTGGCGGCGGCCCCTCAAGGCCAAAATCGATGTCCTTGAGCAGTTCGGTGACCGACTTGGGCTGAGGCGTGGTCGCCGGTTTGGGCCCCGCCATGGCAGCGACCGCGGCGGCTCCAGCCTTGGCTGCCGCAGCCGCCGGGACCGACGATCCTGCGGCGGCAAGCAACGGCCGTGTAAGGCCTTCGCGTACTTGGGCTTGGGTTGTCGTGGCATCCACGGACCCAACAGCTGCCTCCGGGGCGGCGGCAGGTTCCCGCGACGGTTCGGCGGCGGCGCCAACTGTCCTCGCAGCCACTTTCGGGCGGGCGGGCCGCCGCAGCAACGGCAACAGCACGACTGCGGCAATTGCCAGCAATATCAATGCGATGGCGATCCAGACCACCGGATTGGCCGTCCAACTGGATTCGGCTACTTCCGGCTTTGCCGGGGGTTTGGCGGCCGGTGCCGGCTGCAGCTGGGCAAGGGCGGTCTCAGCCGGCGGCGTAGCGGTCCCGGCCGCGGTCCCGGCGGGCACCGGTAGCGCTTCCGTTTTTGGAATGCTGGCCTGGGGAACGATTTCCCGCGGCTGTTCGGCCGGTGACAGGATGGAAGGCGCCGACGCCACCGGTGGCGTCGTTGGCTCAACAGGCCCGACCGTCGATGGCGGTGGAACCACTGCCGGGGATACGGCCGGTGGTTCGGTGACAGCCGGTTCGACCGGCGGTTGAGTCGCCACCGGGCCGGTCGCGGGTGGCGCCGCGGCCATACCCGGAACCGTTGACGGCGGTGTGGGAGCGCCTTGCGCGCCCAGCGCTTGCGCGGTCGGCACCTTGAGCATGGAGCCGGCGCGAAGGGCATTGGGATTGCCGTTGGCGAACGCCTCCGAGTTGCCGGCCAGCAGAATCGACATCATCTGCGGCAGGCTCACGGCAGTGGAAGGACGGACCCGGTTGGCGACCGCCATTAGAGTTTCACCGGGCCGGATCGGCCCATACAACGAAGCGCCCTCGAAGCTGACCGAGGGAGCTGGTGGCAGAGCCGGCGCCGCGGGCGGCGCGACGGCGACCGGCGGCACCGCGACCGGTGGCGGCACCACAACCGGTGGCGGTGGCGGTGGACGACGGTTGGCGTACAACTCGGGGTCGACCTGGACCGTGAATTCCCGGATCAACCGCCCTCGCGGCCATACCAGTTCCAGCAACAGATTGAAATTCGGTTCGCGAATCGGCTCGATGGAGCTGATCCTGATGAGGTTGGGCCCACCGGGCGGTGTCTGGACCGAGAAACGCAGCTTCGATAGAAACTCCAAGCGCTCGATCCCGGCTTGATCGAAATCCTGCTGGCGGGGTATCCGCACGGTCAGGCCGGTCAGTTCACCAGGATTGTTGACGATCAGGGGAATTTCGGCTTCGAAGTTCTGATTGAGCGCCGAGCGCACTGCGAGCGGGCCGACACCCAGGGCAAAGGCGCACAGCGGCGCCGCCAGCCCGGCCAAGAGGGTTAATCGGAGTAATGTCCTGGTCGGCATGGACCTGTCTCCATTCCGCCGCCGAACGTTCGAGGTACCGGCGGGATTGGCTTGGATGCTGCCACCGGCCACGCCGGGCCAGCGGCTTTCCCACTTCAAGCCGGCGGGCAACGCGCGCAGCGACTCGAAGCTTCCCCATAAAGATACTCCTTAATGAGGAGTTTTTCAGTGCGAGCAACAACGGACGGATCGTTCGCAAGCGCCCGACGGTCACGTGGGGTGGACTCGTGGGGCAGCGAGTTTTCCGTCCGAGGCGTCAGGAAATTCCACCAGTGCTCGTCACCCTTGAATGATAGCGCCATTTTTACAGCGACACATCTCTATCATTGCACACGACGACTTCGCCATTACAATTCCAGTCGATTGCAGCCTCTTTAAACCTTGCTACCCCCCCGATACGCCAATGACTACCCGTATCCTGCTGGTCGAGGACGAACCGTCCATCGCCGAAATCGTCGAGTTCGCGCTGGCGAGCGAGGGGTTCCAGATGACCTGGCGTGCCCTGGCCCGGGACGCCGAGGCCGAACTGGCGGCAATCCCTTACGATCTGATCATCCTCGACATCGGATTGCCCGACGGTTCCGGTCTGGAACTACTCAAGCGGATACGCCGCGCCTCGGAGGTGCCGGTGGCCATCCTCTCCGCCCGCAATGCCGAACTTGACCGGGTGCTCGGACTGGAACTGGGCGCGGACGATTATCTCAGCAAACCGTTCAGCCCGCGCGAACTCACCGCCCGGGTCAAGGCCATCCTCAAGCGATCCATCCGGTTCAATCCCATCGTGGAGGAGTCGACAGCCAGTCAACCGATCAACGAAGCCTGGTTCGAGGTCGATGAGGACCGGGCCTGCATTTGCTTTCGTGGCCGGACCCTGGAGTTGACCCGCTATGAATATCTCATTCTCAAAACCCTGTTGGCCCAGCCGGAGCGGGTATTCTCACGGGCGCAACTGATGGACCGGGCTTGGCCCGATCCCGCCGCCAGTTTCGAACGCAGCGTGGACACCCATATCAAGGCTTTGCGCGCCAAACTGCGGGAGGTCGACCCGCAACTCGACCCGATCCGCACCCATCGCGGCCTGGGCTATTCGGCGCGGACCGGCAATCGATCCCGAGCCTGACTATCACCATGCGCCTCGGCCTCAAACTGTTTCTCGGCTATTTCCTCATCGTCGGCATCGGCGTTTACTTTTCCCTCAACATTCTCGGCAGCGAGTTGAAACCGGCATTTCGTCAGTCGGCGGAAGAAACTCTGATCGACACCGCCAATATTCTGGCCGTGCTGGTAAGCGACGATGTCTTGAACGGCAGCATCGCCGACGGCCGCTTTCAGACCCGGTTGGCGGAATATGCCCGCCGCATGCCCAACGCCCGGGTCTGGGACATCGTCAAGAACACGCTCGATCATCGCATCTATATCACCGACAGCCAAGGCATCGTCATCTTTGATTCCACTGGTCGGGAGCTGGGCCAGGACTTTTCTCGCTGGAACGATGTGTACCTCACCCTGCGCGGCCAGTATGGCGCCCGCACCACCCGCCTCAATCCAAACGACGACCGGACCTCGGTGATGCACGTGGCGGCACCGATCCGGGATGGCGAACGGATCATCGGGGCGCTGACCGTGGCCAAGCCCTCGTCCAGCGTCCAACCCTACGTGGATCGGGCGGAAGCCAAGCTCCGCCGTGCCGCCGCCATACTGATGACGGCATCGCTGGCGGTTGGCCTGGCCTTCTCCTGGTCGCTGGCCCGTTCCATCAATCGGCTCGCCGCCTACGCCAGCGCCGCTGCCGAAGGTCGGCGCGGTATCGCTCCGAAAACCGGCGGTCCGGAACTACAGGCACTGGCCGAAGCAGTGGAGACGATGCGGAACAAGCTGGACGGTCGGGATTATGTGGAACGCTACGTTCACACGTTGACCCACGAAATGAAAAGCCCGCTGGCGGCGATTGCCGGCGCCGCTGAACTGCTGCAGGGCGAGTTACCCGCGCCGCAGCGGGAACGCTTCGCTACCCTGGCCGCCAGCGAGGCTGAACGGCTCCGGCAACTGGTCGAGCGATTGCTGGCGCTCGCCACTGTCGAGCAGCGGCGCGAATTGCACGAACGGCGGCCGATCCCGCTCCGACGAACGGTGGAGGAATTGCTGACCTCGCGCACTCCCGCCATCGCCCGGAAGGAACTGCGCATCGAACAACACCTGCCGGAAGACGCGTTGGTACTCGGCGAACCATTCCTGATCGTCCAGGCCATCGCCAACCTGCTCGACAACGCGCTGGATTTCACGCCGGCTCAAGGCGTGGTCACTCTTGACGCAGAATCCGCCAGTGGCGGCTGGCGACTGACGGTGAGCAACAGCGGCAGCGCCATTCCTGATTACGCCCGTGAACGCCTGTTCGAGCGTTTCTATTCCCTACCCCGCCCGGACACCGGCCGGAAAAGCACCGGCCTGGGGCTGGCCTTCGTCAGGGAAGTCGCGCAACTGCACGGCGGCGCGATCAGCGTGGACAATCTGGTGGGACCGGACGGCACGGTTGTCGGGGTAGCCGCCCAACTTAACCTGCCTGCAGCCTAATCGGCCTTTAACTTTGCGCCTTGCACCCGAACTCACCGAATCCCCACGTTTCCCTCACCATCCGCTCATCATCTCCCCAACTGGACCCCTTAGGCTTGTCTCACTCATTCACTTAGGGGGAACCACTCATGAGATACAGTCTGTTTGCCAAGATCACTCTGATATTCCTGATTACCATCATCCTTGCCATTGGCCTGACGCGAATCAGCTTTCTGATCGACGAACGCACGGAACGCCGGAACGGCGTTGTCGCGGGAATCGCCGCCGCCACCGCCCGCGACCAAATTCTGGTGGGACCGGTACTGGTCATCCCGTACACCCGCATCGTCAAGACGCTAAAGCCGAGCGAGAAGGACGAGAACAAGATCATCGAATATGAAAAACGGTCGTCGGAGCGCTTCTATCTGCTGCCAACCGAACTTGACGCCCAGACCAAACTGAACACCGAACAGGTGCGGCGCAGCCTCTACCACGCCGTGGTGTTCGGTGCCAATACCGCGTTCAAGGGCCGCTTCGCCAGCGAGGGCGAAACGTTCAAGCCCGCTCCCAACGAACAGATCGTATTCGGCGAACCCCGCCTGATCTTCGGCATCAGCGATCCCCGCGGCATCCTGCGAGTGCCAGCACTGACCTGGGGGGGGCAAAAGCTCGATTTCCTGCCAGGAACCGGGGAGGACAAAATGCCGAACGGCATTCAGGCCCGCATCGGCGGCATCGATCCTCTTAAACCGTGGTCGACCGAGTTTGCATTCTCACTCGACCTGCGTGGCACCCAAGCCTTCGACCTTGCCCCGGTGGGCGACACCACCCGCATCAGCATCCGGGGAAATTGGCCGCATCCCAGCTTCTATGGTCAATTCCTGCCGGAAACGCGCGAGGTGACGACGACCGGCTTCTCCGCAACCTGGTCCACCACCCGACTGGCCACCAACATGATTCACCAGTTGAACACTCACCTGCGCAGCGACCGCGCCCTCGATACGCTGATCGGCGTGCGTTTCATCGATCCAACCGACAGTTACGTGCAAACCGACCGCGCGATCAAGTATGGGTTACTCTTCGTCGGCCTGACCTTCGCCGCCTTCTTCCTGTTCGAGGTCCTCAAGCGGCTGGCCATCCATCCCCTCCAGTACGGGCTGACCGGCGCGGCGCTGGTGCTGTTCTATCTGCTGTTGTTGGCCTTGTCCGAACATCTCGACTTCGCCCTTTCCTACGCCATCGCCACCGCCGGCTGCGTGGCGCTGTTGACCTACTATCTCGCTCATGTCCTGGGTAGCCTGCGCTGGGGCGTAGGATTTGGGGTGCTGCTCGGCGCGGTGTTCGGACTGTTGTACGTCCTGATCAGCCTGGAAGATCACGCCCTGCTGGCCGGTTCGGTCACTCTGTTTGGCTGTCTGGCGCTGGCGATGGTGCTCACCCGGAAGGTGGATTGGTATCAATTGAGCGATGCGCTAGGCACGCGGCGGGGCAAGGTCGCGAACGGGGACACGGTTTCGGTTGGACCCGCCGGGGGTTGATGTACGTGATCGCCTGAACCAACGCGGAGCAAAACGAAAATGGCGGCCCATGGGCCGCCTTTTCTTGTTTAACCCAGATATCGCAATGCAAACGGAATCATGTCGGTCACTATCTGTTGAACCGCTGCATTGGCCGCTCGCGCCGCACCGTAGGCATCTTCGCTGGGAGCTGGCTCGACCACTTCGAACACCTGCGTCCCCAGCACATGCCCGCTCTTCATGTTGACCACCTTGATGCGCACCGTCAGCCGCACCTGGCTGGGCTGGGTCATGAATTCCTGTTGCAAGCGGATCACATCCACATCCACCCGCATATCGGCCAGTGCCGGTGACGGCGGCGATACCACCGCCTTGAATGCACCCGTCCCCTCGAACGAGCGCACCAGAATCGGCAACAACATCTTCGGCGGCGTATCGCTCCAGACGCTGTTGCTGTAGTAATCCAGTTTCAGTGGCTCCCTGGTGTAGGCGATGCGGTTGGAATCGAACCCCGGCGCCGCCTTGGGCACCGTCACCAACAGCGTCTTGCCGCTGGAACGTCGCGTCGGTGGCGGCGCGAACGCACCCACTTCCAGCAAGTAGGTCTGTGGCGGCGGCGATTTATCCTGCGGCAGCAAACAACCGGCCAGCACCAGCGTCGCCAGCAACACCCAGCCGAGCCGGCCCCTGCTTAAGCCCGGCCGGCGCTCGATCGCGCATGTCATGCCCATTCCCTCATACGTTCATGGATTCTTATTGTTCGCCAGGACCCGGTCGGCCACCGGGTTTGCCCAACAGCAAGGCGCGGGGATTCTGTTCCAGCAGTTCGGCCAACCGCTGCAAGGCCACCACCAGATCGTTGAATTGCACCAGCAGTGCGTTCAACTCGGGCACCGTGGTCTGCCCCAGTCGCCGCAATTCCTGCCGCCCGACCTCGACCATGCCGCTCAGATTCCGGCCGGTCTGATTGAACGTGTCAGCCGTCCTGCGCACCGACTGGGCGCTCGCCCGGAAATCACTCAGCGTCGCCTGGACTTGAGCACTCAAATCACCAGATTTCTCCAAACCCGCCACCAGTTGATCCAGCGCCTTGCCGAGCCGCTCCGCGCGCCCCGCCAGCTCACCGGTGAAGGTTTCCACGTTGGTCAACGTCTGGCGGATGCTGTCGGGTCGGTCGGCCACGGCCCCGGTAATGACGCTTACATGTCGCAGGATCTCGGTGATGGCGATCTGGTTCTCGTCGCCCAGCAGCCGTCCCAACCGACCCGACAGGTTATTGACGTTGGTCAGAATGTTATTGAAAGCGTCGTCCAGTCGCGCTACCAGCGATGGTCCGGCCTGAATCACTGGCAGATCCTGCTCCGGCGCTTTTTCCAGCGGCGGCGACTGGCCGCCGCTGCTGCTCAGTTCCACCGCCGCCACCCCGGTCAACCCCCGGGTGGACAGGGTGGCGACGGTGTCGCGGCGGATCGGCGTGCCGCGCTCGATATCGAGCACCACATCGACTTGGTCGGGAGTGAGAGGGTCCAGCCGGATGGATTCCACCTGCCCCACTTGAACGCCGCGATACCGAACCGTCGCCTTGGGATTCAGGCCGGCCACCGATTCCCGGAAATATACTCGGTAGCGGTCATAGGTCTTGGTCTCGCCGCCCACGGTCAGCCAGAACACTACCCCCAGCAGAGATGAGCCCAGGATGATCACGAACAACCCGACCAGGGCGTAATTTACTTTGCTCTGCACACCTGCTCCCGCGCCGCGCGGCCGCGCGGTCCCTCGAAGTAAGCCCGAATCAACGGGTGTTCGGCCTGGGTCAACTCCCGCATCGGCGCGTAACCGATCACCCGCTTCTCCCCCAGAAACGCCACCCGGTCGGTGGCCTGCCAGAGCGTGTCCAGATCGTGGGTCACCATGACCACCGTCAACCCCAGCGACTCCTTGAGTTGCACCACCAGTTCGTCGAACGCGCCGGCGCTGACCGGATCCAGACCGGCGGTCGGTTCGTCCAGAAACAGCAGCGCCGGATCCAGCGCTAGCGCCCGAGCCAGCGCCGCGCGTTTCAGCATCCCGCCGCTCAATTCGCGTGGCAATTTGCCGCCTGCGTCGGCGGGCAATCCCGCCAGCGCGATCTTGAGATCGGCGATTTCCGCGATCAGCGGGGCGGGCAGCGGAGTATGTTCGCGCAGTGGCACCGCCACATTTTCCCGCACCGTCAGCGAACTGAACAATGCCCCCTGCTGGAACAGCATCCCGAACCGCCGCCGTAACCGAAACGCCGCCCGATCGCCAATGCCGACGATTTCCTGGCCGAACAGCTTGATCGAACCGGCCACCGGCCGCAGCAGCATGATAATCGCTCGCAGCAGGGTGGTCTTGCCGGAACCGCTGCCGCCGACCAGGGCGACCACCTCGCCCCGGTGGATGTCGAGATCCAGATTCTCGTGAATGACCGTCGTCCCGAACCGGGTCCACAGCCCGCGCACCGCGATCACGAGTGGCGCTGAATCAGCCACCGCTCTCATAGCCCCACCCCGCCCAGCACCACCGAGAACAGCGCATCGGCGGCAATAACCAGGAAAATCGACTGCACCACGCTGACCGTGGTCTGCCGGCCGACGCTGTCGGCGCCGCCGCGTACCTGAAACCCCTGGTAGCACCCGACCAGGGCGATGATGGCGGCGAACACCGGCGCCTTGCCCACGCCAAGCAGGAACGAGGTCAGCGTCACCACCTTCGGCAACCGGTCCAGGAAATCGCTGAAACTGATGTCCAGCAGCGTCTGGGCCATGACCATGCCACCAAACACGCTGAGCGTGTCGGCGAACACCGTCAGCAACGGCAGGGCGACGGTCAGGGCCAGCAGTTTGGGCAACACCAGCAAATCCATGGGCGGAATGCCGATGGTGCGCAGCGCGTCCACTTCCTCGGTAATTTGCATGGTGCCGATTTGGGCGGTGTAAGACGAACCGGTGCGGCCGGCGACGATGATGGCGGTGATCAGCGGGGCCAGCTCGCGCAGCATGGTCAACGCCACCAGTTCGACGATGAAGATGTTGGCCCCGTAGAACTCCAGTTGCTGGCCGCCTTGATAAGCGATGACCACCCCCATCATGAACGACAGCAAGGCAATGATCGGTAGAGCATTGACGCCGGCGGTTTCGACGTTGCCGAACAGGGCCCGCCAGCGGAACCGGCTGGGATGCAGTGTCAACCGGCCCAGGGCCACCGCCGCCTCGCCGACGAACGCGAGAAAGGCCAAACCACCGTTCAGGTGATACAGCACCAGCCGGCCAAACCGCTCCAGAGAACCTGGCGGAGCAGATGCGGCCGCCAGCGACCCGGCGCTGGCGCGGCGTTCCCGCACCAGGTCCAGCAGCGCTTGATGCTCTTCGCGCAGGTCGACCAACCGGACCGGGTGGCCGGTCTGCTCCAGTTCGGCGATGAGATTCAGCAATTGCAACGCGCCGGTGGTATCGATGGCGCTGATGCCGGATCCATCCAGTTCCATCGCGCCGGCCGGCCAGCGCACGCCTTGCAGTCGCGGATCGAGTCCCTCGATCCCATCCAGCGTCCAGTCACCCTCGCACCGGCACCGGTCCGGTTCGCAACGAATAACGGCTTGGTGGGGAGCCGGGAAGGAAGGAGTGGCAGCCATGAGATATCGCCAGTCGAACTACCCTCAGCGCGGATTCAGCCGCCGCCAGGTGGCCGGGTCCTGCTGGCCGCCGGATTTTTCCCAGATACCACGCCGGGCCTGTTTCGCCTCGGCCTGGGCCTGCCGGTAGGCCAACGAGTCGTTGTATTGCTCGTACATCACCGCTCGCCCCTGCCGGACCATTTCCAACCCGACATCGCTCTCGCCGGCAACCACTTGAGCGACGACCCGGCCGTAGCGGTCCTGGTCCATCACTCGCAGGCGGACCGAATCGCGGCGGGGCAGTAAACCGCGCAACGCTTCGCGCGAGCGATCACCCCAGGGTTCCTGGCCCATTTCCGGGGCGTCGATACCGAACATGCGCACCTTGACTTCGCCCTCCGGGCAACTGGCGGTGAGGGTGTCGCCGTCGTAGACCGATTTGACGGTACAGATCAGTTCTGCCCCTTTGGCCGTTGCCGAGGGTGGCGCCTTGGTTTCGTGCAGGAAATAGCTGATCGCGACGACGGCGACCGCCAGCCCGCCGATTAACCAAGGCGAACGGCTCTTGCGCCGGCTGGCGCGGCTCAGTTCGCCGCGCAGCAGGCTTTGCAACATCTTCAGCAGGTCTTGTTTCACGACGACACCGCAGGGTTACCGCGCCGCCGCCAGCGCCTGTTCCAGATCGGCGAGGATGTCGTCGATGTGCTCGATACCGATGGACAGTCGCACCAGGTCCTCGCTGACGCCGGCTCGGGCCAGTTCCGCCGGCGACAATTGCCGGTGGGTTGTGGTCGCCGGATGGCAGGCCAGCGACTTGGCGTCGCCGATGTTGACCAGTCGGGTGACCAGTTGCAGGGCATCGATGAACTTGGCGCCGGCCTCGCGCCCGCCCTTGATGCCGAAGCTGAGGATGCTGGAACCGCGCCCGCCCATATATTTATCCACCAGAGGCTTTTCCGGACTGTCGGCCAGCGCTGGATAATTGACCCACACGACTTGAGGGTGATCGTGCAGATACTCGGCGGCCTTGACAGCGTTCTCGCAGTGGCGGTCCATCCGTACCGGCAGGGTCTCGATGCCTTGCAGGATCAGGAAGCTGTTGAACGGCGAGATCGCCGCGCCGGTATTGCGCAGCGGCACCACCCGCGCCCGGCCGATGAACGCCGCCGGTCCCAGCGCCTCGACGTACACCACGCCGTGGTAGGACGGATCGGGTTCGTTCAGGCGGGGGAAGCGGGCCTTGTGCTGGTCCCACGGGAAGCAGCCGGAATCGACGATGATGCCGCCCAGGCTGGTGCCGTGGCCGCCCATGTACTTGGTCAGGGAGTGAACCACGATGTCGGCGCCATGTTCGAATGGCCGGCACAGGTACGGAGTCGGCACGGTGTTGTCCACGATTAGCGGCACGCCGTGGGCGTGGGCCACTTGAGCGAGCGCGCCGAAATCGACCACGTTCGCCGCCGGATTGCCGATGGATTCGCAAAACACGGCCTTGGTTTTGCCGTCGATCAACCGACCCATGGCCTCGACATCGCGATAGTCGGCGAAGCGCGCCTCGATGCCGAAGCGCGGCAGGGTGTGGGCGAACAGGTTGTAGGTACCACCATACAGGGTGGAGGTGGTGACGATGTTGTCGCCGACTTCGGCAATCGTCATCAGCGCGTAGGTAATCGCCGCCGAGCCGGCGGACACCGCCAGCGCCCCGACCCCGCCCTCCATGGCCGCTACCCGTTGTTCCAGCACGGCGGTGGTGGGATTCATGATCCGGGTGTAGATGTTGCCCGGTACCTTCAGGTCGAACAGGTCGGCGCCGTGTTGGGTATCGTCGAAGGCGTAGGAGGTGGTTTGGTAGATGGGAACGGCGACGGCCTTGGTGGTGGGTTCCGGCTGATAGCCACCGTGAATCGCGATCGTTTCGATTTTCATTGTTTCGGGTTCCATCAGTTGCCAGGGAAAGACTAGAGAAAGTCTGGACGCGGCAATCAGGAAATGTCCAGTAGGACCGCGCCGTAAACCATGCTTTGCAACACCAGCCAAGCATAACCGGCCGCCAGCAAGTCATCGAACATGATGCCGAAGCCGCCGCCCACCCGCTGATCCGCCTGTCGGATCGGCCAGGGCTTGAGAATATCGAACAGCCGGAACAGGCCGAAACCGACCACGATCCATAGCCAGCCCGGCGGCGCGGCGATCATGGTGACGAAATAACCGATCACCTCGTCCCAGACGATGGCGGGATGGTCATGGACGCCCAGATCGCGGGCGGCGCGGTCGCAAACCCGCACGCCCAGCGCGAAGCCGAACGCGGTCAGCAGCAGATAGATCCACAACGGTAGCGGTTGTGCCAGCAGATACAGTGGAATCGCCGCCAGCGTGCCGAAGGTACCGGGCGCCTTGGGCGCGCAGCCGGAACCGAAGCCAAGGGCGAGAAAATGGACGGGATCGCGGAAAACGCGGGCGCAGGGACGCTCAGCCGAAGTGGTCATAACCCAGTCGCTCCAGGTGAAAGATGGAGCCGTCGGCACGGATCAGACGCAAACCCGGCTCCGCCGTGATGGCGCCGATGCGGGTGCAGCGGCACTCCCAGTCCGCCGCCACGGTTTCCAGTTGCGAAGTCTGCTTCGGGGGGACGGTGAAGCACAGCTCGTAATCGTCGCCGCTGGCCAGCGCGGTCATGATCGCCGCGTCCCGGTCGAGGCTGGCGGTCAAAGCCAGTGACAACGGCAAGCGGTCCACCTCCAGCCGCGCCCCGATCCGGCTGCGTTCCAGGATGTGGCCGAGATCCTGCGCCAGCCCGTCGGAAACATCGATGGCCGCGCTGGCGATTCCGCGCAGCGTCACGCCTTCGGTGATTCGCGGTTCCGGTCGTTCCAGCCGCGCCTGAATATAATCGTGATGCCCGATGGGGACGCTTGTCTTGCCGAACGCCGCCGCCAGCGCCAAACCGGCGTCGCCCGGCGTCCCGGTGACGTAAATCCCATCACCCGGTTTAGCCCCATCGCGGCGCAGCGCCTGTCCCGGCGGCACGAAACCGTGAGCCTGGATGGTGATCACCGTGGTCGGGCCATGCGTGGTGTCGCCGCCGACCAGTTGCACGTCGTAACGGTCCGCCAGCGCGAACAGGCCCCGGCAAAACCGCGCCAGCCAATCTTCGTCGGCCTTGGGCAAAGTCAACGCTAGCGTGGCCCAAGCGGGCGTCGCGCCCATGGACGCCAGATCGCTCAGATTGACCGCCAGCGCCTTGTGGCCGATGCCTTCCGGGTCGGCGTCGGCGAAGAAATGCACGTCCGCCATCAAGGTATCGAGCGTCACCACCAATTGCTGGCCGGCGGGTGGAAGCAGCAGCGCGCAGTCGTCGCCGATGCCGAGCGCCACATCGGCGCGGTTCAATTGTTGGACGGCAAGATAACGGTCGATCAGGGAAAATTCGGAAATGGGCATCAGCGGGACGAAACTCCGGCCGATTTCCCCAACGTCGAGGAAGCGGTCATCATGGATGCTGCAAATCCCGCCGCGCGGTGGAAATGGTGACGGTGAATCCGGCGATGACATCACTCAAAGTCATCAGCACGATCAGGAAAAAGGTCATGTTGGCCATCTGGCGCATCACGATCAATTCGATCAGGGCGATGATAAACACCACCAGCGACAGCACGTGATTGAGAATGGCGCCCGTGGAACTGCTGGTGGCGCGGTACACCTCGACACACAGCAGGATCAGGCCGAGCACCAGCAGCAGATCGCCACCCCGGAACGGCAGAACCATTCCGGACAGCAAAGGTAAACCGAATAGTACCGCCTCCAGCCAACCCGGCGCGACCAGGGCCAGAAGGGTATAAACGGCAACGACAATCGCGAGCAACGGAAAACTGGCCATCGTTTCTCTCTCCCGCAACCGGTATTCTGGGAATCATGACAGACGACAGAATGCATTCTACCGAAGACGGCCCCATCACCCTAACCTTCTTCCCCTCCTGCGGGCGAAGCGGCTGATCGCTTATTCAAGATGAAAAGCCAGAAACCCCTGCGTCCAGAACCCACTTTGGTCAGTTGGATCGGCCATACCGACCTCAAGGCCGCCGAGGGCGATGTTGGGGCGGGTATCGGTCCCATCGCCCAGGCGGCCGCGTTCAAGCATTTTGCCCGGATCGTCCTGCTCGGCGACTATCCCGAAGACCGGATGCGGGGCTATCTGGATTGGCTGCGAACGCGCACCCGCGCCGCGCTGGATCTCCGCCCGTGCACGCTCTCCAGCCCGATGCATTTCGGCGACATCTACCGGGCGGCGCGGCAGGTGTTGAGTGAATTGACCGCCGACCCGTCGCCCGCGCCGGCGTTGACGATTCACCTCAGCCCCGGCACGCCGGCGATGGCGGCAGTCTGGATCATCCTGGCCAAGACTCGCTTTCCCGCCGAGTTGATCCAATCCTCGGCAGCGCATGGGGTCCAAATCGCGACGGTGCCGTTCGACATCGCCGCCGAATTTTTGCCCGATGTATTGCACCAGGCCGACCGCCGCTTGGGCGCGTTGAGTGCGGGAGAACCGCCGGCGCGGCCGGAGTTCGGCGCTATCGTGTACCGCAGCGGGGTGATGCACCGGCTGTTGCAGCGGGCGCAAAAAGTGGCGTTGCGCTCGGTGCCGGTGTTGATCGAGGGCGAATCCGGGACCGGCAAGGAGTTGCTGGCGCGGGCGATTCACGCGGCGAGTCCGCGTCGGGAGCGGCCGTTCATCGCGGTCAATTGCGGGGCGATTCCAGCGGAACTGGTGGAGTCGGAACTGTTCGGCCACGATAAAGGCGCGTTCACGGGCGCGGCGCGGGAGCGGAAAGGCGTTTTCGAAGCGGCGGACGGCGGGACGCTGTTTCTGGATGAGGTGGGCGAGTTGCCGCTGGCCGCGCAGGTCAAGCTGCTGCGGGTTTTGCAGGAGCAGACCTTGACGCGGGTGGGCGCGACGCGGCCGATCCGGGTGAATGCACGGATCATCGCGGCCACCAATCGCCAGTTGGTGACGGAGATTCGGGAGGGGCGGTTCCGCGAGGATCTGTTTTACCGGCTGGCGGTGGCGGTGCTGAAGCTGCCCCCATTGCGGGAACGAGAGGGCGATCTGAACCTGTTGATCGACCGGTTGCTGGAGCAGGTGAACCGGGAAAGCGAGGAAGATCCGGGCTATCAGCATAAAGACCTTTCTCCCGGCGCAAGGAATCTTATGCTGGGATACCATTGGCCGGGCAACGTGCGCGAGTTGCTGAACACCTTGCACCGGGCGGCGCTGTGGTCGGAGGGGACGACCATCGCCGAGGAGGATTTGCGCGAGGCGCTGCTGCTGTTTCCGGTCAGCGAAAACGCCGATGTGCCGGCGCGACCGCTGACGGCGGGGTTCAACCTGTCGGATTTGCTGGCGGAAGTGGCCCGGCATTATCTGGAACGGGCGCTGGACGAGGCGCAGGGCAACCGGACGCGGGCGGCGGAGTTGCTGGGGCTGAAAAGCTACCAGACCCTCAAGAACTGGATGGAGAAATATGGTATTGCAGAGTGATGGCATACGGGTTGCCATATGGGACTCTGGATAACCATGGCGATGCAAGCAACGGTTTAGAGCCGAGCGCGGTGGATCGGGGCATGGAAACTCACGGCTCACCGCCAGCACTGAGTCAATATAATTTCCCGGAACTAACAAATTGTTGCTGGACGCAAGTATTTTGCGAAACAACCAACGTAAGGAGTAGCTCCTTGACCGCCCAGACCAAAGAAACCGATGCCCGCATCCTGATCGACGATCAGTTGCGCGCGGCGGGCTGGAATCCGGCGGACAAGTCGCAAGTACTGACCGAGGTCAAGACCTCGGGCTTCTGGCACGGCGTGGCCGAACCGGAATCGCAAAGTACCGTTCTCTCCACTCAAGACAGCGACGCCATTCCGACCGGACGGGCCGATTACGTCCTGCTGGACCAGCGTGGCCGGCCGTTGGCCGTCATCGAAGCCAAGAAGCAGGCGATCCAACCGTATGTGGCAAAACAGCAGGCGCTGCCTTACGCCAAGCAGATCGGCGCACCCTTCATCTTCCTGACCAACGGCGAACTGATCTACTTCTGGGATTATCGGAATGACGACGCGCATATCATCCAGTCGTTCTTCTCGCGCCGGGATCTGGAACGCCTGGTCCACAGGCGCGACGCACGCCAGCCCCTGGCCACGGTTCCCATCCCGGAAACCTATTTCCGTCAGGGCGAAACCCGATTGCTACGCCCCTATCAAACCGAGGCCATGCTGGCGCTCGACCGCACGGTGGAACTCGGCAAGCGCCGCTTCCTCATCGAATTGCCGACCGGTTGCGGCAAAACCGATCTGATCGTCCTTTACCTCAAGCGTCTGATCGAAGCCGGCCACGCCGAACGAGTGCTGTTCCTGGTCGACCGGGATCAACTGGCCAAGCAAGCCATCGAAGCCATTCAGGATCTGTTGCCGGGGCATTCGAGCTATTGGCTCAAGTCCGGCATGGTTCGCCAGGAACAACAGATCACCGTTTGCCTGCTGCAAACCATGATCGGCCGCTATCCGGAGTTCACCAGCGGCTACTTCGACGTGGTGGTCGCCGACGAATGCCACCGGTCGATTTACGGCGCCTGGCAGACGGCGCTCGTCTACTTCGATGCCCTGCACATCGGCCTCACCGCGACGCCGGCCCTGTATATCGAGCGCAATACTTTTCAATTCTACCACTGCAAGGACGACACGCCCGACCACTCGTACCCCATCCAGCAGGCGTTCCAGGACGGGTATCTCGCGCCCTACCGCTTCGCCACCGGCATCACCACCCTGGTTTCGGAGGGGGCGGATGTGGACGAAGAACATTACGACCCCGCCGAGTTTGAGCGCCAATGGACTAATGAGGCGAGCAATCGCCTGATGATGAAGGAGTTCGACCGCCTCGCCTGGGAGAACTACCTGGAACTCGCCCCCGGTCAGAAAGCGGGTCCCGGCAAGACCGTGATCTTCGCCATCACCAAGCATCACGCCGCCCGGTTGACCCAGTATTTGAACGAACTGCACTCCGAATATCAGGGACGCTACGCCGAGGTCATCACTTCGGATGTCGTCAACCCCGACGACCTGATCCGCCGCTTCAAGCAGGAAGAGTTGCCGATGGTGGCCGTCAGCGTCGGGATGCTCGACACCGGGTTCGACTGTCGCGAACTCTTGCACTTGGTGATGTGCCGCCGCGTGCGCAGCCCCATTCTCTACCAGCAAATGCGAGGTCGCGGCACGCGCACGGCGCCGCATATCGACAAACAGAAGTTCGTGATTTACGACTTCTTCCGCAACCACGAGTATTTCAACGACTCGGATACCGACGTCTTTTCCGGCGGCGGTAGCGGCCACGCGCCCAAACCCCAACCCGGCCAGGCCAAGACCGCCCGCGAACTGATCGAGTTGGGCCTGGAAGACGAATGGCTCGATGCCGTCCATTACATCGAAATCGGCCCCGACGGCGAGCGCGTCGACAAGCGCGACTACGTCACCGACTGGGAGCAAGCCGTCCGCCAGCAGGCCGACAGCGACCTCATTCTCGCCAAGATCAAGGCTGGCCAGCCGCTTACCGACGCCGAAGAAACCGAACTGGCGCGGCGTTTAAACCAGCCCGAACGTTATTTCAACGAAGACAACCTGCGCCGCGCCTATCGCAATCCGGGCGGCAATCTGGTGGACTTCATCCGCGCGGCTTTGGGGATGCTCAAGCTGAAGAGCCGCGAGGAGCGCGTCGAGGAAAACTTCCGCGCCTGGCTGGTGGCCAGGAACCTAACCCCCGAGCAGGCGCAATACTTGGCGCTGCTCAAAAATCGGGGCCTGGTCAAGGGCCAGGTCTCGCTGGACGACCTCTTTACCCCGCCGCTCTCGATCCTGAACGCCGCCAATATCGGCATCGAACTGTTTGGCGAGGAGGGCCTCAAGGCCGTCATGGATGAAATCAACCAAACCGTGCTGGCGGCGTAACCATAGGCTTGAAAAAAACCCCACCCCCAACCCCCTCTCCATGAATGGCAGAGGGGAGTTTTTTAGGACGACCAAGTGAACCTACAACTGCGCCGCAAGCTCGATCACATCACCGACACCCTCTGGGCCGGTGGCGTGACCAATCCGGTGACCTATATCGAGCAGATTTCCTACCTCATCTTCTTGAAGCTGCTGGACGAGGAGGAATCCGACCGCGAGCTGCGCATCCGCCTGGGCGCGACGGGCGGCAACGCCAAACTGCTGTTCCCGGCGCAGGCCGAGCGTTATCGCTGGAACAAATGGCGCTTCAAGAGCGGCAACGCGCTGCGCGATTTCATCCGCGACGAGGTATTTCCCTACATGGCCTCGCTCGCGCGGGACGAGCCGGAGGTGGCCGAATATTTCCGCGATGCCGTGCTGGAGATCGTCGATCCCAACGTGCTCAAGCAGGTCATCGACGAACTCGACGGTTTTGAATTCCGCAAGCTCGGGCCGGACGTGAAGGGCGACATCTTCGAATACCTGCTGGTGCATCTGGGTTCCAGCGCGCTCAACGGCCAGTTTCGCACGCCGCGCCAGATTCGCGCCTTCATGGTCGAGATGGTCGATCCCGACCTCGGCGATGCCATTTTTGATCCCGCCTGTGGCACGGCGGGTTTCCTGATCGATGCGGTGGATTTCCTGCTCGCCAAGTATTCTGATCACGTCAGCGAATACCCGATTTACGGCGAGGACTGGCTGGACAAGAAGGGCAAGACGGTGGCCGAAATCAAGGCCGAGACCCCGCGCTTGCAGACCTATCGCAAGGGCGCGGGTGAAAAGATTCCGGAGTGGGCGTTGCTGGAAAGCGCGATTTACGGGACCGACGTGTCGCGCCAGATGGTGCGGATCAGCATGATGAATCTGGTGCTGCACGGCATCCGTCACGCCCGGCTCAAGCGCGCCAATTCGCTGTCCGACATGGGCGGGCTGTCCGAGGACGATCTGCGCCGCCGTTACCAGGTGATCCTGGCCAATCCGCCGTTTGCCGGCCAGTTGCCCAAGGATTCGATCCGCGCCGACCTGCCGACCCACAGCAAGAAAAGCGAGCTGCTGTTTTTGTCGCTGATGATGCTGCATCTCGCCCCCGGCGGGCGCTGCGCGGTGGTCGTGCCCGAAGGGCTGCTGTTCGGTTCCACCGGCGCGTACGTTGATCTGCGCAAAAAGCTGATCAACGACTTCGATCTGCTGGCGGTGGTGAGTCTGCCAGCGGGCGTGTTCAAACCTTATGCGGGCGTGAAAACCGCCGTGCTGGTGTTTCGCCGGCCGGTGTCGGGGAGCGCCGCCCGGCTGGATAAGGTCTGGTTCTATGAGGTACGGAACGACGGTTACGACCCGGACAAAGTCGCGGGCGGCGGTCGCGTGGAAACGCCGGACAAGAGCGACATTCCCGACCTGCTGGTCCAGTGGAAAACCTACAAGGCCGGCGGCTTCAAAACCCCGCCGGGACTGGAAGCGAACAGCCTGTTGCCGCACGGCAGCGCGGAACCGAGTTGTTGGTGGACCACTAAGGAGAAGCTCATTGAGGCGGATTACAACCTCGGGGCCGGGCAGTGGAAGCCGCGCGTGGCGGAGAAAGTCAGCGACGAAGACCCGCGCGAGCTGGTGAAGGAAGTTCTTGCTGATTATCGACAGGTGGTGGCGGGATTGGAGAAGTTATTGGGGGAGTTGGCTGAATGAGGTGGCCGAAAGTTTCCCTTGGCGATGTTGCTCAAATTGTTGGTGGAAGTACACCGCGCCGCGATGATCCACAGCTTTGGGGATCTGGGCATTACTGGGCAACGCCTACAGATTTGCCTATGCCGGGAGAAAGCATCCTTAATTTGGATGCAACTTCGCAAACGATTACAGAAGAAGGCTTACGCTCTTGTTCGACCAGCTTACTTCCAGTTGGAGCCGTTCTTTATTCAACACGCGCAACCATTGGCAAACTTGCGATTGCTAATGTACCAGTTGCGACAAATCAAGGATTCAACAATTTCATTGTAAACGATGTAATCGTAAACCGTTTTCTCGCCTATTCACTTCAATACTTTACTCCTGAAATTTCTTTGCTCGCAGGATCAACGACATTCAAAGAAGTTTCACGTTCATCCTTGCGTGGTTTCAAGATTCCCTTGCCTCCCGTGCGTGAGCAACGCCGCATCGTCGAAATTCTCGACGAAGCCGACCGGCTGCGTCGGCTGCGCCGCGAGGCCGACGCCAAGGCTGCCCGCATCCTGCCCGCGCTGTTTCTCAAGATGTTTGGAGATCCGGCGACGAATCCGATGGAGTGGTTAATAGCCAATCTCGAAACAGTCTCCGAAATCATTTCTGGTACTACAAAAGGAAGACAGTTTAACGGTGTAGAAACAGTAGAACTACCCTACATGCGTGTCGCAAACGTCAAGGATGGTTATTTAGATCTGTCCAGCATTAAAACCATAAAGGTTCGCATTGACGAAGTTGATAAATTTAGTCTTCGTAGCGGTGACTTATTGATGACGGAAGGTGGTGACCCAGACAAACTAGGCCGCGCCGCGATTTGGTCAGGGGAAGTCGAGACATGCTTGCATCAAAATCATATCTTCAAGGTGCGGGTTAAACGTGAAATCGTGCTGCCGGAATATCTGCGGGAACTTATCGGGAGTCCATATGGAAAAGCCTATTTCCTTGGAGTAGCAAAGAAAACTACGGGGATTGCCACGATCAATCGAACGCAACTCGGACGTTTTCCTGTCATAATTCCGTCTATAAGCTTACAGAACGAGTTTGTTACCAAGTTTTCGCAGCTTCGATTGATCGAGTCTCATCAGATCAGTGCGGCCAAAGCAATTGAGGCTCTTTTTTTAGAACTATTGCAACGCGCCTTCTCCGGCCAGCTCACCGCCAAGTGGCGCGAAGCGCACAGCAAGGAACTGCTGGCCGAAATGGAACAGCAGGCCCGGCTGCTGAACCTGCCGCTTCCGAAAGAACCGAAAACCACGCCATGACCAATCATCTACCCGCCCTTTCCGACACGCCCGCCGGCTACACCGATTGGCTGGCCGAACTGAAAACCCGCATTCACGCCGCCCAGCAGCGCGCGGCGCTGGCGGTGAACCGCGAACTGGTCTTGCTGTATTGGCAGATCGGGCGCGATATTCTGGCGCGGCAGGCCGACCAAGGCTGGGGCGCGAAGGTCATCGAGCGGCTGGCGCACGATCTGCGCACGGCCTTTCCGGAAATGAAAGGGTTTTCCCGCGCCAACCTGATGTACATGCGCGCCTTCGCCGAGGCCTGGCCCGATGCCGAAATTGTCCAACAGGCTGTTGGACAATTGCCCTGGGGCCACAACCTGGTGCTGCTCACCCGGTTGAAGGACCCGGCGCTGCGCCTGGCCTACGCCCAGCGCGCCATCCAGCATGGCTGGTCGCGCAATGTGCTGAACATCCACATCGAAACGCGCCGGGTCGAGCGCGAAGGCCAGGCCACCACCAACTTCGAGGCGCAACTGCCCGCGCCGCAGTCCGACTTGGCGCGCGAATCGCTGAAAGACCCCTACCTGTTCGACTTTCTCGGCGTGGGGGACGAAGCCAAGGAGCGAGTGATCGAATCGGCCTTGGTGCAGCATATCACCCAGTTCCTGATCGAACTCGGCGCGGGGTTCGCCTTCGTCGGTCGGCAGGTACACATCGAGGTTGGCGGCGACGATTTCTTCATCGACCTGCTCTTCTACCACCTCAAGTTGCGCTGCTACGTGGTGGTGGAACTCAAGGCCAGCTCGTTCAAGCCCGAGCACACTGGGAAGTTGAGCTTCTACCTCAGCGCCGTGGACGCGCAGGTGAAGCATCCAGACGACAACCCGACCATCGGTCTGTTGCTGTGCAAGAGCCAGAACCGCGTGGTCGCCGAGTATGCATTGCGTGACTCCAACAAACCCATCGGCGTGGCGGAATACCAGTTGGTCAACGCACTGCCCGCCGAGCTGCAAACCAATCTTCCCAGCATCGAGCAGATCGAGCGCGAACTGGGTGATGCAGACGAGGAAACCGGATGAGCCGCCGCCTCATCGCCCTGCGCGTCGGCAACTTCAAGGCCTTTGCCGATACCCAGCGCATCCCGCTCAAGCCCATCACCCTGATCTTCGGCCCCAACAGCGCCGGAAAATCCAGCTTCATTCACAGCCTGGCGCTGGCCCACGAGGCGCAATTCGGCCGCGAGAAGCGCAGCCTCGCCCGCCTCGATGTCCATCACACCGATATCGGGGGCAGCAGCATCGATCTCGGCGGTTTTCGCCAATATGTCCATCGCGGCCAAGCCAACCGTCGGGTGGAATGGGGCGCGGAGTTAGCAGTTGCCAGCTTCGGCGGACGCCTCGCGCAACTGCTCGCGCCGGTGAACACGATCACGGTGACGCTCTGCCTAGGCATCGAACTGGACGATCAGGACCGCCCCAAACCGGGCGCCGAGCCAAGGGTGGAAGCCGTTGACATCAGCGCCGACAGCGTCGAACTGCTGCGCATGAGCCGCCGGCGTTCCGACGCTCAAAGCGGTCTGCTGCGCCTGGACCGTTTGGACGCCGCCCATCCCGTTTTCCGGCAGATACTCAAGGCTATCGTCGAATCCGCCACCACCTCCGAGGAAATGCGCCCGGAAGACTTCGAGGGCGCCAACGCGGCCATCGCCGACCTGCTGCCCGAGTTACAAGTCCGCGTCGAACAGTTTTTCCCGACTGCCGTGGAACTACCCAAGGCTGAAAGCGCGGAACTCTCGCCGGTGAGCTTGCTGTTCCCGATCAGCAAGGGCAACCGCCGCGAAGACATCGCCCAAGCCGTGCGCTTTTATCTGCCTCGCACGATTAACGACCTCGTCAAAGGACTTTCCGACGCGCTGGCTGACCAACTCAAGCGCCTTCAGTACCTCGGTCCCCTGCGCTCCTTCCCACCCCGACACCTCGCCTTTGCCGAATACGAGGATGCCAACTGGTACGCCGGGGGTGGCTATGCGTGGGATGTGGTGCGGCGCGATGACCAAGTGCGCGAGGCGGTGAATGGCTGGCTTGGGTCCAGCAAGCTGAAGACGCCCTACAAGCTCGTCGTGCGTTCGCTAGCTGCTGTGGATCAGTTGCAGGAACCCATCGCGAATGCCCTCGAAAACATTCCAACAGATGCACTCGGGCTGAAAGCGAAATTCTTCGATGAGCAAGAACCTGTCTCAGTCGATGATGGAACTTATCTGACACGCCCAGATATTTCACATCTTGTGGAATCCATTTATCCGGAAATTCGCGATACCGAAGTAGCTGCCGAACATTTGGTTCGCGCTCTCGATGGAAGTGATCTGGAAGCACTCCGCGAGCTGGTCCTGATCGACCAGCGTACCAACACCGTGGTTACCCACCGGGATGTGGGGATCGGCATTTCCCAAGTCCTTCCAGTGCTGGTCATGGCCTACGGTTCACAGGGCAAGCTGATTGCCATGGAACAGCCGGAAATCCACCTTCATCCAGCGCTGCAAGCGGAACTGGGCGATGTCTTCATCGAGTCTGCGCTTGGCGAGCGCAAGAATACCTTCATCCTGGAAACCCACAGCGAGCATTTGATTTTGCGGTTGATGCGCAGAATGCGCGAAACCTATCTTCACAAAGATACGGGGTTGCCATCGATCGCACCCGCGGATGTCTCCGTCCTCTATGTGGAACCCGATGGTCCGCGCAGTATCGTGCGCGAAATGCCGCTCAACGAACTCGGTGAACTCGTCAAATCCTGGCCAGGCGGCTTCTTCGAAGAAGGCTTGCGGGAGCAGTTCGGCGATGCTTGACGAATACGTGCTCGTTCCAGACATTTTTGATCCAGCGGCTTATTCCAACCCGGCCTTCATCGAGATGTGCCTGCCGCATCTCAAGGAACCCCTTCTGCAGGAAGCGCTGGTGCGTGATTTGCGCGACGGTGGATGGAGCCGCTTCTGCCTGGAGCATTCCGGCAACCTGCATCGCCTTTGCAAGGAAATTCTCAGAAAGCTGCAAAGCAACAACCGATTGCGTCGTTTTCCGTCGCAACCCGGCGCCACGCCAACCTCGGCGCACCACTGGTGCCAGGAGAGTCTATCAGCGCATGGGATTGAACCCCTCACCGGCATCATCGCCGCGCATGCGACGAAACAGCAGTTCGCGCAAGGCGAGGTCGCATCGATAGAAAAGCTCACGGGCACAACATGGTGGCAGCACCGCAGTCCATCGGTTACGGTAGACCGTAAGACGGACGGCTACCTGAAGGTACTGAACCGGGCGCTGACGCAGGCCAACTCACTGATGTTCATCGACCCCAATCTCGACCCGAACGGCCCCAACTACCGTGAGTTCCACCGGCTACTGACACCACTGGCATCGCGCGCCGTGAAGCCGCGCATCGAAATTCACCGCAGTCTTTGCAGGGGCGATGGGCGTGCCCGCACCTTTCCGACCCAGGCAGACTGGAAGGCAAGCTTTACCTCGCTCGGCAATACATTGCAATCCTTGAACTTAACGGTAGAAGTCTTCTTCTGGGACGACTTCCATGAGCGCTATCTGATCACCGACATCATTGGCGTCAGCGTTCCGGCGGGGTTTGACATCACGGGCAAGCAAGACGACTGGTCCACATGGGGCCGACTTGGCCGCGAGGACAAAGACACCATTCAACGCCTCTTCGATCCCGCAGCCCGCAGTGGGAGCCTGAAATGGCGATTCTCGATTGGTGCATCGGTCTGAGGACTGTCTGATGCCTGACTTTGATCCAACTTTCTCCAGTCAACTACTCCGGCTTGGAGGCCAGAGCTTTTTATCAATGCGGGTGGGGACGAATCGGCTAGGCAAATCATGAGCTAATGAACTGAGAAGGAGAACACCTGATGACACTCGCGCTACGCAGTCATGCAGTCGTGGATCAAAATCACGTGATTACTCTGCAAGCTCTGGAATTGCGTCCCGGTGATCGGGTTGAAGTCATTGTGCTGGTCGAACAGAGCGCGGAAGTGGAGCAAAAAGGCGGCCAGAGCTTTCTTGATGCCATCGCCGGCATCGAAATCGATGCGCCGGCCGATTATTCAACGACATTCGAGGACAACCTTTACGCCAACCGCCGCGACCCATGATCGATTCCACGGTCTTCCTCGACACCGGCTTCACCATCGCCCTGCTATCGCCACGCGATCAATATCACGCAACCGCCCTTCGCTTGGCGGCTGAAATCCAGCGGTGGGGGACAAAGGTCATTACCAGCGATGCAGTGCTGCTGGAAATGGGCGCGGCGCTCGCCAAACTCGCCTATCGCCCTGCCGCGATCAAGCTCATTGATGGCCTGCGCGCTGACCCGAAAGTTGAAATCCAGCGTTTCGGCTAAAATTGAGCCAAATCCTATTCTCAACCACCCGCTGCACGCCCGTCCATGCAAGTTGTCCGGAACTTATGCGCCAGTTTCTTCCGGGTTCCCCGTCACCTCCAGGCCCGCAAAAATGTGGTAGGCACAGAGCCTATCGTAGTCGACCTGTGCCCTTTTCCCAGATCTGCCCCGAATGAGCTCTCGCGCTGACTTGGCGGTGAGATCCAAGAGGTTCCGCTTGAACCACGTTACGCCGTGAGCCGCGAGGTCAGCATCGAGATCGCTTAGGAGCAGCAGGGACGATTCCACGTCGTCCTTAAAGTCCACTCCACGGTTACGCCACCGCGCCTTCGCCGTGCCATGCAGGCGGTTGTCATTGGGCGAGCGGTGCTGATGTACGGGTGCAGGGTACGACACGTGCTTGGCGAACCCGAGCGATTCGAGCGCACTCGCGCCGCCCGGAAAGAAGGACTTCCCATGATCGCTGAAAACGACAACCTGGGGCGGGATCGGGTAGAGCGCAAAGCAACGGCGCAGAAGCTCGGCACTCTCGCTGGCATAGAGGCGGGTCTCATTCTGCTCGGCTCCGATATAGATGATGCGTTTCGCATCGATGCCGAAGCGTGCGAGAGCGTTCACGAGTTTGTCCCGCTCCTGGACCCACCCCTTGCGCCCGACCCGAGCGAGCCGGAATTTCCCATCGAACGTGAACAGGACGGAGGGTGTACGGTTGACACCGTCGGACCAGACCACGGTGACGATGCAGTTCGTGAACCGAGTGATCGCGGTGCTCGATCTGGGCTGAGCACCGCCAGCAGGCGCGTAGGTCACGCGCCGATCGGTGCGGTGGCCCGTGAACGTGAAGTCGACGCTGGCCAGGAGCCCCTTGAGATCACCCGCACGCTGTCGCTCGCTCTTCCACTCCAACATCATCTTCGCGAGCGCGTCGACGTCCATGGTGAAGCCGCCGGTCTTCATCTGTGAAGCCTTCGAACTGAAGCCGAGGGCATGCAGGTCGTCATGCGCCGTCGGCCGCGCAAGCTCTACCCCAAAGGCGGAGGCGCAGAACTTTGAGAACGAGGTCAGCGAGACGACCTGGTTCGAGTCGTTCTGAGACAGAACCCAACCGGCCGCAATCTCGCACTGCGCGTCGTCCAGAAGGGGCGCCGCTCCGCTGGCCTTCTCCGCCGTGAAGAGCTGGCCCGTCACCGCGTGGGCGCGCACCCAACGGTCCAAAGACGACTTGGGCACGGTGATTTCGGCGTCGGCGAGAATGTCGCGAAAAACCGAGCGGGAAATCCCTCGCGCCTCCAGCGGGCCGACGAGGCGGGCAATGAGTTCACGCTGGGCCGTCGACAACTCTGTTGACGGGTACTTGCGCTTCTCGGACATGGGATTCTTTCGGCGAAGACGATAGACTCAATTTTATCCGAAATGCTGGATTGATGAGAGCGGCTGTCCGAAGAAAGGGAAGCATTCTGTGGGGGTGGCGCGACCATGGTGTGGCCAGTTGGGCAAGGTCGAGAACTGCCCAGTGGGGGTCTTTGCCGCGCTCGGCCGTGGGACAACGGCCACCTTGAGCGACGAACGCTTGTTTTTGCCGGAGCGGTGGACGAACGACCCAGAGCGTGGCCAGGCGGCGGGGATCCCCGCCGCACAGCGCGGCTTTAAGCGCAAGCACGACTTGGCATTGGAGATGATCGCCCACGCCCGGCAGCAGGGGATCGGCTTTGCCGGGGTGGGCTTTGATGGCTTCTATGGCAGCGATCCGGCGTTGCTGCGGACGCTCGATGACCAAGGCGAGTGCTTCGTCGGGGACGTTCACAAAGACCAGCGCATCTACCTGGACGATCCCCCGCCGGTCGTACCACCACCGGCGAGGCCGCACGGTCGTCCCCCGATCCGCCGCCAAGCGCAAACGCCCGCGATCCGGGTCGATCACTGGGTACCACAACAACCGGCGGAAGCTTGGCAGCGCGTGACCTTGCGCAACGGCACCAACGGCCGGCTGCCCGTGGAGAGCCTGCATCGCCGGGTGTGGCTGTGGGATGGCGACGAACCCCAAGCACGGCAGTGGCATTTGATCGTCCGCCGGGAAGTGGATACCCCGACCGAGATCAAGTATAGCCTCAGCAACGCGCCGACCGACACCCCGTGCCCCCGGCTGGCGTTCCTGCAAGGGCAGCGCTACTGGATCGAGCGCGCCTTGCAGCAGGGCAAACAGGACGTGGGGCTGGGGGACTACCAGGTGCGCAGTTGGCGGGGCTGGCACCATCCTATGGCCCTGGTGATGATGGCGATGCTGTTCACCCTGGAGGAGCGTCGGCTCCATCACCAGACCCGACCGTTGTTGAGTGGCACCGACATCCGGGCTTTACTGAACCATTTTCTACCCCGCCGGGATACCCCCTTGGCCGAGGTCCTCCGACAGATGGAGCGACGCCATCGCAAGCGCCAAGCAGCGACCGACTCCGCCTGCCGCAGGCAGCAGCTTAACGAGTAGGGCCGGATAAGTAATCTGACAAAGTAGAACTATTGTTTGGAAATTAACCGATGCGCAGTGGCAACAAATCTTCGGCTTCCTCCAGCAGCAAGACGGTATTCATCTCGGCCAAGAATCCACTTGCCGTCGGTTTGTCGAAGCCGTCCTTTGGGTCTTAAGAAGTGGGGCGCAGTGGCGACTCCTCCCCGCCGAACACGGACGCTGGAACTCCGTCTATCGCCGCTTTCGGCGCTGGGGCCGGTATCGGATCTGGGAAAGAAGGTTCGCCTTTTTCAGCCGGGAGGCTGATTGTAATACGCTGCTGGGGGATAGTACGGTGGTCCGAGCACATGCCTGTGCGGCGGGCGCGCCGGCCCCCGGCCAGACGCTCTCCGCCCATCAAGCCCCGGGCCGCTCCCGAGGGGGATTCGGTACTAAAATCCACTTCACCGTCAATGGCTTGGGGAAACCACTCCGGGTCATCCTGACCCCGGGTCAAGCGGCGGATGCGCCCCAGGTGCCTGGACTGTTCGATCAGTTTTCACCCCGCTTTGCGATTTTAGATAAAGCGTATGACACGAATGCCGTCCTCGAATTCTTCGAGAACCAAGGCACCCTCCCGGTCATTCCACCCAAAGCGAATCGCGTGGTCCAACGGGATTACGATCGCCAGCTTTATAAAGAACGTAATTTGATTGAACGTTTTATCGGCAAAATTAAACAATTCCGCCGGGTTTTTTCGCGTTTCGATAAATTAATAGTTCGGACAGTTTTTGACGGTGGTACGCTGAGGGGGTAGCGGCACCGGGTCGGTTTTGGGTAGGGTGAAGTTGATCCCAACCCCCGACCCGAAGGAGGACCCGATGCGGCTACTGGACAGGGTACTGATGACTATGGGCTTGAGCCAACCGTTCCGCCGGTTTCTCGGGGAACTGCTGATGCTGCTGGTGATCGTCCCCGGCCGGGCGACGTTTCTCAACCTGAGCCGTTACAGCGACTATGCCGAGAAGACCTTTCGCCGGTGGTTCCGGCGCCAGGTCGACTGGGCCCAGCTCAACGTCACGGCGATCCGGGCGGTGGTACCCCGCGATCACGAATCGGTGCTGGCGTTCGATCCCAGCTTCGTCCCCAAAAGTGGCCAACGCACGGCGGGGTGGGGGCGCTTTTGGAATGGCTGCGCCGGACGGGCGGAACCCGGCTTGGAGATCAATGCCTTGGCATGGGTCGACGTGACCGCCCACACCGCCTATACCCTCAGTGCCGAGCTGACCCCGCCCGAACCGGTCGCGGCGACCGTCACGGGTGCGAGTCCGGTGGCCCCCGCCCCGGCCGAGGCACCACCGATCAAGCCCCAAGGCAAGAGCAAGAGCAAGGGCAAGAAGGGCAAGGGCAAGGGCAAGGGCAAGGGCAAGGGCAAGGGCAAGGGCAAGGGCAAGGGCAAGGCCGAGGGGGTGGAAGCGAGCCGGGTTGACGCCTACCTGGCGCATTGGCAACGGGTGATTCCCCACCACGACTGGGTGACGTTGCGGTATCTGACCGCCGATGGCTATTTCGGCAAGGTCAAATTCGTCGACGGGGTCAAGGCCTTGAACTTGGAGTTGATCAGCAAATTACGGCGGGATGCCGATTTGCGCTACCTCTATGAGGGACCCTATGCCGGTCGGGGCCGGCCCCAGCTCTACGAGGGCAAGGTCGACCTGAGCCAGCGCGAGCGCTTCACCCCGGTTCCATCACCCGATCCGGCTCTGATCCTGGAAACCGCCGTGGTCTACGCCCCCCGCCTGCGCCGCCGTCTCCGGATCGTGGTGGTGACCCACCGCCACCACGGCGGTTTGGCCGTCCTGTTCAGCACCGACCTCGATCTGGACCCGGTCACGCTGTACCGCTATTACGTCGCCCGCTTCCACATCGAATTTCTGTTCCGCGACCGCAAACAGTTCGCCGGTCTGACCCACGGCCAGGCGCGCGATGTCGCCGCCCTGACCTTCCACGCCAACGCCAGCCTGACCGCCGTGTCCCTCAGCAAACTGCAAGCGGTTCAAACCCTCGGTCATCTCCCGGTGCCCTTCTCCATGGCCAGCCTGGTACGTCGTTGTTTCAACGAATATTTCCTGAAGAAAATTTTAGCGTGCTTAGCCGAGGGTCGGAGCTTGGCCGAAAATAGCCCCGACTATGAAACCCTTTGTAATCACGGCGTCATTCATCCGGTCGCCGCCTGAAAACTGTCCGAACTATTGATAAATATGCGCGCAGTTATCTGCACTTTATCCACTTCGCGTGCGTATTGATTTGGTTACGATAGAACGTCAACACAGCCTAAACGGTTGCTATCTGCTCCGCCACGCCGTGATCCGTTGCCCTCTTTCACCGCTCGCCTGGGTCAATTTCAGCTCGGCGCCTGTCTCTACGGACATTACATCAAGGAAACGCGGTTTCACAATTCCGGCTTTGACTCCGAAGCCAGGATGAAACTGGGCGGTTGCCCGAACTTTGTCTTTCAGAAATCCGGCGTGATTAAGAAACGAGCGGGCATCCTGGGCCGCCAGATCATCCGCCATTTCAGCCACCTTGCGCTGGAGCACCGCCAGATTCTCATTCAACAGTTGCCGGGCGGTTTTGCCGTCGGCCAGCACCTTCCGCGCCGCGAAATCCCTGGGAATCGCCACGAAACTGGCGATCAGGCCGGGCAGGTAATCGAGCGCGATCCGTTTGGCGCTATAGGCATCCTCGACCGAAATAAAGCCGGCGGACGCCTCCATGCGCTCGATCAGGCTCCTGATCCGTGCGCACAGTTCAGTAATGGAGCGCTGAAGGGCGTGATCGAACATCCCGTCGCGATTCTCGGTCACCATCACCATGATCTGGTTGAGGCTTTCATCAATATTTTCCCGTTCCGCCTCGGTGCGCGCCACCGGACTGACCCGCGCTTCCCCATCCTCCAGAGCATTCAGGGTGCGGGGAAACGCCAGCCGACCCATTTGCCAGCCCAGCCCATAGCTTCCCGCCACGATCAACAGCCAGAAGGCGTCAATCACTCCGATCAATCGCGCCAGCATCGCCAGCGACGCCAGTCCCAGGCCCGTCAGGTTAGCGGGCGATGACAGAAAATTCGTCAGTGTTTCAGTCCAGCCACCGCGTTTCATTGGTAAGCCCGGATTTCCTTGAACACGGTTGGCAGGCGAACCTTGCGGGCATCGAAGGTTTTGCCACGGGTCAGCTTGGCGACCTCTTCCAGGTCCTTCACATTGCTCTCGCCGTACAGGATGGCGAACACCGGGATGTCCCGCGCCGCTGGCGACAATTGCTGGTATGCCTGCTGGAAACCGGCCAGGTCGCGGCCTTCATTCGACTGGCCATCGGTAAACAAAACCGCTGAGTATAAGTACCCCGGATTCCTGGCTTTTTCGTCAGCAAGAAAGGTCAGTGCCGCGAGGGCGGCGTCATACAGACGGGTGCGGCCTTCCATGGCTAAACCATCCGCGTAGTAGCGGATTTGGGCAAAGGTTTGGGCCTTGGCCTGGTCATCCACTGGAATTTCAAACTGTTGCCGCGGCAGAACGGTGGTGGAAAAGGGCAGCATGACCACCCGCTCCCGGCTGGCCAGCCGCGCCAGCCGTCCGGTAATCGAGTCGTCGCTCCCAGCCAAAAAATGCAGGGATTCAATCAGGCTCTGCCGGCGGCCCGCCTCGTTCATCGAGCCACTGACATCCAGTACGAACACCGAGGCAATCGGCGTCCGGAACTGGTTCATGTAGGCATCGAGCAGGGCATCGGCCACCGCCCGGTTGGCGGTAAACGGCAGTTCCACCAGCAGCCGGCCACTCGGGAACAGGCTGGAGGTCTGGCGGGCGACTTCCGGGTTGAGCGGGCGGCGCAAGGTCTTCTCCGCCAGCCAGCGCTGCGCTTCCGGCCCCTTCAGATAATCCACGATCTTGATGTAGTCCGCCCGCCGGGCGTCATCGAGCAGGAGCAGAGGGTAGTCGGCGGTGGCCACGCCCTCATGCGGGTAAATCAGCACCAGCGGTTCGCGCAGCTTCCCGCTCTGGTTCAGGGACAGCAGCCAGGATTCGTAGTTGATGAAAGCGTTGATTTCCGCGCCCTGCTTCTCGATGAACTTTTCCGACAGATAGGTCGAGTTGTCGCCCACCAGCTTGTAGCCGGCCAGAAAGTCGCGGATGCGATCCTTGCGCACGTCCACCAGCGTCAAGGCTTCCGGCTTGTCGGCAAACGCCGCCGCCACGCCCATCAGGGCCATGAAGCCCTGATTCGACGAGGCCGGATTGCTCATGGCGTAGCGCAGCGTACCGGCTTTGGCGGCTTCGGCGATGGATTGC
>CAVQSJ010000022.1:0-179517 GCA_963715845.1 uncultured Gammaproteobacteria bacterium | reverse complement strand
CCGCTGGACCTGAGCGTAGACCTCATCCGGCAGCTTCCCGCCGCCGAACGCGCTCTCGAGCACGCCGCGATCGGTGTAGTAGCCCACCAGCGGGGCCGTCTGGTCCTCGTACACCGCCGGTACGGTTGCGCACCGTCTTCTCGTTGTCGTCGTCGCGCTGCAAGAGCTCACGGCGCCGCCGGCGTCGCAGACGCTCGTCGACCTTGGGTGGGTCGAAGGTCGACGTTGTAGCCCTTGCCGCACTGCGAGCAGGATCGGCGGCCGGACAGACGCTGCACGAGCTCTTCGGCGGGACCTCGATCAAGCACCACGGCGTGACCGCTCGTCCGGCCGCGGCCAGCATCGCGTCAAGCTGCGCCGCCTGGGCGAGCGTCCGCGGGAAGCCGTCGAGCATAAAGCCCTCGGCGGCGTCCGGTTCGGCCAGCCGCTCGCGCACGATGCCGATCACGACCTCGTCCGGGACGAGGGCCCCGGCGTCATGTACCGCTTGGCCTCAGGCCGATCTGTGTGCCCTGGCGACGGCAGCGCGCAGCATGTCGCCGGTCGAGACGTGCGGGCACGCCGTATTTCGGCGACGATGCGCTCGGCCTGAGTGCCTTTCCCGCTCCGGGGCCGCCGAGGAGGATGAAGTTGTGCTGGGTGCTCATAGTCGTCTCCACTTAGGAAGCCCTCGTAGTGGCGCATGAGGAGCTGCGCTTCGATCTGCTGCATCGTGTCGAGCGCCACGCCGACGACGATCAGCAGCGAAGTGCCGCCGAAGTAGAACGGGACGTGATCGGGGCCGCACAGCAGCACGGCAGCACGGCCATGGCGGCCAGGAAGAAGGCGCCGGGAAGCGTGAGGCGCGTGAGGATGCGGTCGAGGAACTCGGCCGTCGGCCGGCCGGGGCGGATACCGGGGATGAAACCGCCGTACTTCTTCAGGTTGTCGGCCTGGTCGATCGGGTTGAACGTGACCGCAGTGTAGAAGTACGTGAAGAAGACGATGAGCATGGCGTCGCAGATGATGTACGCCGAAGCTGCTCGGCCCGAACGCCTTGATGAACCAGTCGGCGACGCCGTCGGTGCCGACAAACTGCGAGACGATGTCGCGATGATCATCATCACCGACGAGGCGAAGATGATCGGGATGACGCCCGCCATGTTGACCTTGATCGGCAGGTAGGTGCTCTGGCCGCCGTACATCTTGCGTCCGACCACGCGCTTGGCGTATTGGACGGGGATGCGGCGCTCGGCCAGCTGGATGAAGATGACGCCCGCGATGACCGCGACGAGCGATGACGGGAGGATCAGAGCGGCGGCGAGCGGGTTCCACTGCGTAGTCTGGAGTAGACCAGCGCCTGCGCCCGGCGGGACCGCGGACACGATGCCGGCGAAGATCATCAGCGAGATGCCGTTGCCGATGCCGAACTCGTTGATCTGCTCGCCGAGCCACATGATGAAGGTCGTGCCGGCGGTGAAGCTGAGGATGATAGACGAGCCGCGTCCAGTGAGTCGGGCAGCACGCCGGACTGGGCGAACAGGCGACGTACCAGAGGGCTGGCTTCAGGGCCGAGGCCGATCGTGGCCTAGCGGACGTACTGCTTGATCTTCTTGCGGCCCTGTCGCCTTCCTTCTAGCCGCTCCAGCGAAGGGATGACGACGGTGAGGAGCTGCATGATGATCGAGGCGTTGATATAGGGCGTGATGCCCCAGCGCGAAGATGGAACCGCGCGAGCGCGCCGCCGGAGAACAGGTCGAGATGGCTTCCATCATGTGTCGCGCCACCACCATGGGCGTCAACATGGAAGGCAGGATGCTGGAAGCCTTCCAGCCGCGCAGCGGTTTGCAGCCGCCGCGCGGGTGGATGGTGCATGGTCCTGACTACACCGTGTGCGTGATAGCAAATGTATTTTGCCTGCTCGATAACAGCAAGGGTTCGATCAACGACATCGTCGGGTTCATGCGCCAGGGGTTGGCCAATGTTTCTGCTGACTTGGTCTAAACTCAAATTCATTCCCCATTGAAGGGATGAGGAGAAGCGACCCATGACGACACTCGATGAATTGATGAAATTGCCTGGAGCGATGGCAGCCTTCGAATTCCGGGGCAGCGGCGAACTGCTGGAGCAACGAATCGCCTATCCCGACCGAATCAACGAATCGATACTCGATCTGTTGGCCCATATGTGCTCGGCGAACATAAGCATCGCCACCATGCAGGCGCGCGGCTGGGAGAAGGTGACCGCCATGGAAGGGGTTGTATCCGGTCCAGGAATTCACGCTGATCGGTTTTGATTGGTCTGTCGTGGTTAGCGGCCTGCACCGAGAACAATACAAGCAAGCCGGCAAATTCAGTCTGCCGCCATTCATGGGCGTCGTGCTGGCCAATGAAAAGGCCGACTACGAGGCGGCGTTTGCGATTCTGGAAAGTCAGGAGCCGGTCCAATGAGCATGATCCGACGGTTACTGGCGTTGGACGGGGTCAACGTGGTCTGCCATTTCCGTGACGACGGCTATCTGATCGAAGGTTATGGTTTGATGAGCCACAACGATATGGGCCGGCTGGCACAATTCGCGCATGATTACCGGCGCATGACCCAGGGCAACGCCGATCAACTGGCGATGTTCACCAACATGAGGGGGCGGACCCCGCCAACGCGGCTGGGTCGTTCGGGGAGCCACGCAGTCGGTGTGCGGCGTCGGCAATCTGGTCTGCATCGTGGATAGCGTCGGCGCGCCGCTGAACGAAATTCTGCTGGAATTACGGGAAGGTTTCACACTGGTAGTCCTGGGATCATTGACCGATCACCCGATCTACAGATTAAGTTGAGATCGGCATTTTTGTTGTTTTAGACGGCCAAATCAGTGGCTTTTTTGATACTTTGTTGGTATGCTGATACGACACTGTAACCGGTCCCAGAGCCTTAGGTTGGTCGTTGCCATGTCCAAGCGGATCGTTTTCCCCATCTGGTTTTGCACGCTATTGAGCGCCTGCGCGCTTAACGCTGTGTCGGTGGAGGCGCAAGTCGTCAGTGGCCAGACGCCCGGAATTCAGGGTGTCGCCGCCGGTGGCACGGCCAACCGGCCACGTCCACGGTAGTCGCCAGTCTGCGGGCTGGCCAAGTACCCGAGGCTCAGGAGGATGTCGAGCCCGATCCCGCTACCAAGGCCGAGGAAACCCCGCCGGCGGAAACGGTTGACTTGCCGCCGCCGCTGCCCCCTTGTCCAGCGGCCGGCGGTGGGCTCCAGAACCGGATCGCCGGCCAGATCTGCCAGCAGATACGGGCCGAGCCACCGCCGACACGCGTGACGGTACAGAGCCGTGACTTGCGCGGGTTGAAATACTTGATTCCCTTTTACGCGCAACGCGATTACCAGGCGGCCTGGCTGGACGCCGACGGCAAACCGCTGCCCGCGGCCGATGATCTGCTCAAGGCGTTGGGTGAGGCCGAGCGCGAAGGTTTGCAGTCCGCCGATTACCGCCGCACCCAATTGCGCAAGCTGCTCGAGATGCTCCAGCAGGCCGATAGCGCGCCGGACACCGGGCAACTGGCCGATTTAGATCTGCTGTTCACCGACACCTTCCTGACTTACGCCTCCCATTTGCTGGCGGGCCGGCTGTCGCCCCGCAAGGTCGATCCCGACTGGGCGATCCAAGCCTCGCTCCCGCGATCTCGCCGAGGTGCTGCGCGAGGCGCTGGCCGGCAACGACACGGTTGCCGAATCGCTGCGGGCGCTGGCGCCGCAGGGCAAGGGCTATGTCCAGTTGCGCGAGGTGCTGCACAAGTATCGTAAGGTAGAGCAGGACGGTGGCTGGCCGACCGTCAGGGCGGCTCAATCTGGCGCCGGGCTCGCAGGGGCGCGCAAGTGCAGGCTTTGCGCGCGCGGTTGCAGGCCAGCGGTGATTTGGCCGAGGGCGATGTCCGGCAAGAACCCGGTGTACGACAAGGCTGTTGCCGATGCGGTGCGCCGCTTCCAGAAGCGGCATGGCTCTGTCGGAAACCGGAACCGTCAACGCGGCTACCCTGGCGGCCCTGAACGTGCCCGTCTCCGAGCGGATCCGGCAGATCGAGCTGAATCTGGAGCGCTGGCGCTGGTTGCCGGACGATTTCGGTTCGCGCTACATCCTGGTCAACATCCCCAGTTTCAAGATGAACGTGGTCGAAAACGGCAAGCGGGTGATGGAATCCAAGGTCGTGGTCGGCCGGCAGGAGCGGCAGACGCCGACCTTCTCCGCCAAGATGGCGTATTTGGTGATGAGCCCGAAATGGTACGTGCCGCGCTCCATCGCCGTGAAGGACAAGCTGCCGCAACTCAAGCGCAATCCCTATTCCCTGGCACGGCAGAACATCCGGATCTTCAACAGCGCCGGGCAGCAGATCAATCCGGGCTCGATCAATTGGAGCGCGGTCAGCGCCGGCAACTTCAACTATCAGTTGCGCCAGGATGCCGGTCCCCGCAACGCGTTGGGTGGGATCAAGTTCATGTTCCCGAACCCCTACAATGTCTACCTGCACGACACGCCATCGCGCGGTCTGTTCAGCCGCAACCAGCGCACCTTCAGTTCCGGCTGCATCCGCATTTCCAATCCGGTGGAACTGGCCGAATACCTGCTCAAGCACGATCCGAAATGGAACCGGGACACGATCAAGACCGCCGCCGCCAGCGGCAAGCAACGGGTGGTCAACCTGCCGCAGCAAGTACCGGTGTATTCTGCTGTACTGGACGGTTTGGGTGGACGAGGAAGGTCTGACCCATTTCCGGGACGACATCTACAAGCGCGACAAGCCGCTGGTGCGGGCGCTGTATCAGGAAAGCAGCACGGGTGGCAAAGGCGCGTAGTTCCACCGAGGGTATGCCAGCAATCCCCTGACCATCGCGGTCGGGGGATTTTCGTTTTGGCGGAGTAGCGGCGGATGCGCGTGGCGTTGGGCGTTCAATACGACGGGTCCGGGTTCCGGGGCTGGCAGGTGCAACGGCCGGGAGCGAGAACCGTGCAGTCCTGTCTGGAACGGGCGCTGACCAAGGTCGCCAATCATCCCGTCAGCCTGATTTGCGCCGGCCGGACCGACGCCGGGGTCCACGGGATCGGCCAGGTAGTGCATTTCGACACGACGGCGGTGCGTTCGGAACGGGCCTGGGTGCTGGGCGGCAACGCCAACCTGCCGCTGGATCTCAGCCTGAGTTGGGCTCGCGCGGTGGCCGATGACTTTCATGCCCGATTTTCGGCGCTGGCCCGCCGGTACCGTTACCTGATTTTCAACCAGCCACACCGTTCGGCGTTGTGGCACCAGCGGGCGAGCTGGTGCTATCGGTCGCTCGACGCCGAGCGGATGCACGCGGCCGGCCAGGCGCTGGTCGGCGAGCACGATTTCAGTTCCTTTCGCGCCGCCGAGTGCCAAGCCCGACATCCGATTCGGCATATCCTCGAACTGACGGTGAGCCGGCAGGGCGATGGCGTGGTGCTGGAAGTGGAAGCCAACGCCTTTTTGCATCACATGGTGCGCAATATCGCCGGTGTGTTGCTGGCTATCGGTGCTGGCGACCGGCCGGTCGAGTGGGCGCGGGAGGTGCTGGAGCGACGCGACCGGACCCAGGGTGGCGTGACCGCGCCGGCTGAAGGTTTGTATCTGCTGGCGGTGCGTTATCCGGAGCGGTTCGGTCTGCCGGCGCACTCTGGAACTGCGCCGGGTTTCGAAAAAGTCATTTGAGGAACATCAGCCATGCGAGAAACCTTGCAACCCGGATTGGGCCATGAGTTATCCTTCGTCGTGCCACAGGGCAAGACCGTTCCGAATCTGTATCCGGAATCGCCGGAGTTTCAGGCGATGCCCGAGGTGTTCGCGACCGGTTTCATGATCGGACTGATCGAGTGGACCTCCCGAGTTCGACAGTTAGCCGTATAACTCATTGAATGCCTTAGGTGGCTTAAAAAAACATGCCCCTACAACAGGGTGAGGGGTTGGGCGGCGATGGGTTTTTTAATGTTTAAGGCTTTCAGCACCTCGGTTTGTTGATGATGAAGCGTGGAGAGACCGGTCACGGCGTGTGTGGCGTTCAACCGGATCTGGTGATACTGGATACGCTGCAAGCGTTCCAAAGCGCGCTCTGGCGATAAACCGATCTGGGCGGTCTTCAACCGCTGGCGCATCACCCGGTAGAGGATCAAGGCCAGAAAACAGAGCCAAGCGTGCGCACGGATGCGGTCGGGCAACCGGTGATAGACCGGACCGATCGCTAACTCAGACTTGAGGACGCGAAACCCCCGCTCGATATCGGCTAACGCTTTGTAGCGGCTGACGATCTCGGGCGGGGTCAGGTCCGGGGTATTGGTGACCAGCAATAACTTGCCGTCCAGGAGTTCGGCTTGGGCGCGTGCCGACTCATCGATCTGATAACGAAACGGTTTCCCTTTGAGATCAACCTTGATGATGCGGGACAAGCGCGCCTCGCTCACCGCCTGATAGAAGCGCGCCGTGGCGCCACGGTCCGAGAGTTGGCGACCCCGCTGGCGGACGCCGGCGTCTTGCCGGTCCAGCTTACCGGCCCATTGATCCGCTTGGGTGGTCAACATCTGGATCTGCGCCTGGCGGCGCTGGGTTTCCTGGGCAGCGCGCACGGGGTCATGGGCCACCACCAGGCGCAGGCCCTGCCAGGCCACTTCACCGATCACCTCGGCGGTCGCAGTGGGGGCCGGTGGGGGCGCAAACGTCGCCAAGACGTCCGCGAATTCCGCATAGCGGCGCCCCGGTACCGCCAGGATAAACTCCAGCGCTTGCCCCGAGGCCAAGCGGATGGCTTGTAGCGCCGCCAGATTGTCCAGACTGAGCAGGCCACGGTCGGCAATCAGGATCACCCGCCGCACGGTCGGAAAGCGCGTCAGGAGCCGATTCAGGGTCGGCAGGAGCGTGGTGGTCTCGGCGGTATTGCCGTCCACCACCTGATGATCGAGGGGCAACCCCTCGACGGTCTGGACGATACCCAGGAGGAATTGCTGGGCGATCAGCCCTTCTTTCGCCATCCCCCACTGGCGCACATCCCCAGTCGGTGTACTGGCGCCTTCCGCGCGGATGGTCGTCAGATCGTAGAACACCACCGCCAACTCCTGCGCGATCATCGGGCGGAGCACCCCGGCCACGACCTGGGCCACCGCCGCCTGGTGATCGATCAGCGCATCCAGACTGCGTAAGAGGTGCTGATGGGTTACCTTGGGCAGTGCCATCCCCGGCAGGGCGACCGTTTCCAGCCAGCGCAGGACGCCGAGTTTGGATTCCGGGTCGCACAAGCGGTTGAACACCATGAGGCGCAGCAACGCCTCGATATCCAGGCGGTGGCGGGTCTTGCCAAACACCCCCCGTAACGCGGAAAATCCTAGGATATTCCACAATTCCGTCAGCACCCAGACCTCGCCAAAGGTCCGGGTAGACTCAAAGGTCACGGTCGGCCACCCCGGTGGCGCCCCGACCGCGGGGCGCCCCGTGATCCGGAGCAAGCCGTTGATGACGGTATCGAGTCCCCCGTCGACCTGATCCAAGCGCCCGAGGGTCGCCAGGGTGCGTTTCTTGACGCGGCCCTGCTCATCACGAAAGGACTCGACCAACTGGACGTAGCGACGGTCGCCAGAAGTGGTAATCTTCACAAACATGCCGCTACTTTAGCAGTGCGATTATCTAAGTCAATCAAAATCATATGAGGTAGACGTGCCACCACAAAAGGGCCAGGGTCTGCCAGTTAAGATGCTGTTTTTACTGAATAACAGTGCTGATATTGAGGGCCAAACTGTCGAACTCGGGGGACCTGCATCCAGTTGCTCGAACCGCATCTGAACTGGCCGCGGGAACAGTCGGTGGGAACGCACGTCGATCTCAGCCATACGGCCGCTACACCGCCTGGGTTCACGGTGACGGTCCGGGTACGGCTGGAGCGGGTGGAAGGCCGCAAGCTGAGCTTCTCGGTGGAAGCCAACGATGGGGTGGACCCGATCTGCCAGGGTACCCACGAGCGGTTCGTGATCGACGCCGCCAAGTTCAACGCCAAGGTAGCCGAAAAGGCAGCCGGGCGCGGGTAAGTTCACACCAATCGGCGGAACTGCGTGTGCCGAATCCATCGCCATGCGACGCGTCCTTGCGATACTGCTGACGGCCACGTTGATCGTTGGAGGCGTTCTGATGGCGTTGTTGACCGCCGGCGAGAATCTGATCTACTTTCCCCAGCCGCTCAATCCGTCCGATCGGCAGGGCATCCTGGCCCGTAATCCTCGGGCCGCCGAAGTTTCGATCATCGCCGCCGACGGGGTTCGGTTGCACGGTTGGCGTGTCCCGGGCGGCGTGGGACTGGCGCGACCGCTGGCGATCTACTTCGGCGGTAATGCCGAGGAAATCTCCTGGATGCTCGATTTCAGCGAGGTCTTCGCCGGCTCGGATTTGGCGCTGATCAACTACCGGGGCTACGGCTTGAGCACCGGCAAACCGAGTCAGCAAGCGTTGTTGCAGGACGCACTGACGATTTACGATCATTTCGCCCGCCAGCCCGAGATCGATCCCGCCCGCGTGATCGTCATCGGGCGCAGTCTGGGCAGCGGCGTCGCCACCTATCTCGCCAGCCGGCGGCCAGTGCGGGGCGTGCTGCTGGTCGCGCCGTTCGACAGCATCACCGAGGTCGCTCGGGGCATCTACCCGTTCCTGCCGGTCCGGTTGGTGCTCGGCGATCTCTACGATTCCGCCGCGCTCGCCCCGTCAATCACCACGCCGTTGCGGATGATTGTTGCTTCCCACGATGAAGTCATTCCCACCCGGCATTCGCGGCGCCTGTTCGATGTTTGGGGCGGTCCGAAGGAGATGGTGACCATCGCTGGCGCCGGTCATAACGATCTCCAGCAACACCGCGAGTACTGGCAGGCCATTCGAGATTTTCTCCGGCGTTAGCCGCTGGGCGAGCTGGGAATCCTGGCCTGAATTCCCCGGTTCGTTCAATCGGCTGGGGTCGAGGTTCCCGGTTCCCGCAGTTCCCGATGGCGAAAACAGTTGATCGTGTGATCGTTGACCATGCCGACGGCTTGCATGAAGGCATAGCAAATGGTGGGCCCCACGAACACGAAGCCGAGTCGCTTCAAATCCCGGCTCATCGCTTCTGCTTCTGCCGTGCGCGCGGGTACCTCCGCCAGCGTTCGCCAGGCGTTCTGCCGTGGCGTGCCTCCCACGTAGCGCCAGAGAAATGACCCGAACGCGCCGTGCCGCTCCTGTACTGTCAGATAACCCCTGGCATTTTTGACCGCCGCTTCGACCTTGAGGCGGTTGCGTACGATGCCCGGGTCGGCGAGCAGTTGCGCGATGCGTTGCTCGTCGTAGCGGGCGATCAACTCTGGATCGAAACCGTCGAACGCTTGACGGTAGTTTTCCCGTTTGCGCAGGATGGTCAACCAACTGAGGCCGGCTTGCGCACCGTCGAGGACCAACATCTCGAACAGCCGGCGGTCGTCATGGACCGGAGCACCCCATTCAACATCGTGGTAGTTCAGGTACAGAGAATCGGTACCGCACCAGGCGCAGCGTTCCGGGTTCATGGGAATCGTGACCGACGCAGAGGTTTTGAGGGGAAAGAAAAAAATGAGCAGTGATTTCAAGCTACGCTAGCAGGCGGACGAGTGTCAACCACGCCGGTTCCTGATTCAGCGCATCCGGGCCGAAGGAACCCGCGCTCAGGTCTATAGTCCTGCTAATAGTAATCCATATATGTGAATAAACTAATTTTTACTTAATTTGTCTAGTATAACGCTCTGTACAGGACGAAAATATTAACCTTATGAATTTACTATTAAATTGTGAGCGGTATTGAGTCAACAGTGGGTGGAGATCGACTATTTTGGGGACTCCATCCCAGTCGTTTAAAGAGTTGTTCGAGAGCCTGATGGAAAGCGTATTGCCGGGCGGATTCGTGATGGTGGAATAAACAGGCCCGGAGATAATCGAATGCATAGCGAAAAAGGCTTTGCGCGGGTCGGCCATGGTTTTTCAGGGTGATGGGTTTTACTTCGTGTAGCCATTCGCCGACGAGATGAGACCGACAAAAGGCGATGGCGAGAAAAGCCAGTAGTTTTTCGAGTCGTTTCTGGTCAGTAATATGGGTAGCTTCCAAATCAAAACCTCGGGTTTTCAAACAGCCGAACAGGGTTTCAATTTGCCAGCGTTCTTGGTAATCGGCCAGCGCGGTTTCCGGGTGTTCTTGGGTCGCAAGAATCACCAATTTGCCCTCCTCGACCAGCCGGGCGACATGGGCGGTCTTGTCCTGTCAAGCGACACCAAAAACTGCACCCCTGACGACACTTAAAATTGCCCCCCTGGGTTACTCTGGTTATTCCGGTTTCAGGAAGCGGGTGCTGGCTTGAGCAAGCCAGACCGCCGTTTTTCCCGCAGGCGATAACTCTCGCCGCGGATGGTCAGCACATGGCTGTGGTGGAGCAGGCGATCCAGTATGGCGGTCGCCACGACGGGGTCGCCGAACACCGTTCCCCATTCCCCCACGCTGCGGTTGCTGGTGACCAGCAGGCTGCCCCGCTCGTAACGGCGCGCCACCAACTGGAAGAACAGATGGGCGGCGTGGGGCTCGAACGGCAGGTAACCCAGTTCGTCGACGATCAGCAATTTCGGTTTGGCCCACTGGCTCAGCCGCTCCTCCAGGCGGCCGTCGGCGTGGGCCTTGGCCAGATTGGCCATCAGGGCGGTGGCCGGGGCGAACAGCACGGAATACCCCTGCTGGATCGCCGCGCCGCCCAGGGCCACCGCCAAATGGGGTTATCTCAGCCATTGCAATGCCCTGTTAGGTTTGAGTGTGCACATCTGAGTTCGGTAATCTGATTTGGCCCACTTCGGCAATCTGAATTGGCCCACCTGACTGTGGCTAACGCTTACTCTGTCGACCTGATTTCCAGGCGACCGAGGAGCCCTGATGAACGGGAGACAGAAGGTGGAGCTATTCGAACAGATCCGACGGGAATACGAGTTTGGCATCGGGACCATTGCCGGGGTAGCCCGGCAGTTGGGGGTCCACCGGCGCCTGGTGCGCCAAGCGTTGCAGAGCGCGTGGCCACCGGAGCGCCGGCGGTCGGTGCGGTCGTGTCCGCGCTTGACGCCGGTCCAGCCGTTCATCGATGCGATGTTGGAACAGGACCGTCAAGCGCCGCGCAAACAACGGCATACCGCGCATCGGATTTACACGCGCCTGTGCGCCGAGCAGCCGCAGTGGCCGATTTCCGAACGCCGGGTCCGGCAGTACGTGCGGGCGCGGAAAGCGGAGCTGGGGTTACTCAGTCCCGAAGTCTTTATCCCGCAGAGCTATGACTGGGGAGTGGAAGGCCAGGTGGACTGGTATGAGGCGGCCGTTGATCTGGCCGGCGAGCGCCAGGTGGCGCAGGTGTTCGTGGTGCGAAGCATGGCCGGTGGGGCCGCGTTTCATCGCGCTTATCCGCGCGCCACCCAGCAGGCCTTTCTGGACGCGCACCAGCACGCCTTTCATTATTTTGGTGGGGTATTTCGACGGTTGCGCTACGACAATTTGGCCAGCGCGGTCAAGAAGATTCTCCGTGGCCACCAACGGCAAGAAACGACGCGCTTTATCGCGTTTCGTTCGCACTGGCAGTTCGAGGCCGCGTTCTGCACGCCGGCCCAGGGTCATGAGAAAGGAGGCGTGGAAGGGGAGGTGGGTTATTTCCGCCGGAATCACCTCGTCCCGATCCCCCAAGTGGCCAGTTGGGACGACCTCAACGGGCGGTTGTTGCACGCGTGTCGGGCCGACGAGCACCGCGTCATTGAGGAACGCGCGTTGACGGTGGGTCAGGCGCTGGTGGTGGAACGACCCCAGTTGCTGCCGCTGCCCGCCGAGGACCTGGACCTGACGGAAGAACAGGAGGGCCGGGTCGACGGCAAAGGGTGCGTCCAGGTCCGGACCAACTGGTATTCCACCCCCTTGCCGCCCGGGACTCAGGTGCGCGTCCGGGTCTCTCCCACGGCGGTGGCGATCTGGCGGGCCGGGCAGGAGATCGCTTGCCACGCCCGCTGTTATCGCCGCCGCCAGCAGGTGCTCGACCTGGAGCACGACCTGGACGTGCTCATCCATAAGCCCGGGGCGCTGGCCGGTTCCACCCCGCTGGCGCAATGGCGGGCGGCAGGACGGTGGACGGCGGCGCACGATCAACTCTGGACGCTGCTCCGGGAACGGCACGGTCCCCAGGAGGGCACGCGGCAGATGATCGAGTTGCTCCAACGGGGTCGGCAGCACGGCTATCCGCAGCTGACCCGCGCGATCCAACAGGCCCTGCAGAGTGGCGCTCGCGACGGCGCGGCCGTCCGCTATTTCCTGACCGCCGCGACGCTGCCGGTGCCGCCCGCGATCCACTTGTCCCCCTCGGCGCTGCTCCCGTCCGACCATCTCACCCGGCCCCTGCCGGCCCTGGATGGTTATGACCGACTCCTGACCGCCGGGGCCGGGGCCTGGCCGGAGACGGGGTCATGACCGCGGCCGCCGCGTTGGACCTCGCCACGATCCAGGAGTACTGCCGCATCCTGCGGTTGACCACGGTCGCCGCGCAGTGCGAGCGCTTGGCCCAAGATGCCGTGCGGCAGCCGCAGTCACCGCTGGCCTTTCTGGCCAGCCTGCTGGCCGCCGAGGTCGACGACCGCGAGCGGCGCCTGATCGCGCGCCGCGTGCAGGAAGCCCACCTGCCCCGGCTGAAACGGTTGGAGGACTTCGATTTCAGCGCCGCGCCCCAGGTCTCCGCCGCCCGCCTGCACCCGCTAGCCGAAGGCGGCTATCTGGCGCGGGCCGAACCGATCATTTTCATCGGCGACTCGGGCACGGGCAAAACCCATTTGGCCACGGGGCTGTGCGTGGCCGCCTGCCGCCAGCAGAAACGCGTCCGCTTTATCACCGCCGCCGGCCTGGTCAACGAATTGGTCGAAGCCCAGCAACAGCAGGGGTTGGGCCGTGCCCTGCAGCGCTGGAGCCGGCTGGACCTGATCGTCCTGGACGAGGTGGGCTACGTGCCTTTTGCCCAGGGCGGTGCCGAGTTGCTGTTTCAGGTCATCAGCGAGCGCGCCGAACGAACGGCCTGGATTATCACCACCAATTTGCCGTTTTCCGAATGGACCCAAGTGTTTCCGAACGCGCGCTTGTGCAAGGCGTTGCTGGACCGCATCACCGACCGCGCCCACATCATCGATACGGGCACCGACAGCTATCGCTTCAAGCGCACGCTGACCCACCGTAACCCGCAACCCGAGCAGAGGGCTCACCAGCCCTCACCGAGCACCTGATGATGAAGTACCCCAGGTGGGCCAAATGAAAGTGCCGAAGTGGGCCAAATCAGCTTGCCAAACCCACACATCCCGCCCGCGGGTCGAGTGGGCCTGTTGGCGCAAGTATTCGAGCAACGCGGGGTCGTCCTGGATGAGGAAGTTACCATAGGGTTGCCGGCGGATCACGGCCGGTGGGTTGAGGATCCCGCACTTGATACGCCGATAGATCCAATTGCGGTCGACGCCCAATTCCGCCGCCAGGCCATGGACGGTCCACCACCCCTCGATCCGACACGCCAGGCGATGTTCGTGGTAACGGCTTACCCAGTGGTGCTGGCCGCGGATTTTCAGGACGGTGGCGGGCGATACGACCGTGCTGCGGGCGGAGCGAAACCCTTCGGTGCTCAGCACGCGGGCGATGTCGCGATCGGTGTGACCCTGGTGCCAGAGTTCGTGGCGCGCTGACCATCCGCGAGTAACCGGTAACGGCGGCCTGCCGATGGATCGGGGGGATCACGGTGCCCTCGGAAAAATGCCCGCTGACCCAGACGATTTTGACCTGCACGCGATCGGGGGCGGTTCGCGTTAGGATCACCCGCTGGATCAGGCTACGCAGAAGTTGTTTGCGCTGTTCGGGGGTGAGCTGCTCGCTGGCCCAGAGGGCCGGCAGGGTATGGTTGAGGTGCTGCCACTGGTCGCGGAGTTCGGGCGTGACGGTGGGTTCGACCGGCTGGCGGGCGCAGCGTTCGGCGGCCTCTTGCGCCTGGCGCAACGCCAGGAGGGCTTCTTCCCATTGCCGTTCCAGTTCGGCGGCCACCCACCGGTGGTCCGGGTCCACCGCGCCATAGCGCCGACGCGCCAACCGCGCTTCATAGGTGGCGCGTTGGACTTGGTGTTGATGCCATTGCACCAGCCGGTCGCGTTCCTGTTGGCGCTCGGCCAGCACCGCGGCCAACACGTCCAACTGCGCCGGTTGCAGGGCCTCAAAAAACGCCGCCACCACGAAGGCTTCGATGGACGCGCCCTCCAGGCAGGCGCAGCCGGGCTCGGCAAACTCCTCGCGCAACCCGGCGCAGAGGTAGCGAACGTTGGGCTTGTACGCCACCCGCATGCGGTGGCCGCACCGACCGCAGGTGGCCAGCCCTTGCAACAACGCCGCCCCCGCGCGCGGCGTCCCGCGCCCCCGCCCGCAGCCGGCGGCATAGCGCTGGCTGTTATCGTGCAGGCGCGCCTGATTGGCCAGGAATTGCTCCCAAGAGATAGAGGCCGGATAGGCGTCGCGGATCACGGTGGCCCACTCCGCCAGGGGTTTGCGGACGTGACCGGTGGCGGGGCGGCCGGGGCGGCGGCGGGTGGGATCGGTCGGGCGGCGGCCATAAACGAACGCACCGGCATAGGCGGGGTTGCCGACCATTTCGTAGATGGCCGACGCCGACGGGGGTTTCCAGAGCAGCTCGCCGCCGTGCAACCCGCCGGTCTGGCGCCGGGGCAGCAGCAAGCCGTGCTGTTTGCAGTCGCGCAGCACCTTTTGACAGGTTCCCAATTCCGCGAACCGGGTCAACACCCGCTCGATCGCGTGGCGGACCTGGACATCCGGGTCTTGCTGAACCCGTCCATCCGGCAACCGCACCAACCCGGTCGGCACATGCTGCACGTAGTCCCCCCGCTGGACTTTGCTCAAGCGCCCGGCGTTCAACCGTTGGTGCAGCATGTGCAACTCCGCTTCCGAGAGGGTGCCTTGCAGGCCGAGCAACCAGCGATCATTATACAGACGAGGATCGTAGACGCTGTCGGCATCGGCGATCAGCGTACCGAACCAGGCGGCCAAGTCCAATAGTTGATACCAGTCGGCGTTGTTGCGCGCCAGGCGGGACGCATCCCAGCCGAGGATGATCCCGACCTGGTCCAGGGCGACCTCGGCCGCCAACGTTTTGAAGTCATCCCGTCCCGCCGCAGTGGCCGCCGATTGGCCCAGGTCGCCGTCCAACACCTGGATGCGTTCGGGATGCCAACCCAGCGCCCGCGCGCGTTCCACCAAGGCACGCTGGTTGAGCTGGCTGCCGAGATTATCCCGTACCTGTTTGGCGCTGGACTGGCGGATGTACCCCATGGCCCGGCGCTCCAGATGGTGGGGAGTGATTTTGGTCGGCAGGTTCGGCCCGCTAGGAGTCTGTCGGACTAATGTGTTAAATCACATGCATGTGATTTAAAAGTTGACGATATAACGGGAGGCGGCGGGCTTTTGGGGGTCCAAATCAACCGAATTTGCCTGATTTTCCCCCGATTTTGGGCCATCAGGACGCAATAACCCCATGATTCAACACGCAGAGACGCTTCAGGTTGAACGCCAGGCAGACCAGCCGCCATTCACCTTTCACCGCCTCCAGGCCCCGCAACAGGAACCGGCGAAAGCCCATCACCTCCTTGATGATCCCAAACACCGGTTCCGAGGTGGTTTTCCGCCGGGCGTAGAGCGCCTTGCCCTCCGGTGTTTTCAGCCGGTGCTTCATCGCCGTCATCGCATCGGGGTTGGGCGGGGCTTCCGGGACCGGCGCCAGCCGCTCGGCCAAGGCGTCGTGGTGGCGTTGGCGACCGACCGCGATCAAGGGTGCGATGCCCGCGGTCACCAGGATTTCCACGTTATGCGCGCTGCCATAGCCGTTATCGGCCGCCAGCCGCTCGACCGCCCCCAAGCGCTCCGGCCGCTTGGCCAGTTCCGCCACGGCCGGCTCCATCTCCTGTTGGTCGTTGGGGTTCTGGGTCACGTGGGCGCCGACGATCAGCAGGCTGCCCATGGTCACCGTCGCTTGCGCGTTGTAGGCTTGCTCGAAGCCGCCACCGGACACCGGCATGATCCGGGAATCGCCATCGGTGAAATTGACCTGATCGTCGGGCCGGGGACCCGGCGTCGGCGCCTGCGGCGGTTTGCCGCCCGGCTTCCGACCGCGCGCCTGCTCCTTGGCCGCCCGTTCGGCCAGCTTCGCGGCATGGGTCGCCTGTTCCTAGGCCTACCGGGCTTGCGCCCGCCGCTCGATTTCCGCTTTGACTTCGGCGATCTTCGCCCGCCGGTCTTCCCGCCGTTGCAGTTCCGCCGGCCGGTCGAGGTCCACCGCGCCGGGACCCTCGACCGCCGCCGCCCGCGCCAGCAGCGTCTGCACTTCCGCTTGTAACTGGTGCTCCAGCCGCTCCGCATACGCCCAACTCATCGCGTGGTGTTGGCTGGCGTTCGCTGCGATTTTCGTCCCATCCAGACTGACATCCCCCAGCTTCACCACCCCCAGGGCGTGGGCGATCAGCAAGACCTGCACAAAAAGCGGCTCGAATGGCGGCAAAAACCGGTGCCGGAAGGTGTTGATGCGGTCGTGATCCGGATGCAGGCCCCCGGTCAGGTACAGGACCGGAATGAGTTCGTAGGTGGCCCGCTCGATCTTTCGACTGGTGAAAATCCCCTTGGCATAGCCGTAGAACAACAGCGCCAGCCGCCTCTTCGGCGGATACGGGGCGCTGCCGCCCCCGCGGTAGGCCGCTTCGATCTCGCGCGTATCCAGGGCTTCCACCACCTCCACGATGAAATGGGCCAAGTCGTTGCCATCGAGCCAGCCCTCCAGGTTCCCCGGCAGGGTGATCGGTTGGCTGCGGTCAATTTCGCGGAACTGATTGCTCACCGTCGGTCGCCTCGCTCCAGGCTTCAGCCCGTTTCGGTGAGTCTATCCGAACCTCGTCCCCATGTCCGACAGACTCCTAGGCGACGTCAGCATGGGGTTTCTCCTCGGCCGCGCCGTCGGGGTGCCGCATCAGCCACTGCTGGCACGCACTCACCAGCAGTTGGCGAACCTGCCGTTGTTGCGGTGGCGTCAGCCGGGCCCAAACCTGGCGGGGCGCCAGGGGACCCAACGGCGCCAGATGGCGATCCTCCGGCAGGAGGTCCTGTGCGGGAACTGGTTCTCGTGGCATGGCCGACCCCCTCGAACACCTGAAGCAATTGTTGGATTGCTTCGATGGACAGCGGCGTCGGGCTCAACTCGTGCGGGTTGAAGGCGAGCGTGGTGGCCGAGATCGGCACCCGGCGCTCGACCGCCGGGCGCAGCCACACCCCACAACAGCGGCCCAGATACGATTTGTTGGTGATCCCAATCAGCGGCAGCGTACGCCCGCACAACGGATGGCGGGGATCGATGATCGTGACCGTGGGTTCGGGAGCGACACTGCTACCGATCGGGGTAGTCAGTTGGTTGGGGTTTCCCTACGCCCGGTGGCCCCAGCAGGAGCACGCAGTCGCCGTTACCGACCCAGCGGCACAGCGCCAACTCGCGCAGTTGGTGGGGATCGAGGGACGGTTGCGTCTCGAAATCGAAACCCTCCAAGGTCCGGGCGAACGGGAACTTGGCCAGGCGGGCGGCCATCTCCAGCCGGCGCTGTTCCCGGCGCGCGACCTCGGCCTCGCCCAGGAACGCCAGGGCCTCGCGCAGGTTCAGCTCGCGCCGGGCGGCCTCATCCAGCAAGGAGTCCAACCGCTCGCGCCGGGCGGTCAGTTGCAAGCGGGTAAGGAGGTTGAGCAGGGCGTCGTTCGTCGGGTTCACCAGCCACCTCCAGCGACCGCTTCGTACTCGGCCAAGGGGCGCAGCAACGCCGGCGCGGGCGGGGCGGTGGCCACGGCGGCGCGGCTCGCCCCGCCCGGGGCGCCGACCACCCCCGCCAGATGGGCCGGATCGACCACCCACTGGCGCCGGCCGGCGCTGACGGTATGCTGGGCCCCCTCGACCCCGGCCCGCAGGACCCGCAGATGTTCGTCAATGATCCGCACGGTCACGGTCTCGCCGATCAGCCACCACGGCGCGCTGTAGTGGTTAGTATCCACCTCCACGCAGCCGTCGGCGTGCACCTGGCGGGTCAGTTCGCGGGTCCAGTGGAACGGCGGGCGACCGTTCGCGGGCCGCAGGGCGGCGGCTTCGGCCCGCTGAAACCGCTCCAGCGGCGGTTCGCCGGTGGTGCCGTGCTCCCGTACATCCGCCACGGTCCGCAACCACTGGTGCAGATGCGCCTCCAGCGCCGTCCAGGAGGCGAACGTCCGGCCGGCGATGGCGTTGCGCTTGACGTAGCCCACCCCCCGTTCGTCCTTGCCCTTGGTCCGTGCCCGGTAGGGCGCGCACGCCCGGGGTTGGAACCCCCAATACCGGGCAAAGGCCAGAAACCGGGCGTTGAACACCACCACCCGCGTGGTCCGGTCGTGGTCATCCACCCAGGTCCGGGCATGGTCCACCAACACCTCCTCCGGCACCCCGCCAAAATACCGAAAGGCGCGTTCCAACCCCTCCAGCCAGGCCGATTGCCGCTCGTGGTCGAACGCCGCCACGAACGCCCGGCGCGAATAGCCCAGCGTGGCCACGAACAGCCGAACCACGACCGGCTCGCCGCCGATCCGCACCGTGGTCCTCCCAAAGTCGATCTGGAGTTGCCGGCCCGGCGGCGTCTCGAACCGCACCGTCGCGCGGGCCTCGGCTTCCAAGGCCTGGCGCCACGACCGCACCGCGCGCTCCACCGTCCGTAACGACACGTGCAGGCCATGCACCCGCTGCAACTCTTGGCGGACCACGTCCGCGTTGGCCCGATGCTGGCGAAAGCTGGCCGCCAGCCAGTCGTCCAACCCGCACAACACCCGGCGCCGGACCGGGCGGCGACTCGGCCGCCACTCCCCTTGCCGCAGAGAGTGCCGGACCGTGTGCGCGCTGCAATCCAACTCGCCCGCAATCCGCTTGATCCCCCAACCCAACTGATGGAGTCGCCGCATCGCCGCGACCGCTTCTGGTGTGTGCATCTGGTCCCCTCTCGCTATCGTCTCAACGATAACGATAGGAACCCCTTGAACCCGTTCGTTCATCATTTACCCCTCGGCTAGGGGGGCAATTCTTCGTGTCGCTAGTGCTCCAACCAGGCTGAATTGATGAATGTAGGGCGGATAAGCGTAGCGCATCCACCCAGCAGGCGGCTGGCGGATGCAGCGCAAACGCCTTATCCACCCTACCGATCACGTCATTTAAGGTCGGTTGAAGCACTAGCAGCCTGTCGGGCTTTCTGCCGTGTAGAATGGCGGCATTGATACCCTGGGAAGATTCTGATGCAGCGTTTTCGTTCGATTGACCGCGAGAGCGATTTGGCCACGCCGATCTTGATTCAGGCGTGCCTGCCCGAGGGTCACCTGGCTCGCTATATTGTGGAGATTGTGGAGAGCCTGGATCTGTCTGCCATAGAGCAGAGCTATGCAGGCCGAGGGCATGAGGCCTACCCACCCGGTCTGCTCCTGGCGCTCCTCATCTACGCCTATGCCACGGGGATCTTCTCCAGCCGCAAAATCGAGCGCGCCACCTACGATTCCATTCCCTTTCGCTACATTGCCTGTAATCTGCATCCGGATCATGACACGCTGGCGACGTTCCGCCAGCAGTTCAAGAAGGAGTTTGCAGAGATCTTCGTGCAGGTACTCCGAGTCGCCAGGGAGAACGGCATGAGTCGGTTTGGCAGGGTCAGTCTGGATGGTACCAAGATTCACGCCCATGCCAGTCGCCATAGTGCGCTGTCGTATGCTCATGCCGAGCAACTCGAGGCAAAGCTCAAGGCCGAGGTGGCGGAGTTACTCAAGTTGGCCGATGAGGCGACGGCGCTCCCGGAGGGGATGAATCTGCCAGAAGAGCTTCAGCGTCGAGAGGATCGGTTGGCAGCGATCGCCGAGGCTCAACGGGAGATTGAGGCGCGGGCACGGCAACGTTATGAGGGTGAACAAGCCGAGTACGCAGCCAAGATGGCGGCCCGTCAAGCCAAGGAAGCCGCTACTGGAAAAAAGCCGCGCGGCAAGGAACCGACTCCGCCAAGTCCCATTCCACACCCCACCGACCCAGTCAACCACACCGATGGGGAGTCTCGGATCATGCCGGTGGCTGGAGGTGGATTCGAGCAGTGTTACAACGCCCAGGCCGTGGTAGACGTTGACTCCATGCTGATTTTGGTGCCCAGCGTGACCCAGGATGTCAACGACAAGCAGCAGATCGAGCCCGCTGTCGAACACCTGGGCGCTCTTCCCCAAGAGGTTGCTCGTCCTCATAGCCTCATGGCGGATAACGGCTATCTCAGCGAGAAGAATGTCGAGGTCTGTGACAAAGCCCAGATCGAACCGATGATCGCGCTCAAACGGGAGAGCCATCATACTCCGTGGCAGGAGCGGTTTGACGACCATCCGCCAGCCTTACCAGACGGATCTACTCCGATGGAGCGGATGAAGCACCGTTTTAAGACGCGCCAGGGGCGAGCGCTCTATGCCCTGCGCAAACAGACGGTTGAACCCGTCTTTGGAATCATCAAAGGCGTCTTGGGCTTTCGCCAGTTTCTGACCCGTGGGTTGGAGAACGTTAAAAACGAATGGACGCTGGTGTGTTTGGCGTGGAATGTGAAACGTATGGCCGTATTGCGCCCGTAGCGAGGAAAATCGGGAAAAAATGCCCTAATTCTTATAAAAAACGCCAAAAATACGCCCAAAAACACTTCAGAAATATTAAACCCGACAGGCTGCTAGGGGGGCAGTTTATGCTGTCGCCTGACATGTCCACGTAGACATAGCCCTGGGTGCGCATCTCGCGCAGGTTTTGCAGGCCGATGGGGAGTTTTTTCATGGTGGCGGGCTTCCGAACCGGCGGAGGCGATGGCCGGATACTATAGCCCCAATGGGCTCCATGAGGGCCGCCCACGTCGTTACAATCTGGAATCCATCGCCCCCGGGTCGTGGTGGTAATGATCCGCTTCGGCGTGCGACTGACTCAGGCGACCGGTGCGAGCCTCAGCGGTTGAGGCGCTAATGGTGGATTGACGATGGCGCTTCGCATCGGCACGACGTTGCCGTGCTCCGCGCAAAGGGCGCCGCGCTGACCCGGCAACACCACCACCGGCCGCTTGCAATGCGGGCAGACGGTATGGACTGGATGTGAATTGGTCATGACTCGAGTTCCTCTGTGAGTGGGCTCTACTCCTTATTGGTTTTATTAATACCACTTTTGTTCCCACAATGCAACAAAAATTGTTGCTAAGCAACATCGGTAGCATCATAGATACAAGCTCAGCCGTAGGGCCCGGCTCGGAGATGAATTTAGCGGTGCCGTGCTTGGCGGTTCGGGGAAGCCGCTGATTTGAAGTGGGTAAAAGTAGGAATGGAAGTTTGGGTAGAATGTGATCGTAAAAATTCCGGACCGCCTTTCGCGCCGCCATTTCGGTAATCCTCGGTCAACGCCTCGCGAGCCGCCGGTTCGGCAACGCCCAGCGCCTCGACCAATCCTCGATACAACAGATCGAACAGCCGTTCCAGGGCGAACTGGTGGGTCTGGCCAGTGGCGTTGAACAGCCAGTCGCTCAGGGTCATGAAGCGCCCGAACGGATCGTCGCCCAGCAACAAGGGACTGGCGTGGCGGAACCGTCCGGAATTGCCGATCAAATCCCAATACCGGGCGAATCGCTCCAAGCGCCGCATCGTCGCGAAGTCGATCAACCCCGAACACAGCAGGTTGTAGGGCGGATGCGGATTGTAGCGGAAGTCGAACTCGGCACTGTGGCGGCCGATCGGCGCACCTCGCAGCCGCTTGAGAATGCCGACCTGGATTTCATGGGGGTCGAGCGCCACCAGCCGGTTGAAGCCGGCGGCGAAACTGGCCAGATCCTCGCCCGGCAGGCCGACGATCAGATCGGCGTGGAGGTGGGCGTGGGTGTTTTGCCGCAACCAGCGCAGGTTGTCCACGGTCTTGCGGTTATCCTGCTTGCGGCTGATCAGCGCCTGCACTTCGGGATTGAAAGTCTGCACGCCGATCTCGAATTGCAGCGTCCCCGCTGGAAACTGGACGATCCGGTCCTTGAGCGCCTCCGGCAGATGATCGGGAATCAGCTCGAAATGCAGGAACAGCCGTTCGTCCAGCCGTTCCAGAAAGAAATCCAGAATCCGCGCGCCGACTTTAGCGTTGAGATTGAAGGTGCGATCCACGAACTTGAAGTGGCGCGCGCCCCGGTCGTAAAGCCGCTGCATCTCGGCGAGAAAGGGTTCCAAGGGAAACGGCCAGGCAGTCTTGTCCAGCGCCGACAGGCAGAACTCGCATTTGAACGGGCAGCCGCGCGAGGCTTCGACGTAGATCAGCCGGTGGGCGATGTCTTCGTCGCTATAGAACCGGTAGGGCAGGGCGAGCTGCTCCAGCGCCGGCGGTTCGGCGGCCATGATGCGCTCCGGCGGCGGGCTGCCGTTCAGTAATTCCCGACACAGCCGCCCGAAAGCCAGGTCCGCCTGACCGGCGATCAGGTAGTCGGCCATTGCCACGATGGGTTGTTCCTCCCACTCATGGCTCACTTCCGGGCCGCCCAGCACGATGACGAGATCCGGCCGCACTTGCTTGAGCAGGGCGACGATCTGTGTGGTTTCCGCCACATTCCACACGTAGACGCCGAAGCCGACGATATGCGGCTGTTCGGCCAGCAGGGTTTCGGCGATGTCCAGGGGACGCTGGGTGATGATGAATTCGCGGATGGCGGCGTCGGTTTGTAACTCGCCCAGGTTTGCGTACAGGTAGCGCAATCCGAGAGAGGAGTGGAAATAGCGGGCGTTCAGGGTCGAGAGCAGGATGGCGGGCATCGGGTCAGGCATGCAGTTCCAGAATGTCGCCATCCGCGACCGGATGGTCCGGGCCGACCTGCTGGCTGTGGTGCTGGCCGTGGGTCCAGTGCCGGGCGTATTTGAGGGACTGGGCCAGATCGCGATGAATCAGCCGGGCCACGTCGCGCACGGTTTGACCCCGGCGCACGGTAAACGGTCGATTCAGATCGGGTGGTTTGCCCGGTGTCTTGGTGTAGACCCGCACGATGCCGAGTCCCTGAAACAGCCACGGGCCGATGGATTCCAGACCCTCGCCAGTCTTCGCCGACACCGCCAGCATCGGATACCGCCAGCCGGTCAATTCCTGAAACACCGTCCATTCGTCCGCCAGGGCTGGAATTTGATCGGCCTTGGCGGCGATCAGCAAGGTCGGCAGGCTGACGGCGAACAGGTTGGCCAGCGTGGTCTCGTCGTCCTCGCCAGTATCCGCCGCCATACCGACATCCCAACGCTCGGTCAGGGTGACCCGCTTTTCCGCCAGCAGGGCGTGAATCGCCAGCGCTTGATCCACGCACTCCGGATCGCCCAGGTCCACCACGAACAGACAGGCATCCGTTGGTTGCAGGGTTTGGTCGACCCAGGGCACGGGTCGTTCGCGGGTCAGCGGCGGCAAGTCCAACAACTGAAAGGCAACGTCCCGATACGGCAGCATCCCCGGTTGGGGAAACTGGGTGGTGAACGGATAAGGAGCGACGGCGGCGTTGGAGCCGGTCAGCCGGGCGTGCAGGGCCGATTTACCGGCATTGGGCGGACCGAGCAGGGCAATTTGCGCCGCGCCTTCCGGACGGATGACCGAGACCGGACCACCGCGGGCGCCGCCTTTCTTCGGACCGGCCAGTTCCCCGGTCAAATCCTTGATGCGGCTCTTGATGTCACCCTGCAGGTGGTCGGTGCCCTTGTGTTTGGGAATGGTGCGCAGCATTTCGCGCAGGCATTCCAGTCGCTCCTTGGGGTCGCGCGCCTGACGGAAGGCAGCTTCGGCGGCTTTGAATTCCGGAGTCAGATTGGCGGGCATGGCGGGTTGGGTGGTTGCGGGGTCGGGGCGGCTCGGGAGGCTTGCCAATGCTTCAACAGCAAGCCGGCAACCCAGCGACAATTATAAGCGATTCAGCCAAGGCGAGTTTTTGTTATAAACTTTACCGGGAAAAAATCGAATTTGAATGTGCGATAGATTGGCGATGACAACAATTATTACTATTCCAGACTTGGAATCAGACGGGGATGGCGGTGCGGAGTCGCGATGTGACGCAGCCATGTATCGGCGTATCGTGGAAACCGCCAATGAAGGCATTTGGCAAACAGATACCGAATTTCGTACCACCTTTGTCAACAGTCGCATGGCCGAGATGCTGGGCTATGCGCCGGAGGACATGCTGGGGTACCCGATCCGCGATTTTATGTTGCCCGAGGAAATCGCCGATCACGAACGGCGCGCGCGGGAACACCGACAAGGGGGCCGCGACCAGTTCGAGCGCCGTTTTCGTCATCGGGACGGCCACGCGGTGACCGTTCTGGTCTCCGTGACCCCCCTGCTGGACGAGGACGGCGTGTTTCAGGGAGCCTTCGCCATGCTGACCGATATCACCGAGCGCAAGCGTGCCGAGGAAGCGTTGGCCGAAAGCGAAAGCCGCTATCGCCACCTGTTTGAATTGGAATCGGATGCCATCTTGCTGATCGACAACGAAACCGGCCAGGTTCTGGAAGCCAATCCGGCGGCGGAGGCCCTCTACGGCTACAGTCGGTCGGAACTGCTCCAGCAGAAAAATACGGATATGTCCGCCGAGCCAGACCAGACGCGCAAACTCACGCATGAAGGCGGAGCCATCCAGCAAGAGCGTGGAGGCAAGCCAGTTCTGGTTCTGGTGCGCTGGCACCGCAATCGGGAGGGCGCGGTGTTTCCGGTCGAAATCACCGCACAACATTTTATCTGGCAAGGGCGCGCCGTGCATATCGCCGCCATCCGCGACATCACCGAGCGCCTGCGGATGATGGCCGATCTACGCGCCAGCGAGGCGCGCTTCCGCAGCATTTTCGAACTGAGTCCGCTGGGTATCGTGCTGGTGTCCAAGATCGATCAGCGTATCGTACAAGCCAATTCGCGCTACTGTGAATTAGTGGGGTACTCGCTCGAAGAGTTGCAGCGGATGACGGTCGCCGACGTCACGCATCCCGATGATTGGCCTCAGTCGCAGCAATTGTACCGGCTCGCGTCCTTCGAAAAACAGTCCGTACGTACGATGCGAAAGCGTTATCTGCGCAAGGATGGCACAACTCGCTGGGTCAACCTCACCGCCGATCTGTTGCTCGAACAGGCCAGCGGGGAACCGTTGGCCATCGTGATCGTGGAAGATATTACCGAACGCCAGGAGACCGAGGAGCGCATCCACCATCTGGCCCTGCACGACGCCTTGACCGATCTGCCCAACCGCACGCTGCTGCAGGACCGTCTGCGGCAGGCCATGAGCGAGGCACAGCGCGCGGGAGCCTTGTTGGCGTTGCTGTTTCTGGATCTCGACCGGTTCAAGATCGTTAACGACTCTCTGGGCCATGCGGTCGGTGACCAGTTGTTGCGCGCGGTCGCCGAGCGGCTCACGTATGAGGTGCGTGGCAGCGATACCGTCAGCCGGTTGGGTGGTGACGAGTTCGTCATCGTCCTGACTGCGATCCACGATGCCAGCGATGTCGGGCGGATCGCCAGCAAGCTGTTGCGGGGCGTGGCGGAACCCCTAATTGTGGATGGCCACACTTTGAATATCGCCACCAGTATCGGGATCAGCCTGTATCCAGTCGACGGCAGCGATCCGGCTACCCTGTTGCAACATGCCGATACAGCCCTGTATCAGGCCAAGAGCAGCGGGCGCAACAACTACCAGTTTTTCGCCGCGGAAATGAACGTCCGGGCGCGAGAGCGTTTGCAATTGGAATATTGTCTACGGCGGGCGCTGGAGCGCGATGAATTCGTGTTGCATTACCAACCACAGGTCGATTGCGTCACGGGGCAGGTGGTCGCGGTCGAAGCGCTGTTGCGCTGGCGGCATCCCGAACTCGGTTGGGTGGCGCCGGACCGTTTTATTCCCATCGCCGAAGAGGTTGGGCTGATCGTTCCCATCGGAGAATGGGTACTGCGAAAGGCTTGCAGCGACAGCAAGGCTTGGCGACGCGCCGGTCTCGAGCATGGCCGGATCGCGCTCAATGTCTCGGCCTTGCAGTTGCAGCGCACCGGATTCAGCGAGCGGCTGGCTGAGATTCTACGGGAAACCGGGCTGCGGACCGGCGATCTGGAACTGGAATTGACCGAGACCTTGCTGATCGGCGAGGCGAACGCCGCGACCCTGCGGCAACTGAAGGAGATGGGCGTGGTCCTGTCGATCGACGACTTTGGTACCGGCTATTCCAGTCTGAGCTACCTGCGCCATTTCGCCATCGACAAGCTCAAACTGGATGGATCCTTCCTGCGCGATATCACCAGCAGTGCCGATGCCGCCACGATTGTGACCGCCCTCGTGACCATTGCGCATTGTTTGCGGCTGGCGGTGGTGGCGGAGGGGGTGGAAAACCGGCAACAGGTGGAGTTCCTGCGCGAGCGGAATTGCCATCTGATGCAGGGCTACCATTTCAGCCGGCCGCTGCCGGCCGAGGATTTGACCGCCTGGCTGCGCCAGCAGGCGGAAAGCCGGTAACGCGCGTTGTTCGAGACGAAACGGAGCGCGAGCCATGAACCCGCGCTCCGTTTTGCCGAATAAAGCGTGGCGACAAGGTTGTTGCGAGACGTTCCTTGCTCTACCACTGAGCTACATCACCCCCGAAGGGATGGCTGGCGGGATTCGAACCCGCGACCAAGGGGTTATGAGCCATGTAGTCCCGCGAGCATTCGCCACGGCAACTGGAAAGGCGACGACAAGGGGTGGCGAGAGCTGCTTCTTCCCGCCCGCATGTGGCGGAGACCATGTACTCCCGCCGGCATTCGCCGCCAAAAATCGAGACCGCCCGGACCGGACAAGGAAGGTGACCGAGAGGGGTACGCTTAGCAGGCATGTATTCCCGGTCGGGCATTCCAGCCCGGACGGCAAAACGGTTACTGAATTATACCTCCACGGCTTCGATTTCGCGCACCCAATGCTCGCCGCCCAACTGCCCGGCGGCGAACCGCGCCAGCACCTCGAACACGGCGTCCGAGAAACCGCCGACGTTTAGTACATCCTCACGGGTTTGCGCCTGCACCGTCCCATAGGGCTGAATGTCGATGCAGGCCAGCCGCGCCCGTGGGTTGCGCTGGCGGAACGTTTCCCATTGCCGCATCGTCTCGGTGCCGCGCCCGCGCTGCGGGTCGGCCCATGACTCGTTGTCGGACACGTAAATCACCAAATCGCCTTCCGCCTTGCGCTGATTCAGCAGTTGCAGCGGCAACCCGCAATTCGTCCCGCCGCCGCCGAATTCCGCCAGCATCCGGGCCTGGGTCAACACGCTGTCGCGCCGGTTCAGCCGGGGCGCGTGAACCTGGGTGTCGAACGGCAAAATCTCCGTCGCCGGATTCTTCGCCAAAAGCGCCGCCGCCACCAGCGCCGCCACGTCCACGCAGCGCACCCTGGAGGTTGCGCCCTTGCGGTGGCCGGTCACGGGAGAAGCCATCGAACCGGATACATCCAGCAGCACATAGACCTGCCCCGACAGTTCCGGCACGTTCTCCAGGGCCACGTCCAGCGCATCCTGCAAGGCGTCGCGGACGATTTCCGGCACTGCTGTGTCGGTCATGGCGTAGGCGCTGAGCAACTGATACGGGAACACTCGCGCCCGCTGAATCACCGCCGGATCGCGCAACCGTTCGGCGATGCGTTGCGCCATGCCGCCGACCTTGAATACCTCGTGCCGGGCGAAGGTATTGAGGTTCATTCGGGTCATTTGCCACGGCGCCTGACAGGCGATGGCGACCCAGTGCTGCGGCTGCAAGGGCAGGGCGGTCAACAACTCGAACGGCACGTCTGGCACTGGTGCGTCCACATCGGATTTAAACCGCTCCAGCGTTTTGAGCGCTTCCGGCAACAGCGCTGGGTCGTGCGGCTTGCCGAGCAGCCAGGCGTACAGCGCGGTCCGTTCCGGTGTCGCCGGTTTCGGGTGAACCATCTTGAGCACGTCCGCCAGCGATGGGTCGTTGCCGACCGAGGCGCTCAACAGTTGCGCGTCGGTGCGCCCGTTCAACCAGTTTTGCACCAGCCGCTTGGGCCGGCTGCCCAGCGATTTGCGCCCGACCACGGCGGAGCGCAGGATTTGCACGAAATTGCGCAGCATCCGGCCATTGTCGATGACCTTGGCAAAGACCGGTTCCAGGTGGTCTGGACCGTGCTGCGCCAGCCACGCCGTCAGCAGCGCCGGCATGTCCTTCATCTGGCCGCGCCGGCGGGCGTAAATGGCCGTTTTGGCGACGAACGCCGGTTCCACCGCCGCGCACAAATCCAGCACGGTATCCAGTTGCATTTCCGCGTCGGCGTAGAAGGTCGCGTTCAGACAACCGGTGGCGACATACTGCGCCAGCGCGGCTTTGGGCGAGAGCGCGTAGGCTTTGCCGCCGGCTTCATTGCGAGCATTGGTTTCTGGCGGCAGCCGACCCGGCCGCGATTTGAAAAGCTGCTTGTTGGCCATCTCGATGACTCCTTGTCCGGGAAAATCGAAGACATCGGATTCAGGGCTCGGGTTCCGTGTATGCTGAAAACGACCCCTGAGCCCTGTCGGTCCAATCGCCTAGAACGCGGTGATGATGCCAGTGGTTGACGCGGAACGGGTATGGCGAACTGGTATAATGATAACCCCAACTAAAAGCTTAGCCGCAGGAGTCCTGCCGTCATGAGCAAATCCCTCGCCGAATTGCGTCACGAGTACGCCCTCGGCGCCTTGCGCAAGGCCGACGTCGATCCCGATCCACTCAAGCAGTTTCAGCGCTGGCTGCAGGAGGCGATCAGCGCGCAACTGCCAGAACCGAACGCCATGACTTTGGCTACCGCCGATCGAATGGGCCGTGCTTATGCGCGGGTAGTGTTGCTCAAGGACTGCGATGCTGACGGTTTCGTGTTCTTCACCAACTATCGCAGCGACAAGGGCCGACAACTGGCCGAAAATCCCCATGCCGCTCTGGTGTTTCTCTGGCTGGAATTGGAACGGCAAGTGCGAATCGAGGGCACGGTCAGCCAGATACCCCCGATCGAGTCGGAAGCCTATTTCCACAGCCGGCCACGCGAAAGCCGGCTGGGCGCGCTGGCGTCCCGACAGAGTCAGGTGGTGTCCGGCCGCCAGATTCTCGACGAACGCTTCCAGCAATTGGCCGCGCAATATCCGGACGACAATATTCCGATGCCGAACCACTGGGGTGGCTACCGGGTGCGGCCCGAGATGCTGGAATTCTGGCAGGGTCGCCACGGCCGGATGCACGACCGGCTGCGTTACCGCCTACAAAAAAGCGGTGAGTGGTTACTGGAACGCCTGGAACCCTGAGCGTCAACGTTATGCCGCGCTGCGCCTTGGGTGGCCTGCTGTTGGGCTTGCTGCTGGTCTGGTTACCGGCGCTAAGCCATACCGCGCCGGCGGCGCCGGCGGAGTGGTGGGTTAGCGAAGCCGCGACCGGCGAGTCGCGGCTTCAGCTTTATTTCTTCTGGACGCGGACTTGTCCGCATTGCCGCCACGCGCGTCCTTTCGTCGAGGCGTTGCCCGCCGATTATCCCTGGCTGGAACTGCACAGTCACGATATCAACCAGGACATGGCCGGGGCGCTGCAATACTCCCGGATGGCCGAGGCGCTGGGCGAGTCGGCTCGCTCCGTGCCGGCGTTCCTGTTTTGCGGCAGGATGCTGACCGGCTTCGATAGTCCCGAAACTACTGGCCGCCATCTGCGCCAGCAACTGGAGGAGTGCCACCGCCGCCAAACCCAGCCCACCGCCGCCGCCGAACCCGTGGCGCCCGTGGTGGAACCGCCGCTGAATCTGCCGCTGATTGGCGCGCTGGACCCCGCTGCGTTGTCGCTGCCGGTGCTGACTCTGGTGCTGGCCGGACTGGACGCCTTCAATCCCTGCGCCTTCTTCGTGTTGCTGTTCCTGCTCAGCCTGCTGGTGCACGCCCGCGATCGGTCGCGAATGCTGCTGATCGGCGGAGTGTTTGTCTTTTTTTCGGGCGCGATCTATTTCGTGTTCATGGCTGCCTGGCTCAACGTGTTCCTCTTGCTGGGTGAGTTGCGGTTCGTCACCCTGCTGGCGGGTTTGCTGGCGGTGGTCATGGGCGGACTGAACATCAAGGACTATTGGGCGTTCCAGCAAGGCCCTTCACTAAGTATTCCAGACGAGGCCAAGCCGAAACTGTTCAAGCGGATGCGGGCGTTGGTGGGCGGCGAGCATCTGCCGTCGCTGCTGGCGGGCGCGGTCACGTTGGCCATCGTCGCCAACAGCTACGAATTGCTCTGTACCGCCGGCTTTCCGATGGTCTACACCCGCGCCCTGACCCTGCACCAACTATCCACCGGCACGTACTACCTCTATCTGGTGTTCTACAACCTGATCTACGTGTTGCCGCTGCTGGGGATCGTGCTGGCGTTCACCTGGACGCTGGGTTCGCGCAAGTTGCGGGAGCGGGAAGGACGGCTGTTGAAACTGCTTTCGGGCGTGATGATGGCGGGATTGGGACTGCTGCTGTTGTTCTATCCGGAGGGGCTGAGCGACGCCGCGAGCGCGTTGCTGGTCATCGGTGCCGCGCTGGTGCTGACCGGGCTGGCGGCGGTGGCGGAAAAAAAGAATCGTTTCCGGCGGGGTTCGTCCATGTAGCGCAGCAGCAGCGGGCGAGCATCCAGTTTCGTGTTCAGTTCGGCCAGGAACACGAACACTCCGCCCAGCTTGCGGGGCAGAAACGGGAACTCCTTGGGCGGTACCCGGAACGACAGCGACATCTTTCCAGAACGCACCGCGCACCATTACGTAATAGGCGGTGCAGGAACGCTACCGGAAAATGTCGCACTGCACCAAAATCCAGTAGAACCCGCCCATCCTGGTCTTGCATCGGGTCAAATTGGACCCGGTAGTTGCCAAAGTGGGGGTCGATCTGCACCATGCTCCTTTAGAAGAACTCGCGCGGCATCGGCTCCAGCGCCGGCTATGCCAGCGGTGGACTGTCTTCCTGCAAGGTGCGCAACACCGCGACCGCTTCTTTCGGCGGATTGAATTGCTCGCCGTATAGCGCGAGCAACTGACCGACCTTCATGACGCTGCCCTTCAAACGGCCGAGTTCGTCGACCAGCAACCGCGCCTGCTCGGTGAGCATCTGTTGCCGACGTTCCCGCCGCTGGTCACCAAAGGTAAACAGGCTTTCCAGGGAGTAGGAACCCAAATGGGCGCTCATCCTCATACCGGCGCTGGCCAAGCCCAGCCCGCGCGGCAATGCGCCAGACTGTATCTGTTGCAATACGTTTCGCTTGCTGGATTGCGGCATGAAAGCGATTCTTCACGAAGAGGTTGCGGGATTGAACGTAATCTGTATAATTCGCCCGGCGTTGAGGGCGTGCCAATCCCAAAACAAACAACCGGTTCGGCCCGACGCGCGGCTCCTCATCGGGGTAGTACGGTTTTGGAATCCACAAGATTCAACGAACCAAAAAAAGGGCCGGGCTGTAAAGTCCGGCCGAAAACCACCAAAGGAGGGTTGTGCGACAAAGGCGAAGAATACCTAGCGCACAGCGATGATTCTAAAATTTCAGATTAGAGCAAACAGTCTAATCCTGCTACGATTTTCAAAGACCGATCCCATGTGGGTCGGTCTTTTTGTTGTTGGCGCACTGTCGCCGCTACCCGAGCGCTGTGCCAAATCATGCCTGTGTCAAGCCGCCATCACCAGGCGCTCGGTCAGATAATGTTCGCAACCCTTCAGGGTGGACAGCTTCGGGTAGTCAAAGTCGAAGATGGTGACGTTCAATTCCTTTTCCAGGCCCATCATGAGCCGCAGAAAATCGATCGAATCCAGTTCGAGTTGATCGTGAAAACTGATGTCGGGGTTGACCGCTTGGGTATCGGCGTTCGGGACGACATCGCCGAGAACGCGAAGGATCGTTTCGCGAATCGGCTCTTTGGTTGTGGCGTTCATGGATCGTTTCCTTAGCGCTGGTAGCGTGCTTGGTATTGGGAAGCTCAAACCCTGTTCATAATTTACTATCGGCATGTTGCGCCGCAGCACAAGTCTCGCATCGTTCCGCTGGAAAAGCAAGCGGGCTCGGTCGCGGCGCGTTTTACACAGGCCCATCTAAATTGATGCAATAATCCTACCAGCGAGAATTAGAATAAACCGCCTAATTTCAATTTTCCTGCGTCTCGCTACCTTCCAGGGTTGATAAATCGCCCAGCGGCAGTCCCAACTCCCGGGCGCGCAGCAGCCGGCGCATGATCTTGCCGCTGCGGGTCTTGGGCAAATCGGCTACGAACTCCAGTTCGCGCGGCGCCACCGCCGGTCCCAGCCGGCTCCGGGCGAAGCCGAGCAGTTCCTTGCGCAGCGCATCGCTGGGGGTGTGGCCGGGCTTGAGCGCCACGAACGCCTTGACGATCTGGCCGGCGAATGCATCCGGTTTGCCGATCATGCCGGCTTCGGCCACCGCCGGATGTTCCAGCAGCGCGCTTTCCACCTCGAACGGTCCGATCAGATGGCCCGAGGTCTTGATCACATCGTCGGACCGGCCCACGAACCAGAAGTAACCGTCGGCGTCCCGGCTGGCCAGATCGCCGCTCAGATACCAGCCATCGGCGAAACATCGCTGGTAGCGTTCTCTGTCGTGCAGGTAGCCACGGAACATGGAGGGCCAGCCGACCCGCAGGGCCAGCTCCCCTTCCTCGCCCGGATCCAGCAAATCCACACCGCCGTCGGACCGCCGCCGGACGATGGCTGCCTCGATGCCCGGTAACGGCCGGCCCATCGAGCCGGGTCGGATCTCCTGCCCGCGAGTGTTGGCAATCATGATCGCGCCGGTTTCCGTCTGCCACCAGGTATCGTGAAACGGCTGGCCCAGCGCTTCCAGCCCCCAAGTCACTCCTTCGGGATTGAGCGGCTCGCCTACGCTGGCCGCGAACCGCAGTGCGCTTAAATCGAACCCGCGCGCGGCTTCAGCGCCGACTTTCATCAACATGCGGATGGCGGTCGGCGCGGTGTACCAGACGTTGACCCGTTCCCGTTCCAGAATCGCGTACCAGCGGCGGGCGTCGAACTCAGCTTCGTCCACCACCAGCGTCGCGCCGTTCGCCAGCGGGGCAATGATGCCGTAGGACACACCGGTGACCCAGCCAGGGTCGGCGGTGCACCAGTAGAGGTCGCCGGGCCGCAGATCGAGCACCAGCCGGCCGGTCAGGCGATGGGCGACCACCGCGTCGTGGACGTGAACCGCGCCTTTGGGCGTGCCCGTCGTGCCGCTGGTGAAGTGTAGCAGCGCCATGTCTTCGGGTCGCGTGCGAGGCAGGGTACGTTGATCCGCTTCCCCGGCCAGCAGGGCGTGAAACGGGCGGACGCCCGGTTCTCCGCCGTCGCCGTCCGTCAACAGCACTTGCGCCAGATCCGGCAGATCGCCGCGCTGTGACCGCACCTTGCGCTCGTACAAGAGCGTGGTGGTGACCAGCACTCGCGCCTGACCCTTGGCCAGACGCACCCGCACCGGCTCCGGACCGAAAGCGGAAAACAGTGGACAGAACACCGCGCCGGCTTTCCAGGCTCCCAGCGCGGTCACGTACAATTCCGGAATGCGTCCGGCCAGCGCGCAGACCCGGTCGCCCTGGCCGACCCCCAACCGTTCCAGCAGATTGGCGAATTGATTGCTCAGGCCGGCCAGTTCGGCGTAAGTGAAGGCTTGCCGCGCGCCGTTCTTGCCCAGCCAGATCAGCGCGACCGCATTGCCCCGCCCCGCGCGTGCATGCCGGTCCACCGCCTCGTAAGCGATGTTCAGGCCACCGCCCGGCAAACCCTCCAGCTCGGCGCGAGCCGCTGCCCAGGAAAAACCAGCCCGTGCCGCCGCATAGTCGGTCAAATGCGGCGGTGGTTCGCCAGATGTTGGTAGCTTGCGGATCGTGGTCCAGGTCATGCCGGCTCCCCAGTATTCAGGCCGTGATCGAAGGAACGGAATTGTAAAGAAAACCCACAAGGTAGGCACGGGTATCGAGCCCAGGTCAACCTATTGGCAACCAAATCGCGTTACCATAAGCAAACCAGATTCAACCCCCGGCCCGCTCCCGGCGATCACCAGCGCGCGAGACGTACCCATGACCATTCGCAATCTTGAATACCTGTTCAAGCCCCGCTCCATTGCGGTTATCGGCCGTGGCAAGCCCGCCAGCGGCTCCGATGCCACCGTGGAATTCAACCTGATCGAGGGGGGGTTCAAGGGGCCGGTCATGCCGGTGAATCCCGATCACCAGTCCATTTCCGGCGTGCTGGCCTACAAGGATATCGCCAGCCTGCCGGTCGTGCCGGACCTGGCGATTCTGACCACGTCGCTCGAGGAGGCCCCGACCCTGATCGGCGAGTTGGGCGCGCGCGGGACCCGGGCGGCCTTGCTGCTCAGCAGGGAGGTATTGCAAGATCATCGCGGGACCAGGACGGCGCTGCTCAGCCAGGAGATGCTGCGCAAATACCCGGACGAGGGCGAATCCCTGAGGCAGAAAATCCTGGAAACCGCCAAGCCTTATCTGCTGCGCGTCATGGGTCCGGACCACCTCGGTTATGCCGTGCCGTCGGCCAACGTCAACGCCAGTCTGAACTCTACCCGGCCGCTGCCGGGCCACATCGCCCTGCTGTGCCAGTCCGCCGCGATCATGCGCAGCGTGATCGACTGGGCCACCGGCCGCAACATCGGTTTCTCTCACGCGATCTCGGTCGGCATGCGCTGGGATGTGGATTTCGGCGACCTGTTGGATTATCTGCTGCGGGACAGCAATACGCGGGCCATCCTGATGTACATGGAAAATACCCGCAATCGCCGCAAGTTTGTCTCCGCCGCCCGCGTCGCTGCCCGGGTCAAGCCGGTGATCGTGCTCAAGCCGCGCGACTTCCGGGCCGGACCGATTGAGGATGCGGTGTACGATGCCGTGTTCCAGCGCGCCGGCATTCTGCGGGTGAACAACATCGAGCAACTATTCGGCGCCGCCGAAACCCTGGCCACCGCCAAACCGGTTTACAGCAATCGCCTGACCATCCTCAGCAACAGTTACAGCCTGGCGCTGTTGACCAGCGACACCCTGCTGCGGCACGGCGGCCATTTGGCCGAGATTAGCGAAGCGACCCTGACGCAACTGGCGCGCGACTGCCGGCCCGGTTATCCGATCGAGAATCCGGTGGATTTGGGTGATATGGCCAGCCCCGACGAATACGGCAAAGCCCTGGATCTGCTGTTGCAGGAGCCGGGCACCGATGGGGTACTGGTGATCCATGCCCCCGCCTCGGTGGACCGGTCGCTGGAGAGCGCCAAGGCGGTGGTCGAGCGCGCCAAGAGCCGGCGACTGATCATGACCTGCTGGGTGGGCGAATCGACCGTGGAACCGGCGCGCGATCTGTTCAAGGAGATACACATTCCCACCTACGAGGCGCCCGGGGAAGCGGTAGAAGCATTCATGCGGCTGGCCCAGCACCGGCGCAATCAGGAACTGCTGATGGAAACCCCGCCCTCGATCCCGGAGGAGTTTACCCCCGATACCGAAACCGCCCGCCGCATCATCCAGATCGCGCTGACCGCCGGCCGCCGCCGGTTGAACGCCTACGAAACCAGCCAGGTGTTGAGTGCCTACGAAATCCCGGTGGCGCCGCTGTACTTTGCCTCCACGCCCGAGGCGGCTACCGACGTGGCTTTGGAGTTGGGGGGGCAGGTGGCGCTCAAGATCCTCTCGCCAGACATCATCAACAAGTCCGACGTCGGCGGGGTGGCCTTCAACCTGAAGAATCCACTCGAAGTGCTGGTGGCCGCCACCGAAATGCTGAAACGGGTACGCGATCTCGCGCCCGAGGCGGTGATCGACGGTTTCGCGGTGCAGCCGATGCAGTTCCGCCACGGTGCCTATGAACTGATGATGGGCGTGCGCACCGGTCGCCGGTTCGGACCGGTGATCTTCTTCGGTCACGGCGGTACTGAGTCCGAGGTGATCGACGATATCGCTTACGCCCTGCCGCCGCTGAACATGCAACTGGCGCGCGATCTGATGTCGCGTACCCGGCTGTACCGCCGCCTCCTCACTAACCGAGGCCGGCCGGTGGATCTGGATGCCATGGCCCTGAGCTTGATCAAGGTCTCGCAAATGGTGATCGATCTGGCGGAAGTGGTCGAGATGGACATCAATCCGATCTGGACGGATGCTGGCGGCCTGCTGGTGCTGGATGCCAACATCCTGATCGAACCGTCCACGTTGCCGGCGACGCAGCGGCTGGCGATTTCGCCCTATCCGAAACAACTGGAAAACATCTATGATCTGCCCGATGGCCGCTCTTTCCTGATCCGGCCGATTCTGCCGGAGGACGAGCCGGAACTGAAGGAACTGATCAAGCGCATGCCGCCCGAAGATGTGCGGATGCGGTTTTTCCAACCCATCCGCGATCTGCCGCACGAAATGGCGGCGCGGCTGACCCAGCTTGATTACGAGCGGGAGATGGCCTTCATCGTCACCGAACCCAACCGCCTGCCCGGCAAGGGTAAGATCTGGGGGGCGGTGCGCTGCAACGCCGATCCGAACATGGAAAAGGCTGAATATGCCATTCTGGTGGATCGGGTCATGACTGGCCTGGGACTGGGGCCGATGCTGATGCGCATTATCATCGAGTATGCCAGAAAGATGGGCATCAAGGAGTTGTATGGCGAGGTCCTGCGCGAGAACGAACAGATGCTCCGACTCAACCGCGCGCTCAAATTCCAATTCCATTCGACGCCGGACGATCCCGGCATCCTGCACGTGACCCTGCCGCTGGTTTGAGCAGGCTGCGCCGTGGTGCCGCGGAACCCTCACGGTTTGGCTAATCTAACCAGGGAGACTATCGCGGTAACGAAACTCTCGTATGAAACTTACCCCGAGGAAGCGAGGATGATCTGGCGACAACAGTGGGGTTGGCGTCCCATACCGCACGGCAGGCCGGGTGATTCGGTGGAGCCGGAGCGCAGGTCGGCCGAACCGACGGGGAATCGCCGTGGCTGACGTTGACGTCGGCGCGCTGACCGGCGTCATTCTCGCCGGTGGTCGCGCCGAACGAATGGGCGGTCGCGACAAGGGATTGCTTTCGCTCGCTGGCGAGCCGCTGATTGCGCATGCTGTCCGCCGGCTGCGGCCACAGGTGGCGGAACTGCTGATCAGCGCCAACCGCAATTTGGAGGTCTACCAGCGGTTCGGTTGCCGGGTAATCGCCGATGGCAACCGCGGATTTCGCGGCCCGCTGGCGGGTATCCTGGCGGCGCTGGCTGTTACCGAAACCCCGTACCTGCTGACCGCGCCCTGCGATTCGCCGTTGCTACCGCCCGATTACGCGAAACGGATGCGGGCGGCGCTGGAGCGGGCATCGCTCGGCGTGGGCTTCTGCAAGGGGTACTGGCAGCCGGTGTTCGCGCTGCTGCCGGTCGAGCTGCGGGATGACCTGGCATCCTGCCTGGCGGCGGGCGAGGGCAACACCGGGCGTTGGCTGCGAGGACATCGGCCGGCGCCGGTGGAATTCCCCGACTGGCCAGCGCTATTCCGCAATATCAATACGCCGGAGGAGTTGGCGCGACTGGAGTCGGATTGGACGATCATGGGCAAGCTGTCGCGAGCGGGGGACAGCGAGCATGGCTGAGCCCGACGACACCCGTGCATCCGCCCGGCGCCATACCGCGCAATTGCTGAAGATGCTGCGCGGCTACGGTCAGCCAGCCGAGCCAATGCCAGCCACCATGATCAAACCGGCCGCGGCGGCCGAGAGCAAGCCGGCAGCGGTGGCCGAGGCGACGTCCGCTTACGTTCGGTGCCTGGAAACGACCTCGACGAACCGACAACAGTCGCCGGCGACGATTCCGGCCGGTCCCCCACCGCCATCCCCGACGTTGCGTCGGCGCGTTGGGCAAGGTTCCGTTGTGTCGGTGGGCGACGCGCTGCGCCGCCAGCAAGGGACACTGGGACAGTTGATGGCGCGGGCCGACCGGATGGTCCGGCTAAGTCAGATCTTCCGTGCCTACCTGCCGCCGCATCTGCACGATCACGCGGTGCTGATCCGGCTGGATGAGGATGGCTGGGTCGTGCACACGGACTCGGCCAGTTGGGCCACCCGACTGCGTTATGCCCTGCACAGCCTTCGGCAGGCGCTGGGCCAACAACTCGGTATCCCGCTGCCCAAACCGCGCATCCAGGTGGTGCCGGCCGCGCTGCCATCCAACCCCCGGCGACCGCGGCTGACGCTGACCGCGCGGAACGCTAAATTGTTGGAAGTGACCGCCCGCAATCTGTCGGATCCGCGGCTGAGCGCGGCTTTGCGGCGGCTGGCGGAACATGCCGGGCCCGTGCGGAATCCGGCGGAAAACGGTCAGCCCTGACCCTCACCCCCAATCCCGTTCGGACTTCGGCGTTTCGACGCCCCAATGCCGCCGGGTCTCTGCAAAGGTGACTGCCACGTTCCAGCGTTGGACGAGCCGGGCGATGATCGTTGCGACGGGGAGATCCAGGTCGGTACTGAAGACCACCATCGGCGGGTACTGATCGGTGGGATCGACCACCAGCACCCAGGGCAATCGCGCTATGTAGTAGCTGGGGTTGGTGTGCCCAAGAGGAGGTTCAACCGATAGTCATCATTGAGCGCGGCGCGGAGTTTACGGCGACGGATGCTATCCCGTGGGGGGCCGTTGTGGCGCAGCACATTCAAGGCTACCCGGCGGATCAGCGCCAAGTTCTCCGCCGAGTGATCACGGCGCGTCCGACAGGCATCTTCGCCAAATTGCACATCCAAGACCCAGTGTTGTTGGTTTTCAATGCCCCAGTGACCGCGCACGGTCGCGGCAAACCGGTCTTGATCGGTCAACGAACACAGGAAATAACGACATTCGGTACTCATTTCATCGCCGATGATCCGGGTCGGACTCGACCCGCCCGACCGCTTGGAGCCCGGCCCAGTCCGGTTTCGCGTCGAGCCAGTCGATTTGGCTGCTCAGCGCATAGCGCCGAATCTCAATGCGGCCATGGTCTTTCTCGACCGTTTCCAGGACCGGCAGGCGCCCGCGCGCGACTTCGGTATCCAGCCAGAGCTGGACGTCGTCGCACAAGGTCGGATGGTTATCTTTCAGCGCCAAGACATAATCGGCGCCGGCATCGATGATCGTTTGCGCGATGGCTTTCTGACACCCCATGGCATCGCTCGGACACCACCGCCCCCTGCAGGTCGAGCAGGCGCAGCAGGTCGGGAATCGCGGTGATCTCATTGGACTTCTCGGCCACGGCCTGTTGCGCCAACACCCAGCGCGCCCGCCCGGCAAACGCACTGACCAGATGCACCGCCGGGTTCTCGCCGTCCCGACTCCCGCGCACGGCCTTGCCATCCACACAGACCTGCTCACCGGCCAAATCCGGCAAGGCCGCCGTCGCCCAGGCCGTGAAGGCCGCCCGGAACGCCACCGGATCGATCCGCCCCATCACGTCGCTCAAGGTATCGTGCGAGGGAATCCCGTTGGGCAACTCCAGAAAGCCCCGCAACCAGGTTTCTCGCTCTTCCGCAAACGTCTTCCATCCCTACCCAATCTTCGATCCCACTGAGCACCGCACTCAGGACAATGATCAAAATATCATGCAGGGAATGCAGCTTATTCCGGGTCACGCGGCGGGGATCGGGCAGATTCGCGAAATACGGACGGGGGTCGAGTAAACGGGGCAGCATCAGGTTCTCTCCATCACGATCAATCCCTTCCCGTTACCCGAGCGATCCGCCTCCTGTCAACCCCCCACATCGCAGGGCGACGGGTCGTTCGCCCGGCGTATACCATAAGCAGCAGTCACTCCAGACCCGGACCGGACGCGTCGTGCCGCCATACCACGGACGCGTCGTGCCGCCATACCAAGGAATCTCGAGGTCTTTCCCGCGTTCAGAGGCTTCCGCAACCCGGTCTTTCAAGGCGGTCAAGCGTTTCCCTTTCAACGGTTTGGGGCCGCGGCGGGGCGTGGCGTGGGGGTCGGGAAATGCATACCGCTGTGAATCGAGCCGCCAGCGACTGATCAGGATCACGGACCGGGCCACGCACCGGTGGGCCAGATGGACACAGGCATACGCCCCATCCCCGACCAAGGTCCACCGCTGGCCGCCCAGCCAGCGGGAGAGCACCTTCACCGCCTGCGCCGTCCCATCCACGGTGGTCTTATGGCGCCGCTGCGTCGCCGTATGCGCCCGCTCCGGCGGGGGCCAGCAGCGTCAAAAAGGGCAACGCCCACGGGCGGGTACTCCACGGCAGCGGGACCAGCCGCATCAAGCTGATCCATTGGAGGCCATAGCCCTTGACCACCGTGCCCTGCGTCGAGCGCACCGCATCCCGATACCGGCCTTTGGCTGTAATCCGCCGGCCGTTCCGGTGTTCGATCATTTCGTCCACCACGATCTCCAAGGGCCAATCCTTCGATAGGATTGCAATCAGCAACCCCAGCAGAATCTTCGCGCCTTGTGGCCCCGACCAGCGCGCCCGGTTCAGCACGCGATGATACTGCTCAAAGCGGCGTTCCCCACCCAGACCCATCACCCTCAACACCGCCGCTACCGTGCGCGGCCCCCGGCATCGGATCGCGCCCCTCCACAACACCTGGACGTGGTGCCCACACGGGTTGGGTAAAAAGCGCGGCAAATGGCCCCCAGATCGCTATAATGGCTTCCGGCAGAGGCATCATCAGCGGGGTACCCTCCTTATGGGTTTGGTCGCCCGCGGAGGATACTCCAGTGGCGCCTCTGCCGATTCGTCAAGCCGCCACGCCCTGAATCGCCTCACCCGCAGTTAATGAGCATTTATTTTAAATCCATATTAAGCTTAAAGTTACAATGATTAGAGATCAAACTTCAGTCGGAAAAAAAATAGCCATTATTCTTCCCGCGTATAACGAAGAGTTGACAATTAGAGAGACAATATGTGCTTTTCACTTTTCAATACCCGAGGCGGCTTTGTACGTTGTAAATAATAGATCTTCGGATAACACCGAAGCTATTGCTCGAGCCACTCTATTTGATTTGGGCTGCAAAGGTGCAGTAATCAACGAGTGGCGACGTGGCAAGGGTAATGCAATCAGAAGAGCATTTCATGATATCGAGGCGGATATCTATGTGCTTGCAGATGCAGATCTCACCTACCCGGCTGACCGAGTACGAGACTTGATACAACCAATCATTGAAGGCTGGGCTGACATGGTTGTTGGTGATCGCCATTCAGCAGGCCACTACGCTGTTGAAAATAAAAGACATTTACACAATTTTGGTAATAAATTGGTGCAGTGGTTGGTAAACATTTTATTCGATTCTGCTCTCATCGATATTATGAGTGGGTATCGGACGTTTTCAAGATCTTTCGTGAAGAGCTATCCGATCCTTGTCGAGGGTTTTGAAATAGAAACGGATATGACGCTCCATGCACTCGATAAACGCTTTCAAATTGTAGAAATTCCAATTGAATATAAGGATCGTCCGGCGGAAAGCGTTTCTAAACTTAATACTTACCGCGATGGTGCTCGGGTGATTTTTACTATCGCCCAGATTCTAAGACATTACAGACCATTACGATTTTTTGGGGGGCTTTCAGGTCTATTGGCAGTAACTAGCCTTATCGTTGCGATTCCTGTGTTTCAGGACTGGCTACTTGAGCGCTATATTCATCATGTTCCGCTTGCCATTCTAGCATCAGGAATCGCGATCCTCAGTTCCATGATGCTGTCGATTGGCTTGATTTTAGATTCAATTGCTGATCAAAACCGTCGCAACTTTGAACTAGATTTACTTGCATTGCGATCGCAAAATGTGTCTGATCGCAATATCGAGGACGCATGACCTATAAGATACAAAATATGTTGCGTGCCAACCCCTTTCGTGTTGCCAAATTCATTGTTGTTGGAGCTATTGGTTTCGCAATCGAGGCAGTAATAATTACTGTCTCAGTTAAAACTAATTTTGCAACCGCAGTAAGTGCCCGTGTGCTTTCATTTCCTGCTGCAGTAGTCGTAACGTGGCTTCTGAATCGAATGCTAACATTTGGTTCGCGATCCCCGATGACAATCGAATTTGCTCGCTACCTTTCAACACAGATAGTGGGAGCATTGACCAACTTGGCTGTATATTGGGGACTTATTTCAACCAATTCTGTACTTGAATATAATCCGGTTATTGCTTTGGCAATAGCAGCTATTGTTGGGTTGGTCGTAAATTACACCCTCTCTGCCCTCTGGGTTTTTGGGGTTCGTTCAAGAAATCATTGATATGGATATGTACACAGGAACTGATAACCTTGAAGTAATGGCAGCGGCTGTTAACTATAACCGCTTCCTAACCGAATTGATCCTAAATCAGCTTTCCCCAGGCGACTGTGTTGTCGATTTCGGTGCCGGTATTGGTACCTTTACACGACTCATACACGATAGCGGCTATTCTGTCTATGGTATCGAATTGGATCCGGCGCAACGGGAAACGATGGAGCAAGCTGGTCTTCAGTGTGCAGCTTCGTTAGCGCATCTTACTCACCAGGATTTTAGCTTTGCCTATTCGTTGAATGTGCTTGAGCATATTCAAGATGATGTTGCTGCTCTAAGGGATCTATACCGTGTGCTAAAGCCCGGGGGAAAGTTGCTTATTTATGTCCCGGCTTTTATGTGCCTGTACACGGCCATGGATCGAAAAGTTGGCCATGTAAGAAGATATCGATATAATGAGTTGGTTGAGAAATTCCAGCAGGCAGGATTCGCAGTTAAGGAGGCACGCTATGCTGACAGTCTTGGGTTTCTGGCCACCATTGCATATAAGCTTATTGGAGACAAAAAGGGTGGCCTGAATATTCGAGCTATTAGGATTTATGATCGTTATTTATTTCCAATAAGTCGTCTGCTAGATAAATTCTTCTCTCACTTATTTGGCAAAAACTTATTGGTTATCGGTTCTCGAACACATATACAATAAAATCCGAATAAAACAAGTATATTGAGGGGAAGCATGAGCAACATTGAGACTAAAAAGTTAAAGCTAATTATATGGGTAGTGGTTCTGATTTGGTTGTCTATATTGACAATCAATCGTTTTGCACCGCCACTATTGAATGCTGACACGATTTTGTTTTCAATCATGTCGATTCAAAAGGTAACTCTATTTATCTGGGGACAAGATAGATTGGCGAATTTTATTCCATTTTTTCTTTCAATAATACACGACCCATATTATAATCTCTTTGCCCATCTTATGATTTTCTGCCTTAGCTATTTTTCGTTAGCATTATTGGTTAGCTTTTTCATTATGAATCTTAAACAAGATGCCATTTCTTCGTCAGATATTCTTTTGGTTTTTATGATTTTTATTTTTGTAAGTTTTTTTGCTTTTACGGACCACGCGACATATCTCTTTTTTATAGAAGGGCAGCCGTATGCCCTTTCTTACCTCTTATTATTTTTATCTTTTTATTTATATCTAAAGGCAGTCGAGAATAACAATCCAACTAGTTTAGCCGCATGTATTCCGTTGAATTTGATTGCAACCGGGTTGAATCCAAGTATAATTTTACCCTCTGCTGCATTGGCAATTGGCGCAACAATTATTAAAAGGAGGCTATCGTATTTCGTTTTTTTTTTATTTTCTTTAGTGGTTTTCTTTTTATGGATAAAGTTATCAGCTTGGTTCGGCACACCTACTGGGGCAGTAAAATACTCAGTATTTGATTATAAAAATTGTTATAATAATGCACTTCTTGCGTTCTCACAGATTGCCGTTAGTGTTCGATTTTCTTGGCTAATAGTTTTATGGATTATTGTGAGTGCAATTTCTTTATTCACTAATAAAAATGAAACGGATAAAAAAATAAAAACCGTTTCATTATTAGTAATAATTTTTTCAGTATCATGGTTTTTAATATTTTCACAAAATGAGTGGGTAAAGATTAATAATTCTCATTATCGCTACTTTTTTCCAGTGCATTTGACATTAATTTTACTGCCAACAATTATTACTAGCAACCTTGCTTTGCAGTTACCCGTTAGTGTAAGAAAATGGATTATTTGGAGTCTTTTTATAGCAATAAATATATTTCTCGTTCGCCCACCAATTTTATTAAATGAATATAATATTTTTGAGAGAATCAATCCATATTTTAGCTCTGCCATTAAAAATAATGTGAAATTTTTTGCAGGATATTATTGGGATGTATGGCCGATAGTTTTTCAACTGTCAAGGAAGAAAAGTTCTTTTGGATTGGTGTATCGTGGTGTCGGAAATAAATCTGTTGCGATGGAGAATATTAATCATGAATTGCGTGAGTACGGTAAATTTAAGGTGCTTTGCATATCGAGTTCAAATGATGAGTGTTTAAAACAAATAAGAGACCTTACCAACAAGAATTGGAAATACATTGCTGAGGATTGTGGTAAAAGTTGTAGTCTCCTTACGCTGTATCTTATGGCGCCGTTCCAGGTTTCTGGTTTTGATTTAATATCATATAACGGCCTGTCGGCACCTGAATCATGGGGAGCTTGGTCTGATTCGAAGAAAGTCGTATTTGAAATGGCTTCGGATTTACCTAAAGCATTTAAGTTACATCTTAAAGCTAACGCTTTTGGCCCTAATGTCAGTCAGCATTTCTGCCTTCATGTTGGCTTACAAGAAAAATTTTTCACTTTAGCATCCTCCCCGCAGGAAATATCCCTAATATTAAAAAACATTGAAAGTGTTAGAACAATTATAATTGATGTTCCGAGCCCCACATCGCCTAAAGATCTTGGTCTTAGCAGTGATGACCGTAAACTTGGTATTGCTATTTCTGAGCTTCGGATAGAGCCTGTGAACAATTAAAGCTCAAATTGAGCGGTGAGCCACGTGCTCATACCAGACCATTATAGTTGCATTCACAGTACTTCGGAAAGTTTTAGCCAACTTGAATCAAGGATTTAGGATTCATAACCTGGATTAAATCCAACTCAGGGGGTTACCCTAACTTGCAAAAAATTCCTAAGTATATGATTTTATAGGGTAAAAATTTTAGTCAACGCGAGATAACCAAAGAGAATAGGTGCCCTTCCATCGGATTCCACACTATTAGCAGTACAGTACACCTCGATACCTGTGTTATGGAATGCCATCCAACACACTTAGCTGACCAGGTAAATTGGTCCAAATGGAAAGGTTATTGGTGTAATAAATTGATCCGGCATTGAGACCAACAATATCGGTGCGTCCATCGCCATTCAGGTCTCTTAAAGAAATTTGACTCAGCCAGCCGGGGATGTTGGACCAAATGTTAAGGTTGGTGGTGTACCAGATCTCCCCGCCGCTGTTGATACCGACGAGGTCGGCCCGGCCGTCGCCGTTGAGGTCGCCCACGGCGAGCCGGCTCAAATAGCCGGGGATGTTGGACCAAGTGCTGAGGTTGGTGGTGTACCAGATCTCCCCGCCGCTGTTGATACCGACGAGGTCGGCCCGGCCGTCGCCGTTGAGGTCGCCCACGGCGAGCCGGCTCAAATAGCCGGGGATGTTGGACCAAGTGCTGAGGTTGGTGGTGTACCAGATCTGCCCGCCGCTGTTCAGGCCGACGAGGTCGGCCCGGCCGTCGCCGTCGAGGTCGCCCACCACAATCTGTTTCAATTGGCCGGGGATGTTGGCCCAGGTGCTGCGATTGAGGGTGCAGTAGATGTAGCCGGCGCTGTTGAGGCCGACGAGGTCGGCCCGGCCGTCGCCGTCGAGATCGCCCACCACAATCTGCTTCAATTGGCCGGGGATGTTGACCCAGGTGCTGCGGTTGAGGGTGTAGTAGATGTGGCCGGCGCTGTTGACCCCGGCGAGGTCGGCTCGACCGTCGCCGTCGAGATCGCCCACCACAATCTGCTTCAATTGGCCGGGGATGTTGGCCCAGTTGCTCAGGTTGGTGGAGTAGTAGATTTGGCCAGAGCTGTTGACTCCTGCGAGGTCGGCCCTGCCGTCGCTGTTCATGTCCTGGAGGGCCGGAGGTAACTGCTTGCAAACCTCATTGGAAAAGCCACTTTCAATCGTTCTAGTAACATCATAGGCTGTTGCAGCAATACAATAGGCTTTACCGTTTATAAGGCTCAATAAAGTAAAGCTGGTCTGATAGCCGACATCGACAACCGAGTAACTCTGACCAATTTGCCGATAATAGAGCTTGTAGCCTCCTACCTTGGGGTCAGAGTTCGCATTCCAAGCGACAGTAATCTGCCCAGCAAGAAGAGCAGCGCTCCAAAAGAAGAACATACCACCTAGCAAGGCCAACAAGGCTGGAATACGGATTCGATTGGGCTGCTTCATGACATCGACAACCTTTCTATTTACGAGGGAGCTACATTCACTTTCCGCTCAGCACTGTCAGTTGACCAGGGATATTGACCCAAGTGCTACGGTTGAGGGTGTAGAAGATGTGGCCGGCGCTGTTGACGCCCGCGAGGTCGGCGGTGCCGTTGCCGTCGAAATCGCCCACCGCGAGCTGGCTGAGCGAGCCGGGGATGTTGGTCCAGGTGCTGCGGTTGAGGGTGTAGTAGATGTGGCCGGCGCTGTTGACGCCCGCGAGGTCGGCGGTGCCGTTGCCGTCGAAATCGCCCACCGCGAGCTGGCTGAGCGAGCCGGGGATGTTGGTCCAGGTGCTGCGGTTGAGGGTGTAGTAGATGTGGCCGGCGCTGTTGACGCCCGCGAGGTCGGCGGTGCCGTTGCCGTCGAAATCGCCCACCGCGAGCTGGCTGAGCGAGCCGGGGATGTTGGCCCAGGTGCTGCGGTTGAGGGTGTAGTAGATGTGGCCGGCGCTGTTGACGCCCGCGAGGTCGGCGGTGCCGTTGCCGTCGAAATCGCCCACCGCGAGCTGGCTGAGCGAGCCGGGGATGTTGGCCCAGGTGCTGCGGTTGAGGGTGTAGTAGATGTGGCCGGCGCTGTTGACGCCCGCGAGGTCGGCGGTGCCGTTGCCGTCGAAATCGCCCACCGCGAGCTGGCTGAGCGAGCCGGGGATGTTGGTCCAGGTGCTGCGGTTGAGGGTGTAGTAGATGTGGCCGGCGCTGTTGACGCCCGCGAGGTCGGCGGTGCCGTTGCCGTCCAGGTCGCCCACGACAAGCTGTTTGAGTTGGCCATGGATTTGGGTCCAGGCGCTGAGGTTGGCCGTGTAGTAAACGTAGCCTATGCCGTTAAGTCCAGCAATCTTCAGGGCATCTGGCGTTGTCACCTGCGTTGGTCTGAAGCCCGCCACATCAACACGCGTGTTATTCAACGAACGTGCATTGTCATCATTAACAGTGCCGCAGGCTATTCCATTCGCGCAAGTGATATTCGGGTTGGAAAACTTACCGATTCGAGGATTGATATAGCTCATGACGGTACCGAAAGTCCCGCTCAACCCGTAGCCATAGGAATACGGAAAAGCCCCCTGAGCAAGATTACCCTTACTATCCTTGGAATTAGCTCGTTCATGCATGCTACCCATGTTGTGACCCAGTTCGTGAGTGAGCGTCAATTCGGGGCAATAGAAGGAGCTACCGCCCACATCTGTGCCATCACTCACTACTGCGTAACCTGATTCCCTACCAGAACTTACAGATTGGCCGTTATATCCGTTCACCCAAGCCACGCCACAACCCCCATGGGTCGCATTGCTGAATGGGCGCAGTAAAGCTACTAAATCGGCCCCATATTGATCCCGCAGGGCTTTAACTCCAGCCAAGGCTGGGTCAATATTTTTAGAATTCCCCGTTACGAGGTCTACACCAGTAATGTCACCTAAAGCGGTTGTGTTCGAAGTAGTATCGCCATAGCTAACTTGGGCGCTATAGACTGAACGCAAGGTAATGCTCACTTGGCTGTCCAGATAGGCTTGGTTGGCTATAGCGATCAGGTTATCGAGGCGGGCTGGCAGACCGGCGCCATAGCGACTGGCCATGCCTGCGGTATAGAGCAGCAGGACATCAATGGTAGTATTCCCGGCGGCCTGAGGCTGTGCCGTCAAGTCCGCCGTGGCTTTGGAGGGCTCGGTCGCTTGCGGCGCCAGACGCTTGGGAACCGCTGGTTTCGGATTCGTCGTTGCTCCGCCGAAAGGGGACGGAACCGCGTCATTCGTCAGGTCCCCAGGCGTCAAACCCGCTGCCTGTGCATCGATCAACCACGTTCCCGATTCATCGCTTTCCACCAGAAACTCCCCGTCGGGAGTAAAAATTCGTCCAAAAGAGCGCCCTTGGCCGGTGGTGATCAGCACTCGATAATCGTCGCCATAGTCTTTAAGGTAACCAACCCAAGTGACGCTGCCGCTGCGATGCACCATTCGGTTGTCTTGGATGACGTCGTAACGGGCCCCTCTGGGTAGCGAGAAACGGACCGCATTCGGCGGCGAGAGCCGGTTGCTCATCTGCGGATTCAGGCTCACTGCGTAGCGGCCGACCGGTAGCGCGCTCAGGGTTGAACGCCCATGCTGATGATGTTGCTCTTCCTTGAATAGCAATAGATCGGGAACTTCATCCCTAGGGAATATACTGTTATCGGGCCTCTTATCAGCCGAACTCGCCAACAAGGGTTCTACCACTACCGTCAGGACTACAATCAACCCTGCGCAGGCCAAGCAAGTCCGGTTTAATCGTGAAAACCTGCTGTGGGAATCTTGTTGAGAGGATGGGTTGCCCATGTCGCGTACCTAAATAACCATACATAGAGGCAGTTTGCCTGTATTTTTTATAAATCAATGTCTTTATAATAATTCAAATAATGCTTATTGTCAACAAATAATAAATATATTTTATCAACATAATATTCCAATTTTATTTCAATTTTGTATCATAAAATTTACCATGTGTCTATATAGTATGCTCGTTGTGACCGGCTTCTTGACGTTTGCAACCGCGCTTGCACTGGCGCGCCGTGCCACTCGGTCAGCTTCCCGGCTGCACATTCTGGATCATCCCAACGACCGCTCCCTGCACCAGCATCCCATTCCACGCACCGGTGGTCTTGCGATGCTGGGTGCTGATTTGACCGGCATGGTGCTGGTGGGCTTGGCAGTGCCAGATACCCATGCCAGCCTCGCGATCCTATTGCTAGGATTGATCCCACTAGCTGTTGTCTCTTTTCTCGATGACCGTTATGGCATGCCGGTAAGGTGGCGTCTCTTGGTGCATGTTTGGGCCTCCGCCAGTCTGGTGTTCGCAGGCTATGCGCCCAACCCGCTCGAACTGCCCGTTTTCGCCTTACCACTGCCCGTGTGGATCATTAGCTTCATCACCCTGCTATTCACCGTCTGGATGATCAACCTCTACAACTTCATGGACGGCATGGATGGTTTCGCCGGTGGCATGGCGGTGATCGGTTTCGCCACTCTGGCTTGGCTGGGGCGAACCGATGCCGGATTCGTCGCCGTCTGCCTGACGGTAGCGGCAGCCAGCGCCGGTTTCCTGGTTCACAATTTCCCACCCGCCAAAATTTTCCTCGGCGACACCGGTTCCACCACGCTGGGCTTTCTAGCGGCAGCCTGTAGCCTGTGGGGCAGCAAGGCCGGCCTATTCCCGTTCTGGGTAGCGATCCTCGTGTTCTCGCCGTTCATCGTCGATGCCACCGTGACCCTGCTGCGCCGCCTGCTGCGCGGCGAAAAGGTCTGGGAAGCGCACAGGACCCATTATTACCAGCGGCTGGTGCTGCTCGGCTGGGGACACCGCCGGACGGTGCTGGCGGAATATGTGTTGATGCTGGCCTGTGCCGGCTCGGCGTTACTGGCGGTCCGCCTGCCGCCGGTCAGTCAAGTGGCGCTGGCGGTCGGTTGGATACTGATCTATGGCCTGCTGATGTGGGGAGTGGGGCGGCTCGAACGGCGTCATGCTACAGTATCCGCCCCGTGATGCTCGAACAATTCCTCAATCTGCCCATCGCCGTTCGCCGTTTGCTGCTGGTCATCGGCGACACGCTCGCCGTGCTGGTCGCGGTCTGGGCTTCCTTCGCCATCCGCCTCGGCGACTGGTGGCCAGACATGCTGCAAGATGTGGTCTGGCTGTTTCCGCTGGCGATCATCATCCTGATTCCGACCTTCGCCGTGGTCGGTCTGTATCGCCCGATTCTGCGCTACGCCGACGAAAGCCTGCTCTACACCATCGTGCTGGGCGTAAGCGCGGGCATCCTGCTGATGATGGCGGTTTGGGTGTTCCTGCGCGAAGGGTTGGTGCCGCGCTCGTCCTGGCTGATCTGCTGGCTGGTACTGACGGCGCTGGTGGGCGGCGGCCGGCTGCTGCTGCGCCGCTATCTGCGCCGCCGGTTTCGATCGAGCGCTCCGCGGACGCCGGTGATCATCTACGGTGCGGGCGAGGCGGGCGCTCAACTGGTCAATGCCTTGCGCTACAGCGCCGAATTCGCCCCCGTGGTCTTCGTGGACGATAATCCGCGGTTGTGGGGCAGCGTGGTGCTCGGCCTCAAGGTGCGGGCACCGACGAAACTACCTCGGCTGATCGCCCATCACGAGGCCGGGTTGATTCTGCTGGCGCTACCTTCCACTTCGCACCGCCGTCGCCGTGAGATCCTGGAAAATCTGGCTGGTTTGCCGGTGCGGGTGATGGCTTTGCCTACCCTGGCGGAACTCACCAGCGGTGCCAGGCGTATTGACGAATTCCGTGAAATCGATGTCGCCGACATACTCGGCCGCGATACGGTCCAGCCGAACGAGTCGCTGTTGCGGGCGCGGGTCAGAGATAAGGCGGTCATGGTCACCGGCGCGGGCGGTTCGATCGGCGCCGAACTGTGTCGGCAAATCCTGGCGCTGCGACCGCGTCGGCTGGTGCTGTTCGAACGCTCCGAATACGCCCTGTACACCATCGAGCAGGAGTTGGGCGCGATGCTGGCCAACATGGGCCAGCCACCGATCGAACTGATTCCGCTCCTGGGTTCGGTGATCCATCGCCGAAGGTTGCAGGTAGCGATGGAACACTTCGGAGTACAGACTGTTTACCACGCCGCCGCTTACAAGCATGTGCCGATCGTCGAGCACAACCCCATCGAGGGCGTGCGGAACAACGTGTTCGGTACCCTGCACGCCGCCGAAGCCGCCATCGCGGCCGGCGTCGAGACCTTCGTACTGGTGTCCAGCGACAAAGCCGTGCGGCCCACCAACGTCATGGGGGCCACCAAGCGGCTGGCGGAATTGATCCTGGAGGGGCTGGCGGGGGAGGGCGGCGCCACCCGGTTGTGCATGGTCCGCTTCGGCAACGTACTGGATTCCTCCGGGTCCGTGGTGCCGTTGTTCCGTGAACAGATCCGCAAGGGGGGGCCAGTGACGGTGACCCATCCCGAGGTGGAACGCTATTTCATGACGATCCCCGAGGCGGCGCAACTGGTGATCCAGGCCAGCGCCATGGCTCAGGGTGGCGATCTGTTTCTGCTCGATATGGGCGAAGCGGTGCGGATTTTCGATCTCGCGCGGCGGATGATCGGTTTATCCGGTATGGAAGTACGAGACGAAGAACATCCCGACGGCGATATCGAAATACAGTTCACCGGCCTGCGCAGCGGCGAGAAACTGCGCGAGGAATTGCTGATCGGCGCCGACGATCTGCCGACGGAGCATCCGATGATCCGCCGCGCCCGCGAGGGCCATCCGCCGTGGGCGGCCATCCAGGACTGCCTGGAGCGGCTGGATGCCGCCGCGCGGGCCTTCGATTATCCGGCGGTGCGGGCAATCTTGCGGGAAGCGGTGGTGGAGTATCAACCGGAGAACGGGATCGAGGACTGGGTGTGGCTGGCGGCAACGCAAGAGAATGCCGGGGACCCGGCCGATTAGCCGGTGTCCTTTGTCGATTCCGGTTCCGGAATTGGCCAGATGACGGCGGTTTTAACCCGGTTGCCTGCGATTTCGACAATCTCGGTCGGATGACCGGCCAAGGTCAGCCGGACGCCTGGTTCCGGAATGGCTCCCAGATGTTCCATGACCAGCCCGTTGAGGGTGCGCGGGCCATCGGTGGGCAGCTTCCAATCCAGCGTCCGGTTCAGAGTCCGGACCGGGGTGCGACCGTCCACCACATAACCGCCATCGGCGCGTGCCGCCAGATTACGGTTTACGACCGCGGCCGGATCGGTGGTGAATTCGCCGACGATTTCCTCCAGAATATCTTCCAGCGTCACCAGACCCAGCACATCGCCGTATTCGTCCACCACCAGCCCGACCCGCCGGCGTTGTTGCTGGAAATTGAGCAACTGCCGAGTCAGCGAGGTACCTTCGGGGATGAAGTAAGGCTCGCGCAGCAGGCTCTCCAGGTCGGCGCGGTTGAAATCCGGTTTCTGGATCATCAGGTTGAGCACCTTGCGCAGATGCAGGAAACCGACGACCTGTTCGATGGTGCCGCGGTAGACCAGCAGGCGAGTGTACGGGTTGCGGGTCAGTTGGGCGACGATCTGCTCCCACTCGCCTTCTAGATCGATGCCTTCCAGTTCGTTGCGCGGCACCATGATGTCGTTGACGGTGATCTCCTCCAGTTCCAGGATGCTCAACAGCATCGTCTGATGCCGCTTGGGAATCATCACCCCGGCTTCGAGGACCACCGTCCGCAGCTCCTCCGCGCTGAGCGAGTGCTGGCTGGAAGTCTGGATGGTGACCCGGAACAGTCGCAGCAAGCTGTTGACGATCAGGTTGGTAAGCCAAACCAGCGGATAGAACACCCTAAGCAGCGGCGTCAGTACCGCGGAGGCGGGGTAGGCGATGCGCTCGGGATGCAATGCCGCCAGAGTCTTGGGCGCAACTTCCCCGAATACCAGTACGATGATAGTCATGGCTACGGTGGAAGCCACGATGCCGGTTTCACCCATGAAGTGGATGGCGATGACGGTAGCCAGGGAGGAAGCCAGGATATTGACGAAGTTGTTGCCCAGCAGGATCAGGCCGATCAGGCGATCCGGCCGTTCCAGCAGCTTGCTGGCGCGCTGCGCGGCCTTGTCGCCGGATTTGGCGCGGTGGCGCAGGCGGTAACGGTTGAGCGTCATGAGCCCGGTTTCGGAACCGGAGAAGAAAGCCGAACAGCCAATCAGAATAACCAGTGCGACGCACAACGCGCCGATGTGAATATCGTCCAAGTCGCAAAAGCCTCGGTGGGAGTGACCCGGTTGTTTTTACGGGTTACCAGCGCGGGCTGTCAAGGCATAACCATTCGCTCCCTCGCGGGAGAGGGGATAGGGATTGAGGGTTGACGGGTCGGTGCGGAGCGGATCAATACCGTTGCAGGATCAGTTCCAGCACCAGTTTGCTGCCAAAATAAGCCAGCATCAGGAAAGCGAAACCGCTCAGGGTCCAGCGAATGGCGGTGCGGCCGCGCCAGCCGAAGCGCCAGCGGCCCCACAGCAGCACCCCGAACACGCACCAGGCGATGAAGGAGAGCACCGCCTTGTGAGCCAAATGCTGGGCGAACAGGTCTTCGAGGAAGGAAAAGCCGCTCACCAGGGTGATGCTCAGCAGGATAAAGCCGACGCCGATCATCTGGAACAGCAGCGTTTCCATTGCCGTCAAGGGTGGGATGCCGCGCAGAAAGCCGCCAGGCTGGCGATGGCGCAAGCGGTGATCCTGAATCGCCAGCAGAGCTGCCTGGACCGCCGCCAGCATCAACAGCGAGTAGGCGAGAATGGCGATCAGGATATGCAGTTCCAAAGGCCACTGGCCCGGGTCAGCGACGATGCGCTCGGAAGGGAACAGCAGGCCGAGAACCAGTGTCAGGGCGCCGAACGGCAGCACGACGATGCCGAGATTTTCGACCGGCCGGACCATCGTCGCCGCCAACAGCACCACGTCGATCAGCCAACCGGTGAAAGAAAGCGCGTTGAAGAAGCCGAGATTCAGACCGGCGGGCTCGAACACGGTCTGCGACAGAATCATCGCGTGCAGGATTACCGCGCCCCAGCCCAGCGCCAGCGGACCGCCCTTGGGCCAGACCACGCCGCCGCTGGCGCGCGCCAGGCGCAACGCCAACCAGCCTCCGGCAAGCAGATAAAGCAGGGCGGCCAGGCCGCCAATGACCGCGTTCATGATATGTTCCGTGAGGGTTTTGCTCAAAGAGATAATGGCATGGAATGGTGACGGCTTGAAGTGTATCGCTGTTCTCTGCTCACGCCCGATCTGCTGATTCCCCTATAATCCCGCCTGTTCCGACCGAATCAAAGGATGATCCAGCATGTTCGAAAATCTGAGCGAACGTCTGTTGCGCACCGTCAAAAATCTGCGCGGCCAGGGCCGCCTGACCGAGGACAACATCAAGGACGCCCTGCGCGAGGTCCGCATGGCGCTGCTGGAGGCGGACGTGGCGCTGCCGGTGGTGCGGGAGTTCATCAACCGGGTGCGCGAGCGCGCGATCGGCGAAGAAGTATTATTGAGCCTGACTCCGGGCCAAGTGCTGATCAAGATCGTGCATGAAGAGCTGATCCGGGTGATGGGTGAGGCCAACGCCGAATTAAATCTGCGGGTGCAGCCGCCGGCGGTGGTGTTGATGGCCGGCCTGCAAGGCTCCGGCAAGACCACCAGCATCGCCAAGCTGGCTTGCTGGCTCAAGGAGCGCCAGCATAAAAAAGTGATGGTGGTGAGCTGCGACGTGTACCGGCCCGCCGCCATCGAACAGTTGCGCAAGCTGGCCGGCGAGGTGGGCGCGGAGTTTTTCCCCAGTGCCCCCGACCAGACGCCCGAGTCCATTGCCGGCCAAGCCCTGGAATACGCCCGCCTCCATGGCGTCGAGGTGTTGATCGTCGATTCCGCCGGGCGCCTGCATGTCGATCAAGAGATGATGGCGGAAATCCAGCGGCTGCATGCCGTGCTCGATCCGATCGAGACCTTGTTTGTGGTCGACAGCATGACGGGCCAGGACGCCGCCAACACCGCCCAGGCATTTAACGCGGCCTTGCCGCTGACTGGCGTGGTGCTGACCAAGACCGACGGCGATGCCCGCGGTGGCGCGGCGCTATCGATCCGCGAGATCACCGGCAAGCCGATCAAGTTTCTCGGCGTGGGTGAGAAGACCGCCGCGCTGGAGCCGTTCTATCCCGACCGGGTGGCGTCCCGGATTCTCGGCATGGGCGATGTGTTGAGCCTGGTCGAGGAGATGGAGCAGAAGGTCGACAAGGAAAAGGCGCTCAAGCTGGCCCAAAAGGTTCAGAAGGGTAGGGGTTTCGATCTGGAGGATTTCCGCGAGCAGATGGAACAGATGATGAAGATGGGCGGCATCGCCAGCCTGCTGGACAAGATGCCGGGCTTCAACGCAGCACCGGCGGCACTCAAGGACCAGGCGGCCGACAAGGAGGTCAAGCGTCTGGTGGCCATCATCAATTCCATGACTCCCCAGGAGCGCCGGTTCCCGGACGTGATCAAGGGCTCGCGCAAGCGCCGCATCGCCGCCGGCTCTGGCACCCAGATCCAGGACGTGAACCGGTTGCTCAAGCAGTTCGACCAGGCCCAGAAGATGATGAAGAAGATGAAGGGTGGCGGGTTGATGAAGATGATGCGCGGCCTGCAGGGTAAGCTGCCACCGGGCGTCCTGCCTCCGCTGAAGCCTTAACGTTATAATATCCAATGATAAAATATAATAAAGTGTTAAGCGCGCGGAATTTCGGCTATCATCTCTCGCTTTATCCGGCTGCCCCGTGTGGGTGGCTTTTTCGTGTCGAATTCGCCAGAGGTATTCACAGCGCATGGTTACCATCCGCCTGTCTCGGGGCGGCGCCAAGAAGCGCCCCTTTTACACCGTGGTCGTGACCGACAGCCGCAACCGGCGCGACGGTCGTTATATCGAGCGCGTCGGTTTCTTCAACCCAATCGCCAGTGGCAAGGACGAACGGCTGAGCCTCAATCAGGAACGCGTGCAATACTGGCTGAACAATGGCGCGCAACCATCCGAGCGTGTGGTCAGTCTGATCGCGGAAGCCCGCAAGCAGCAGGTCCAGTAGCCACGCCACAACGAATCCGGTTCCGCCGCGATGTCGGACTGGGTGGTGCTGGGCCGGGTATCCGGCTTGTTCGGCGTGCAGGGCTGGGTGCGGGTGTTTTCCCATACCGAACCGCGCGAAGGGATCGTCCGCTATAACCCGGTATTCCTGCAACGGCGGGACGAATGGCAGCCGTTCGAGATCGAAGCCGGTCGCGCCCACGGAGCGGGAGTGGTGCTGAAGTTCGTCGGCTACGACGACCGGGATCAGGCCGCGACCCTGCTCCAGTGCGAGATTGCCGTGCGCCGCGCGCAGTTGCCACCACCGGAACCCGGTGAGCATTACTGGGCCGATCTGGAAGGACTGCGGGTGGTGACGCTGGATGGCCTGGAACTGGGGACAATTGCCTCTTTGTTCGCGACCGGCGCCAACGATGTGCTGGTCGTGCAGGGCGAGCGGGAACGGTTGTTGCCGTTCATCAAGGATCGGGTGGTCGTCGAGGTGAATCTGGAACAACGCCTGATGAGGGTGGACTGGGACCCGGATTTCTGAAAGCGCCCCAATCCCCTCACCCTAACCCTCTCCCTCAAAGGGAGAGGGAGAATTGAGGAACGCCGTCATGCGCGTGGACGTGGTGACTCTGTTTCCCGAAATGGTGGAAACCTTGCTGAGGTTTGGCGTCACTAGACGAGCGGTCGAACGCGATTTGCTGACGGTGGCGACTTGGGATCCGCGCGACGAGACCCACGACCGGCACCACACCGTGGACGACCGGCCCTATGGCGGGGGACCGGGCATGTTGATGAAGGTACAACCGCTGCGCGATACTCTGCGGCGGGCGCGAAGAGCGATGGAGCCGTGCGGCAGGACGATTTATCTGAGTCCCCAAGGCCGGCCGCTGAATCAAGACGGCGTGCGGGAATTAGCGCGAGAAGCGCGGCTGATCCTGCTCGCCGGCCGTTACGAGGGGATTGACGAGCGCTTGATCGAGGCCGAAGTCGACGAGGAATGGTCCATCGGCGATTACGTGCTCAGCGGGGGCGAACTGGCGGCGCTGGTGGTGATCGACGCCGTGGCCCGATTGTTGCCGGGAGCGTTGAACGACGACGAGTCGGCTGTACAGGATTCGTTCATGGACGGTCTGCTGGATTGTCCGCATTATACTCGCCCCGAGGAAATCGACGGACGGCGAGTGCCGGGGGTGTTGCTGAGCGGCGATCATGCCGCCATCGCCCGTTGGCGACGGCGCGAGGCCCTGGGACGGACCTGGCTGCGGCGGCCCGATCTGCTGGCGCGGCGGCGGCTGGACGCCGGCGAACAGGCGCTGCTGGAAGAATTTATTCGCGAATACCAAGAGAGAACGGAGAGCGCCGGCGTCGCCGGGGATCTCCCGGAGCAACGTGGAGCGTAGTGTCATGAGCAAACTGGTTGAAGCATTCGAACGGGAACAGATGAACCGCGAAATCCCGGCCTTTAATCCGGGCGATACCGTGGTGGTGCGGGTCAAGGTGAAGGAAGGCAATCGCGAGCGGTTGCAAGCCTTTGAGGGTATCGTTATCGCCAAGCGCAATCGAGGGCTGAATTCGGCGTTTACCGTGCGCAAGATTTCCCACGGCGAGGGCGTGGAGCGGGTGTTCCAGACCTATAGCCCGGCCATCGCCGACATCAGCGTCAAGCGCCGGGGCGACGTGCGCCGCGCCAAGCTTTACTACCTGCGCGGCCTGGAAGGCAAGGCAGCCCGCATTAAGGAGAAGCTTTCGTAAGGTTCGGCAGCATGGCCAGTATTGGGGGTGATCGTTCCAGGATCGCCCCTTTTTCGTTTTGAAGCATGGAGAATGGTGCTATGCGTGACGCGTGGTTGAACTGGTTGGACCCGGTCCGAGTTCTGGCGGTGGAAGCCAGCGAGCGAATTATGGAAATCTATGCCACGGCGTTCGGAGTCACCGCGAAGGAGGACAACAGTCCCCTGACCGCCGCTGATCTGGCCGCGCATCGCGTCATCGTCGCCGGCTTGCAACGGTTGACGCCGGATATCCCGGTTCTGTCCGAGGAATCGGCCAGCGTGCCGTTTGTTGAACGGTCGCGCTGGCGGCGTTATTGGCTGGTGGACCCCCTGGACGGCACCGAGGAATTCATCCAGCGCAACGGTCAGTTCACCGTCAACATCGCCCTGATCGAGGAGCACGAGCCGGTGCTCGGCGTCGTGCGGGTGCCGGTGACCGGCGTGTGCTACTTCGCCGCTCGCGGTCGTGGCGCGTTCCGCGAGGAACCGGGCCAGCCACCGAGCCGGATCGCGGTCAAACCGTTACAGTCCGGCGAACCGGTGCGGGTGGTGGGCAGCCGGTCGCACGGCGGGCCGGGCTTGCAGGCGTTCGTCGTCAAGCTGGGCACGCACGAACTGGTCACCATCGGCAGTTCGCTCAAGTTCTGCCAGGTGGCGGAAGGCGCGGCGGACGTGTATCCCCGGCTCGGCCCGACCTCGGAATGGGACACCGCGGCCGCGCAGTGCATCGTCGAAGTGGCCGGCGGCCGGGTGGTGTCGGCGCGGACCGGTGAGCCGCTGCGCTACAATACCCGCGAGTCGCTGCTGAATCCGCATTTCATCGTCTACGGCGACGCCAGCCGCAACTGGCTGGCCTGTGTTTCGCGCGAGGATTAATAAAACTCCTCACTCGCAAGCGGGCTCCTAACTAGTGCCTGGCCGAAAACCCTGAAACCTCGTAGGTTGGGTTGAGCTTGCGAAACCCAACATTATGATCATCAAAGCTAATTTCCTGAATGTTGGGCAACGCTACGCTTTTGCCCAACCTAGTGTGCCCGACATGGGCATGTACTTGTTACCTGAGAGGAGGTAACCGCGAAGAGTGACGAGAAGCGTAGCGAAACCCAAGGTGGAAGCCGCGAGGCCAAGCTGAAAGAAGGGCGTAGCCAAGACACGACCGCAGGAACACGAACAGGCAGTGAGGCCGGGTACGGGCGATGAGCGTGCTAGGGAACGCGAAATCCAACCGTCACCGAAAGACGTATCCGGTAGAGCCTGGCGGCACGGGTCGAAAGTATCTGTTCTTACTCGGGGAGACCTGACGCGTGAGAGCGTGCCAGGAGTCAGCAGAGGCCGTAGTAGTGTGGACACCGGCCGAAAGGCCGGTCGAGCGAAGGGCCGAAGAGTCACGAGAGGACCACAGTCTGCATCCGTTCCCAGCGGCACGGAGACGGGCGACACGGGTTCGGAGCGGCAACTGCGGCAGCTCCCGGACCGGCGGGCCAAGCCGAGCAGGTGGATTCCTGCGGAGGGGCGGCACGTGCCCATCGAGTCGCGGCGGACAGCGAGCACAGACGTCAGAAGAGGTTCAATGAGCAACACGGTAGACATCAGTAATTCACTCTACCGTGGGTGCTCGCGGGCTAAGCCCGCTGGGCTCAACCGCCGGATGCGGAAAACCGCATGTCCGGTGGTGTGGGAGGGCTGACGGGCGCAATCCCGTCAGCCCGACCCGATCGTCAGGGGTTTCCGGCCAGGCACTAACTATTACGCCAGCCGCCTGAGCACGTTCTGCCGGAAACGCGCCGCCTGGCTGGGATCGGGCAATTCCCGACTCAACGCCTCCAGGACCGCATCCAAGCCGTTGACCGAGTTCCAGACCTCATCGCATACGATGGCGGCCATGGGCCCGATGAATTCCACCAGTTCCTGCTCCACGATCACCCTGGTTTGCTCGGTCATCCGCACGCTTCTCGGATCCCCCCCGCCCGGCGAGCGCACCGGCTTACCTCCAAGTTGCTCCAGGATATGGTCCGTGGGCGGCAACGCCAACCGGGATGCCGGGAGGTGTCCGTCCGCGAAACGGGAGGTACCGACCCTGACGTCCTGTTTCAGCAACAACTCCAGGGCCTCCAGGGCTTCCAGCCCTTGCTTGTTCTGAACGGACAGGAACGTGATCTCGCCGTTGCTCAGGCCAAACTGGGCCAAAAAACTGTTGGTGGTGACGATATAGAGTGTGCCGGTGCGGTGATCCCGACACAGCTTGTACAGTTCGTCGCTTGCGAATTTCGCGAAGTTGGAACGTTGCGGCTGGGCCATGCCTAGTCCCTCCAAAGCGTGTCGTCCCTGGTGCGGACGACACTACGGACGATATCGAGTTACGACTTCTTGCGCAGTCGCTCGAACGCCATCTTGATGCTGACCGCCATCCGTTCGATGGCACGCGCCAAGGCGCCGATTTCGTCGCGACGCTCGGTACCGACAATCTTCGTTTCGAAGTTGCCTCGACTGATATTCTCGGCGATGGTCGTCAATTCCCAAATCGGGCGCGCCAACTGTCGGGACAGCAGGTAGGCGACGGCCACTACCAGAACCAGTGCGCATACTATCAGGATCAGCGCGTTGCGCCTCGCTTCCAATAGCGGCGCGAAGGCATCGTCATAATCCTGCTGGACGATCAGGGTCCAGCCCAGGTTGGTCTTGCGCGTATGGGCGACGATGCGCTTGCCTTCTTCCTCGTAGACAATCGGTCCTTGCGCTGAAGCTGTGGCGCGTAGCGCCGGATGCGCGCTCAAATCCTGCAAGTTCTGGGTGATTTGCTGGGGACGGCCATGGGCGATCGCCTTGTTCTTCTCATCCACCAGGATAGCAAACCCGGTCTCGCCGATCTTGGCCCCGACGATCACTTGAGAGACATCCACCAGATGCATGGCCAGTGCCATGACCCCTCCGACCGCATCGCCGCCGGCGCGGATCGGGCCGGCCAGAATCAGGGCTGGCTTCTGGGAGGTTTTCCCGATAACGACCTGCTGCCCGACCGGCTTGCCCTCAAGCACCTGTTTAAAGTAATCCCGATCGCCGTACTGATATTTCTGGGGCGGCTCGTCATCGCTGCGCCCGATATTCTGGCCGTCGCGGTTGACGGTAAAAACCAGATACGCCCACTCGTAGGCGCTTTGAACCGCCTTGAGAATGGGCTTCTGTCTGGCGGCATCCATCGAGACCGTATCGGGCAGCGCGGCGTTCTCGCGCAGAACCCGCAGATTCGTGTCTACCCAGCCATTCACCTTGCCGACCAGCCCATTCGCGGTCAGCGTCAGGTGCAGCTCGACATTGCGACGCCAATCCTGCTCAAGCTGGTAGCCGCTAATGTACAGGAGTCCCGCCAGGGGAATCAGTGCGACGGCAATCATCGTCAACAGAATCTTATGAAAGATTGTCAACGCGAACCTGGATTTATTATGTGTCATAATTTTACCTCATCAATATGTATGAAATCGCCGATTAAATCCTATCATAAAACGAATGTATTCTACTAATTACGATCAACCGTGGCAAACCAAAATTCTAATGACCGCCACGAACTTTCGTTCGGATGGCCCCCTCTTACCCAGGAAAGCCCCAACGGTTGCACAAATCAAGATTTTTTGTCAAAAATCATGCTGATACGATGATTAATGCCGATGGTATCGACGCCGGGGCCACAATATCCCTTCCACTGCCGAATCAATCTCTCGGAGTCGTCGTTACCGCCGGCCATGGAATGAACTAATATAAGCAAACTAACGATTCCTCCAGTGGGTTGACATGTCCTCATCCATTCCATCCGGCGACGGTACCGAAATCATCGTCGCGGCCGCCCAGTCCCAGTTACGGGTTCAGTTCGAGGTAATCGAATTGCGCGTGATCTCCGGCCCGGACGCGGGGCAGGAAACCAGCCTTGGCTTGCCGTCCGTGCGTATCGGCACCGCCGCGGACAACGACGTGGTATTGACCGACCGGGCGGTTTCGCGCCGGCACGCCGAAATTCGCATGACCCCGGATGGGCTGCTGCTGCGCGACCTGGGCTCCACCAACGGGACCTTCATCAACGACGTGCGCGTCACGGAGGCCTACGTGCCGGCGCATGCCGAATGCCGGCTCGGCTATTCGCGGCTCTTGATCCGCCAGCTCACCGAAGAACGGAAAGTGGCGGTGCCGCGCCAGGACCATCTGGGCGAACTGGTCGGGGCCAGCGAGCGCATGCGGGAACTGTACGGGTTGATCCGGGCGGTGGCCCCCACCCCGACCACCGTGCACCTGCGCGGCGAATCCGGCGCAGGCAAGGAGCTGGTGGCCCGCACGCTGCACACCCTGTCCGGCCGCTCGGGACCGTTAGTGGTGTTCGATGCCTCGGTGACCGACCCGGAAATGGTGCGTAACGACCTGTTCGGCCATATCAAGGGTGCGTTCACCGGTGCCACCGGCGCGCGCGAGGGTGCGTTTCGCCAAGCCCATACCGGCACGCTGTTCATCGACGAAATCGGCGAACTGCCGCTGGATTTGCAACCGCGCCTGCTGCGGGTGCTGGAAAACCGCGAAGTGACGCCGATCGGTTCCGACAAACCGCTGCGGGTGGACGTGCGGGTCATCACCGCGACCCATCGCGATCTGGAGGGCATGGTCAAGGCTGGCACCTTCCGTGCCGATCTGTTTTACCGACTATCCGTCGTTCCCATCGAGGTACCGGCGCTGCGGGAGATCGCCGAGGATATTCCGCCGATCGCCCGTCACCTGTGCGAGCGGCTACAACTGAACTGCCGGATTTCGGAAGCGGCCATAACAGCTTTGCAGAATTACTCGTGGCCCGGCAACGTGCGGGAACTGCGCAACGTGCTGGAACGGGCGGCGATCCTGTGCGGCGAACGGGAAATCCAGCCCGAGGATCTGCGGCTGCCCAAGGAAATCCGGCTGTCCAAGGAATCGAGCGTGATTCGAGCGCCAGCGCCTGCCACTGCCATCGCCGCCGCGCCGGTTTCCCCGCGCGATGAACCGCCGGTCGCCGTGAAATCCAGCGCCACCGCCGCCCGCGCCCATCTCAAGGACATGGAGCGACAGATGATTCTGGAATCCCTGGCGCGAAATCAGAACAATAAGGCCGCCGTCGCCCGGGAACTCGGCATCCCGCTGTCTACGTTGAAACGCCGTCTCAAGGAATACCGGATCAGCGACGAGGATTAAGCGAACCGGCGCTGGAACCATTGCCTGCGTTCTGCGTCGGCTTACCGTCATTATCCGATACGGCGACGGTTGCCCACTTCCCGCTTTGATCCATCCGCTCCGCCAGCGCCCAAACGACATGTTCCCGCACCAGTTCCGACGGATGCGCCAGCCGCGCCCGCAAAGCGGCGACGACCGCCGGTGATTTCGGCGCGTTGCCCAAGGCCACGGCGATGTTGCGCAGCCAGCGTTCGTGGCCGATCCGGCGGATGGCGCTGCCTTCGGTGTGGTGCAGAAACTCCGCCTCTTCCCACGCAAACAGTTCGATCAAACCCGACGTATCCAGCCCATGCCGAGCACGAAAATCCGGCTCCACGCTTGCCCGGGCGAACCGGTTCCACGGACAAACCAGTTGGCAGTCGTCACAACCGTAAATCCGGTTGCCGATGGCGCGGCGGAATTCCAGTGGAATCGACCCGCGCAGTTCGATGGTGTGGTAGGAGATGCAGCGCCGGGCGTCCACCCGGTAGGGGGCAACGATGGCCCGGGTCGGACAGAGGTCCAAACAGGCGGTACAGCGCCCGCAATGCGCGGTTGCCGGCTGGTCCATCGGCAACGGCAGATCCACATAAATCTCGCCGAGAAAGAACCACGACCCGGTCCGCCGGTCCAGCAGATTGCCGTGCTTGCCGATCCAGCCCAACCCCGCTTTTTCGGCGAGCGCCTTTTCCAGCACCGGAGCGCTGTCCGCAAACACTCGGCAACCGAACGGACCAACGGTGGCGGCAATGCGCTCGGCCAGCCGTTGCAAGCGACTCCGCAACACTTTGTGATAATCGCGACCCAACGCGTAGCGCGAGATATAACCAAGTTCGGGACGATTCAACACGCTCCAAGGCTCGGTCGAGGCCGGTGGCCAATAGTCCATCCGCGCCGCGATCACCCGGATCGTGCCCGGCACCAGTTCCGCCGGCCGGCTGCGCTTGACTCCATGCCGGGTCATATAGTCCATCTCGCCGTGAAATCCCGCCGCCAGCCAGTCGAGCAATCGCGCCTCGTGTTCGTTCAGGTCGATATCAGCGATGCCGACCTGCTGGAACCCCAGTTCCCGCCCCCAGGCCTTGATGGCGGTAGCGAGTTCGGCAAGTTGGATATCAGTTGGGGCGACGGTCACGGCTGCGGCTGGATTTAAGAAAATGACCGGCGTATTGTGCCTGTAACCATCGCGGCGAAGGAGGTTTTCCATGCGCGAACTGCCTTTCGAACTATACCGCGCCGCCCAGGTGCGGGAACTGGACCGCATCGCCATCGAGGATCGCGGTATTCCCGGCTATACCCTGATGAGCCGGGCCGGCGAGGCGGCTTTCAACTTGCTGCGTCAACGCTGGCCGCAAGCGCGCCGGATCGTGGTGGTCGGTGGCGGCGGCAACAACGCGGGCGACGGCTATGTGGTGGCACGGCTGGGCCATCAGGCCGGGCTCGATGTCCGGGTATTGACGCTCGCCGACCCGGAGGGCCTGCGCGGCGACGCCCTGATCGCCTGGCAGGATGCCAGCGCCGCCGACGTTCCGACCGCGGCTTTCGCCGCCGGTTTGAACGGCGCCGATCTCCTGGTAGACGCCATTCTGGGTACCGGCCTGGAACGGGAAGTCAGTGGCGGCTGGCGGGACGCGATAGAGGCGATGAATGCACATCCCGCCGACATTCTGGCCATCGATATCCCCTCCGGCCTGCACGCCGATACCGGCGTCATTCTCGGCGCGGCGATCCAGGCGGCGGCCACCCTCACGTTCATCGGCCTCAAACAAGGCTTGTTTACCGGGCAGGGGCCGGCTTGCTGTGGTGAAGTCAGCTTCGACAATCTTGGTGTGCCGCCCGACATTTACCCAGCCATCCATCCGGCCTGCTGGCGCTACGCCGGCGAAGATCTGCCGGATTTGCTACCCCAGCGCTGGCGCAGCGCTCACAAGGGCTATTTCGGTCACGTGCTGGTCATCGGCGGCGAACTGGGTCTGGCCGGCGCGGCCCGCATGGCCGCCGAAGCCGCCGCCCGTTGCGGAGCGGGATTGGTCAGCATCGCGACCCGCGCCGCGCACGCCGGCTTGCAAGCAGCGATTCGGCCGGAATTGATGATCCAGGGTACCGACACTCCAGACCTGCTCGACCCGTTGCTGGATCGCGCCACGGTGATCGCCATCGGGCCGGGATTGGGACGGGGCGACTGGGGCCGGGCGATGTTGCAAGCCGCGCTCGCCTGCGACAAACCACTGGTGCTGGACGCCGATGCGTTGAACCTGTTGGCGGCCGAGCCGACCTATCGCGACAATTGGATCTTGACGCCGCATTCCGGCGAGGCCGCCCGGCTGTTGAAAATGACCCCCACCGAGGCCGAGGCCGACCGCTTCACCGCCGTTGAGGACCTGGCGCTGCGCTTCGGTGGCGTGGCCGTACTCAAGGGCGCCGGCTCGCTGATCGCCAGCAAGACGGACGGGCTGGTGGCACTCTGCGCGGCCGGCAATCCGGGCATGGCCAGCGGCGGCATGGGCGACGTGCTGACCGGCGTGATTGCCGCATTGGTGGCGCAGGGTCTACCGCTGTTCGCGGCGGCCAAGGCCGGAGTTTACCTGCATGGCCGTGCCGGCGATCTGGCGGCGCGGGCCGGCGGCGAGCGCGGGCTGCTGGCGACCGATCTGCTGTCCTTTCTGCGGCAATTGGTCAATCCCTGAAACATGCTGGAATGCGTTCTCAACTCGGCCGCCGCCACTGAAGCGCTGGGTGCGCGGCTGGCCGGGGTGCTGGCGCCCGGTTGTATCCTCTACCTAATGGGCGATCTGGGCGCCGGCAAGACCACGCTGGCGCGTGGCCTGCTGCGCGCGCTCGGCCATCATGGCACGGTGAAAAGCCCCACCTTCACCCTGGTGGAACCGTATCAACCGGGAGGGTGGCGGTTGTTCCACTGGGATCTCTATCGCTTGACCGATCCCGAGGAACTGGAGTTTCTGGGATTGCGCGATCAACTGGACGGCGAGACGGTGCTGTTGATCGAATGGCCGGAACGCGGCTTCGGCGAGCTGCCGGCGCCGGATTTGGAGGTGAGGCTGGATTACGCCGGCGAAGGCCGAAACTGCCGGCTGGAAGCCCGCTCCCCAACCGGCCAAACCATGTTGGCGGAGTTAGCCAGTTAAGGTAACTCGCAAAAAATATTCCCGCAAATTTTGGTAGTGTCTCCGAGTATCCGTGATGAGCATCCGGGCTTTGCTTATGACCAAACCCAAGACGATTACGTCACTATTGATCTTCACATGCCTCTTTAGCACCAGATGAATTTTTCTTCTTTTGATATTGAAAAATATAAAAAATCCATTAGGTTAGCATTCCATGACCGGGAAAACGCTCGAGAATGCCAACCGGTCCCCAGCACAGGGTATCTCCATCACGGATACTGAGGGACACTACCCGAATGTTTGCTCGACTCCCCCGAGTGGCTTACCGCATCAATTCTGACAGGTCATGATCTGGATCTGTAGGGTGGATTGCGCTTCGCTCATCCCCTACGCTGGTTTGAACCGATCAAAAGTTTTGGGGCAGCCCACTAGATAAGCGTATTCTAATAAAATTGATATGACCCTATGGATCTGCAACTCATGACCAACTTATCAAAACAACATATTGCTACGATTAAAGATGCAGCAAGAAAATTAACCCGTTCAAAAAAGCGGGCGTTTCAAGCGCAAGTGTGTATTGATTATTTAAATTCAAAAGCTTATCTCGCTGAAAAAGTGTTTGGCTGGGATCGAAAGGCAGTGACTCTTGGATTAAATGAGTTACGCACGGGGATCGTCTGCGTGGATCATTTTAAAGCGCGCGGCAACAAAAGAACCGAAGCCAAAAACCCACCACTGGAACGCGACATCGTTTCTTTAGCTGAACCGGAAAGCCAAGTTGACCCGAAATTCCAAACAAGGTTTCAATACACGCGCATGACCGCCAAAGCCATGCGCCAAGCGCTTATCACTGAAAAAGGCTGGAACCATGAAGAGTTACCGTGCGAAAAGACGATCAGCAACATCTTGAACCGCCTAGGTTTTCGCCTACGCAGGGTCCAGAAGGCCAAGCCCTTGAAAAAAGTGTTGGAGACCGATGCGATCTTCGATAACCTTCATAAAATCAATCAAGAATCGGATTTACGCGAGGATTCGTTAAGAATATCGATTGACACCAAAGCGAAAATTGATCTGTGCAATTCATCACGAGGTGGTACCTCACGCTGTCGTAAAGCCGTGCAAGCTGACGATCATGATATGGGAATTAAAGATAAATTAACGCCTTTTGGTATTTTAGAGGTTATGACCGGATTGCTCACCATTATCTTTGGGGTTTCGTTCGAAACCAGTGATTTTATTGTCGACTGCCTCCAACAGTGGTGGGATGCGAACAAAATCCGACATCCTCATATTAAACAATTGGTCATTAATTTGGACAACGGCCCACACAATGCTAGCCATAGGACGCAGTTCATAAAACGGATGGTCGAATTTGCGGATAAAAATAACATTGAGATCGTATTAGCCTATTATCCCCCGTATCATAGTAAATATAATCCCATCGAACGGTGTTGGGGTATTCTTGAGCATCATTGGAGTGGAACGCTTTTAAATACTATCGAAACGAGTTTAGAATGGGCAAAAACAATGACTTGGAAAGGACTTCATCCAGTCGTAAAGCTTGTGGAAACCACTTATAAAAAAGGTATACGAATGGCAAAGAAAGCGTTTAAAACCTTTGCTGACAGAGTGACACGCGATGTATCACTGCGAAAGTACTTCATGACCATTCAGCCACAGGTTTGATGGTAAAAAATGGAGGGTATTTATTGCGAGTTACCTAAGCTACTGCTCTGCCAGATCCGCCCACAGCCCGCCCAGTTCGAGCGCGATCTCCTGAAACGGCTCCACGCTGACGGTATCCTGCTCCTGAAACAGTCCGATCACCGTCCAACGCCCGTCGTGCAGAGCGAACACTTCCAGGGTATGGGCCAGCGGGTCAACCAACCACAGGTAAGGCACCCCATAACGGGCGTAGACCGGCATCTTGACCACTCGGTCCGTCTTGGCGGTGGACGGCGACAGGATTTCGCAGACCCAGTCCGGCACGACCTCGAAGCGATGATCGCGCGGCAGGCGCGGCATCCGCTCCCGCCGCCAGCCAGCAAGGTCGGGAACCAACACTTCAGTGTCGCGGGTAAAATGGATTTCGGGTTCGTCCAGTATCCACCAGCCACCCGGCCCGCCACGCCCGCGATGATAAGGACCATACAGTTCCCCACCCAGCCCCGAACCCGCGCCTGTATGAGGGCCAGCCGGGCGCGGCTGAGCGTACAGCCGGCCATTGATAATCTCGCCGGTCAGATTTTCCGGTAGCGCTTCGAGTTGTGCGTACAAATCATATGGTGTTGCAGTCTTCATCACAACGGACATGCCGATACCTCCTGTTCCTCAGCGGCTTTTACGCCTTCTTCCCATCTTAGCGCCTTCCCCCGGCAACCGCGATGCGAGTTGCCGGTAACGCTCGAACAGCAACGCCAACCGCCGCCGCGTCACCCCGAAGATAGCGACATAGCCGGCCCAGAAACTCCTGGCCTCGGCGCCCCGAGGAGGATTCGTCGGCCCACTCGTTCGAGAAGGTCAGCGCGCGATCCTTGATTTCGTTCCAGGACAGGGACACGATAGCGGGGGGCTTCAGGCCGCCTGACTCTTCTCTCTCTGCTCCTCCAGATGCTTGCAATCGATGCACAATTCCGCCGTAGGCCGTGCTTCCAGCCGGCGCAGGCCGATTTCCACACCGCAGGCTTCGCAATAGCCGTACTCGTCGATGTTCAGCCGGTTCAAGGCCTTGTCGATCTTGTGCAGCAATTTGCGCTCCCGCTCCCGCTCCCGCAGCTTGATCGAGAATTCCTCCTCCTGGCTGGCGCGATCATTGGGATCCGGCAGATTCAAAGGTTCGTCCTGCAGGTTATGGACGGTGCGCCGGCCTTCCTCCATGAGTTCCTGTTTCCAGGCCAACAGAATGGCGCGGAAATGGACTTTCTGCTTGTCGCTCATGTATTCCTCGCCCTCTCCCGCGCGATAGGGCGCAGATCCCGCAAACGTATCGGTCATCGTTATCCGCCTTCAGTCGTTTTGTGCACTCAAAATAACCAACACCAAAGATTAAACGCCGGTTGCAACACCAGCTTACCGGGTGCAACCGACGGTTGCGCATAACAACATAGAACATTCTGGAAGGAATTTCCGGCCACTGGGTGTTTCCGCTACTCTGAACGACCTTTCAAGTGCCGCTCAGGCAGGTCCGCAAGGCAGCGGCCAACCCCCGCAGCAGTTGGAAATAGGCCTCGGGACCGGCCGGCAGCTCCGCCCCCAGTGGATCGAGAACCCCGCGACGGGCGTTGCTCCCGGCGATGACTGTTTCCACCAGGGCCGGCTGGAATTGCGGCTCGCCGAACACGCAACGGACCCCGAGATCGCGGATGCGCGCCTGAATCCCCGTCACTCGCCTGGCGCCCGGCCGTTGCTCCGGGTCAAGGACGACCGAACCGACCGCATTCAGGCCGTATCGCCGCTCGAAGTATTGATAGGCATCGTGAAACACCACGTAGGTTTGGCTCTTGACCGGAGCCAGTTCCGCGGTTAGTTGCCCGTTCAACTGGTCAAGCCGCTCGACCAGCGCCGCGCCGTTGCGCTCGTAATCGGCTCGATGGGCGGAATCGACCTCGCCCAGGGTGGCGACGATTTGCCGAACCATGGCGGTTGCATTAACCGGATCCAGCCAGATATGGGCATCGCGACCTGTTCGACGTTCATGGTCTTGATCATGAGCGTGGTCTTCATGATGCCCGCTATTCTCGTTGTGGTCGTGCTGGTGCGGCTCCCAGGCGCCACCTGCCCGCAGCGGCAAGACCATGACGCCCGGCGCTTCCAACAATGCCACCGATCGCCCCTTGCCCTTGGCATTGTTCAGCGACTTGACCAGAAAGCTTTCCAAATCCGGCCCGATCCAGAACACGATATCGGCCTCGTTGATGGCGCGCGCGTCAGAGGGGCGCAGGTTGTATTCGTGCGGCGAGGCACCGCCGGGTACCAGTAGTCGCGGCTCGGCCACCCCTTGCATGACACCGGCCACCAGCGAATGCACCGGTTTGATGCTCGCCACGACCTGGGGATCGGCGAAGGCGGTCAGCGGCAAGAACAGCGACAATCCCAGTAGTTTTTGCAGTAATTTCAGACCCATCGGATTACACTGCATCGATAGCTCCCATTGTTATGTTATAGAGTAACAATTGTGATAAGATAACATTTATCAAACTTAGTCAAGCCGGAGCAGCCATGACCCCATCCCCGGATTCCTCTCCTTTCCCATCATCCAACGCGCTACAGGCACTGGAGCGGGCGGAAAACCTGTGCCAGCAACGCGGCACCCGTTTGACCGAACTGCGCCGGCGGGTGTTGGAAATCATCTGGAACAGCTCCACTTCACTGGGCGCTTACGCGATTCTGGATGTGTTGCGCGAAGACGGCCGCCAGGGCGCGCCGCCCACGGTCTACCGGGCGCTGGATTTTCTGCTGGAACAGGGCTTGATCCACCGGCTGGCCTCCCTGAACGTATTCACGGGTTGCCGCCAGCCGGACAGCCGCCACAGCGGCCAATTCCTGATCTGCCGGGACTGTGGCCAAGTCGACGAACTGAGCAATCCGGCCGTCGAGGAACTCCTGCGCGCCGAAGCTAACGCCCGCGAGTTCGAGGTGCTGGCGCAGATGGTGGAAGTGCTGGGTCGCTGCCCGGATTGCCGAAGGGGAGCGACGTCCCATGCCGGCTGAACTGCTGCTGACAGTCGAGAACGTCAACCTTGCGATCCGGGGTAACCCGATCCTGCAGGACGTGAGTCTCCGGGTCATGGCGGGCGAAATCGTCGCCCTGATCGGCCCGAACGGAGCAGGAAAATCCACGCTGGTGCGGACTGTGCTGGGACTGCTTCGGCCAGATAGCGGCCGGATAAGGCTCAAGCAGGAATTGCGAGTTGGTTACATGCCGCAGCGGCTGACGCTGGACGACACGCTGCCGCTGACCGTGCAGCGTTTCGTCACCCTCGGCACGCCGGCTCCGCGGGCGAGGGTCAAGGTGGCCTTGACGGAGGTAGGCGCCGCGCACGTACTCGATTCGCCGGTGCAGGCCGTTTCAGGCGGTGAGTTGCAGCGGGTGCTGCTAGCGCGGGCGCTGCTGCGCGAACCCGATCTGCTGGTACTGGACGAGCCGATCCAGGGGGTGGACGTGAATGGTCAATACGAGCTGTACGACCTGATCAGCGGCCTGCGCCGTCGACGGGGCTGCGGTATCCTGATGGTATCGCACGAACTGCACTTGGTGATGGCCACCACCGATCACGTGGTTTGTCTGAACCGGCACGTCTGCTGTTCCGGACATCCCGACCATGTCGCCCGCGATCCCGCCTATCTGGAACTGTTCGGTATCGAGGGCGCGCGCACCCTGGCGATTTATCAACACCATCACAACCACCGCCACGATCTGCACGGCGTCGTGGTCGCCTCGGACTCCCTCACTCCAACCCTCTCTCCCATGCATGGTGGAGAAGGAGCCAGGGCCGTGGAAAAAGAGCATGGATGAATTCCTGCTGCGCGCCCTGCTGGGCGGCATCGGCGTAGCCTTGACCGCCGGACCGCTCGGCACTTTCATCGTCTGGCGGCGCATGGCTTATTTCGGCGACACCCTGGCCCATTCCGGCTTGCTGGGCGTGGTGCTCGGCACGGTACTGGGCGTCAACCCCGAACTGGGCGTGGTCGCGACCTGCCTTGCGGTGGCGCTGGCTCTGGTGCTGCTGCAACGGCAGCGCGGGCTGGCCACCGACACCTTGCTGGGCATTCTCGCCCATACCACTCTGTCGCTGGGATTGGTGACCCTGGCTTTCCTGGAAACGGTGCGCGTCGATCTGGTCAGCTATCTGTTCGGTGACATTCTGGCGATCAACGCCACCGACCTGTACTGGATCTGGGGCGGCAATTTGCTGGCGCTGGGGGTGCTGGCCTGGCTGTGGCGACCGTTACTGGCGGCCACCGTTCACGAAGAACTGGCGTGGGTGGAAGGAGTACCCGTATTTCCGGTGCGGCTGGCCTTCATGCTGCTGATCGCCATCGTCATCGCCGTAGCGATGAAGGTGGTGGGCATCCTGCTGATCACCTCGCTGTTGATCATTCCAGCGGCGGCGGCGCGACGGTTCGCCCGCTCGCCAGAAGGCATGGCTGTTCTAGCCAGCATTTTGGGCTGCGTGGCGATAGCGCTGGGTCTGTGGGCATCGTTGCGTTGGGACACGCCGGCCGGTCCATCGGTTGTCGTGGCCGCGACGACCCTGTTTTTGCTGGGTTCTGCCGTCCCAGGCCGTTCTCGGCGTTAACAGGCCGAAGATCCCATCCAAACCAAGGTTAACCCGTTCCCGTGTGGTGATCTTTGAGACTTTTTTTATTTTGCGGTGCTGCATTTTTATTGTGTATTGCGGTAGTTAGTGGGCTCTTTGGGAATTGCCGGGGTATAAATTGTTTTTAAAAACAGAATCTTGTCGATCATAAATCGCTTTTTATGCCTCAATAAATTCGGAGCAAATTTCGGTAACTCTATGATTTTTTATAGGCATACAAAGCATATCCACAAAGGTCCAGATAAAGATGTTGGAAAAGATGCCCAATATTCTTCAAACCATAACAGCGTCGTTTAATGACTTTGATCTTGTTATTAAGCCCCTCAACGAATCCACTCGTCAGTCGATTTAAGAAATAATTCGCGACCTCATTTTTATAGGTCTCCAAGGTCTTTAAAAACGTATCAAAACAACGCACCGAACTCTTTTTAACCCGGTTCATCCATCCCGTGATCCTCTGCTTCCCACGACGGCGATCCAAGTCGCTATCCAACAGAGCCGTTAACTTGTTTTTTAACTGATAAGCTTGTTGCAGAAGCGGTGAATACTGGAATAACTGGTCTAACGTTTCTTGGTCTTTTGAGGTTAAATCATCCGGCCTTTTACGCAAAAGCCACATCACCCCTTCCAGCTCTTTATACTGCTCTTTGGATAAGGTCTTCCTGAGTCGTTCCAGCTCTTTTTTGCGCAATTCATCCAGACCCTTTCCATAGAGTTTAGCCAAGTGAAATCGATCGACCACGATCCGGACTTTTTTCCCAAAAACTTCTTTCGCCGCATGGATAAAGCCCGCGTACATATCCGAACAAACAAAACGAACTTGTTGGCGTAACTTCTTGGGAATGCTCATTAAAAATTCTTTGACCGTCTCTTTCTTCCGATCGGCCAAGACCCCGAGAATCACCGTCTCTTCACCGATACGGCCCGTCACAATCGTGACAAAATCTTGGTGACCTTTCTTTAAAGAGATTTCATCAATCCCGATGACTTTGAGATTGTTAATCGTCTTCCAATCGACACCTTTGGCAATATAGCGATCAATAATCCCCCGCACCGCTTCATAACCGATCCCTTCTTTAATGCTGACATCTACAACCGTACTATTCACACAGGCCAATAAAACATGTTTCTCGAACGCTTGAGTGTGTCCACTTCGATGGTCATACCACGCTAATTTTTGCGTCGTCGTCGGCTGTCCTCCGCATTGTGTGCATAGGTACCGCTGTGGCAGCTCTTTTAATGTGATTCTAACATATTGTAAAATATAGTTTTTAACATAAAGCGAGAGAGTGGGCCATGCTTGGAGTTATTTTGCAGAAGTTTTCGGAGAAGAGTCCTGTCACGGTTATGGTGCATGGTTTATTAGAGCGTCTGTTAGCCAAGGAGAAAATAGATGAGTGGTTTAATACCAACTGCCAAGTACAATATACCCGACATATTCTGTTTTCCTCCTTAGTTTATTTGATGCTGCATGTGGTGTGTCGCATCCGGAACAGTGTCCATGCAGCCTATCGGCATTCGGATTTCATTAGTAATTCGGTGGTTGCGGTTTATAATAAGTTGAAAGGGGTTGAAACCCAAACCTCGGCGGGAATTGTGCGCTATATTGCTGGTGAAGCCGAGAGCATTATCCGCGAGATGAACGGAACCAATCCGCCGTGGGTTCCGGGCTACAAAGTCAGATTATTAGATGGGAATTGTATAGAAAAGACGGAACACCGTCTTCAGGTTCTTCGCGGCACGAAAGCGGGAGCTTTGCCGGGAAAATCGTTAGTGGTTTTTGATCCTGAGGTTGAGCTAGCGATCAATGTTTTTCCGTGTGAGGATGCTTATACGCAAGAGAGGGCATTATTGGATCAAGTCTTGGAAACGGTTCAACCGAAAGAAATTTGGATCGCTGACCGCAATTTTTGTGTGCAGGATTTCCTCTGGGGGATCCACGATAAAGGGGCGTATTTCGTGATTCGCCATCATCAGAATATGCCGTATAAGCCATTGTCTGAAGAGAAATTTGTGGGTAACAGTGCAACCGGGAGGGTGTTTGAACAACCGGTCGAACTGAGTTCGTCTGGGGGGCAAACCTATGAGGCGCGGCGCCTGATTGTTTACCTAAAAAACCCGACCCGAGATGGAGAAAAGACCATCGCGATCTTCACGAACCTTCTCCCAGAAGTTGTCGATGGACTGCAAGTGGCTGAGCTTTACAGACACCGCTGGGGAATTGAAACTGCTTTCCAAAAATTAGAAAAATATTTCCATTCGGAGATCAATACTCTCGGTTATCCAAAAGCGGCTTTATTTGGGTTTTGCTTGGCGCTGGTGGCCTTTAATGTTTATGCAGTGGTGATGGCGGCGTTGCGTGCTGCTTACCCCGATGAAGCCATTAATGATGAGATTTCGGACTATTACATTGCCGAAGAAATCTCAGCGACTTATACCGGCATGGTCCTGATTGTTGAGGATCAGGAATGGACGGTTTTCAGGGATGGAAGTACTCAAGAAGTTAGTCAGCTATTGATTGATTTCGCATTAAAAATAGAACTGTGGAGATTTAAAAAGAGCAAGCGAGGTCCCAAGCAACCGGCGAAACCTAAGAACCAATTTGTTGGAAAACCTCATGTATCTACTGCGAGACTCCTTGCGAGGAAGGATTGAGCGACCTCCTGAAGTTAAGGTCAGTGACTTTAACTAAGTCATTGATTTATAACCACGTTAAAAGGGCTGGTACCGCTGTGGACGAATACGCAATTCAACCTGCCAACCAAGCAGGGATAAATGTCTGAGCGTAATAAACTCACCATACCCATAAAAATGATTAATAACATTTCCACATTGATGACAGTGCGTTCCGTGAACCGTACTATGAACCGTGACCCGATAGTTCCCTTCTCGGTCCATTTCTACCTCATCTACCTCAACATGAGGGATATCCAAAAGCACATTAAAAGCGTTCTTCAACTCGTCTAATGATTTATCCGTCATAAAATTCTCACTTGATGTTGGCAACTAATTGATATTATTATAATTTACTACCCCTTGAAATACCAGAGAGCCAGTTAGTGTAGCCAACTTACTTCTACTTTGTCAGATTAGAAATCATTAAAATCACACAGTTACGTTCTGAAGGCCCAATATTGCACGCTTCTTCGGAGGAACGAGGAACCATCAGTAGCAGAGTTTTCTGGTCTTTGCAGTGATCTCAAGTAAAATCATCGGTTTAAATCTGACAAAGTAGAATTACCCATGATGCTTATTTCCAGCGAATTAGTGTGTTTATTCTAACGGGAATGGCTAGTCTACTATGCGATGGTGGATTTTGGATATCGTCCGGCTGACTGGACGATCACCGGTTTGGGATTTAACCGACCGTCCGGCAAGATCTTTCAAATTCACCGCAGGAGAATCACGATAAAGGTTCGGATCGCCTGGAACCGACGGACACGGATCGTTACCAGCGTGATAAATACAGGAGTAGTGAGCGATGACGTACCGACATTTGCAAAAACGGCTGCGCGAAGTGCGCAAGCTGGAAGATACGCTGACTTTGGCCAGCCGGATTTGGCTGGCGGGACTCGGCGCTCTGGCCCGCGCCCAGCAGGAAGGTCGCGATTTCTTCGATGACCTGGTGCTGTGCGGCGAAGTGATGGAGGCCGCCGAGGATGACGGCCTGCGGGATCTCAAACACTTGGCGCGGCGGGTCCTCGCCGGTTCCAGCCAGGGGGGGACAGACACGCCGACGCCGGAGGAAATCCGCAGTCTGGCGGAGGCGATCAAGAACTTCGACCTGCATTTGCCCGAGATGGAACCACGCTAAGCCGGCTGGCTTCACCGCCTGTTCGCGCCAGGGCGGCCGGTTGCGCCCCCTGTCGCAACGGAACTTCCTTCCTAAAGCTCCCGCAGCGCCCGCCACGGCGGCTGATTCAGCGCCGAGCGCGCGCCGAGCAACCCGGCCAGTCCGACACCCAGCACGCCCGCGCCCCCACCCAGCAACCAGACCCAGGGATTCCACTGGTACGGAAACTCGAACACCTGACTGGCCAGCACGTAGCCGAGCAGGGTCGCGGCGGCGGCGGCGAGCACGCCCGCCAGCAGGCCCAGGGTGGCGAATTCCGCCAGCAGGCTTTGCCGCACCACCGCCCGCCGCGCGCCCAGCGTGCGCAACACGGCGCTCTCGAACCGCCGTTCGTCCTGGGTGGCCTGGATGGCGGCGTACAGCACCACCAAGCCGGCCGCCAAGGTGAACAGGAACACATATTCGACAGCGGTGATCACCCGGTCCATGATCTCGCGGACCTTGCTCATCAGCGCCTCCACATCCAGCACCGTCACCGACGGATATTGGCGGACCAATTCCGCCAGCAGCGGCTTTTGACCCGTCGGCAGATGGAAGCTGGTGATCCAGGTTGCGGGATAGGCGTCCAGCACGCCGGACGGGAATACCACGAAGAAATTGGCCCGGAACGAATCCCATTCGACGCTGCGCAGGCTGACGACCTTGGCTTCCAGCATCTGCCCGGCCACCTGGAAGCGCAGAGTGTCGTTCAGGGCGATGCTCAAATCCTTCGCCAAACCGATCTCCACCGAGGCGATGCCTTGGCCCTGCTCGCCAGCGTCCCACCAGCGGCCTGACAGGATGCGGTTGTCCTCCTGCAACCGGTCGGTCCAGGACAGGTTGAACTCCCGCTCCACCAGTCGCTTGGCGCGCGGGTTGTCATAATCGTCCGGCCCCACCGCCCGGCTGTTAATCGCCGTCAGTCGCCCGCGTACCATCGGGAACAGTTCGACGCTGCTCAATCCGCGCTCGCGCAGGAAATCCCGCACTCCGGCGACCTCGGTCGGCTGGATGTTGATCAGAAAATGATTGGGCGCGTCGGCCGGCAGGCTGGCCCGCCAACTGGTCAACAGATCGGTGCGCACCAGGGTCAGCATCAGCAAGGCCATCAGCCCCAGCCCCAGCGCCACCACCTGCACCGCGCTGCCGGAACCGCGCCGGGCGATATTGGCCAGCCCGAAGCGCCAGGCCACGCCGACCTGGCCGCGCAGCAGATTCAATGCCTTCACCAGCCCCCAGGCCGCCAGCGACAGGGCCAGAATGGTTCCCGCCACTCCGGCGCAGACGTACAGCGCCAGCCGCCATTCACCGGCCTGCCAGACCAGCAGCGCCGTGGTCGCCGCCAAGGCGGGACCGTACAGGGCCAGCAGGCGCGGGTTGACCGGGCCGAGATCGCGGCGCAGTACCCGCAGCGGCGGCACTTCCCGCAGCCGCAGCAGCGGCGGCAGCCCGAAACCGAGCAAGGTGACAAAGCCGGTCGCCAGCGCCGGCAGAACGGGTTGCCAGGACGATGCGGGCAGCTCGGTACGATTGACCAGTTGGCCGAGCACACCGCTCAGGCCGTACTGAGCCAGGTAGCCGACCGCCAGACCGGCCGCGCCAGCCAGCATCGCCAGCGCCAGCAATTCCAGTAGGAACAGTCGGACGATCAGCGCCTCGGTGGCGCCGACACAGCGCAGAATGGCGACGCTATCCCAATGGCGGGCGGCGAAGCGGCGGGCGGCGATGGCGATGCCGACCCCGGCCAGAATCACGCTGACCAGCGCCGCCAGATTCAGGAAGCGCTGCGCCCGCTCCAGCGCCGCCCGCAATTCGGCCCGGGCATCGCGCACGTTTTGCAACTTTTCACCGGTCTTCAGCCGGGATTTCGCCCAGGTCTTGAACACCTCCAGCACCGCCGGCTCGCCGGCCAGCAACAGGCGGTGCTCCACCCGGCTGCCGCGCTGTACCAGGCCGGTCGTAGGAATATCCGCCAGATTCAGCAGCAGACGCGGGGCGAGGCTGAACAGATCGCCGGCCCGGTCCGGCTCGTAGGCCAATACCTGATCGATCCGGAAACTCCGGGAACCGAGTTCCACCGAGTCGCCGACCTGAAGCCCGAGCGTTTGCAACAACCGCTCGTCCAGCCAGACCTGACCAGGATCAGGAATGGCGGTAACGATGCGGGGAGGCGCGAACGGCTGGTCGCTGACCTGCAAGGCGCCACGCAGCGGGTAGCCGGGACCGACCGCCTTGATTTCGGCCAACTGGGTCGCATCGCCAGCGACGATCACGCTGCGGAAACTCAGGGTCTCGGCGGTGCGCAAATCCTGCCGTCGCGCTTCATCCATCAGGATCGGTTGAATGGGATCGGGCGCGCTGATCGTCAGATCGGCACCCAGCAGTTCGCTGGCCTTGCGCTCCATGGCTTGCTCGATGCGGTCGGTGAAGAAACCGACGGCGGCGACGCTGGCAACGGCGATCAGCAGTGCGATCGCCAGCACCCGCAATTCGCCAGACTGCCAGTCGCGGCGCAAGGCACGCAGTGCCATGCGGCCTACGTTGCGCCAGTCGGGGGAACCGACAGCGGGAGAAAACGCGGCAACGACCTTGCGCATGGTCTCAATCTCCACCGATCCGCGCCACCGGCCGTTCCCGCAAGCGGCCATCGTCCAATTCCAGAATCCGGTCGCAATACGCCGCCAGTTCCAGGTCGTGCGTCACCAGGATCAAGGTCGCGCCCTGCTCGCGATTGAGCGCGAACAGCAGTTCGACGATGCGATGGCCGGTCTTCTGGTCGAGATTGCCGGTCGGTTCGTCGGCGAACAGCACGGCGGGGTTGCCGGCGAAGGCGCGGGCGATGGCCACCCGTTGCTGCTCCCCGCCGGACAGTTGCGAGGGATAATGCCGGGCGCGGGCCTGCAAACCCACCCGTTCCAGCAGCTCCAGCGCCAGCCGGCGCGCATCGGGCTGGCCGGCCAGTTCCAACGGCAGCATCACGTTTTCCAGCGCCGTCAGTCCGCTCAGCAATTGGAAGGACTGGAATACGAACCCGACCCGTTGCGCTCGCAACAGGGCACGGCCGTCCTCGTCCAGACCGCCCAGATCGGCGCCCGCCAGCCACACCTGGCCGCTGCTTGGCGCGTCCAGACCCGCCAGCAGGCCGAGCAGGGTGGACTTGCCGGAACCAGACGCCCCGACCACCGCCACGCTTTCGCCGCGGGCGATACTGAAATTGATGCCGTCGAGAATAACCAGCGGACCTTCCGGACTGACGACCTGCTTGCCCAGGCGTTCGACCCGCACGATGCACTCGGCGGATGGGTTGTGCGTCGCCGGCGCGGCGGTTACGCTGATACCGCTTCCCGCTTCCTGGTCATGATCCACGCGCATTGCCCAATTCTCCGATGATGAAGACAAATCACTCACCTTGGTTACCGATTCTGGTGTTATGGCTGGCGGTTTTTTCCAGCCCGGCGGCGCGCGCCGAGCCGCCAGTGCTTCTGGTGCTGGGCGACAGTCTGAGCGCCGCTTACGGCATTCCCGCCGAGCAGGGCTGGGTCAGCCTGCTGCAACGCCGACTGGCGGAACGCGGTTTTCCACACCGGGTGGTCAACGCCAGCATCAGCGGCGACACCACCAGCGGCGGTCTGAGCCGGCTGCCGGCGACGCTCGAGCGGTACCGTCCCGCCCTCGTCATTCTGGAACTGGGCGCCAACGACGGACTGCGCGGGCAACCGCCGATGGCGATGGCCAACAATCTGGGGCGGATGATCGAACTATCCCGGCAAGCCGGCGCGCGGGTGTTGCTGGCGGAGATGCGGGTGCCCCCGAATTATGGCCCGCTGTACGCGCAAAAGTTTCAGGCGACGTTCAGCGAACTGGCGAAACGGTACGAGATTCCACTGATTCCCTTCCTGCTCGACGGGGTAGCGGGCAATACGGCGCTGATTCAGGACGATGGACTGCATCCGCGGGCCGAGGCGCAAACACAGGTTCTGGACAATGTCTGGCCGGTGCTGGAGCCGCTGCTGAAATGAAACCGCAACAAGGCTTGCGGCATGATGTCTCCACGACCACGCGGACAGGCCGTCACAACACCACCGGCTCCGGCTCCAGTTCGACCCCGAACGCCGCCCGCACCGACTCCTGAATCGCCCGCGCCAGCCGCAGCACGTCCTCGCCCCGCGCCCCACCGCGATTGACCAGCACCAGCGCCTGTCTCTCGTAAACGCCCACCGGACCGAGGTCTTTGCCTTTCCAGCCGCAGCGTTCGATCAACCAGCCGGCGGCCAGCTTGACCGTGCCATCCGGCTGCACGTAGTGCGGCAATTCGGGATGCTGGGCAGCAAGGCGGGCGAACGTGGCGGCATCCACCACCGGATTCTTGAAAAAGCTGCCGGCGTTGCCAATGCGCGCCGGGTCCGGCAGTTTGCGCGAGCGGATCGCGATCACCGCATCGGCAATCTGCCGCGCCGTCGGGTCGATCATCTGCCGCGCTTCCAGTTCCCGCGCCACGTCGGCGTAGTGGGCCACCGGCCGCCAGCGTTTGGGCAAGCGGAAGGTCACGGCGGTGATCAGATAGCGTCCTTCTGCTTCACGCTTGAACACGCTGTCCCGATAACCGAACCGGCAGGCGGCCCGATCGAACATCACCGTCTCGCCCGTCGCCAGTTCCACCGCCTCCAGGCGCTGGAATCGCTCCGCCATTTCCAGCCCATAGGCGCCGATATTCTGAATCGGCGCCGCGCCGACCGTACCGGGGATCAGCGCCAGGTTCTCCAGACCCGGCCAGCCCTGCTCCAGCGTCCAGCAGACAAAGTCGTGCCAGTTCTCCCCCGCTCCCGCACGTACATACCAGGCATCGTCATCTTCGGCGACCAACTCCCGTCCCGGAATCCGCACGTGCAGCACCAGTCCGTCAAAATCACCGGTCAGGATCAAATTACTGCCACCGCCCAGCACAAAGTGTTGCAAATAGCGCCATTCGGGCGTGGCGATCAGAGCAGCGAGTTGCCTCGATGTCTCGATAGCGGCGAACCAGGCGGCGCGGGCCGGCAGACCAAAGGTATTCAGCCGATGGAGCGGTACGTCACGCTGGAGCAGATCGGCCGGCATTATTGCAACTCAAGTCAGAGCATGTTCCAGATCGCCGACGAACTGGTCGACCGCTTCGCAAGTGGTATTCCAGGAACACATCAGCCGGACGCCGCCGACGCCGATGAAAGTGTAAAACTGCCAGCCTTTTACCCTCAGAACCTGGATCGCCAGCGGCGGCAATTCCAAAAACACCGAATTCGCCTGGCGCGGAAACATCGGGCGCAGACCGGAAATCGCCTGCAGCCGTTGTTCCAGATAGGCCGCCATCTCGTTGGCATGGCGGGCGTTGCGCAACCAGGCACCGGTTTCCAGCAGTCCCAGCCAGGGCGCGGCGATGAAGCGCATCTTGGAAGCCAGTTGCCCGGCCTGCTTGCAGCGATAGGCAAAATCGGTCGCCAACTCCCGGTCGAAGAACAGGATCGCCTCGCCGATCGCCATGCCGTTCTTCGTCCCTCCCAGGCATAGTACGTCCACGCCGGCCTGCCAGGTCAGTTGTGCCGGAGTCCGGTCCAGCGCTACCAGGGCATTGGCAAATCGAGCGCCATCCATGTGGATTTTCAGCTTGTACCGGTCGGCCAGTTCCCGCAGGGCGTGCAATTCGTCCAGCGTGTAGATCGTGCCCAATTCCGTCGCCTGAGTGACGCTGACCACCTTGGGCTTGGGATAGTGCATGTCGGAGCGCCGGGTGATGAGCCGTTCCACGTCGGCCGGATCGAGCTTGCCCCGGTCTCCCCTAGCCAGCAGCAACTTGGAACCGTTGGAGGCGAACTCCGGGCCACCGCATTCGTCGGTTTCGATATGGGCCGTTTCGTGACAGATCACGCTGTGATAGGACTGACAGAGCGCCGCCAGCGACAGGGAGTTTGCGGCCGTGCCGTTGAAAACGAAGAACACCTCGCAGTCGGTTTCGAACAACATGCGAAACTGGTCGGCGGCCCGCTGCGTCCATTCGTCGTTGCCGTAGGCGGGCGCGTCGCCCTGGTTCGCCGCCAGCAGATAATCCAGAGCTTCCGGACAGATTCCCGAGTAATTGTCGCTCGCGAACTGGCGCACCGGGTGGTTCATCGAGTATCTCCTGGCGGCGGGTGCCGGTGAAAGTAGTTTGATTATAGAGAGGGATGCATGCGGGGATGTCATCGGAATACATAAAAAACCCGCCACGGGGGCGGGGTTGTTAAATTGCGCTCGTGCTCAGGCGGCGGGCAGACAGGCCCGCAATTTCTTCATGGCGTTGTTTTCCAATTGCCTGATCCTTTCAGCCGACACCTGGTATTCGGCGGCCAGCTCGTGCAGGGTCGGTTTCTGGTCGCTCAGCCAGCGGCGTTGCAGGATGTCGCGGCTGCGTGGGTCCAATTGCTCCAGTGCTTCACCCAGCCGGCTGGTGGTTTGCTCCTCCCAGTCATCCCGCTCCAGCGCACCTGCCGGATCGGCCTGCTCGTCCCGCAAATAGGCGGCTGGGGTAAATGTCTCGTGCTCGTCGTCGCTGTCGGCCTCCGGGACTGGATCGAACGACACGTCGTAGCCGCTCAGCCGCGACTCCATTTCCAACACGGTGTCGGGGCTGACGCCCAACTCGCGAGCGACCGTATCGACTTCCTCGCCGTTCAGCCAGCCCAACCGCTTCTTGGCGCCGCGCAGCTTGAAGAACAGCTTGCGTTGCGCCTTGGTGGTGGCAACCTTGACAATCCGCCAGTTGCGGAGAATGAATTCGTGAATTTCCGCGCGAATCCAGTGGACCGCGAACGACACCAGCCGCACACCGTGCGCCGGATCGAAGCGCTTGACCGCCTTCATCAGGCCGACGTTGCCTTCCTGGATCAGGTCGCCTAGCGGCAAGCCATAACCGATATAACCGCGCGCGATATGCACCACGAAGCGCAGGTGGGCCACGATCAGCCGTTGCGCTGCTTCCAGATCGTTGCGCAGCCGCAAACGCAGGGCCATTTCCTGCTCTTCCTCGGCGCTCAGCATCGGCACCTGGCTGACCGCCTGGATGTAGCTTTCCAGACTGTCGACCGGTACCGGCAGATGTTGCAGACGGGGAACCAGCGCAGTCGTCGTCATTGTCATCCACTCCTCCCTCCCACTTGATCTGTTTCAGTTGCCATTTTAGCACTCTCGCTCGTTGAGTGCCAAATCCGGTTGAAAGTTCCGCCGCTCCCGCGCGCCATTCGCTCAATCGCCCGCGTCCTCGTCCAGCAGGGCGGAGACGAACTCGGCGGCATCGAACTCGCGCAAATCCTCGATGCTCTCGCCGACGCCGATGAAGCGGATCGGTAGGCCCAACCGGCGGGCGATGGCGAACACGATGCCCCCCTTGGCGGTGCCGTCGAGCTTGGTCATGATCAAGCCGGTCACGCCGACCGCCTCGTGGAACTGCACCGCCTGATTCAGTGCGTTCTGGCCAGTGCTGGCATCCACCACCAGCAACACCTCGTGCGGAGCGGTGGCGTCCAGTTTACCGATGACCCGCTTGATCTTCTTCAGTTCCTCCATCAGGTTCGACTGGGTGTGTAGCCGGCCGGCGGTATCGGCGATCACCACGTCCACCTGCCGGGCCTTGGCGGCCTGAATGGCGTCGTAAATCACCGAGGCGGAATCGGCGCCGCTCTGCTGGGCGATCACCGCGATCCGGTTGCGCTCGCCCCAGACCTGCAACTGCTCGACGGCGGCGGCGCGGAAGGTGTCGCCGGCGGCCAGCAGTACGGAATGACCATCGCGCTGTAGCTTTTTCGCCAGCTTGCCGATGGTGGTGGTCTTGCCGACGCCGTTGACTCCGATCATGAGAATGACATAGGGCTGGGATTCGCTGGGTCGCCACGGCTGCTGGCAGGGGGAGAGAATCGCCAGGAGTTCATCGCGCAACGCTTGAAGCAGCGCCGGTATGTCGTTCAACTGCTGACGTGACACCCGCTCGGCCAACCGCTTCATCAGGTGGTTGGTTACGTCCACCCCGACATCGGCCAGCAACAGGCGGCTTTCCAGTTCCTCCAGCGCCTCGTCGTCCAGCTTTCGGCCAGCGAACAACCCGGTCAGTCCGCTGACGAGACTTTGACGGGTGCGCCGCAGCCGGTCGCGCAGCCGGGCGAAGCGCTCGGGCTTGGATTCGGTCGGTTCGGCGGACGTTTCCGGTGCGCGATCCTTACGAAACGGAAAATGGATCGGCCGGTTCAGTACCTCAAACAGACTGGATTTCTTGCGTTCCGGTCCCTCGGCGGTGGGCGGCGGACTGGCGGAATCATGTTTGGAGTCGATCATGATGGATTCAGATTTATCAGTACACGGATAAGTAATGGAACTTATCGTAACATTCCAGTCTGTCTTACGCAGGCATCCATTCAACGTCCAAGATCATGTCCAAATATCTCAAGCTGCTTTTGTTGGTTTTCTTGTTGGGTTCTCCCGCCTTCGCGGCGGCGCCGGTCCACGAATTTACACTCGCCAACGGCCTGAAGGTGCTGGTGCGCGAAGACCGCCGCGCGCCGGTGGTGGTTTCGCAGGTCTGGTACAAGGTCGGCTCCAGCTACGAACCCAGCGGCCTGACCGGTATCTCCCACCTGCTGGAACACATGATGTTTAAGGGCACCCCGGATGTGCCGGGCGGCGAGTTTTCCCGCATCATCGCCGCCAACGGCGGAGACGAAAACGCCTTCACCAGCCACGACTACACCGCCTATTTCCAGACGCTGGAAAAGGACCGGCTGGAAACCAGCTTCCGCCTGGAAGCCGACCGGATGCGCCACCTGTCGCTGAAGCCCGAAGACGTCACCAAGGAAACACAGGTGGTGATCGAGGAGCGCCGGCTGCGCACCGATGACCAGCCCGAAGCACTGACCCAGGAGCAATTCCTGGCCGCCGCCTACGTCACCAGTCCCTATCGCCACCCGATCATCGGCTGGATGCAGGATATTCAGTCCATTACCCCGGACGATCTGCGCCGCTGGTACCAGCAGTGGTACGCGCCGAACAACGCTACCCTGGTGGTGGTCGGCGACGTGGACCCGGCCAAGGTCCGCGAGTTGGCCGAAAAACACTTTGGCTCCTTGAACCCCAGTATCCTCGCACCACCGAAACCGGCGGCGGAAGTCCCGCAGCAGGGCGAGCGGCGGATCGTGGTCAAAGCCCCCGCGGAAGTGCCCTACGTGACGCTGGGTTACAAGGTTCCAGCCCTAAAGACTGCTACCGAGGACTGGGAACCGTATGCACTGGCGGTGTTGGAAGGCATTCTCGACGGCGGTACCAGCGCTCGCCTCAGCCGCAACCTCATTCGCGGCAGCCAAGTCGCCGCCGCCGCCGACACCGGCTATAGCCCGACTTCGCGGCTGGACGAATTGTTCGTGCTGGCCGGCAATCCCGCACCGGGCCGTACCAGCGCGGAACTGGAACGGGCTCTACGCGCCGAGGTGGCGCGACTGCGCGAAGAGCTGGTCAGCGCAGACGAACTGGCGCGGGTGGTCGCCCAAGTGGTCGCCGCCGAGGTCTACCAACAGGATTCGCTATTTTACCAGGGAATGCGGCTAGGCATCCTGGAAACGGTCGGGCTGGGCTGGCGGAAACTTGATGATTACGTGCAGCGTGTTCAGGCGGTCACGTCGGAACAGGTGCGCGCGGTCGCCCGCAAATATCTCACCGATGATCGGCTGACCGTGGCGACGCTGGAACCGCTGCCGCTGGACAGCCGCCGGCCAACCGCGCCCGGCCCGGCGCTGGATCATGCGATCCGCTAAAACACCCTCACTCCCAACCCCTCTCTCACGGGGAGAGGGGGGGATAAGGACGATCTCCGTCATGTCGAATCCGAAAACCCTGCTATCAACTGTTCTCGCCATCGCCTTGCTGTTGGCGTCCGGTCTGGCCGCCGCCGTGCCTACCATCCAGAACTGGCGTACCGCCAACGGCGTACCGGTCTACTTCATCGCGGCGCGCGAACTACCGATGGTGGATGCGCAAATCCTGTTTAACGCCGGTTCGGTCCGCGACGGCGAGCACCCCGGCTTGGCGAAGCTGACGAATGCGTTACTGGAGGAAGGCGCCGGCGACTGGTCGGCGGATGTCATCGCCGACCGGCTGGACCGGGTTGGCGCGCGGCTGAGCGCCAGCTCGCGGCGTGATTCGGCCGTGATCTCGTTGCGCAGTCTCGCCGATCCGCGCTATCTGCAACCCGCCGTCGAAACCGTCGCTCGACTGCTGAAGGAACCGACCTTCGCCCCGGACGCCGTGGAACGAGTGCGCAAGCAAATGTTGACGGGCCTTCAGGAACGCGCCCAATCGCCCGGTGCCATCGCTCAGGACGCCTTCTTCAACGCCCTGTACGGCACTCATCCCTACGCCACGCCACCCGAGGGGACGACCGCCAGCCTGAACGCGCTCAGCCGGGCCGATATTCAGGATTTCCACCGCCGCCACTACACCGCCGCGAATGCCGTGGTGGCCATCGTCGGCGATCTGGACCGGCCCGCCGCCGAGCAACTGGCCGACGCGCTGGTCGGCGGTCTGCCCCCGGGCGAGCCGATCCCACCGCCGCCGCCGGTCTCGCCGGTTCCGGCCAGCCAGACGATCCGCATTCCCCATCCGTCCACGCAGAGCCATATCCTGATCGGCCAGACCGGGGTCAGACGCGCCGATCCCGACTACTACGCGCTCTATCTGGGCAACCACGTGCTGGGCGGCAACGGGCTGGTCTCGCAACTGTCGCAGGAAATCCGCGAGAAGCGCGGCTTGGCCTACGGCGCTTTCAGCTCGTTTTCGCCGATGCGGCAGGCCGGGCCATTCCTGATGAACCTGCAAACCCGCAATGATCAGGTGGACACCGCCCTCCAGGTGGCGCAAACCACCCTGCGCGAGTTCACCGCCAACGGTCCGAACCCCCAGGTTCTGGAGGAAGCTCGCCAGAACATCACCGGCGGCTTCGCGCTCGATATCGCCGGCAACGGCAAGCTGGCCAATGCCTTGGGAGGCATCGCCTTCTACGGTCTGCCGCTGGATTACCTGCAAAACTACATCGAAACGATGAACGGCATCGACTTGGAACAGGTCAAGGCGGCCTGGCAACGGCATGTCCAGCCGGACAAGCTGATCACCGTCATCGTCGGTGGCGGTCAAACCGCTCAGGCCCGGCCGGTGGTTCCAGCGAATCCAGCCGGATCATGAACCGACGCCACAGTCAAGCAAACCAACTTCGTATCATCGGCGGTCAGTGGCGCAGTCGACGACTGGAGTTCCCCAACCTGCCGGGACTGCGACCCACACCGGATCGGGTGCGGGAAACTCTGTTCAACTGGCTGGCTCCCGCGCTGCCCGGCGCCCGTTGCCTGGATTTGTTCGCCGGCAGCGGCGCGCTGGGCATCGAGGCGCTGTCGCGCGGCGCCGCCGAGGTAGTGTTCGTCGAGCGCCATCCGCTCGCGGTCCGCGCCCTGCGCGAGAATCTGGCGCGATTGAACGCCCGGGACACGCGGGTTGAACAGGCCGATGCCCTGGACTGGCTGCGCCAGCCGGGTAGACCATTCGAGATCGTGCTGCTCGATCCGCCGTTCGGCGCAGGCTTGCTGGAACCCGCATGCACGGCGCTGGAACAGGGCGGCTGGCTGGCGCCGACCGCATGGATTTATCTCGAAGCGGAAGTGGAACTACCGCAATTACCGTTACCAGTCAACTGGATGCCATACCGGCGACAAACCGCTGGCGCGGTCACTTACCGGCTGGCACGGCGGGGAATACAGTCCTGAGGTCCGCGGTTGCCTTGCCACGCGGCTTTCTCGATAATCCGCGCAACCCTTGACACCGCCAGGAACCTTCATGTCCGTCTTCGCCATCTACCCCGGCACCTTCGATCCCATCACCAACGGTCATGCCGACCTGGTCGAGCGCGGTGCCCGCATGTTCGACAGATTGATCGTCAGCGTTGCCGCCAATCCCAACAAGCAACCGCTGTTCTCGCTAGAGGAACGGGTCGAACTGGCGCGCGAGGCACTGGCGCATCTGCCCAAGGTTGAGATCCGCGGCTTCGACATCCTGCTGGTGAACTACGCCAAGGGCATTGGCGCCCACGTTATCCTGCGCGGCTTGCGCGCCGTGTCCGACTTCGAATTTGAATTTCAGTTGGCCAGCATGAATCGCCGGCTCGACCCCCAGGTCGAATCCATTTTTTTGACGCCCGCCGAGCAGTACTCCTTTATTTCCTCCAGCCTGGTGCGCGAAGTCGCCAGGCTGGGCGGTAACATAGCGCCGTTCGTCCATCCCAGGGTAGAGGCGGCGCTAGCGGCGAAATTCGCGTCTCGCACATAATCTAGTAAAATACTCGGGAATTCAGCGCGGCCCGTTCCCGGTCGTATGGGTTCCACGAGCCATGCCAACCGGTCCCGCACTGCGGGTGTAATGCCAAGAGGAGCCAGCCATGGCACTGATGATCACTGACGAATGCATCAACTGCGACGTATGCGAGCCGGAGTGCCCGAACGAGGCCATCTATCAGGGCGAGGAAATCTACGAAATCGACCCGAGCCGCTGTACCCAGTGCGTGGGGCACTACGACACGCCGCAGTGCATCGAAGTCTGCCCCGTGGATTGCATCATCCCCGACCCCAAACACTCCGAAACCGAGGAACAGTTGCAGGCCAAGTACGAGCGGCTGACCAGCGCGGCTTAAGTCCTCCCGGCGCCGCGCCCCGCCCCCCTCTTCTAAAGGGGGGTTGGGGAATTTAGGGCACTGGTTCAGTTTGATTCACGCTATAACACGTTGAATAACAGGCGCTTATACTGCACATGATAGGTTGAGTTGGGGTAGCGGTTTGGACGTGGATATCAGCCTAATTAAGGATATTCCAATCAAGAGCTTGCAGGTTCATACATCCACTTGAGGAGCACCCAACCCCCAGGTTTTAAGGCTCCGGAAGACCGCCTGATCCATCATCTATTACTTATCGATCAGTGACTTAAATAGATAATCAAACTGAACCAGCGCCTAACCATTCGGGTGTGATTCCAATCTCATTGCAATGAGTCAACCCAATACCCGCGACCCAGCAAAGCCATGCATCATTTCATTCGCTTCAGCACTCGTCAGGCTCAGGAACTGATCGACATCACCGACCGCGTGCGCGCCGTCGTGCGCGACAGTGGCGTGAAAAACGGCCTGGTCAACGTCTACGCCCAGGGGGCGACCGCCGCCATCATGATTCAGGAAAACTGGGATGAAAGCGTACCGTTGGATGTGGTGAATCTGCTGCGCAAACTGATTCCGCCGGGCGTCTGGCTGCACGACCAGCAGGACGGCAACGGCGACGCCCATCTCAAGGCAGGCCTGGTCGGGCCGTCCGAAACCATCCCCCTCATCGACGGCCAGTTGGGGCTGTCCACCTGGCAGGGGATTTTCTTCTGCGAATTCGACGGTCCCCGCTCGACCCGGACGGTGGTCTGTACCGTGCTGGCGGCTGGCTGAAGCCGCCTTCACTCCAGCGCCTGGGCCAGATCGGCGACAAGATCGCCGACATCCTCGATTCCCACCGACAGTCGCACCAGCCCGTCGTCGATGCCCAGTTCCCGGCGCACGTCAGGCGGCACCGAGGCATGGGTCATGATCGCCGGATGCTCGATCAGGCTTTCCACCCCGCCCAGGCTTTCGGCCAGCGCGAACACCCGGCAGCGGGTCAGAAACCGCGTTACCTCCGCCAGACTACCGCGCACCACCGCGCCGATCATCCCGCCGAAGCCGCGCATTTGCCGCCGCGCCAGTTCGTATTGTGGATGGCTGGGCAGTCCGGGATAGATCACCCGTTCTATCTTCGGGTGTTGCTCCAGCCAGGCGGCGATATGCAGCGCGCTTGTGCTGTGTTGTTCCATCCGCAGCGCCAATGTCTTCAAGCCACGTAACGCCAGAAAGCTGTCGAAGGGACTGGCGACCGCCCCGATGGCGTTTTGCAGATAGCCTAAGCGTTCGGCCAACTCCCGGCCGCGACACACCGCCACCCCGCCGATGATGTCGGAATGGCCGTTCAAATACTTGGTCGCGGAATGGATCACGATGTCGAACCCATATTCCAGTGGGCGCTGCGACCAGGGCGTGGCGAAAGTGTTGTCGGCCACGGTCAGGATGCCGCGCCGGCGGGCTACGGCGACGACCATCTCCAAATCCACCAGTTTCAGCAGCGGATTGCTGGGTGTCTCCACCCAGATCATCCGGGTTTTCGGTGTCAACACCCGCTCCAGCGCCGCCCGGTCACGCAGATCGGAGTAGGAGAACGTCAACCCGGCGCTGCGCCGCCGCACCTGCTCGAACAGCCGCCGGGTGCCGCCGTAGATGTCGTCCAGCGCCACGACGTGATCGCCAGTGTCCAGCAGTTCGAGCACCGTCGAGGTGGCGGCCAAACCCGAGGCGAAGGCAAACCCGGCGTCGCCGCTTTCCAGATCGGCCACGCAACGCTCGTAGGCGAAGCGGGTGGGATTCTGGCTGCGCGAGTACTCGAAGCCCTGATGCACGCCCGGACTGGACTGCACGTAGGTCGAGGTGGCATAGATCGGCGTCACCACCGCGCCGGTGCTCGGGTCCGGCGACTGGCCGGCGTGAACGGCGCGGGTAGCAAAGCCCAATGGAAGGGAAGGGTCGGTCATGGTGGGAGCCTTCGAATAATCGAACGCGGAACGGTAACAATCGTTGGCGAACAGTGTTCGACAATCAGGTTTGACTCGGCATCATATCGGAACCACACCCGTCTGATTGCAGTGCGAACACGAGTTCTTTCAGGCGACTTGGCTCGCCGGCCGAGCAGCAATTACGGGGAAATCGTCCTGGGAAACAGACCACCCGCCGCTACGCCAGCCAAATCAACGTCGCCATCCGCCCGGTGCGATTTTCGCGGCGGAAAGAAAAGAATCGCTCCGGCTCGCTGAAGGTGCAGAATTCCCCGCCATAAATAGCCGTCACGTACAACCGCCGCAACTGTAGCCGGGCCATGGCATAAATATTCGCCAGCCAGCGGCCGGCCGGCGAAGGCCGAAAACAACTAGCGTTCGCTTTATCCAGGGCTATAAAGGCGGCACGCACCTCCTCCCCGACCTCGAAGGCGACGGGACCGATAGCCGGTCCCAGCCAGGCCAGCAGTTCCATCGGTGGCACACCCAACCGCGCCACGGTGGCGGCGATCACACCGCCAGCCAGACCGCGCCAGCCGACATGCACGGCGGCAACCACCGTACCCGCTCGGTTGCACAGCAATATCGGCAGGCAATCGGCCGTCAACACCACGCAGGGTTGATCCGGCTCGCGGGTCCAGGCGGCATCGGCGGCGACCGGCGCGCGGACCGTCTCGGCGGCGACCACCCGATTGCCGTGAACCTGCTCCAACCAGGCCGGCTCGGCGGTATACCCGACTGCCGCCGCCAACCGTCGCCGGTTCTCGGCGACGCAGGCCGGATCGTCACCGACATGCCCGGCCAGATTCAAGCTGTCGTAGGTCGGCGAACTGATCCCCCCAAGGCGGGTGGTACTCACCGCCAGCACCCGCTTCGGCGCCGGCCAGGTAGGGATGATCAAATGTTCGAGTTGTAGCTCACTCATGTCGTTTATCCATGTCCTCGCTCAATACAGCCAGCAATTCCGCCAGATCGGCCGGCAACCCCGCCCGCCATTCCAGCCGCTCGCCGGTGCCGGGATGGGTCAGGGCCAGCCGCTCGGCGTGCAACGCCTGCCGCCGAAAGCTCTGAATCACCTCAAGGCAACGCGGCGAGGCGTCGGGCGGCAGGCGCGATCGTCCACCATAAACCGGATCGCCTAGCAGAGGAAAGCGAATGTGCGCCATGTGGACTCGAATCTGATGGGTCCGACCGGTATCCAGCTTCACCCGCAGCAGCGCGTGAGCGCGGAACCGGCGCAACACCCGGTAATGGGTCACCGCGGGTCTGCCGCCGGGCGTGACCGCCATCCGCTGCCGATTCACCGGATGACGGCCGATGGGCACGTCCACCGTGCCACCGGCCACCGGTACCCCGTTGACCACCGCCAGGTATTCCCGTTCCATGCTTCGCGTCCGCAACTGTTCCACCAGCGCGGTATAGGCGCGCAAGCTGCGGGCCACCACCAACAGGCCGGTGGTGTCCTTGTCCAGCCGGTGCACCAGCCCGGCGCGCGGCAGGGTAGCCAGTTCCGGCGCATGATGCAGCAGCGCGTTGACCAGGGTGCCGTCGCGATTACCAGCCGCCGGGTGCGCCACCAGTCCAGCGGGTTTGTTAATCACCAGTAGATCGGCGTCCTGGTAACAGGCGTTCAGAGGGATGTCCTGCGCAAGCGCGGCGGTTTCCGTCTCCAACACCAGCTCGCCGCTGACGGTCTCGCTGCCGGCGACCGGATCGCGAGAGCGCCAAATACGGCCATCCACTCGCAACTGACCGGCCTTGATTCCCTGTTGCAGGCGACTGCGGGAATAGGCCGGCAGCAGCTCGGCCAGCGCCCGATCAAGCCGCATTCCGGCAAACTCGGTCGGTATTTGACAGTCGATCCGTTCGGTCGAAGGCATGATGGTTTTTAACGGTTCGGGCGTTATACTGCTCGTATGGTTCATTTTACTCCCGACAATCGCCGTTCCATGTCGTCATCCATGCGCCGCAAATCGAAACTGTTCCTCGCCGGCTCCATCGCGGCCGCGCTGCTGGCGGGTTGCGCCCTGCTCCCGGAAACAATCGACGAAACCAAGGGTTGGTCGGCCCAGCGCCTCTACGGCGAGGCCAAAAGTTCCATGAACGATGGCAACTACAAGACAGCCCTGGAGTATTTGGATAAAATCCAGGCCCGTTATCCATTCGGCCGTTACGCCCAGCAGGCTCAGCTCGACACCATTTTCATTCAGTACAGGGACAACGAGCCGGACGCCGCCATCGCCGCCGCCGACCGCTTCATCAAGGCCAACCCGCGCCATCCGTATGTGGATTATGCGTACTACATGAAGGGGATGGTGAACTTCAACCGCAGCAACACGCTGATCGACCGGTTGGCGCCCACCGACCGTGCCAAGACCGATACCGGCACCGCCCGGCAATCCTATAACGACTTTTCCGAACTGGTGCGGAAATTTCCCAATAGCAAATACGCCGAGGATTCCCGCCAGCGCATGCTGTTCCTGCATAACAGTCTGGCGGCCTACGAAGTCAACGTCGCCGACCATTACCTGCGGCGGGGCGCCTACGTCGCGGCGGTCAACCGGGCCAAGTACGTGTTGGAAACCTACGCCCGCACGCCGGCCACCGCCGACGCCCTCAGCATCATGACCCAGGCCTACGTCAAAATGGGGATGCCACAACTGGCCGCCGACAGCCTGCGGGTGCTGGAGCGCAACTATCCGCAATCCCCGGAGTTGCCCAAGCTGAACGCGCTGGTCAAGAGCGCCGGCTGAGCGATCCACTGACCCCTCTCCCTCCGGGGGAGAGGAGAGTTTCTACAGCCTCTGAACGATGACAGCTCCATCACCGCGAGGGCCGCGCCATGTGGGATTTTTTCGAAACTGTCCGCCATCGCCACTCCGTCCGCAAATACCAGCCGGACATGCCGGTTGAACCCGAAAAATTGTACGCCATCCTGGAAATGGCCTGCGCGGCACCCTCGGCGGGCGATTTACAGTCCTACCGGATCGTCGTGGTGCGCGATCCGGCCGAACGGCAGGCGCTGGTCCACGCGGCCCACCAGCAGACCTTCATCGCCGAGGCGCCGGTTTGCCTGGCGTTCTGCGCCGACCCGGCCCGCTCGGAGAGCGCCTTCGGCGAGCGCGGCGCCAAGCTGTACGCTCTGCAGGACGCCACCATCGCGGCTGCCTACGCTCAACTGGCCATCGTCGCTGCCGGCATGGGTTCCACCTGGGTTGGCTACTTTGAGGAAGGCAGGGTGTGTGAAGCGCTGAAGCTGGAACCGGGACTGGTGCCACTTGCCCTGCTTAGCCTGGGCTATCCGGCGGAACTGCCCGAGGCCAGTTCGCGCCGGCGGTTGGACGAAGTGGTGACGTGGCGCTAATTAGCGCGGTGGGCGTTCAACGCACCCGCTACAACGCCCGAATCCCCTGCTCCAGCCCTTCCAGCGTCAGGGGATACATCCGTTCGCCCATCAGTTCCCGCACCATCTGGATCGAGGGGATGTAGCTCCAGCGGTTCTGATGTTGCGGATTGAGCCAAATGGCGCGCGAACAAACGTCCACAGTTCCGAATCGATGGCCTTCCAAGCGGTTTCTACGAGGCTCGCAACGGGTTGGCGTCGGGCGTGGGGAATATCAGGAAATCACCTCACCACCTATCAGTTTTGAAAATCACCGGATTGGCTCATCAGAAGGCAGTATTAACTGTTTGATTTGATTACCCCGCAGCTTGCTGCGGGGTCGTTTATTGCCCTGCCGCCGCCGGCCGTTACCGGCAGGTGGTCGTCACCCAACGCTACGTCAAGGACAAGGATGTGTTCCCGGAAACACTGGTGACTTTCCGCTATTTCCGGGAAGGGGAGGAGGGCTTTGCCCATCAGGATGGGCGGCCGTACCAGACCGGGGAAGTGATCACCGACCGGCCGGTGGATCTGGAGAATCCCGCTTCGATCACCTATGGCGTGGGCAACGCGGAAACACTCATCGATCCCGGCAAACCGTTCGAGGCCGGTGGAACCTATTTCCCGGAGTACGTACCGCTTCTGGTCGAGCCGCTGCGGTTCGAATCGGCCCGCGACGATTAACATTGTTTTGCCGGATGGTACAAGCAAAGGAATTGCATGGCGGGTTGCGGAGTTATGCGGTATTCACGTCCATCGCGTGAGTTTCCGCCGCGCGTCCAGCAACCTGATCAGGGTTCCGATATGGCGGTTCTATCCTTGCAATTTTGCATTTCAAATGCAAAATTGCTAGCCCATGACTTCTCACTACGTTCGTCGGACCCTGGAGCCGGTTTTACAGCGGGCGGCGCGGGAATTTCCCGCCGTGGTGCTGACTGGCCCGCGCCAGTCGGGCAAGACCACGCTGCTCAAAACCCTGTTTGGCGCGTCGCGCGGTTATGTCTCGCTGGAACCGCCGGACGTGCGGGCGGCGGCGTTGAGCGATCCGCGCGGCTTTCTGACGTTGTACCCGCCACCGGTGATCTTCGACGAGGTGCAGTACGCGCCCGATTTGCTGCCCTATCTCAAGGAATGGATCGACGCCCACCGAGACCAGCGCGGGCAGTATCTGTTGACGGGTTCTCAGAATCTGCTGTTATTGGAACGGGTGACCGAATCCCTGGCCGGCCGGGCGGCCATCCTGCGGCTCCTGCCGCTGTCCTGGCGGGAGTGCCTGGGTCAACCGGATGCGTCCCTGCCGTGGGAGCGCGGTGGCGAACATTCACCCCGCCCAGACGTTTCCTATCCGGCGCTGTGGCAGGGCCTTCTACGCGGTGGCTATCCGGAACTGGTCGCGGAACCGGGACGGGATTGGGCGCTTTGGCATGGCAGCTACCTTCAGACCTATCTGGAACGGGATGTGCGTTCCCTGCGTCAGATTGGCGATCTGAGTCTGTTCCAGAGCTTTCTGCGCGCGCTCGCCGCCCGTAGCGGGCAGTTGCTGAACCTGACCGATCTGGCGCGCGATCTGGGGGCAACGGTCAATACCATCAAGGCGTGGCTGTCGGTCTTGGAAGCGACGTTTCAGGTCATCGTGCTGCGGCCGTACTTCGCCAATGTCGGCAAGCGTCTGGTGAAAACCCCCAAGGTATATTTCACCGATACTGGGACGCTCTGCTATCTGGTGGGGTTACGCGATCCCGAACATGCCGCTGCCGGGCCGTTGGGCGGGGCCATTTTTGAAACCGCCGTGCTGGCGGAAATCGTGAAAACCTTCTGGCACCGTGGCGAAGAGCCACAGGTGTATTTCTGGCGAACCGCGACCGGCGTGGAGGCATAAGCGCCAACTTAATGGATAAAGTGTTGAAAAAGCTGTAAAAGGATGGCAGGCTCAAGGTTTCTCACACCCCGTTCGCCATCGGAGGACCGATCACGATGAGCCTGCCATTCGGTAATGTTGATACGACATTTGAGCGGTTCTTACAAGAGTTGCCGGCCGACTTTCGGGAACTGGCATTCGAGTTCAAGGCGTTCACCCGCGGTCGCAAGATCAAGACCCCGGAGCAGCTGCTCCAGGTGGTGATGAACTACTGCGGCATCGATCGGGTGCTGCGGGAGACGGCGGGCCACTTCACCCTGTTGGAAGAGCGGATCAGCGATACGGCGATCCACCAGCGGCTGAAGGCGTGCGGGCCATGGGTGAAGGCGCTGCTGGGCCGGCTGCTGGGGACGGCGGCGGCGCCCTTCCTGGAGGGCCACCTGCGGTTTGTGGTGGTGGATGGTTCGACGGTGCAGGGACCGGGGGCGAAAGGGATGGAGCATCGGCTGCATCTGGCGGTGGATTTGGTGCGGCTCGAACTGATCGATGTCAAGGTGACCGACGCCCATACGGGCGAGAGCCTGGGGCACTACCCGCTGCAGGACGGGGACGTGGTGGTGGCGGATCGGGGGTATAACTCGGCGCGGGCGTTGATCGAGTGCGCCGACCGGGGCGTGGCGGTGGTGGTGCGCTATAACCCGCACAGCCTGAACCTGTACGACGCGGCGGGGGCCAAGATCGACTGGCTGGCGGAACTCCAGGCCACGACGGAGACCGAGCGGTGTATCCCGGTGCGGGTACAGGTCGAGGGCCAGTTCATCGCGGGCTACCTGCATGGCTGCCGGTTACCACCGGCGCAGGCGGCCGCGGCCCGGCGGCGGGTGCAGGCCCAGGCCAAGAAGAAAGGGCGGCAGGCGCAAGCCCGGACCCTGGCCTTGGCCGAGTGGGTGTTGGTCTTGAGCACCCTGCCCCCGGCGGTGTTACCGACCGCGACCGTGCTGGCGCTCTATCGGCTCCGGTGGCAAGTGGAACTGGTCATAAAGCGATGGAAAAGTATCGTCAACATCGACCATCTGCGCGCCCGTCAGGGCAGCACGCTGGCCGATCTCTATCTCCACGGCAAGCTGCTCTATGCCTGGGTGCTGGAAAAGTGGGCCCGGCGGCGGTGCGGTGACGGCTGGAATCGCTTGGACGGCCCGCGCCGCGCGACCCCGTGGCGGGTGTGGAAACTGCTGCGCCAAGAACTGGCGATCGCCATCAGCGGCGTGCTGCATTGGAACCTGGAGCGCTGGCCCCCTTGCCTGGCGGTGATGCAGGAACGGCCGCGCCGCCGCCCACTGCAAACCCTGCCGGAGCGGGTCAATCGTTTGGTCGTGCAATGCCGAGCGATGGGAATGAGTAACATATGAGAAACACTGCTTAAGTTGGCGCATATGCGGCGTGGAGGTGGATATGGTGGTGGAGGTGGGCGGGCGGATCGTGCCTGTCGAAGTCAAGCTTTCGGCGACGCCAAGGCCAGCTATGGCCAGCGGGATTTTGGCCTTGCGCCAGGATTTGGGCGCTAAAGTTGAAGCCGGCTATGTCATCCATCCCGGCGAAATTCAATTGCCGTTGGCGCCAAGCGTGCGGGCGCTGCCGTTTGCGGAATTTTGAGTTGTTTCGGCGTTTCGCTACCGGGATTTCAGCCAGTCTGGTACCGCTTCGTTTGTGGCTTCATGCCAAGCAGCATCGAATTTTTCTTCACCCCACTCGGTGCGGAGCTGTTTGAGGCTATTCATTGTGGTTCCTGCATGAGGCGATTGCAGTTTCTCGAAAGTGGTTAGCGCCTGCTTATATTGAACTAGGGCTTTATCATACCGACCAAGTAGGTGATGAATTATGCCGTTACTGTATAGCGAAGTGGCCATGCCCTTTTGGTAGCCGATCACTTCAAAGATCTTCTGAGCCTGCTCGCAGTAATCCAAGGCTGTCGTAGAGTTACCAAGATCAAGATAAAGGCTCTCTGGTATTTCAAGGGGTTGCAAAGTATAATACTATCAATTAGTTGCCAACATCAAGTGAGAATTCCATGACGGATAAGTCATTAGACGAGTTGAAGAGCGCTTTTAATGTGCTTTTGGATCTTCCTAATATTGAAGTCGATGAGGTGGAAATTGATCGAGAAGGGAATTATCGGGTCACGATCCATAGTACAGAGCGCGGAACGCGTTGTCATCAGTGCGGTCATTTTATCGATCATTTTTATGGACATGGTGAGTTCATTACGCTAAGACATTTAGCGCTGTTCGGTCGGCAGGTTGAACTGCGTCTTCGTCCACCACGGTATCAATGTCAACGATGCCAAGGGCAGCCGACGACCACGCAAAGGGCGACTTGGTATGACGCTCGAAGTCGCTGTACGAAAGCCTTCGAGCATCATATATTGCTAGCTTGTGTGAATAGTACCGTGTGGGATGTGAGCATTAAAGAGGGAATCGGCTACGAAACAGTGCGCGGAATTATTGATCGCCATATTGCGAAGGAAGTGGATTGGCAGGCGATTAAAAATCTGAAAATTATTGGGATTGATGAAATCTCTTTAAAAAAAGGACACCAAGATTTTGTGACGATTGTGACGGGTCGTATGGGTGACGAAACGGTGATTCTGGGGATGTTGGCCGATCGGAAGAAAGAGACCGTCAAGGAATTTTTCATGAGTATTCCCAAGAGGTTACGCAAACAAGTGGGTTTCGTTTGTTCGGATATGTACGTCGGCTTTATCAATGCCGCGAAAGAAGTTTTTGGGAAAAAGGTCCAGATCATCGTCGATCGATTTCATGTGGCTAAGTTATATGGAAAGGGGCTGGATGAGTTACGCAAAAAAGAGTTGGCACGCCTGCGGAAGACCTTACCAAAAGAGCAGTATCAAGAGCTGGAAGGCGTGCTGTGGATTTTGCGTAAACGGCTGGATGATTTAACACCAAAAGACCAAGAAACGTTAGACCAGTTATTCCAGTATTCACCACTTTTACAACAAGCTTATCAGTTAAAAAACGAGTTAACGGCTCTGTTGGATAGTGACCTAAATCGCCGTCGTGGGAAGCAGCGGATCACGGGATGGATGAACCGAGTTAAAAAGAGTTCAGTCCGTTGCTTTGATACTTTCTTAAAGACGTTGGAAACCTATAAAAATGAAGTTGTCAATTATTTTTTAGATCGACTGACCAGTGGATTTGTTGAGGGGCTTAATAACAAGATCAAAGTCATTAAGCGACGGTGCTATGGTTTGAAAAATATCGGGCATCTTTTCCAACATCTTTATCTGGACCTTTGTGGATATTCTTTGTATGCCCACCAAAAATCATAGAGTTACCGAAATTTACTCCGAATTTATTGAGGCATAAAAAGTGATTGATGATCGACAACATTCTGTTTTTAAACAGAATTTATGCCCCGGCAATTCCCAAAGAGCCAAGATAAACCGTGCTGATGATACAGAGTGCATCGGCTACGCCTTTTTGGTCACCGAGCGCTTCGGAAATTTGTCGTGCCTTCAAGTAGTTAGCCAAGGCTTTGTCAAAGTAGCCTAAAACGTGGTAAATCATGCCGATGTTGCGGAGCGTGGCAGCCATGCCGTTTTTATTACCGAGTATTTCAAATATCTTCTGCGCCTGTTCGTAGTGGGTTAGTGCCGTTTTATGGTAGCCACTGGCATAATGAATCTCACCGATGTTATTGAGTGCATCGGCCACGCCGTTTTTGTCACCAATTTCTTCAAATATCTTCTGCGCCTGTTCATAGTAGGCCAAGGCTGCCGCAAAGTTGCCTTGAGAGTGATGAATTCTGCCGATATTATGGAGTACATCGGCCACACCGCTTTGGTCGCCGATCACTTCAAAGGTCTTCCGCGCCTGCTCGAAGTGAGTCTGGGCTGCCGCAAAGTTGCCGCGAGAGTAGTGAATCAAGCCGATGTCGTGGAGAGTACGGGCCACACTGGCTACACCAGTTTGTTTGTCGAGCGATTGAAATATCTTCCACGCCTGTTCGTAATGAGTCAGAGCTAGCGCAAAGTTGCCGCGAGAGTAATGAATCAAGCCAATGTTGCGGAGCACAAGGGCTACGTTATCTTGATCACCGAGGGCTTCAGAAATTTTCCGCGCCTTTTCAAGGCCTTCCATTGCATCCTGCCATTTTCCCAAGCTTATATAAAGACGACCAAGTTGGTATAAGAGGCTGACGTTGATTCTCTGCGCTTCTTTATCTCGCTGAGGAAAATTTTCAGCAGTTGACAACAGCTCTTTAAGTCGGGCAATTTCTTTTAGCTTGTCCTCCAATCGAAGTGAAAAGGGGTAAAGCGCGGTATCAGGTCTAACAATAGCAGCAGTACTATCCACTTGCCAGAGCTCCCTGTCCGGTTGAAATTCGTAGACACCGGATCGCCACGCCCAGAAATCGGGTGCACCGCGCGCAACGAAACCCAGAGCAAAATCGGATAGCCAGATCAATAATGCCGCCGGAATTAATTGGCGAAGCAAATCTCGATCATGATTGAGCCGCCCCAGCACGGACGAACTTTGGCCTTGCTCGTGCAGGGAATGTTCTAGTCCGTAGATGCACACGGCAACCGGCGGTTGATCGGGGTCCCAAAGTGGCCTGATTTCATCCAACAAGCTAACAATGGGTTTCTCCAGCTCGATTTCGAGAATGCGCTGATCGCTAAGGCGCTCAAGCAACGAGCGCCGCAATGTTTCTCGTTGGATCGGATGGTTGCATTTAACGAAAGCAAGCCGGAATTCGTCGCTCCAGCGAACCACGCGCTCGATTTGGTCAAGAATCGAGTCGTTATCTATTTTTTTTATTCGCCGTTGGCGTTTGCTGGGCATGGTTCAACGGGATCGGGATTTGGCAGCGCGTTTGGAAGACTTGAATTTCTCCAACGCCTTCACCGCCGGATTGACGACATACCATACCTCGCCATTCAGATATTCCAACACGCTGAGGTTGTAGAGCAACATTTCGTCGTCTTTGCTACCGGGTAATGCTTTCATCTGGTCGATGTCTCGCAAGGTCTTGAAGAAATCGGGATGGTTCAGTGCGCGCTCGAAATCGTTGCTAATGCCTCGCACCGCTTGCTCGACGACGCGCCGAGTCAGCGGTAAATCACCTGCTGCCGTGCAAGCAGAACGAATCAGGATGAGCAAATTGCGGAGGTGCCCGCCGCTCATACGGCATAAATAATCTCGCGTGTCGAACGAATCGAAAGCAGTCGTCCATTGCGTGACGTTTGCCGCGATAAGGCGTTTCAACACGATTTCCCGCAACGTCTCCATTCCGTCGGGATTGTCGCTGTCATCCTGATTGGCGACTTTCACCATGGGTAGGACCGCCGGATCTCTGCCGAAGATATTCATAAGCGCCGTCGCATTTGGCGAATACACCATCGAAATCGGCAAGGTGTAGACGACATGACAGCGCAGGGCGTGCAACTGAGACCCGCGATTGAGAAACAACCGTTCGTGAGTCGTGATACCGCCCTCCAAGTCGCGCAATACGATGCGATCCAGATTGTCCACGATCAGCACCAAGTTCCGGTATCCCTTGTCTTTGAGCCGGATGACCGCTTCATCGAGCAAATCGTTGGCGGCTTGAATGAGATTGGAAACATTCGGGCTCTTTTGCAATTCCCGGAGCATTTAAGTATAATACTATCAATGAGTTGTCACCTTTGAGCGAGAATTTTATGGCGGATAATTTAGCAGGTGTTGTTAAAACCACTTTTGAGGTGAATTTAGACATCCCCAATATCCAAATAGAGCAGGTAGAAGTTGACCGAGAAGGACATTATCGAATGACCGTCCACAGCACAGAGTGCGGGACATCTTGCCACAAATGTGGTCATTTTATTGATCGTTTTCATAGTCACGGTGAGTTTATAACTCTTAGACATCTGTCGATATTTAATCAACCAGTCAATCTCTATTTCCGGCCAGATCGGTATCAATGTATGGAGTGCGCCGATCGCCCAACAACGACTCAGCAACCCGCTTGGTATGAATATCGGAGCCGGCAAACCCGAGCCTTTGAGAAACATATTTTGCTGGCCTGTGTGAATAGCACCGTGTCCGATGTCAGCATTAAAGAACACCTGGGTTATGAAGCAGTGCGCGGCATCATCGACCGTTATATTGCGAAAGGAGTCGATTGGGCGACGATCAAAAAACTCGAGGTGATTGGGTTGGATGAAATCGCTTTAAAAAAGGGCCACCAAGATTTTGTCACGATAGTGACCAGTCGCATCGGTCAGGAAACGGTGATTCTCGGCGTCTTGAAAGATCGAAAAAAAGAGACGGTCAAACAATTTTTAATGAGTATTCCCAAGCAGTTACGGAAACAGGTTCGCGTGGTTTGTTCGGATCTGTACGACGGATTCATCCATGCGGCGAAAGCAGTGTTCGGGAAGCGCATCCAGATCGTGGTGGATCGGTTTCATGTGGCGAAACTGTATGGGAATGGTCTCGATGAATTACGTAAAAAAGAATGGAAAAGGTTAAAAAAGACGCTCTCGAAAGAGGACTATAAAAAACTCAACGGAGCGATGTGGATTTTGCGAAAGAGGCCCGAAAATTTAACGCCAGAAGATCGGGAAATATTGGAAAAATTATTCGAGCATTCGCCCCAACTGCAACACGCTTATCGATTGAAAAACGAGTTAACGAGTATCTTTGATGCCGATCTGCCGCGTCGCCGTGCCCGGCAGAGAATCACCGGCTGGATGAATCGGGTTAAAGCCAGTTCGGTTCGTTGTTTCGATTCTTTTTTAAAGACATTGGATCACTATAAGAATGAGATTGTAAATTATTTTGTGGATCGACAGACCAGTGGATTTGTTGAAGGACTCAATAATGAGATCAAAGTCATTAAACGGCGCTGCTACGGCCTCACGGATATCGGCCATCTTTTTCAGCACATTTATTTAGATCTTTCAGGATATTCTGGCTCTCTGGTATTTCAAGGGGTAGTAAATTATAATAATATCAATTAGTTGCCAACATCAAGTGAGAATTTTATGACGGATAAATCATTAGACGAGTTGAAGAACGCTTTTAATGTGCTTTTGGATATCCCTCATGTTGAGGTAGATGAGGTAGAAATGGACCGAGAAGGGAACTATCGGGTCACGGTTCATAGTACGGTTCACGGAACGCACTGTCATCAATGTGGAAATGTTATTAATCATTTTTATGGGTATGGTGAGTTTATTACGCTCAGACATTTATCCCTGCTTGGTTGGCAGGTTGAATTGCGTATTCGTCCACAGCGGTACCTATGCACACAATGCGGAGGACAGCCGACGACGACGCAAAAATTAGCGTGGTATGACCATCGAAGTGGACACACTCAAGCGTTCGAGAAACATGTTTTATTGGCCTGTGTGAATAGTACGGTTGTAGATGTCAGCATTAAAGAAGGGATCGGTTATGAAGCGGTGCGGGGGATTATTGATCGCTATATTGCCAAAGGTGTCGATTGGAAGACGATTAACAATCTCAAAGTCATCGGGATTGATGAAATCTCTTTAAAGAAAGGTCACCAAGATTTTGTCACGATTGTGACGGGCCGTATCGGTGAAGAGACGGTGATTCTCGGGGTCTTGGCCGATCGGAAGAAAGAGACGGTCAAAGAATTTTTAATGAGCATTCCCAAGAAGTTACGCCAACAAGTTCGTTTTGTTTGTTCGGATATGTACGCGGGCTTTATCCATGCGGCGAAAGAAGTTTTTGGGAAAAAAGTCCGGATCGTGGTCGATCGATTTCACTTGGCTAAACTCTATGGAAAGGGTCTGGATGAATTGCGCAAAAAAGAGCTGGAACGACTCAGGAAGACCTTATCCAAAGAGCAGTATAAAGAGCTGGAAGGGGTGATGTGGCTTTTGCGTAAAAGGCCGGATGATTTAACCTCAAAAGACCAAGAAACGTTAGACCAGTTATTCCAGTATTCACCGCTTCTGCAACAAGCTTATCAGTTAAAAAACAAGTTAACGGCTCTGTTGGATAGCGACTTGGATCGCCGTCGTGGGAAGCAGAGGATCACGGGATGGATGAACCGGGTTAAAAAGAGTTCGGTGCGTTGTTTTGATACGTTTTTAAAGACCTTGGAGACCTATAAAAATGAGGTCGCGAATTATTTCTTAAATCGACTGACGAGTGGATTCGTTGAGGGGCTTAATAACAAGATCAAAGTCATTAAACGACGCTGTTATGGTTTGAAGAATATTGGGCATCTTTTCCAACATCTTTATCTGGACCTTTGTGGATATGCTTTGTATGCCTATAAAAAATCATAGAGTTACCGAAATTTGCTCCGAATTTATTGAGGCATAAAAAGCGATTTATGATCGACAAGATTCTGTTTTTAAAAACAATTTATACCCCGGCAATTCCCAAAGAGCCGATATTCTTTGTATGCATAATAAAAAATCATAGACTTACCGGATTATGCCCGAATTTATTGGGGCATAAAAAATGACTGGCTTCGAATAACTTGATGTTTTTAAATACAATTAATGCCCAGAGATTCCAAAAGAACCAACATTCGGCTCTAATTCTTGGCGGATTTTGAGGCGAGCGTCGGGGCTGCTTTTGATGGTCGCCGTGAACTTGGCAATCTGTGCATCCAGTTCGAGTTGCTCGAATTCCACCTCGCTGCCCAGGAATCGCTTGAGGTCGCCCACGAAGCGACTCAGCCACGTCGGGCGCAATTCCACCTTGACCCGCTCCCGCAGCGCCTTGCCGACTTGACGGATAATGGCAAGCAGCAAATCCGGGAAATCGACATCGTTGACGTCGATATCTTCCTGGTCGGCCTCGAAGTACACCACGAAAAATTGGTCTTCGCCCGCTGGCGGTTCCGCCAGGTTTTTCTGCAAGCGGAGGAGTTCGGTCGATTTGCCGCCCCCTCGATGGCCGGAGAACAACAGGTGCAGCGGCGTTTCGGACCAGCGTATGGCGTTCGTAAGTTGTGCGATCAAGTCGCCTTCGCCGCGCGTATTCTCGCAAGGCACGTAGCGCGGATCGCCGGGTTCCAGCGGCCTTGCCGGGTCGCATTGCCGGTATACTCTGGCGATATCTTGGTCTTGCGCCATCCGGTTGATCTCCGTTCAGGATAAACAGCTTATTTTATCCATAATTATGCACCTTCTTCGCTAAGTAAGGACGCGAATCCTCATGCCTTTGTTTAGTATAGACAACCTCTCCATCGCCTTCGGCGCCGAAAAGCTACTGGATGGCGCCAGTTTCCAGTTGGAAGCCGGCGAGCGGGTCTGCCTGATCGGCCGCAACGGTACGGGTAAAACGACCCTGCTGCGGTTGCTAGCCGGCGAGTTGCAGCCCGACGGCGGCGAGATCTGGCGTCAGCCCAGTTTGCGCATCGCCACCCTGGCGCAGGAGTTGCCGGCGGATACCACCGCTACCGTGTTCGAGGTCGTCGCCGGCGGGCTGGCAGGTCTGGGGGCGCTGCTGGCCGACTATCACGACACCAAGTTCCGACTCGCTCACGACCCTGCGCCGGAACAGATGCGGCTGATAGAACGCTCGCATTACGAACTGGAAGCAGATGGTGACTGGTGCTAACAGCACCCAGGCGTGGCGGAGAAGTTAGCCGGCTGACTGTCCCGGCGCCCTCGACGCACGATCGGTTTGCTCCGCGGAAATTTCACGCGGAATTTGGCAGACAAGCGCTGGTTCAGTTTAATTCACGCTATAACACGTTGAATAATAGACTCTTATGCTGCACAATAAATCGAATTGGGGTAGCGGTTTGGACGTGGATATCAGCCTAACCTATCTTCGCGCTGGCCCCCCCGTTTTTGACTGATTTCAACAGCCAACAATAATACAAGTGATTGAAATATAGAGACATGGCATTCGGTTCACGAAAAGTAGAGCCATAATACTGATCGGTTTGGGGCTGTCGGGTCCGTTACGGTCGGTCATTCTGGGAGTGATCATCGGGCGGATGGTGAAGCCGGCGTCGGAGCGGCGGAGCGGTCTGGGGGAGTTGCTGGCGGTGGATTTCGAGGCGATGGCTGAGAATGCGCTCTATCGCGCCTCGGATGCCTTGCTGAAGCATCGGTCCGCCATGGAAGACGCCTTGTTCGGCCGGATCAGCTCTCTCTTCGGGCTGGAGACCACGGTGACCTGTACGATCTAACCAGCACCTATTTTGAGGGGGAAGCCGCTCGCCATCCTCAGGCCCGCCGAGGCCACTCGAAAGAAAAGCCACCGATGGTCCCCTCGTGCCCTGGGCCTGGTGCTGGATGGCAGTGGCTTCGTGCGCCGCTCCGATCTCAACCCCTGGTCTTGAGCCGCTGCCAGTACTGATCGTAAACTGGCAGAGCCGCGCCGACATCGGCTTGGAACTCGACGTTCTTCAAATCCTCATCGGAAGGATACACGGTGGGGTTGTTGCGTACCGCCTCGGGCAGCAGCCTGATCGCCGCCAGATTGGGCGAGGAATAGCCGACTTCTTCGCTGATCTGCCTGGCGATCTCCGGGCGCAGCACGAAATCGATAAATACATAAGCGGTGTCCAAGTTCTTGGCCCCGGCCGAAATCACCAGGTTGTCCATCCACATCATCGCGCCTTCTTTTGGGTAGACATACTTGATCTTGGAATTGTCCTTGCTGGCCTGGTATGCCTCGCCATTCCACAGCATCCCGGCCACGACCTCCCCCGACAGGAATTTGGTCTTGGGCGATTCCGCGTCGAACACCCGCACGTTCGGCATCATTGCGCTCAGCTTCTCGTAAGCGGCCCGAATCTGGTTCTCGTCGGTGGTGTTGATGGAATGGCCCAGCACCTTGAGTCCCATCGAAAACACCTCGCGCATGTCGTTCAACAACAGCAGCTTGTTCTGGTAGGCTGGGTCCCACAGATCCGCCCAGCGGGTCAATTGGCCGGGCGGCAACTTGTCGGCGTTGTAGGCGATGCCGGTCGTACCCCAAAGATACGGAATACTGTATTCGTTATTGGGATCGTAGGATTGATTGAGCAAGCGCGGATTGAGGTTGCTCAAATTGCGTAGGCGGGATTTGTCTAGCGGTTGCAACAATCCCTCCCGGCGCAGCCGGTCCACGTAATAGGTGGACGGTACCAGCACGTCGTAGCCGGCGCCCTTGACGGTCTTGACCTTGGCGTACATCGACTCATTGCTGTCGTAGGTCGAATACTGCACCTTGATGCCGGTTTCCTGGGTAAATTGCCGCAGCACTTTCTTCGGCAGATACTCCGCCCAGTTGTAGACGACCAGAGTCTTTGGGTCATCGGCGACGGCGATGCCGGTGCAGAGCAACAGGCTGGCGAGCAGGATTCTGAGCATATCGCGGTCCTTGTCAGTGGCAAAGGTCGCAAGTTTATCAGCCTTCCTTTCCGCAAGGATGACATTCGGCCCTGGAAAAGAGCGAGCGGCGACTATGCTTAATGGATGAATGGAGAATCCCTGCGATCCAGGCATGGTCCGGATCTTTCGTCAGGCGTTCAGTTGCAACCTCGGGAGCTACTAAAGATGGAAGCTCAGCGACAATCGGGAATCCGCGTTTTACTTGCGGGCGCAACCGGCCTGGTCGGCGGGCATTGTTTGTTGAAACTGCTGGCGGACCACGATGTCAGTCAGGTGACTGTTCTCGTCCGCCGGCCGCTGGCACAAACGCATCCAAAACTGATCGTTCACGTGGTGGACTTCGATCATCTCCGCGCTCAGGCCCGAACGGTCGAAGCCGATGCCGTGCTCTGTTGCCTGGGCACGACCCACCGGGTGGCCGGATCGCCCGAAGCGTTCGCCAAAGTGGATCATATCTACGTCGCCGAACTGGCCAAGCTGGCCGCGGCGCGGGGCGCATCCCGCTTCGTGCTGGTTTCGGCGGTCGGCGCCGATCCCAGCTCGCCGGTGTTCTACAACCGGGTCAAGGGTCGGGCCGAGGCGGCGGTCAGCGAATTGCACTTCAAGGCCGTTCATCTGCTGCGTCCCTCGCTGTTGCTGGGGGAACGTCCCGAACCACGACCCATCGAGGACTGGAGCAAACAATTGGCACCGTTCTGGTCATTGTTCGCGTGGGGACCGTTCAGCCACTACCGGCCGGTATCAGCGGAAAGCGTCGCCGCCAAAATGGTGGAACTGGCCAAAAGCGACCAGGAAGGGTTACACATCCATTATTTCAACAGTTGAACGGGCATCACCCCCGGCACGACCGATGAACACCCAGCGGCGCTTGCGGCCGTTAACAGGCTTGACTCTGATGGCGCTGGCCGCGGCACTCGGTTTGTTGGGATCGCAACCGGTTCCCGCGAAAAAACTCTACAAGTATCAGGATGCTTCCGGCGCCTGGGTATTCACCGACAAACCACCCGCCGCCGATGTGCCGGCCGAAGTGCGCCAACTGCCGGTGAGCGAACTGCCGGCCAAGATCAGTATCCGCAATCGCGGCACCCAGGAGGCGCCAGTGCTGGCGGTGGTCAACGACTATTACGGGCCAGTCGAGGCGGAAATCAGCGGCGAGCGGGTGGAAAACATGCGCGCCGAACCGCCGTTGCCGGTACGGGTGGTGGCGCCGGCCCGCACGGAAATGACGGCCGTTGCGCTCAAGCCGACCGGGCCGCGCTGGCGCTACGCCTACCAGGTTCGGGCGGTGTTAGGCGATCCAGCCGCCGCGCACCGGCCCGAACAGCCCTACACGCCACCATTCGCGCCGGGACAACGATTCCACATCGGCCAAGCTTTCGAGGGCAGCTTCAGCCACCAGCATCCGCAGAGCCGCTACGCCGTGGATATCGTCCTGCCGCTGGGCACGCCGGTCCGCGCCGCTCGCGCCGGGGTGGTAATGGAGGTGGCCGGCGATTTCTTCGATGGGGGTACCGATCCCAAGTACCAGACCCGCGCCAACGCGGTGCGCATTCTGCACGACGACGGCACGATGGCGGTATACGCCCATTTACACCCCGATTCGGTACGAGTGGCGCCGGGACAGCGAGTGGAACGCAGCGCCTGGCTGGCGAATTCCGGCAACACCGGCTATTCCACCGGCCCGCACCTGCACTTCGCCATCCAGCGCAACACTGGAATGGAGCTGGTTTCCATCCCGTTTGAGTTCGCGGGCGCCAGCGGGCAAGGCATTACCCCAGTCGCGGGGATGTTGCTGACGGCATATTGAGAGTTATTCGCTTCCCCGTCAGCCCGGCAAAGGCAGCGGCGGCGGTTCGCTGGCCGGATCCTCGTGAATCAGCACGTCAGCGTTGGGAAATACCGCCATGATCGCCGCCTCCACCTCGTCGGCCACCCGGTGCGCCTCCACCAGCGGCATCTGATCGTCCAGCATCAGATGCAACTGGATGAAATAAGTCTGCCCGGAGCGGCGGGTGCGCACGTCGTGGACCCCGCGCACCCGCGGATGCGCGCGGACAATCTCCTTGATGCGGGCATGCACCTCGGGCGGCAGTTCCTGATCCATCAGCAATTGAACCGACTCATGGCCGATCTGCGCCGGCGCTGTAAAGAATGTACAGGGCGATGCCGATGGCGAACATCGGGTCCACCGAGGCCAACCCAGCATGGCCAGCCCGAGCGCCACGATGGTGGCGGAGTTGGTCAGCAGGTCGGTGGCGTAATGCAGCGCATCGGCGCGGATCGCTGTGGACTGGGTACGGCGGATGACATAATGCTGGAACGACAGCAACACCCCGGTGGCGACGATGGCGAACAGCAGCACGCCGACGCCGACCAGGGCATCCTTCAACGGCTGCGGATGCAACAGCCGATCCACCGCGTGCAGAATCAGGAACACCGCCGAACCGGTGATGAACGCGGCCTGCACCAACCCGCCAGCGGCTCGGCCTTGCCGTGGCCGAAGCGATGATCGCGGTCGGGCGGTTGCAAGGAATAATGCACCGCCAGCAGGTTGATGATCGACGCCGCCACGTCCATCATCGAATCCACCAGCGACGCCAGCACGCTGACCGATCCCGTCATCAGCGCCGCCGCCAGTTTGCCGGCGATCAGGATCGTGGCAGTGGTCACCGAGGCGTAGGTTGCCAGCCGCAGCAGGCGGCTGGCCCGCGCCGGATCGATGGTCGATGGAGTTGGATCGCTCATCGTTAAAATCTTCTTTAGGTGAACTGAAGTCGCTATATTCTACCTGGCTTCCGCCTGGCGCGACGGGACGAACTTCCAAGCGGAATGACAACGCCTACCATAGTCGCTTTGTCCGATCCTGCTATTCGAGGACTCCCCATCGCATGCTCGAAACCCTGCGCCGTATCGTCCAGGATGTCAGCGCCGCGCCGGATTTGTCCAGCGCGCTGGCGATCACGGTCAACCGGATTCGGGATGCGATGCAAGTCGCCGCCTGCACCGTCTATCTGGCCGATGAGGACAATCGTGAGTATGTGCTGATGGCGACCGCCGGGCTGAATCCGGAAGCGGTGGGCCGCGTGCGGCTCAGCCGCCAGCAAGGCTTGGTCGGCTTGGTCGCCGAACGGCAGGAACCGCTGAATCTCGACGACGCGCCACGCCATCCGCGTTTCTATCCGGTCTGTGAAGTCTGCGAAGAAGCCTACCACGCCTTCCTGGGCGTGCCGCTGATCCAGTACCGCCGGGTGCTCGGCGTGCTGATCGTCCAGCACACCGCCATCCGCCAGTTCCATCCCGCCGAAGTGGATTTTCTGGTCACCATCGCCGCGCAACTGGCCAGTATGCTCAATCACGCCATTCTCAGCGGCGCCACCCAGGAGTTGCTCAACCCGCTGACAACCGGCGCTCGCGCCCTGCAAGGCGTGGCGGGCGCCCCGGGCGTCGCCATCGGCACCGTCACCATTCCGCACCTGCTGGCCGATCTCGACGATGTGCCCGACCGTCCGGCACTGGATCCCGCCGTCGAGAAAGCAGCGTTCCAGGCCGCTATCGCCGCTGTTGAACAGGAGTTGCGCGCAGCCAGCGATCGACTGGCGCCGCTGCTGCCACCAACCGAACAGGCGCTGTTCACCGTCTATCGGATGATGCTGAGCAGCGACAGTCTGATCGGCGACACCCTGACCCGCATCCAGGTCGGTCGCTGGGCGCCGGCCGCCTGGCGCGACGCCATGCTGGCCCGGATTCGGCTGCTGGAACAGGCCGAGGATCCCTACCTCAGCGCCCGCGCCGAAGATATCCGCGACCTGGGCCGGCGGGTGCTGCACCACCTCCGCTCCGGTCCCAGCTGGCAACCGGAGACGCCGCCGAACACTACGTGCTGGTCGCGGAGGAAATGAGTGTGGCGCATCTGGCGGCAGTGCCGCCGGAACGGTTGGCGGGTCTCGTCTGCCTGCGCGGTTCGGCCCTGTCCCATGTCGCCATCCTGGCGCGGGCCATGGGCATGCCGGCGGTCATGGGCCTGGGCGACCGACCCATGGGCCGTTTCGAGGGCTGCGACATCATCGTGGATGGCTATCAGGGCCGGGTCTACCTCAACCCGGATCCAGCCACGCGCCAGGAATACCAGCAACTGATCACCGCCGAGGCGGAGCTGTCGGCCGGGCTGACCCAATTGCGCGAGTTGCCTACCACAACCCGCGACGGTTACCGCATTCCGCTCTACGCCAAAGCCGGGCTGCTGACCGACATCGCCACCGCCCGCGACTGCGGCGCCGATGGCATCGGCCTGTATCGCACCGAATTCGCCTTCATGGTGCGCGAATCGTTCCCCAGCGAGGACGAGCAATGCCAGATTTACCGGCAGATGCTGGCCGCCTTCACGCCCCGGCCGGTGATCATGCGCACTCTGGACATCGGCGGCGACAAATCCCTGCCCTACTTCACCATCGAGGAAAAAAATCCCTTTCTCGGCTGGCGCGGGATGCGGTTCACGCTGGATCATCCGGACATCTTCCTGACCCAGTTGCGGGCCATGCTGCGGGCCAACGCCGATCAGAATAACCTGCGGATTCTGTTTCCGATGATCACCACCGTCGAGGAAGTGGACGAGGCGCTGCGATTGCTGGAGCACGCCCATCGGGAACTGGAGGAGGACGGCTGGCCGGCGGCGCGGCCGCCGGTCGGGGTGATGATCGAAGTGCCCTCCGCCGCCTGGCAGGCGGAGCAACTGGCCCGGCGGGTGGATTTTCTGTCGGTCGGCACCAACGACCTGACCCAGTATCTGCTGGCGGTGGATCGCGACAACGCCCGCGTGGCCGGGCTGTACGACAACCTGCATCCGGCCATGCTGAAGACCATCGCCCACATCATCGCCTCCGGCCGTCAGACCGGCCGGCCGGTGAACCTGTGCGGGGAAATGGCGGCCGATCCCGGCGCCGCCGTGCTGCTGCTGGGGATGGGCGTGGACAGCCTGAGCGCTGGCACGGTCAGCGTGCCACGGGTCAAATGGGCGATCCGCAGCTTTACCTTGCGCGGAAGCCCGCGAACTTGGCGCGACAGGCGCTGGACACTGGACACCGTCGGCGCAGATCCGCCGACTGATCAACGATGCCCTCCGGCAAGCTGGCTTGGGCGAGATCGTGCACGAGCCGGTCTGAGCGATCCGACGCCGCAAACACGAAGCGCGGGCTGCGGCCCGCGCTTCGTGGTCGCCCCGCTGGAACGCGACGATACCGCCGCGTTCCGCCTCACCCATCAGCTTTCGATCGCGATCCGGCGCGGCTGCGCCGCCTCGCGTTTCGGCACGATCACCTCCAGCACACCATCCTTGCACTTGGCGGCCACCTTTTCGGCGTCCGCCACATCCGGGAACGAGAACCGCCGCAGGAAAGTGCCGCGCACCCGCTCGACCCGGCGATACTGTCTCGGTTTCCTCCTTCTTCTCGCTCGCCCGCTGGCCCTTCAGGGTCAGCACGCCATTCTCCAGCGTGATGTCGATATCCTTGATCTCGACGCCCGGCAGGTCGGCATGAATCACGAACTGGGCCGGCTCTTCCTTGATGTCCACCGCCGGCATCCAGTCCGCCAGCATATGTCCGGTTTCCTCATCGCCAAACCGGCTGGTTTCAAACAGGCGGTTGACTTCCCGCTGCAACTGATTCAACAGATTCAAGGGTTCATAACGCATCAGAGCCATGGTCGATCCTCCTCGAATTTCAGGTTCCGGCGTTCCCGCGAACGCCTCTTTGGGCTTGATTGATAAATAGGGACGAGTCGCCCGATTTCAAGGGCACTCCCCGGACATTTTTGCGTTAAGCTATTCATGGTTATGACCTTCCACCGCTTCTCGCCCGGAACCGTATGCGATGGCCGCCGCCTCCATCTTCATCTGCCACGCCCAGCCCGATGCCGCTTTCGCCCAGGATCTGGGCCTGGCGCTGGAAACCTTCCGCCTGAGTGTCTGGCGCGACAGCCATCACTTGCGGGGTGGCGATCGGCTCGCGCCCGAAGTGCGCTGGGCCATCGAACAGGCCCGGCAGGTAATCGTGGTGCTCGGTCTCAACACGGGCGATCCAGCCTGGCTGCGGCGGGAGATCGAACTGGCCCAGGAAGCGGAACGGCGACGGGCCGACACTTACCGGGTGATCCCGCTGCTGTTGCCGGGCGTGGACCACGCCCTGCTCGCTCGCTGGTTCATCCCGGCACCGCGAACCGCTCCGATCCAGTTGACTCCCGATGGACTGGGCGCGGTATTGCCGAGTTTGCTGCTCGCCCTGGGCGAGTCGCCATCCGGCAATACTCCCGGCAGTCGCAATCCACCGCCGGTGGCGGAACTGGAACTGAGCTTCGGTCGGAGCGGTTCGGCTGCCGCTGGCTCCTGGCAACTCGACGCCCGCCTGAACCGCCTTCCCGGACAGCATCCGGCCGCCGACGCCAGCACGGCACTCGTCCCGCCACCCCCCGCGCCCACCCGCCGGCTCCTGCATTGGTATCTGCAAAGCCACCCCCGCTGGCCGATCGATACCGTTCGGCACTTCGCCCGCCGCACCGATACCCTGCTGGCGACCTGGGGTCGTGCTCTGTATCAGGCCACGCTTGGCTCGCCCGGTCCGAGAGCCCTTACAGTCGCCTGGCGCGACACCCCGGATCCGTGCGAACGCCGTCTGGTCGTGCGGGCGGACGCTGCGCATCCAACCGCCGCGCCCGTGCTCGAACTCCCGTGGGAACTCCTGCACGATCCGGCCGGCTTCCTGATCCAGGGCAAGCAACCGGTTCAGTTCCTACGCCGGCTCTCCGGTGGCGGCGAAGCCTTTTCACCCGCTCCCCCGCCGTTGCGTATTCTCGCGCTCAGCCCTCGCCCCGATACCGAACCGACCGGCCATCCCGACTACCGGCGCAGCGCGCTGCCGCTGCTGGAAGCGCTGGGTGGCCTGGGCGGCCTGGTGGAAGCGCGGGTACTCATGCCCCCGACCCTGGCGGCATTGGAAAAGCAGTTGAACGACGCCTGGGCCGCCGGGCGCCCGTTCTTGGCCCTGCATCTGGACAGTTACCTCCGCGACGATCCCGACAGCACCGCGACCCTGTTTGGATTCGAGGCCAGCTACGATCTGCACGCGCCGGTTTGTCGCGAAGCCCATTTCGTCGCGGCGGCAGCGCTGGCATCCCTGCTGGCCACTTACCATATCCGGCTGGTCGTCCTCTGCTCCTGCTCCAGGAATGCAACCGGCTCCACCACCGTGGTCGGGCTGGCCTCCGCCCTGCTGGCGGCAGGGATCGCGGCGGTGGTGACCGTTTATCCCGATACGCCGGCGGAAACCCAGCAGCGGTTCTGGACCGCATTTTATGAAGAATTGCTGCGCGGTGCCCGGATCAGCCAGGCCCAGTTCGCCGGCCAGCGCCGATTGGCCGGCGACAGTTACCGCGCCCCCGATCTGGGCGGCGGCGTCCACTTGCAAGACTGGTTTTGCTGCAACCTGTATCTGGGCCAACAGGATCCCCGCCTCTGCCTGCGTCCCCCCCTGGAACTCTGGCGCCGGCTGCACAAGCAAGTCTGGTCCGGACCGCCAGGCCTGTTGCCCCAACCACCCCCCATCGGTTTCGTCGGACGTGGTCGGGATTTGCTGATGATGGAACGGCTGTTGGAAGAACGATCCGCCGTCTTTGTGCGAGGACCGGGTGGTGTCGGCAAAACCGCCACCGCGGTGGCTCTGGCCAACTGGCTGGCACGTTGCGGCCGCTATCGCCGTATCGCCTACCTGCATGGCGATGAAGCCGGCGAACCCGGCGCGCTGCTGGAAACCCTAGGCCGGCAACTGCTGCCCGAAGGAGGGCACTGGTCGGCTGGACGTTATCCGACCTTGTGGCAGGCCCTCGACCACCTCCGGCAAACGTTGCGAGCCCAGCCGACCCTGATCGTGCTCGACCAACTCGAACGGTGGCCCTCGGAACACGACGAAGCATTCGATCAATTCTGGAAAGAGTTGCTGAGCGAATGGTCGACTCTTCGCCTGTTGGGACTCGGCCGCTTGGGACCGCCGTCCTTCGCCCAGCCCTGGGTGGAAACGATGCTGAGCCCCATGGATGACCAGGACGCCATTAGTCTGATCAGCCGCACCCTGATCGCGGCCCGGGAAATGCCGCCGGCCGCTGATAGCGGGAGCGGTTTTCAACAGTTGCGCGATCTTGCCGCGCTGACCGGCGGTCATCCGGGCGCCTTGCGGCGCCTGGCGCGGGAAATCGGTACCCGGGGTGCGAGCGCGACCCTGACGCTGCTGCGCCCGCTCCGGGTCGAATTGCTGCGCCATCACGGCGACGACCCACAATGGCCGCTGTATCTTGAGCCTGGAACTGGCCCTGCGCCGGCTGCCGGCCGAAGACCGGGAACGACTGGCCATTCTGGCTTTTTTCCGGGAGGGAGTGAGCCGCATCGCTCTGGGAAAAGCCCTGGAGCTCGACACGCAAGCCCTCGATGCCTTCTGTGCGCGGCTGCTCGCCCTGGAATTGGCCGAAGATCGGGGTTATGGCCACCTGCGTTTCGACCCCGCCCTGTCGCATTACCTGGCCAGCCAGTTACCCGCGAGCCAGCGGCCGATCTGGCGGGAACGCTGGCGCGCCGGCATGGAACAACTGCTGACAGTCCTCTACCAGCAGTATTTCAAGGACAGCGCCCGCACCAGCCGGCTGGTACGGCTGGAGCTGCCCAATCTGTTGGCGCTGCTGCGCGACCACCAGCAACAGCCCAGTCCCGAGCGGACCGCCCATTTTGCCAGCCATCTGGAGCAGTTGCTGACTCACCTCCGCGTCCCAACGGCGCTGGCCGAAGTCGTGGCCGCCCGCGAGCGGGCGGGCCAGGCGCTGCCCGACTGGAGCCGGGTTCGCTTCGAAACCGAACGGCTGCGGGTCGAACGGCTGCGCGATAGTGGTGCGCTGGAAGAGGCCCAGCAAGCCGCTCGGCAGTTGCTGCGCCAATGCGAGGGGGCCGGGCCTGATGCCTATGCCGGCGCGAATTACGACCTGGCCCGCGCGCATTTCCAGTTGGGCAAACTGCTGAAGCTGGCCGGCGCCGCCGAATCCGCGGTGCGGGAATTTGCTGCGGCTCGCCAGCAGTTCCAGGCCCTGGCCGACGCCGGCAACGCTAGCGCCGACCGAATCGTCGCGGTCGCTGACGCGGAAACCGGTGACTGTCTGATCTATCTGCAACGCCTGGAGGAAGCCGCCGCCGCCTATGAAACCGCCATCGCCCACGCCAGACCGGCCACCATCAATCTTGCGCTCGCGGCCAACAAGATGCAGTTGGGGCTGGTACGCCAGCGTCAGGGGCACTATACCGAGGCGGCCGCCCTGTACGACACCGCGCGGCGGATGTTCGAAATGCTGGGCGAGCCGGAAGGCACCGCCCGAGCCTGGCGACAACTCGCCTTGGTCCGCAAGCTGAATGGGGAAATGCCATCCGCGCTCCAGGCCTGCCAGCAGGCGCTGTATCTGTACGAGCAGCAGCGCAATCGGGGCGGAGTGGCCGAAACCCTGGGCGAACTCGGCCACCTGCACCAGGCGCTGAACCAACTCGAAGAGGCGGCCCTGGCCTATCGCCGCATGGCGGAGTTGTGCGCGCAACTGGGCGACGGTCTCGGCGAGGAAGCTAGCCGCAACAAGCTGGCGAACGTCCTGATTCAACTGCGCCGACACAATGAGGCCCGCCAGGAATTGTACCGGGCCAGCGAGTGCAATCTGCCCGACAGCTTCACCGCCCGCAGTTGGGCGATCCGGCGCGGTTTGCACGATGTTGGTCAGGCGGTCCAGAACCCGGACGTAGCCGATCAGGCGCGACAGCAGGCGATGCAGAAGTACATGACGTACCGGCGGGCCGGCGGTGAAAACACCAATCCCGGAGCCCGCCTGTGCGCGCAGATCGGCCGCGCCATCCGCGCCGGCGATACCGCCATCCTGGCCTCCCGACTGGAACAGGTCGCGGCCAGTCCCAATGTTCCACCCGCTGGCAAGCTGCTGATCACCAAGCTGCAAGCCATCCTGACCGGCTCTCGCGATCCCGCTCTGGCCACCGACCCGAACCTGCATTACCAGTATGCGGTGGAACTCCAACTGCTATTGGAGGGACTCGCCGGTCAGTAAACCCGTTCAGGCCACGGCGCGGTCCGCTGGACAGTCGGCGGTCGCCGCGAGCCCGAATCGCGTCCGCAACCGCTGCAGACAGCATTCGAACGTGCGGCTGATGCGGGTAGCGTTGCGCACGCGCTCCAGCTTCGGCCAAGTGGCTCGCTCGCCGGTCAGGATGAACTCAGCGATCCGCTCCGGGCTGGGGTTGGAAAAAACGTCCAGCAGATTGCTCAGCCAGGTCGGCGGGACGATCGTGACATCGCCGCTGTAGTTCTGATCGGCCATCGAGTAGGCTTTGTCGAGCAGCAGCCCCAAGGCGTGGGAATCGACATTCTGCCGGGCCAGGTCGAGCAGGTGCTTGACGTAAAGGTGAAAGGTCGACGCGACGATCTGGCGGGTGAACGGCAGCAAGCCCTTTTGCGGCTTGGATTCGGCCAGGAATGGCACGATATGCGGGTTGGTCTGGCTGACGATATAGTGATTGACGTTGTGCAACCTGGCTACCCGCAGCATGGGCAGATCGCTGTTCAAGGTGCCGTCCACCCATTGGTCGTTGGGCATGTAGGGAACGACAATGCCGCTGAAATCCCGCGCTTCCAGCATCACGGCCGGAAACACGCCCGGAATGGCGCAGGATGCCAGCGCTGCGCGGCGAACCAGCACGTTTGGCGCGCTCAGATAATTGAGCAGCCGCGAGTGCTGGTGCGGCCGGGCCGGCGAGACCGGAATGTTGATGATCCGGCCAGTACGGTCGAAACCCTCTTCGAAGGTCAGATCGCCGACATTCTGCTCGATGCACCGCTCCAGTTGCCGGCTATCCATCAACGTGCTGCCCTTGAGCAGGCTCTTAATTCCCAGGCTGCGCCAGGCCTCCACCGAAAATGTGGTCGGATCGAAAACCCGCGACAGCTCCGCATCGGTATACGTGCCGAGCATCGCTGCGGCAATGGAGCCAGAGCTGGAGCCCGAAATGACTCGCGGCAACAGCCCCTCCGACCAGAGCGCCTTGATGACCCCCAGGTGGAACAGTCCCAGCGTAGCCCCACCGCTCAGCATCAGCGCCGAGCGGCCGAAGCTTTGCGCGGTGCGCTTGAAAAAGCGCAGCTTGCCCGCCAGCGGGAAAGCCGGCGTTTCGTAATCGCACAGATAGTCGAGCGCGACGGCAACCTCGTCGAGATAGTCGGTCAGCAGTCGCTTGGTACCGAAGCGGCACTGGGTATACAACGCCGGATTAGCTATGTTACCCAGGTTGCCGTGCAGTCCCTCATGCAGGCAAAACACCAGCCTAGCGACTTCGCCATGTCGGCGCAGCACGCGCAGTTCGTCCAGCCGTGCTTGAATCAATCGATAGTCGTAATCGGACGATTCCGCCTGCTCTTGCCAGTCGGCGGCGCCGGACAGCCGGTCATGCTCGCGCGCCGCTTCGCTCCAGCCGGCATAATCCGTCGCCTGCGCCATGGCATCTTCACAACGCCGTAAAACTTTGTTATTGACTTTCATGATCGTGAACGCAGTGAATCGGAATGAAGACCGGCCAGGACAGGATACCCACGGATTTTCACATAGCAAAAATCCGCGTTAAACATTATGTACAAACCGGCTCACTTTGGCATCATCACCTCCATCTTCCCGCAACCGAGAGTGCCAACTTGTGAGGGATCAACATCCTACCGGCTTCATTCTCCGTCATCCGCTCGTTTTCGTCGGACGCGTGTTACACCGTTTCCAGGCTAACCGGGGAATATTGCTCGCCGGCGCCGTCGCCTACTACGCCCTGCTGTCGCTGGTACCGCTGATCATTCTGCTGCTGGTCGCTTTGTCCCACGTGGTGGATCAGACACAGTTGTTAGCCTTGCTGGACCGTTACCTGGAACAACTGGTACCGGGTGAGTCGGACCTGGTCATGGAACAGGTGACGCAATTCCTTGACCATCGGCGAACGCTCGGTTGGATGATGGCTGGAACCCTGCTGTTTTTCAGTTCGCTGGCCTTTGGCGTCCTGGAAAACGCCATGGCGGTCATCTTCGTCCACCGCCACACCGTTCATACCCGGCACGCCTTGACTTCGCTACTGCTGCCGTATCTGTATGTGCTGCTGCTGGGGTTCGGCCTGCTGGTGGTGACTCTGCTGATCGGAGTGTTGCAAACGCTGATGACCCGCGATATCCGGCTGTTCGGCTGGGAATGGTCGCCGGGCAGCCTGAAAGTAATCCTGCTTTACGTCATCGGTCTGCTGAGCCAGATTGGAGTGCTGACGCTGTTCTACATGCTGATGCCAGCAGGTCGGTTACCGTTGCGGCATGCCCTGGTCGGTGGCATCGCCGCGGCACTGCTGTGGGAAGGAGTACGTTACGGGCTATTGTGGTATTTCACCAATCTGTCGCTGGTCAACGTGGTTTACGGGTCGTTGACGGGCGTCATCATTGTTTTGCTGACTCTGGAAGCAGCGAGCATGATCATTCTGCTGGGGGCACAGGTGATCGCCGAATACGAACGACTATTGCCGGAATTCAGCAGCGACGGCGGGACTCCCTCTTGATACGGCCGACTAGATGGTGGTGTTCTTGACGTGGATATGGATATCGATAAATGCTCGCAAGGTATTAATTATAAAGCACCTTAAGAAGTTTATATCCATGTCTGAAGCACTACCGGCACGGCCACCTCCGGGTTCAGCGCACCGGCCTTGAATCCCCTCCAGCCACCCCCAATTCTTAGATAAATAGCGTATTCACGGTGGGAGTAAACCATCCATGCGAATGGACAAATTGACCAGCAAATTCCAACTGGCCCTGAGCGACGCCCAGAGTCTGGCGGTGGGCCGCGACCATCAATTCATCGAACCGGCGCATGTGATGGCGGCCCTGCTCGACCAGGAGGGCGGTACGGTGCGGCCGTTGCTGGCCCAGGCCGACGTCAACGTCAACCTGCTGCGTTCCCAACTCGACGAGGCGCTGGACCGCCTGCCGCGCGTCGAGGGGACCGGCGGCGACGTGCAGATTTCCAACGCCCTGTCGCGACTGCTGAACCTGACCGACAAGCTGGCCCAGCAGCGCAAGGACACCTATATCTCGTCCGAACTGTTCGTGCTGGCCGCGCTGGAGGACAAGGGCGAACTGGGCGTCCTGCTGCGCAAGGCCGGTGCCACCCGAAGCTTGATCGAACGCGGCATCGACGCCATGCGCGGCGGCCAGAAGGTCGAGGACGCCAGCGCCGAGGATCAGCGCCAGGCGCTGGAGCGCTACACCATCGACCTGACCGAACGGGCCGAGCAGGGCAAGCTCGATCCAGTGATCGGCCGCGACGACGAAATCCGCCGCACCATTCAGGTGTTGCAACGGCGCACCAAGAACAACCCGGTGCTGATCGGCGAAGCCGGCGTGGGTAAGACCGCCATCGTCGAGGGCTTGGCCCAGCGCATCATCAACGGCGAGGTGCCGGAAGGCTTGAAGAACAAGCGGGTGCTGGCGCTGGACATGGGCGCGCTGATCGCGGGCACCAAGTTTCGCGGCGAGTTCGAGGAACGGCTCAAGGCGGTGCTGAAGGATTTGAGCAAGCAGGAAGGGCAAATCATCCTGTTTATGGACGAGCTGCACACCATGGTCGGCGCCGGTAAGGCCGAGGGTTCCATGGACGCCGGCAACATGCTCAAGCCGGCGCTGGCGCGCGGCGAATTGCACTGCATCGGCGCCACCACCCTGGACGAATACCGCAAATATGTCGAGAAGGACGCGGCGCTGGAACGGCGCTTCCAGAAGGTGTTGGTCAACGAACCCAGCGTCGAGGACACCATCGCCATTTTGCGCGGTCTGAACGAGCGCTACGAAGTGCATCACGGGGTGGAAATCACCGACCCGGCCATCGTCGCCGCCGCCACGCTGTCGCACCGCTACATCACCGACCGCAATCTGCCCGACAAGGCCATCGACTTGGTGGACGAAGCGGCCTCGCGCATCCGCATGGAAATCGATTCCAAGCCGGAAGCGATGGATCGGCTGGAACGGCGGCTGATCCAGCTCAAGATCGAGCGCGAGGCGCTGAAGAAGGAAAGCGACGAAGCCTCGAAGAAACGACTGGAACTGCTTGAACAGGAAATCGCCAAGCTGGAGCGCGAATTCACTGATCTGGAAGAAGTCTGGAAGGCCGAGAAGCTGGCCTTGCACGGTTCGGCGCAGGTCAAGGAGGAACTGGAGCGGGCGCGACTGGAACTGGACACCGCCCGTCGGGCCGGCGATTTGGCGCGGATGTCGGAGTTGACCTATGGGCGCGTCCCGGAACTGGAGCGGAAACTGGCTCAGGCCAGCGCCGCCGAGCACAGCGAGTTCAAACTGCTGCGCAACAAGGTGACCGACGAGGAAATCGCCGAGGTCGTCTCCAAGTGGACCGGTATTCCAGTATCGAAGATGCTGGAAGGCGAGCGCGACAAGCTGCTGCGGATGGAGGAGGCCGTTCGCCGGCGGGTGGTCGGTCAGGATGAAGCGGTCAAGGCGGTGAGCGACGCCATTCGCCGGTCGCGCGCCGGATTGTCCGATCCCAACCGACCCAACGGTTCGTTCCTGTTCCTCGGTCCCACCGGCGTGGGCAAGACCGAACTGTGCAAGGCGCTGGCGGGATTCCTGTTCGATACCGATGAAGCGATGGTGCGGATCGATATGTCGGAGTTCATGGAGAAGCACTCCGTGGCCCGGATGATCGGCGCGCCGCCCGGCTACGTCGGTTATGAGGAAGGCGGTTATCTGACCGAGGCGATCCGGCGGCGGCCGTATAGCGTGATCTTGCTGGACGAGATCGAGAAGGCCCATCAGGACGTGTTCAACGTGCTGTTGCAAGTGCTGGACGACGGTCGTCTAACCGACGGGCAGGGTCGGACGGTGGATTTCCGCAACACCGTGGTGGTGATGACCTCCAACCTGGGTTCGCAGATGATTCAGGAACTGGCGGCGCAGAACAATTATCCGCTGATGAAGAGCATGGTGATGGCCCAGGTGGCGGATCATTTCCGGCCCGAGTTCATCAACCGCATCGACGAGGTGGTGGTGTTCCATCCGCTGGGACGGGAGCAGATTCGGGCGATCGCCGACATTCAGATCGGTTACCTGCGCAAACGGCTGGCCGACCGGCAGATGGGGCTGGAAGTGACTCCGGCGGCGCTGGATCAACTGGGCGAGGCCGGCTTCGATCCGGTCTACGGCGCGCGGCCGCTGAAGCGGGCGATCCAGCAGACGCTGGAAAATCCGCTGGCGCGGCGGATTCTGGCCGGCGAGTTTGGGCCGGGCGATACGGTGGTGGTCGAGGCTGGGAAAGAGGGATTGACGTTCCGCAAGGGCGGGGGAGTCAGTTTGGAGAAGTAGGCGCGTTTCGGGCAAGGTATGTCAGTGCGGCGGCATTCAAGGAGCTGGAGATGGAAAAGTTGATTTCGGGTCAGCGAACGAGGCGTCGGGCTTCCGTTTCTCCCGTGGGTAGAATGCGATGAAAACCGACAGTCTGTTTTACCGACTGTTCCAGCGCGCGCCGGCGCTGGTGTTCGAGTTGGCCGGGTTGGAGACGCTGGCCATCGGGGGGTATCAATTCCGTGCCGAGGAGATCAAGCAAACCGCCTTTCGGCTGGACGGGTTGCTGGTTCCGCCCCCGGAACAGCCAGACGGGCCGGTGGTGTTCGTGGAAATGCAAGCGCAGCCGGACCCGGAGTTTTACGGGCGGTTCTTCGCCGAACTGTTGCTGTATCTGTACCGGAACCAACCGCCGCATCCGTGGCGGGCGGTGGTGATCTATCCGACCCGTGCCGAGGAACGGCTCAACGTCCGACATTATGGTTCGCTGGTGGACTTGCCAGAAGTCCGGCGGGTGTATCTGGAGAACTTCCGGGGCCAACCAGTGACGGGCGCTGGCATCGGGCTGATTCAATTGATCGTCAGCGAACCGGAGGACAGCGTGGCGCAAGCCATGCAATTGTTACAACAAGCGCGCACGGCGTCCTGGACGGACTGGCCCCCCGCGCAACTGGCGGATTTCGTGGAAACCATTTTGGTCTACAAATTACCGAAGCTCAGCCGAGAGGAGATTCAGACCATGTTGGGACTGAGTGATACCGATCTCAAGCAAACCCGTTTTTATCAGGAAGTCTTTGCCGAGGGCCGCCAGGAGGGCCGCCAGGAGGGCCGCCAGGAAGAAAGCGTGCAACTGGCGTTACGGCTCTTGCGGCGGCGGTTGGGTATGCCGCTGGCGGCCGTGCACGAGCAACAGATTCGTCGCCTGTCGCTGGAACAGGCCGAAGCCCTGATGGAGGCGTTGCTGGATTTTCGGACATCGGATGATCTCGGGGCTTGGCTGGCAGCCCAGGAAGCGTCGTCGATTTGAAGGCGGGGTTCTATCGCGGCGGTTTCATCAAACCGGTTCCCGCGGTTGCCAAGGTGTGGGGGGTCCGATTGTGCGATCAGTCGCGGGAACTGGCGGCGCAGAACAACTACCCGCTGATGAAGAGCATGGTGATGGCGCAGGTGGCGGATCATTTCCGGCCCGAGTTCATCAACCGCATCGACGAGGTGGTGGTGTTCCATCCGCTGGGGCGCGAGCAGATTCGGGCGATTGCCGATATTCAGATCGGCTATCTGCGCGCGGCTGGCCGACCGCCAAATGGGTTTGGAGGTCACTGAAGCGGCGCTGGATCAACTGGGCGAGGCCGGTTTCGATCCGGTCTACGGCGCGCGGCCGCTGAAGCGGGCGATCCAGCAGGAACTGGAAAATCCGCTGGCGCGGCGGATTCTGGCCGGTGAGTTCGGCCCCGGTGACACGGTGGCGGTGGACGCCGGCAAGGAGGGGCTGGCGTTTAGCAAGGGCGGCGGAATCAATTTGGAGAAGTAGGTGCGTTTCGGGAAAAATTATGTCAGCGCGGAGGTATTCAAGGAGCTGGAAATGGAAGAGTTGTTTCCGGGTGGGGGAAGGACCAGGTTGAGTTTGGGGTACTCCATCTCACCTGGGAAAACCGATCCACTGAACGGCGGGCGTTTTTTCGTTGACGCTCCATAGGTGTTCGGGATTTTTTATACCTCACCTTCCAACAACAATCTATTGAAACGCATTAATGATGTCTCTCTTTTTTTGTAATTTGGATCAAACATTTCATTAGCAAACAACTTTATCTTGTGCAGTAGGTTATCAAAATGTTCTCGTGAAGAATTTAACAGAAACAGAATAAAATCCTGTGCTAGTATAACCGCTACTTTGGCGACTCTTTGAAACGACATCGCTAACTGTTGGTCTTCCTCAACCTGCGCGGTGCCTATAGCAAATAGCGGATGAGAACTCAAATGAGCCGCGATAGAAGCTAGTAATAAACTTTCGATGATGTTCTCATCGCCTGAGGTGATTTGATTCGCATTCAGTGAGTTTTTACAGGCCTTGAAAATCAATTCAATTTGCCATCTGAGTCGATATAAAGGATAAATCAAATAGGCAGCCGCCATTAAGTTGGTGATATACCAATGATACCCTTTTTCAACCGGATTCCAAAACCCAATTGCCCGATAGCGTAAGCGGTGCCCGTCATAGAGTTTCGTCGTGAATACTTCAATAATATGGCCTCTCTTCCGGCTCAAATCCAGGGATAACAACGCTTGACCCACCAGCTCCTTAGAGAGTCCCGGCACCACCTCCGCAATAGGAACGACCGCGTTTGATTTGAGCCGGGATAGAAAGAAACCTCCAGCTTTTTCAATAGCATACAGTAAACCGTAATCCCAGTATCCCAAATCAAAGATGACTAACTTTCCCTGTAACAGCTCGACGGCAGGAAAACATTTCCGATCGTGGGTTTTCGTCGGCGTCAATTGAAACCAAGTCAGCATCCCCGTGAATAGATTAAAGCCTGCATGCCATTTAATCCCCGCCGCCGTGCGGGTTCCAGGAAAGCGATTTTTCGCACGGGCCCAGAGCGTAATCGAACTGGAATCGACCAGCCAAATAGCCGTGACTCCTAATGACTGCAGGATCTGGTGGCCCGCCGTGACCGAGACCGTTAAGGTCACCATTAATTCAGCCACCACTTGGCGTAAATAACCTTTCAGTCGGTCTCTGGCCAGACGCTCCCAAAATGCACTCCGGCTGATTTCCCTGTTGAGCTGAGATTTCATGAAGCGACGGATCGCTTCCAACGTGAATGTTTTTGAATCGCCTAAATAGCAAAATACCAAGCAAACGACAAACTCCATCGGATTAATCGTGGTTCTGGCATCTTGGCTGGGAATGATTTTTTCAAAACATTGCTTCAGTACATCCAGCGGATTACTCTGACCCATAGCGATCTCCTGATTACTTTGTCGGTATTAAACGAGCGTTAGTATTATACCTTTTAGAGCCTATACGAAAAGTATAAATTCAAAGGTACACATTTATGACGGGCACTCTTCATTAGTTTGAGGGAACAGTTTTTTTAACATAATCCGGATAGAAGCAACATAAATCATTGCGATACTCGAAGCGGGCTTTTTTTCATATTCCCTGACTAATCTGCGATAACGGCTGAGCCAAGCAAAGGTTCGCTCTACCACCCAACGTCGAGGAATCACTTTAAACTTCTTGCCTTTGCGACCGACGACCTCTAATTCACAGGTAAAGGTGCTTTTAACCCACTTGACCAAGGGGCCTTTATAGCCTTGATCGGCCCAGATTCGTCGCAGGGTGGGTACTGCTTCAAAGACCCGCTCTAATACCGACTTGGCTCCCTTGCTATCATGAATATTCGCGGCATGAACGAGGGCAACAAGCACGCAACCTATTGTATCTACAACAATATGATGTTTCCTACCCTTGACTTTTTTCCCACCATCGAAGCCCGATTCTTGGGCGGATTCTGCAGTTCCCTTCACGCTTTGACTATCGATGATCCCGGCGGTAGGTTCTTCGTTCCGACCGTTGTTTTTTCGGAGCATCCGCCGAATTTCCTGGTTCACTCGCTCGAAAAGTCCTGACCTCAGCCATTTTTGATAATGATAACTCACGGTGGTTGGTGGCGGGAAATCATGCGGTAAATAATCCCATTGACAGCCCGTTTTGTTAATATAACTGATGGCATCCCATACTCTCCTCAAATCGACTTCCCTGGGCCTACCCATTGAGCGACCCTCTTCTTTTAATAGGATCACTTTGATCACTTCCCACTCTTCATCAGTCAAATCACTCGGATATTTTTTTTCAGTCATGGGATGTTTCCTCTCTCTCAAAATCAATTCACAATGAAATTTTAACGAAAATTATACACTAAATCGTTATTTAAAACAACATGTTAGTTTTCGTATAGGCTCTTAAAGTTCGTAAGGTTTTCGCCATCTTATTAGATGCTATATAACTATATGAAATTTAAGAAATTTAATCCAGAACACCTATGGTTGACGCTCGGAGATGTGTTGGTTGAAACTGGTTGCTAAAAATGCAACCTTACTTTGCGAGGGAATGACATGAGCAGCACGACGATGGGCGTCAAGCTCGACGAACAAACCCGCGAACGACTCAAAGTGCTGGGCGAGGCCCGCCGCCGGTCCGCGCACTGGCTGATGCGGGGAGCTATCCGCGAGTATCTCGACCGGGAAGAAGCGGCCGAACGGCGCAATTTGGAAGCTGACGAGGCTTGGGCGGAGTATCAGCGCACCGGCCAATTTGTCGGCAACGAAGCAATGACCGCATGGCTCAACACGTGGGGCACTGATAAGGAAGGCCCATGCCCGAATCTCGAACAGCGGTCCTGATCTGGACACCCGCCGCCAGAGCCGATCTGATCCGGTTGCGGAGCTTTATCGAACCGCACAACCCCCAGGCGGCCCGAAGAGCCGCCGAGAGCATCAAGGAAGCGGCAAAGCTTCTGATGGCGAATCCGGCCATCGGCAAGCGGGTAGAGGAACGTCAGGACCGCGAGCTATTCATCCCGTTCGGCCAACGCGGCTATGTCCCGCGGTATCGTGTGGACGATAAAACCGTGGTCATCCTCCACGTCTGGCACAGTCTTGAGAATCGCAACGAGCAGCAATAGGCTGAAATTAGTTCAACCCCCGCTTTCCGATCAGAATGGATAGTACCGGGTTGAGGAACGATAACCAGCCTGCCGGGTTTCCAAGAAACATGATCCCTGATGACTATCCAGTAGGAACTGGAAAATCCACTGGCGCGGCGGATTCTGGCCGGCGAGTTCGGGCCGGGCGATACGGTGGTGGTGGATGCCGGCAGGGAGGGTTTGGATTTCCGCAAGCGGCCACTGGACAAACTGGCCAAATAGAACCCCAACCGAGGCGCCCTCAAGGCGCTTCGGTCATTTTGTGGCGCCTCTGGGCCGATCCGCTTGCCGCCGGTTCCATTCTCGCCAACACTATGAGGCGACTCGCGCTACGCCCATCCGTCCGTGGCGCGTTGAAATCAAGCACCGTCCGCATAGGGAAGTTCCGCCATGCCCGCTCCCGAGTTTCTCGATGATTTGCCCACGCTTGATGACAAGCTGAATTGGGGTTCCGAACTTCAACGCTTGAGCGAGCGCATCCAGCAATGCCCATCGCCTCTGTGTTGGGAATACACGGCGACTGGGGCAGCGGCAAGACCAGTTTCATGCGGCAACTGCAATGGCGGTTGGGTGGTGAGCCTCCCCGCAAGGATGGTTCGGTTTATTGCCCCGATAGGTTGGCATTATCTCCGGAACAGAAAAATCTCCGTAAAACAATCGCCACGATTTGGTTCGATGCCTGGCGCTATCAGAACGAGCCGGTGCCGGTGGTGGCGCTGCTCCAGGAGATGCGGCGGCAGATGGCTGCTATCCCAGCGGTGATGGAGAAGCTCAAAAAGCTCGGTGAGGTTGGACTGCGAACTATGCTTGCCCAGCTTGAACGCCTCGGTAATGTGGCCACGCTGATTGGAATGGAAGGTGTGGTGCCGTCTGCCGAAAACATACAGAAAATCGGCGAGCGTTGGGAAAAGGAACATCATGCCGAGAGCTTCCCTACCGATTCCATCCGCGGTCACCTGCATGAAACCATCAAGTGTCTATTGCCGGACGCCGAAGCCGCCCGCGTGGTCGTTTTCATCGACGACCTCGACCGCTGCAACCCCAAGGCGGCGTTTCGGCTGTTGGAAGGGTTGAAGATTTACCTCAGCATTCCTAACTGCGTGTTCGTGCTGGGCATGAACGAGCGGATTCTGATCGATGCCATCCGCGAGGAGGTTTCCGCGCCGAAGGATACATCGGTTGACGAACTCAAATTGCGGGCCAGCCACTACCTCGAAAAAATCTGCACGGACATTCACCGTTTGCCCTTGCCATCGAAACCGGATGAATTGTTGACCGGCTGGCTTGGAGACGCGGAGCAACGGCAAGCCCTGCTGGTGGCGATGTCCGGCGTTCGCTGCCTGCCGCCGAACCCCCGGCGGTTGAAGGCATTGGTCAATCAATGGGCGCGCTTTGCCGGCTGCGTGGCTTTTCCCACGGAAGATCAGCAACGAAACATTTGGGCCGTGCGCGTCTTGGTCGCGGCCTACATCCACCAGTTCCACCGCGATCTTTGGGAACGCTGGTGTTTCAACACCGAATTCTGGAACGAGATCAAGGCGTGGTGCATGGGCGAGCGGGAAAAACCCAGCCCGGAAAGCTCCCAGGCCAGCACGGCGGACAAGACCGTGCTGCGTGGGCCGGATTGGACGGGCGCGCTCAAACTCATCGATAAGGTGGTGGATAGCGGGGACAGCCAAAGCTCGCCGATTTGGAAGCTCGGCTTTGTTAATCCCGGCGACATCGAAATCTTCTGGATCAGCTCGCTGATACGCGCACATGCCGATTTCCTGGTTGCCAGTGATTTCATCCCGCTGTTGAAAGGGCCGGGAGCCGCTTTATGAGCCAGCCGACCCCGACTTCCTTGCCCCGGCTGTGGGACGATTTGAGCCTGCGCCCTTATCTGGGCGAAATCAGAAGACGGCATGGCATCGTCGAAATTCTCGCGTTGCCGTCGATGCGCGACTTGCCGCCCATGCGGATCGAAACCCTCTTCGTCCCGCCGTTGCTGGCCGGAATCCCGGTCAGCGTGGACAGCGATCCCAAGTGGTGGCCCCAGGGTCAAAGCCTGTTTGCGGCGCTGGAGCAGAATCCCCGCCTGGTGGTGCTGGGCGACCCCGGCAGCGGTAAGACCACTCTCGCTAATTGGTTGGCTTGGCGGCTGTCGGCTGGATTGACCACGCCACTGCCGAAGGTGCTGGAAGACCGGGTGCCGCTGCCCTGCGTGTTGCGGGAGATGAAGGCCGATATTTTCGCGGCTGAAACCGCGCTGCCCGATCTGGCGGAAAGCATTGCCCGGTACTTGCTGGGAGACAAGGCCGACGCAGCGCTGCTTGCCAGTCTGCGCGAGCGGGTGGCGGCGGGAAACTATGTATTGATCCTGGACGGCGTGGATGAAATCCCGGTATCGCACCGCAAAACAGTGCGGGGCTGGGTGAGGCAAGCCGCCGAGCAACAGGCTTGCGTGCTAGCGACCTCGCGCATGGTCGGCTATGAGGACGGACCGGTGGATCGGGAAGAAACCGCTCTTCCTGGAGACCTGGATTCGCGCAAAGGATGGTTGGACAAGCTTGAGCGCATAGCCGACAACATACACGAAACCGACATCGAGACCATGGGGAAAAAGCCCGCTTGGGCCAAGCGGCGCTACCTGATGCCTTTCGATCCCGACCGGATCGCCGCCTTTGTCGAAAACTGGTATCGCCAGCGTTGCGGCACGGAACACGAGGCGCGGGAAAAGACGGCTGATTTGTTGGCCGCGCTGAATCGTTCGGAAGTCACCCAACGACTCGCCCGCACGCCCAACCTGCTCGCGTTGATGGCCATCGTCCACCGGGAGCGCGCCCATCTGCCGGATGGCAAGGCCCTCCTGTACGACGAAATCGCCAACGCCTACATCAACACTATCGACAGCCAGCGCAAGATTGAGCCGGGTGACGCGCTGGCTCCTTTCGGGTGGAAGGAACGTAAAGCTTGGCTGGCGCGGGTCGGTTTCGAGATGCAGCAACGCCGGAGCGCGGAAGCGGAAGAAGCGAACCGCGACGACGGCGTGCTGGCCAGCGAAGCTGATGTGCTGGCATGGTTAACCGATGCGATGCGGGCTTCCGGCGTCGCTCAACCCAAACGAACCGCTAGCGCCTATCTGGGCTGGGTAGCACGGCGTAGCGGTTTGTTGCTGCCGCGTGGGGAAGGATGCCATGCGTTCGTCCACATGAGTTTTCAGGAATATTTTTCGACCTGTACGATTAGAAAAAAAATCAGCATAATCAAAGACTATAGTCTTACCGCCAGAGGTAGCCAGCATGCGCAATATCATAGTCAGCATCAACGTGGGGTTTAGGGAAATAGAAAATCTTGCCACGGAAAGCGATGGCGTTGAAAGAATGGATGACGGGTCATTTAGAATGGTTCTTGACCATCAAGCCGAATTCAATATCGACCGCTTGGAAAACGCGCTGCTGCAAACCAGCTACCCGGCGTTACGGAAGGCCTTGTCCGACCATCTCGAACGGGCCTCTAAAAAAAAGCCTGCGAAATGATCAGCCTCGCTGGGAGCGGCCGCGTTGAAGAACATCCCAATCTTTACCAGGTGGATGGGGAGGTCGGGCGGTTCACCTTCAAGACCTACGACGTAGAAGGCGAAGATGGAAAGCCTCGATTTGAGGGCATCGAGCTGTTTCCCCCATGCCACGGACGGCAGTGGTACCAGACCCATGGATTCAAAGAGATCGCGTTGTTGTGTGGGGCCGCGCAACGCAGTTACCGACAAACCACCCAAGGGTTCAACCGCAGCCGCCATCAAGAATCTGGTGGCACACCTCTGAACACGTTACGCGATGGCGCACAGGTGGAAGGGCTGAAGGTCATTGATTTTCTGACCAGAAAAAGCCAAAGCATACTCAAGGAACACGGATTTGATCCGCGCGGGGTGCCGGGGTCGGAATGCGCGGCCCTCCAGCAGATCAAGGAACCGGCCAATGTTGAAGCAAAGGCGCTGCAACCGGCGCTGGCCGCCGTTTGCAAGGACATGGGTAAAAAAGGCTTTTCCGCGGCGGACATCGAACAAGCGCGGGAAACCCTCGGCGCCAAGAAACCCTATGAACTAGCCGTGCGCTGCGTCTACATCCACCTCGACGACGTGGGGGTCAAGGAACAAAAACCGCACCGGAATAAACCGGGTGCGGCCCAAGAACCTGTTGCAGATCAAAAGGATACGGCAAAGGGTAACCGCCCGACGGTCCAAAACACGGTCGCGCACATTCAAAATGCCAACAAAAGCTTTACCTTGACGGGCCGAAGCGTCGCCGAGGTTTTACGGTTCGTCTTGGGGTTCTTGCTGAACAACGCCTTGCTGGGCCTGAATCTCAAGGTCTGCATCGATGGTCAGCGTAGCCTTCAAGATGCGATCCTCCGCTTTTTTTCATGGCACCCCCATTTGACCTTGTTGCTGGACTGGTTCCATGTGGTCAAGAAATTCAAGGAGGACTTGAGTCTGGCGTGTAAGGGGCGGGAAATCCGCAACCGCCATCTCAAGAACCTACTGACGCTGCTGTGGTTTGGTTTGATCGACAAGGCCCAGGCGTATTTGGTGGCCATGACCGCAACGGACATCAAAGACGACCAGGCCATCGCCCGGCTCATTGCTTACTTGGAACGCAACCGCCAATGGATTCCGTGCTACGCCATGCGGAGCAAGCTGGGGTTGCCGAATTCCAGCAATCCAGTGGAACGGTGCAATAACTGGGTGACCGCCAGGCGTCAAAAACACCACGGGATGAGTGGGTCTGAAAAGGGGTCGTATGCATTGACCTCATTAGCGGCGGTCACCCTCAACAACGCAACGCGGCAATGGATAGAAAACCGCACTATCCCTTTTACGTGGGTGGTTAAAGCGGCTAAAGCGGTTAAAGCGGCTTAGGTTAATCGTACAGGTCGATATTTTTGCGCCTGCTTTTTGGCCGACCGCATCGTCAGTCCGGCTTTCGTCAAGAGGGGCAAGAGCAGCGATGGTTCGGTCAATCGGGATTTATTGCGCCAGTGGAGCGGCGAGCCGATTTGGCGCGAAACGCTGGTGTTTTTGTTCGAGTTGCTCTCCGAGCGCGATGCGGACTGGATGGAAGAACTAGCGAATATCTTGTTCGTACCGGTCTCTGTACAGGACAAAAATTTCAACCAATTGAATTCAAGCATAAATTTTCAAAAAAACCGGATGGCTGGGGACTCCAACCCAAGGGTTTGAAGAGCAATTCGAGGGCCCGATGAAAAGCGTGCTGACGATGAGGTTCTTGATGGTGGGATAAGCAGCTTTTTAAGTAATCTAATCCATGCCGAAAAATACTTCGTGCGGGACGCTCATGTTTCTTTATTTTGATCGGTTCAACCGCATTACGCCGTTGACCGACGAGGTGCGCCCAACTAAAAGCGAGGGCGGCAAATGCTAACAGTTTTTCCAGTCGTTGGGGATCGGTCATAGGAGTGGCCTCCAGATCAAATCCTCGGGTTTTCAGGCATTCAAACAGCGTTTCGATTTGCCAGCGCTCTTTATAATCCTCTAAAGCGGTTTCGGGTTGAGCTGGAGTGGCGATAATCACCAAGGTCCCATCGGACCTTTTACCGCCAATAACATACAGAGAGTGTCCCCAGAGGCGACGCGGGCCGGATAAGATACAGTACCGCCCTCTTGGCAGATGCCGGAACCAATGACGGACGGGGACGAGAGCCCCTCTGGAATTGCCGACTTTGGTATTGCTTTTAATTCTTATTCTGAAAAGAATATTTTTATCTATCAAATAGTTAAACCAAGATTTTCCAATAAACTCGCGATCCGCCAAGAGACAATCAATCCGAGAAATTCCCAATATCTTGATGCATCGATCACACAAATCAATTCTTTCTTGGGTGTTTGAATTCCCTTTCTTTGCGAGACAAACCCAGATGATTGGAAAGGATATTTTAGTGTGAGCGATCCCGATTACCAGGTAATTGACATCGAAAACTCCCAATTTCCAACTCGTTCGGTCCAGGGTAATTTTCCATCGCTCCAAGCCGGTAAGATGCGCGATAAATTGGCCGAGCACATCAAAGTCTAAATTAAAATAACGAAATAACCTTTGCAGTCTTTTATAAGAAGAATCCGGTTTGGATTTTCCAGGAAACGTGCAAGATATTTTAGTAAGATTGACGGTTCCTAGTTGAATGATACCGAGGATCATGAACACAATACATTGAATACGAGCTCGGTTCCATCCAAAAAAACTATGGAACATTTCGATTAAATATCGGGTATTATCAGGTAAGGAATTCATGTTAATAGACTCGCCTGTATAAATTATAACGATCTAAATCAGTAAGTTATCATATCATGCCCACCAAAATCATGCTACCCATCAATATCGACCTAAAATATATATATGATTTTTATCACAAAAATTTTTGTCCCGTACAGAGCGTACCGGTACAAGATACCAACTTGGATGAAAACCGTGTAACGCTGGCCGCGCGCGCGTTGGCGGATAAGCATGTGCGTCTGGGGCGGGACCGACGGGAACGGTTGGCGGATCTCTGTAGTACTTTAGCGATGCGAGAATGGGATATGCGCCGTTCGCGTAAGCTGGACATGCTGCCCGACGTGTTGCCCGCGCTACTAAAGGCGGGCTTTGCCGACATCGTCGCCGGGCCGGAAGACATGGCGCGCAAAGGTACGACTCGGAAGGAGGATGGCCCCGGTTTGTATGCCCGAAAGATCGCCGATCTGCGAGAAATTCGGAATGAGCCTAGGCTGCGCGTGCTGATCGTGACCGGTAGCAGGATTAACGATGTGAAGCCGCTGGCCGAACTCACCGATTTGCAGGCGCTTGACTAGCCCTTTTAAGGTGAGCTAGGCGGCCTTCGCCTTCACCACCTTCGGGGTGACTCCTTTCAAAAGCCTAGCTGTCGATACATGAGGGTGACCTTTGAACTGATTTCTCACCGGTCGGGGTTTTTTCGGGCCTCTGGGACTTTTTGCATACTTTTTCAAGTCAACGTAGGAGGCGATATAGAGCAGGATACTCCCCAATTCCACCCGGCTGACTTGAGTCAAAAGAGTCCATTCCTTCTCCGGAATCGCAATTAACATCCCATCGGTCGTCGTGTCGATTTCTTGGGCAATATAATACTCAGAAACCACTTGATTAATCGCCTTATCTGGATGCGTTGCCCGCAAAGCGGCCATCACAATCGCGTAAAGATTAAAGGCTACTAAAGCCAGACAAAAGCTAAACAAGGCCGCCTTCGGATACCCTAACGTATTGATTTCAGAATTCAGGTGACTTTCCAGCTTTTGAAATGCAGTTTCAATTCCCCATCGAGCACGATAAAGTTCGGCTATGGTGAAGGCCTCCACCGTTGCTTCGGGAAGATTGGTCAGTAAAATAAGATTGTTGTCCATAGGTGTTCTGGATTAAATTTCTTAAATTTCATATAGTTATATAGCATCTAATAAGATGGCGAAAACCTTACGAACTTTAAAAGGTATAATACTAACGCTCGTTTAATACCGACAAAGTAATCAGGAGATCGCTATGGGTCAGAGTAATCCGCTGGATGTACTGAAGCAATGTTTTGAAAAAATCATTCCCAGCCAAGATGCCAGAACCACGATTAATCCGATGGAGTTTGTCGTTTGCTTGGTATTTTGCTATTTAGGCGATTCAAAAACATTCACGTTGGAAGCGATCCGTCGCTTCATGAAATCTCAGCTCAACAGGGAAATCAGCCGGAGTGCATTTTGGGAGCGTCTGGCCAGAGACCGACTGAAAGGTTATTTACGCCAAGTGGTGGCTGAATTAATGGTGACCTTAACGGTCTCGGTCACGGCGGGCCACCAGATCCTGCAGTCATTAGGAGTCACGGCTATTTGGCTGGTCGATTCCAGTTCGATTACGCTCTGGGCCCGTGCGAAAAATCGCTTTCCTGGAACCCGCACGGCGGCGGGGATTAAATGGCATGCAGGCTTTAATCTATTCACGGGGATGCTGACTTGGTTTCAATTGACGCCGACGAAAACCCACGATCGGAAATGTTTTCCTGCCGTCGAGCTGTTACAGGGAAAGTTAGTCATCTTTGATTTGGGATACTGGGATTACGGTTTACTGTATGCTATTGAAAAAGCTGGAGGTTTCTTTCTATCCCGGCTCAAATCAAACGCGGTCGTTCCTATTGCGGAGGTGGTGCCGGGACTCTCTAAGGAGCTGGTGGGTCAAGCGTTGTTATCCCTGGATTTGAGCCGGAAGAGAGGCCATATTATTGAAGTATTCACGACGAAACTCTATGACGGGCACCGCTTACGCTATCGGGCAATTGGGTTTTGGAATCCGGTTGAAAAAGGGTATCATTGGTATATCACCAACTTAATGGCGGCTGCCTATTTGATTTATCCTTTATATCGACTCAGATGGCAAATTGAATTGATTTTCAAGGCCTGTAAAAACTCACTGAATGCGAATCAAATCACCTCAGGCGATGAGAACATCATCGAAAGTTTATTACTAGCTTCTATCGCGGCTCATTTGAGTTCTCATCCGCTATTTGCTATAGGCACCGCGCAGGTTGAGGAAGACCAACAGTTAGCGATGTCGTTTCAAAGAGTCGCCAAAGTAGCGGTTATACTAGCACAGGATTTTATTCTGTTTCTGTTAAATTCTTCACGAGAACATTTTGATAACCTACTGCACAAGATAAAGTTGTTTGCTAATGAAATGTTTGATCCAAATTACAAAAAAAGAGAGACATCATTAATGCGTTTCAATAGATTGTTGTTGGAAGGTGAGGTATAAAAAATCCCGAACACCTATGATTGTTGTCACCATTCCGCGTGGGCTGATTTAATTTCACCACGACCCGGCGAAGCGTGAGCGTTTCACCCGAAGGCGCGGTGATTTCCACCGCTTGTTCAAAGACCTCTCCGGTCGCTGATTTGCCCACAAACTTTAGTTCAGTCAATCGCTTATAGGGGGTGTTGCCGTGTTGACGGATGACAAAAAACGCCGCTTTTCGATGGCACTCGAACAAAAATTCCAAGACGCAAAAATTCCGATCAGCGATCCAGACCTCCCGGGCTTGGATGGTGTTCGCGACCGCCGATACTAAGGACCGTTCCTGCGCATGGCCATCTTCACCAGGAAAGACATCCACCGCAAGGCCTAATTGCGGATCAAACACGACCAACGCTTTACCGGGTAACGCGCCCGCCTTCGTCCCCCGCAGAACCTCTAAGCGATGTTCGGTGGCTTCGATCCAGTTCCCATCTAAAAACTTGACCCGATACCCGGGGAGTAAGGGCGGATTCGTTCCCCCGATGTGATGGATGAGGGATTCCGCTTCTCCCGCAATATCACGCACTAAACCCTGCGAAGTCGTCGGTTCCAGATTTTGTAATTTGCCATACAGGGCGACCACCGAGGTCTCTATTTCAGAATGACGATAGGCGGAATGAACGCTGGGCCGGATGTTGCACACCACGTTGAGCATCAAACCGACAATGGATGAAAACAAGATGTCTTTGGTATATTGGGACTGGCGAACCGTGTTAAACCAGCGATCCAAGTGGTCGGCATTCAACAAGCTTTCCAGCAACACGCGTACCATTACCGCGATAGGTCGGTTCTGGATAAACCGCTCGAAGACTTCGCTAAACATGCGGATACCTCAAAATATTTCAAAAATTGCGTTATTATACAATAATTTATCACGGACCTTAAAAGGGCTGCAGGCGCTTGACCTCAGCGGTACGCGGGTGGCGGACGTGAAGTCACTAGCTAGTGTCTGACCGGAAACCATATTTATCAATTAAATCATTTGCTTATCAAGAAGTTATGTGCCTGTTCTGATTTCTGATACGATGTTTATCTTATTGATTTGTTTATATTTATAATTCCATGCTATACTTTTTCAAAATTTAAATGGTTCCTTATCTAATATCGAGAAAGAACATGCGCCAAAAAACCCGAAAACCGATTGACGAAATGCAAGTAGATCAAGTCCAATTAGACGCCAATTCTCGTGATGATATTCCTCAACTGCTTAAGGGATTACAATATATTTTTCTCAATCCGATTTTGCTCGAACAGGCCCTCAAGATTTTAGATGGCATATTTCCTAAGGACATCGATCTTAATAACGGACGACCGGGTATGGATATGTGGAGTATTTTAGTCCTGGGAGTCCTTCGGTTAAACTTGAATTGTGACTATGATCGACTGCATAATTTAGTCAATAATCATAAAACGATTCGCCAAATTCTCGGCCATGGCGTGGTTGACGATCAAGACTGTTATTACTTACAGACGCTCAAAGATAATGTCAGCTTATTAACACCTGAAATTCTTGATCAAATTAATCAAGTCGTGGTGAACGCCGGTCATGCGTTGATTAAAAAAAAAGGATTAGGCGATGAGCCGTTGCCCGACCGGGGTGCGGAAGACCCACTCCGCGGCCGTTGTGATTCATTCGTGGTAGAAACCAATGTTGAATATCCAACGGATACCCGTTTGTTGTTTGATTCGGTACGGAAAGTGATTCAACTCCTCATCCGGTTATGCCGACGCCAACAGGTCGAAGAGCCAATAGGGGGGGTAGACGGCATTAAAAAATTAAAAAAACTATGGCGTCGTCTCCAAAAACTCAAGCCCTCGACCTCGAAAGGTGAATCCAAACAAGCGTCGCGTCAGAAAGAAATCATCGACGCGCATCAAGCCTATCTCGATTGGGCTACAGAGTTAGTAGAACGCGCCCATCGCCAATTAGAAGAACTTGAGAAAATAGACGGAATGGATAAAGATAAGATATTGAAAATAAAGGATTTTGTCAATCATGCCCGGCGACAAATCGATCAAATTGACCGCCGGGTTATTCAAGGCAAAAAGATTCCTCATCAAGAAAAAGTATTTTCAATTTTTAAACCTTATACCGAATGGATTAGTAAAGGAAAAGCGGGGGTGCCGGTGGAACTGGGTGTTATGGTGGGCATTATTGAAGATCAACATCGCTTTATTCTTCATCACCGGGTTATGCAACAGGAAGTCGATGTGGATGTAGCGGTCCGTATGGTCCAGGAAACGCAGCAGCGGTATCCTCAATTATCATCCTGTAGTTTTGACCAAGGTTTTCATTCGCCTGGCAACCAGCGTGAGTTATCAGATCTACTCGAGACCGTGATTCTACCGAAAAAGGGCCGACTTTCGAAAACCGATCAAGCGCGACAACAAGAAGTTGTTTTTATTGAGGGGCGATGCCAACATGCTGCGGTCGAATCGGCGATTCATGCGTTAGAGGTCCATGGTTTGGATCGCTGTCCTGATGATGAATTACCAGCATTCAAGCGGTATGTGGCGTTAGCCATCGTGGCGCGAAACTTGCAAATTTTGGGTCGCTACCTGCAACAACAAGAACAAGATATAGAACAGGAGCGATGTAAAAAAGCAGCGTAGAAAAAGCGAATAACTTGAGATGAATCTGGAGATTTTGTTCTCCAACCATAACTACTTTTTCAATAATGAAAATTTGCAGAACGTTATCAATCCAAAGCTATTTCTACAGGAAAAATGTTTAAAGAATTTGGATATAAAAAGATAAAATAGAAAAAATGACTAAAAATAATCCAAAAATCCTTACCCATTTTTTAACGAGAAAGGTTTTCGTTCAGACACTAGCTAAACTCACTAGCTTGCAGTGGCTTGACCTCAGCAGCACGAAGGTGGCGGATTTGGCGCCGCTGGCCAATCTCACTAAGTTGCAGGTGCTTGATCTCGGCGGCACGCAGGCGAAGGATGTGGAGCTGCTGGCGGGGCTCACTGCTTTGCAGTGGCTTAGCCTCACAAGCACGCGGGTGGCGGACGTGAAGTCACTAGCCAAACTCACTAGCTTGCAGGTGCTTGACCTCAGCAGCACGAAGGTGGCGGATGTGGTGCCGCTGGCGGGACTTGCCAGCTTACAGCGGCTTAACCTTAGCGGCACGCCGGTGGCGAATGTGGCGCCGCTGGTCAGGTTCACCAGTTTGCAGCGGCTTAACCTCAGCGGCACGCGGGTGAAGGATGTGGATCCGCTGGCGGGGCTTACAAACTTACAGTGGCTTAGCATCAGCGGCACGCCGGTGAAGAATGTGGCGCCGCTGGCCAATCTCACTAGTGGGCTGACGCACAAATTTTGATAGGTTCAGAGACCTCTAGCCCACTGGGTCTTCAGAGGATTCCATTGTGAAGTCAACCAGATATGTGTGTATACTGGGGATACCTCACCATAAGGTACCTGCCGGTACCTATCAAAACTTCTGCGGCAGCCCACTAGGTTGCAGGAGCTTGATCTCGGCGGCACGCAGGTGGAGGATGTGGAGCTGCTGGCGGGGCTTACGAACTTACAGTGGCTTAGCCTCAGCGGCACGCAGGTAGTGGATGTGACGCCGCTGGTGGGACTTACAGCTTTGCAGTGGCTTAACCTCAGCGGCACGCAGGTAGTGGATGTGACGCCGCTGGTTGGGTTGCCCAATCTTGAGGTTTTAATCGGCAACAAGCGGATACGTCCCGCAGCGTTGAGATAGCGCCACCGCATAGCGAAGCTGGGTTGAATTCACCACCACGACTTGCTGTTGGCCCAAAGCCGAATTAGCGGATTGGCGCGTGCGGGGGGTTATGTCGGACGTTGTTTACCACGGGGTCGTATCAATTTTGCGAAAAATCAACCCCATTCAGGACTTGCTTACTTTGTTGTAACTTATTGGATCGCCAAGGAAATTGGTGATGCGAAGGTCCTCGCGGCATTGGAAAATTTGGCGAAATAACTGGGCGGCAGCGGTTTGGAAGACTGGGAACGGTTGTCGCAACAAATGGAGTCCGGTGAATAACCCGCGCAGAGCAAACCAATGAATCAAGCCCAAGCCATCTCGTGCTTGACCCCCTACGAACAACTGCTTGCCCTGCCGGAAAACCAGGTGGGCGAGGTCATCGGCGGTCGACTCTACATCCAACAAAACCGACCGACCGGACCGGAAATCGCAGCGGCGGGGGCCATCAACAGCATTCTTGGCCTGTATTCCACCGAGGGCAAAAAGGTCAGGGCGGTTGGTGGATTCTGGTGGAACCCGAAGTTCATTTCATCCGCGATGTCGAAGTCGTCGTGCCCGATCTGGCCGGTTGGCGGCGCGAACGGATGCCGGCCATTCCCCGCGATCACCGCTTCGAGGTCGTTCCCGACTGGGTTTGCGAAATCCTCTCGCCATCCACGGCGCAAAAGGATCGGACCCTGAAATTGCCGCTTTACGCCCGTTACGGCGTCGCTCATGCCTGGCTGGTCGATCCGCTGGCGCGCACCCTGGAAGCCTTCGAGTTACGCCAAGGTCAATGGGTGCTGCTCGGCGTCATTGGAGAAGACGATCCCGTCTGTTTCCCGCCCTTCGCGGCGGTGACTTTTTCGCTCGCCGATCTGTGGGTTTGATAGTCCATTCCCCACGCTTCCCGTTTCCCCCGCCGATTTCGCCCCACTGCGCCCGCGCAAGCCGGCTGAACAGGGTGCGATTCAAAGTGATGCAAGCGGCATAATACCCCATGATCCACTGATACCCCGAAGGAGCCCCTGATGTTGACGACCGACCGTGATCAAGTGTTGTTGGAGCGTTTGAATCGTCATCCGCAGATGCGTGCCCGTGTGGAAAGTCTGTTGGCAGTGGTGGAAGATGCGGCAGGCGATTGTGAACGCGCGGATGCTGCGGAACGGCGCATGATTGAAGAACTCCGGCAGATGGGTCACGAGGCGCTGACGGCATGGGCGGAACGCGGGGTGGAGAAGCAGACGCAGCTGGCGACCGAAGAGCCGGACTGGCGGCCGGGTGGTAAAAAAAACTGTATTGGTACACGACCTTCGGTCCGATCGAGGTGATGGAACCCCTCTGGCGAAACGGCACGGGTATCGAACGGCCGTTTAGCGCGACGGCGGGCGTGAGCTGTCGGGGTAGCTCGCTGCCCTTGCAGCGGGTGATGGCGGATTTCGGAGCGGATCACCCCTTTGCCCCGGCGGCGGCCAAGTTGAAAGAACATTATGGGATTGACGTGCCGGTGAGTACCGTCCAACGGACGACGGCATATCATGCGCAGTGCATCTATGAACAAGAAGCGGCGCGGGAGATCGCGCCGGGGACCTCGGCGGAACGCTTCATTGGCGAGATTGATGGCTCGATGGTGCCGGTCGTCGAACCCCCCGCGACGAGCGCCGACCGACGGAAAGGTAAGGTGTTGAGCTGGAAAGAAGTCCGCCTGAATCTGGTGCATCGCCACGGCAGTGTGAGTCCGGTGTTTGGGGGGCATTTTGCCGGGGGGGTCGAGGAAAGTGGTCGGCAATGGTGGCGCTGCGCCGCGAAAGCCGGGTTCGGCCCGGCCAGTCACCTGCATGGACTCGGCGACGGGGCGCCGTGGATTGTGAATCAGTTCGATCGCCACTTTGGGACCCAAGGGAGTTATCTGATCGATTTTTTCCATGTCTGCGACTATCTGAGCGCCGCCGCGCCGGTGTGCGCCGCGGATCATGCCCAGGCGTGGCTGGACGTGCAGAAAGAGCGGCTGAAAGCCAACCAGGTGGCGGCGGTCCTGGACGCGTTGGCGCCCTTCGTCAGGGCTGATCAGGAGGATGATCCGGTGACCGCTTGTGATCGCTATTTGCGTAACCGACTGGATTATCTGGATTATCAAGGCGCTATCCAGCAGGGCCTGCCCATTGGCTCTGGGGAAATTGAGAGCGCCCACCGCTATATTATCCAGCAACGACTCAAACGCCCCGGGGCGTGGTGGTCACCGGCGCATGTCGAAGCGATGTTGGCCCTGCGGTTAAACCGCGCCAACCGCGAATGGGAGGCCTATTGGCAACGGGCTGAAAGAGAAGCAGCTGGAACCGGTCAGCCCGTCGTTGCATCACTTTGAATCGCACCCGGCTGAACACCTTTCATTGCGCCATGCGTTTGTCAGCATTAAAATTTTCCATATCTAAATTGCAATTTTACTTTTGTCAGCCATGTATCTGCGCCGCCAGTTGTTCCCTACCCTGCAAACCGCCCTGAGCCAGTTTCCGGCCGTGTTGGTGACCGGGCCGCGCCAGTCGGGGAAAACGACCTTCCTGCGGGAGGAGTTCGGCGACCGCTTTGCCTATGTCACCTTCGACGATCCCCTGAGCCGCGCCTTCGCCACCAGCGATCCCCGAGGGTTTCTGGACCCGTACCGGGAAAAACCGGTCATCCTCGATGAAATCCAGTACGTACCCGAATTGCTGCCCTATCTGAAAATGCTGATCGACCAGAACGGGCAACGCTGCGGACACTGGCTGTTGACCGGCTCCCAGCAATTCGCCCTGATGAAAAACGTCAGCGAATCGTTGGCCGGGCGCATCGCCCTGCTGGAACTGCTGCCGTTCAGCCAGTTGGAATACGCCCCCGCCACCGAAACCCTGGAAGAGCGGCTGTGGCGGAGCGACTACCCGGAACCGGCGCTGGCGCCGGACCAGCGCGAACTGTGGCTGCGTTCCTATCTGCAAACCTACGTCGAGCGCGACGTGCGCCTGTTGCACAACATCCAGGACTTGCGCGGCTTCGAGCTGTTCCTGGGGTTATGCGCCAGTCGGCACGGTCAGGTCTTCAACAAAGCCGCGCTGGCGCGGGACTGCGGGGTGTCGGAACCCACGATCAAGACCTGGGGCCACGTCCTGGCCGCATCCTATATCCTGTATTTCCTGCCGCCCTGCTATCGAAATTGCGGCAAGCGCCTGATCAAGACCCCCAAGCTGTACCTGCTCGACGCCGCACTGGCCGCGTGGCTGACCCGGTAACCATCGGCGGCGGCGATGCTGGCCGGCGGCATGGGCGGTGCGCTGTTCGAGGGCTGGGTGGTCAGCGAAGCGGTCAAGGTTTTTACGCTGCTGGGCCGCCTCCCCGATTTGTTTTTCTGGCGTTCCCACGACGGGTTGGAGGTGGACCTGATCGTCCTGGCCAACGGCTGCTTGCTGCCGGTGGAAATCAAATTGACCGCCACACCGACCCTCCGCCATCTCGAACCGCTTCACAAATTCAGGGCATTGGCGGGCGACGAGGCCGCCGAATCCGGCGTGTTGGTCTGTCGGGTGGAACAGCCGCAACCGCTGCCGCAGGGTAATCTGGCCTTGCCCTCGCAACAGTTTCCCGCCTGGTTGCGGGAGCAACTGACGGCCCGGACCGAGTAACTTCGCCGGCCGCGCCTGGCTGCTACAGCGACTTCCCTTGTTTCAAATCCTGCTGAACTTCCTGGAGAATCTCGGCGATATCCTCGATCGCTTCCATGATCTCCTCCAGCGCCTCGCCTTGCACCGCCAGATTGCGGATCAGCACCAACAGCGGCTCCATCCGTTCCAGATGCCGCACGGTTTCCCAACTCATCGCCTCGTCGATGTGGAACAGCAGCCGGTCCCAGTTCGGAAAACCGGCGTGTTTGACCACCTCGTCGCGCAGACAACCCCACGCTCCTTGCAGGTCGGACAGGATGGTTTTTACGTAATGGTCGGGTTCGGTGAAGAAAGCCATGAATTTCTCGCACTCCGGTCTACCGTTGTTTCAACAGGCGCTGCATCGCTTCCGCCTGATCCCAATCGATGCGGTTCGTATCCCTGAGAAAGCGAACCAGGCGCCGGAAACTGACCCAATTGACACTCCTGCCCTGCCGGCGCAGGTACTGTTGCAAGCTATCTGTGTCGAGTTCCAGCAACGAGCGTGACTGTTTTGGCGTCGACCAGTAAGCGTCCACGAACCGCGCGATGTTGCCGGTATGTTCCTCGACCATTTTCGGGCTCAAGCCAGCGGCCAACAGATCCTTACGGAACGCGGCCAGGATTTTTTGGTTGCCCCCGCCGATGGCCTGTTGGATGGCCTCGGCGCTGAGGGGTTGCAGCGTGGTCGTCACTCCGCCCTGTTCCTGAACCCGGCGGTAAGCCTCGTTCAAACTCCGCCGGATACCCGCGCCGAACATCAGCCGGTAAGGCATCAGCAAGCTGTCGTAGATGATCCGGTCCTCGAACGGCAGCAGCACCGCATCCACCAGCACGGGCGGCGGTATCGGGATGACCTCCTGGATCGGACTGACCAAACCCAGGACGCCGTAGGCTTGGGGCGGATCTTGCTCGGTCAGGAAGACGGTAGGCTTTTTCAGATGCGTATTTCACTGATGACGGCCACCGATTTCACGGGAAGGTGGCCGGTGATTTCAGCCGAAGGCGGCACTCCAGTTCGGGGCAGGGAGCCAGCGGTCGGAGCGCAGCGACGCGGGTTGATAAGTGTGACTGCTCCACGGGGGGGCGGGTGGCGAGGATGCGTTCGACCAGGGCGGCGGTGCGCGGCCGCTGAAGCGGGCCATTCAGCAGGAATTGGAGAATCCGCTGGCGCGGCGGATTCTGGCCGGCGAGTTTGGCCCCGGCGATACGGTGGCGGTGGAACCGGGCCGGGAAGGCTTGGATTTCTGCAAGCGGTTGCCGGACAAACTGGCCAAATAAAACCCCAACCGAGGCGCCGTCAAGGCGCTTCGGTCGTTTTGAAGCACTTCACGCTCGATTTTCCTGCCTGGCTACCCAGGCAATTTTCCCTGCTCTGGAACTTATCGAATTTTGTAAAAACTGGTCTTGCTCATTAGACGGATATTGTCTATGTTTTGCCCTTATGAATACCTACGACATAACTCGTTAAAATTTTCGATATTAAGTGGAGTGAAGTCTACATAGGGGCATCTTCATGAGTTTGGTTATCCGCTTGATAGTTACCGTCGTGCTGGTGCTCCTGTCCACTTCGAGTTGGGCGCAACTCAGCTATTTCACTCTAATTGATTCCGATAGCGATACAGCGACGGGTTGCGCCGTCACCCTCCCGACGTCCGGAACTGTCACGGGGATCGAGCGACGCCTGACGGCAATCGTCTCCGAAACCGCCACGCCGCAGGTTACTCAACTGACCTTGGAAAGTTGCGCCAGCGGCAGTTTTGGTGCCCCGGTCCCGCTGCCCGGCACCCCCTATCCGGTGGGTTCGAACAACGGCGTCGGCGGGACCGATGTCGTCGAGCAAGCCTTGTCGGCCAACGCCATTGCCGCCCCTGGCGCCACCATTCGCCTATACTTTGCCGCGCAAGGGCCGACCAGCAGTGACTTGCTGGGGTCGGCGAACGACCCTCCCATTCTGCTCAACGTCCAGCCCAGCGGCGGCCCGGTGGATATTCCCTTTCTGTCTGGCTGGGGCTTTCTGGTGTTGGCCCTGCTCCTGCTCGTCGCGGTGATCCGGCAACGATCCCGTTTTCCGGCGAGCGTGGTTGGCGTACTACTGGTCGGGGCGTTGGTGGGAATCGCCTGGGCGGCGGGTTTTCGTCTGGACGGTCAGGTCAACGACTGGCAGGGTGTGCCTGCGGTCGGCTCCGACGCGCGGGGGGATAGCGCCCCGAACACGGATATCGTGACGGCCTTTGCCGCACAGGAAGGCGGTAATCTGTTTTTCCGAAGCGATATCGCGAATGCCGAAACGCCGCCATCGTCCAACCAGCCGCCGAGCTTCACCAGCACTCCCGTCACCACCGCCAACGTCGCCAGCCCTTACAGTTACGCCATCGCCACCAGCGATCCCGATGGTGATGCGCTGACTCTGACCGCACCGACGTTGCCGGCCTGGTTGACGTTCACCTCCGGCAGCAACGGTGCGGGAACGCTGAGCGGCATCCCAGGACCTGCCGATCTCGGCCCCCATGCCGTCGTCCTGCGCGTGACCGACAACAGCACCCCCAGCCTGAGTGCCGATCAAGCCTTCACCATTACCGTTGGCGCCGCCACCAATCCCGCCCCGGTTCTCGATCTCAACGGTCCTGCGGCGGGCATCGACTTTGCCGCTACCTTCACCGAAGGCGGGGGCGCGGTCGCCATCGTCGATCCCTCGAACCTCACGGTTATCGACCCGGACAGCCTGAATCTGGCCTCCGCCACGATCACGCTCACCAACCTGCTTGATACCGGCCAGGAAACGCTGGCGGTAAGCGCCGCCACGGTCGCTCCGAACACCCCCATAACAGCCGCCTACAACGCTGCCACCGGCTTACTGACCCTCATCGGATCGGCGCCGCTCGCCCAATATCAGGCGGCGTTACGCACCGTCACCTATAGCAACGCCGCTGCGGCGCCGACGGCTACACCCGCGCGGGCTATCACCTTTGTGGTCAGCGACGGCAGCAACACCAGCGCGGTCGCGACCGCCACCGTCACCCTCACCAGCGTCAACGATCAACCCAACTTCACCGCCAGCAACCCGCCGGTGGTGAACGAAGATGCCGGCCTCCAGACCGTCAACGGCTGGGCGACTTTCGACCCCGGTGCTCCCGATGAGAGCGGGCAGACCGTGCTCGCCTACCTGGTGAGCAATGTGAGCAATGCGGCTCTCTTTACTACGCCGCCCACGGTCGATACCAGCGGCAATCTCAGCTACACACCCGCACCCAACGCCTTCGGCACGTCCACCTTCGAGGTACGGGTGCAAGACAATGGCGGCACCGCCAACGGCGGGGTCGATACTTCCGCGCCGCAGACCTTCACCATCACCGTCAACGGCATCAATGACCAACCGAGCTTCACCGCCAGCAATCCTCCGGCGGTGAACGAAAATGCCGGCGCTCAGACCGTCGCCGGCTGGGCGACCTTCAACCCCGGCAACGCCCAAGAGTCTGCCCAAGCCGTGCTCGCGTACACCGTGAGCAACGTGAGCAACCCGGCGCTCTTTAGCGCGCAACCGAGTGTCGCCGCCAACGGCAATCTGACCTACACCCCCGCCGCTGGCGCCAACGGCACTTCGACCTTCGAGGTGCGGGTGCAGGACAGCGGCGGCACCGCCAACGGTGGCGTGGATACCTCTCCCGCGCAGACCTTCAGCATCACCGTCAATGCCATGGATGATCCTCCCATCGCGGTGAACGATACCGCCACCCTTGCCGAGGATGCCCTCGCCACCGCTATCAACGTGCTGGCCAACGACACCGACCCCGACGGTGGGCCCAAACTCATCGGGGCGGTACAGAACCCATCGACGAACGGCGGCACGGTGCTGATCACTGGCGGTGGTACGGGCCTCACTTATCAGCCCGCCGCCGACTATTGCAATACCCCCCCGGGCGCGCCCCTGGATACCTTTACCTACACGCTGACCCCCGGCGGTTCCACCGCCACCGTGACGGTCACCGTCAACTGTGTCAACGACCTACCTGTCGTGGATCTCAACGGTCCCGCCGCCGGCATTGACTTCGCGGCGACGTTTACCGAAGGCGGCGGGGCAGTGGCGATTGTCGATAACGCCAACCTCACGGTGAGCGATGTTGATAGCGCCAACCTTGCTTCCGCTTCAGTGACGCTGACCAATCTGCTCGACGCTGGCCAGGAAACGCTGGCGGTCGCTGCGACCACCGTCAGTCCCAACACCCCCATTGTCGCCACCTACAATACCGGCACCCCCGGCCAAGGCGTGCTGACACTCACGGGGAGCGCCACGCTTGCCCAGTACCAGGCGGCGTTGCACACGCTGACCTACAACAACGGTTCCACCAACCCCAACCCCACTAACCGCGGCATCACCTTCGTGGTCAACGATGGTGCCGATCCCAGCGCGCCCGCAACTGCCGCCGTCACCATCAACGCCGTCAACAGCGCGCCCGTATTCATCAAGGGGCCGGATCAGACCGTTAACGAAGACGTCGGGGCGCAAACGGTGAACGGCTGGGCCACGGGCATCAATGACGGTGATAACGGCAGCCAGGCGCTGATCTTCAACATCACCGGCAACACCAACCCGACGCTGTTTAGTGCGGGGCCGAGCATCAACGCCACGACCGGCACCTTGACTTATACCCCGGCGGCCAATGCCAACGGCAGCGCGACGATCACGCTGACGCTCTCTGACAACGGCGGCACCGCCAACGGCGGGGTGGATACCTCTGCGCCGCAGACCTTCACCATCACCGTCACCGCGGTGAACGACGCGCCCAGTTTCACCGCCGGGCCGAATCAGACGGTCAACGAGGACGCCGGCGCGCAGACCGTGAGCTCGTGGGCAACCGCCATCAGCGCGGGACTTGCCGATGAAGCGGGGCAGACGCTGACCTTCAATGTGACCAACAACAACAACGCCCTGTTCTCGGCGCAACCGGCCGTCTCCGCGACCGGCGTGCTCACTTACACGCCGGCGCCCAACGCTTTCGGTACGGCGACCATCACGGTGACGCTTTCCGATAACGGTTCCAACACACCGCCGAATGTCAATACCAGCGCACCGCAGACCTTCACCATCACCGTCAACGGGGTCAACGACGCCCCCAGCTTCGCCGCCGGACCAAATCAGACCGTCAACGAAGATGCCGGCGCGCAGACCGTGAATCCTTGGGCCACGGCGATCAGCGCAGGCCTGAATGAGGGCGGCCAGACGCTCAATTTCCTGGTCAGCAACAACAATAATGCGCTGTTCTCCGTGCAGCCCGCAGTATCGTCAGCGGGCGTGCTGACCTTCACCCCGGCGCCCAACGCCAACGGAGCAGCCACGGTTACCGTGCAGCTTCAGGATAGCGGCGGCACCGCCAATGGTGGGGTCAATACCTCTGGCACACAGAACTTCACTATCACCGTGAACCCGGTGAACGACCCACCGGTGGCGCAGATCAAGACTGCCAGCGCCCAAGCCAACATGAAGATCGTGGGCTTAAGCGGCTTGCTCACCGGCGTCACCGACGCCGATGCCGGCGTGAACGGCTGCACGCCCACCTTTACCGTGGCGAGCCTGACCTCCGGTACCGGTGGGACGGTCTCAAACCTCAACGCTGCAGCGGGCACCTTCGACTTCGAACCCAACCCAGGCTTCACTGGCAACGCCACCGCCAGCTACACGGTGCAAGACAACGGCTGTCCGGGCACGGCCACCAGTGCCCCGGCGACCATCAGCATCACGGTGAATGGCCCGGTGATCTGGTTTGTGAACGGAGCGGCGGCGGCAGGGGGTAATGGGACGCTGAATCAGCCGTTCCAGACCCTGGCCAGTGTGCCGGCCGTCGATAGTGCTAATGATCGAGTGTTCGTTTTCACCGGTACGTACCCGAACGGCTTGACCTTGCTCAGCGGGGAGCAGTTGATCGGGCAGGGGGCGACGGGCACCACGTTCGATGCCTTCTTCGGCATCACACCGCCGGCAGGGACGATTGCGCGCCCGACCATCAACGGCACGCGCCCGACCCTCCAGGGCACGGTCACGCTCAACACCAATAGCGCGGTGCGCGGCCTCAACCTCTCCACCGGCAGTGCGACCGGCCTAAACGACCCCGATGGCGCTATAACGGGGGTGACGGTCAGCGAGGTGAGCAGCACGACGACGACCGGCACTGCGGTGAACCTCACCAACGCCGGCGGCACGCTGAGCTTCACCAGCATCTCGGCCAACGGTGCGGCGAACGGTATCGTGCTTAACACCACGACCGGCAGCTTTACTGTCACGGGTACCGGCGGGGCGGGAACGGGCGGAACCATCCAAAATTCGACCGGCCCGGGTATTTCGCTCACCAGCGCGAGTGCGGTGAGTCTCGCGTTCATGAATATTCAAAACGGCGCTGACGACGGTATTCGCGGTTCGTCGGTCACCGGTCTGTCGCTCAATGGCGTTCAGGTTACGTCCAACGGCAACGCGGCCGGCGAGGCTGGCATTGACCTGACCAACTTGTTCGGGACCTCGACCTGGTCTGGCATCACGGTCAGCGGTTCGGCGGAGGACAACGTGGTCATCCGCAATTCCAGCGGCACGCTGAACGGTCTTACCGTGACTGGGAGTACTTTCAGCAACAATTCGGCGATCGGCAACGACGGCTTCCTGATGGAAGCGTCTGGGACTGCCAGCATGACGGCGAGCGTCACCGGCAGCACGTTTACCGCCCATCGCGGCGACCACTTCCAGGCGGCCGCAGCCAATTCGGGGGTGCTTGATGTGGTCTTCTCCGGCAACACTCTTTCGGGTGGTCATCCCACCGCGTTGGGACAAGGCATCACGATCAATGCCGCCACCGGTGTACCGGGCTATAGCGGCACCGTGGATTACAACATCGACAACAATACCATCAATGGCTCCATCCTCAGCGCCATCACCACCAATCTGGGGACCTCGGCGAGCACCGCCAATATGCGCGGCACGATCAGCGGCAATACCATTGGAACCGTCGGGGTCTTCCAATCGGGCTCGACCCAGGCGTCCGGCATTACTGTGGAAGCGCACGGTAACGGTACTCACACCACGTCGGTTACGGGCAACACTGTTATCAATGTCTTAGAACGTGGGATTTCTGTTCTGGCGAACGACGGCAACGGTGTCCTCAATCTGACAGTGCAAAGCAACGATCTCGATCAGTCGGTTTCAACCAATCCGTTATCCCTCCAATCATTCTTCCTAAATAATGGTTCTACTACTTGCAACATCTTTACCCCACTGGGGGCCTGCCTCCCTGATGGATCTGGTGGCGTGGTGGACAGTCATACGGTTCGTCTCAACTTCGGCGGGGCTGGAGCGCTCGCCAATACACTCACGAATAGTGCCGGCACGACCGACGACTTCCGCATCCGCCAACGCTTTAACTCGCGCATTGAACTGCCAGGTTACACAGGTACTGCCTTTGACACCACTGCCGTGATTGCCTATATCCAGGGTCGCAACACTGGTAGTGCGGGTGAACCCGGCAGCGCCACGGCAAACGATTCCGCAGCAGTCACGACGGACGGCTTTTTTAACGGGACGGTGCCGACGCCTCCGTAAGATCGTCCAGCATGGTACACACAACTGTCCGGGCCTCGTCCGGTCGCAACCGTGAAGGAGAGAGACTAATGGCAGAACCCTTCTTGTCGGAAATACGCATCATGAGCTTCGGCTTTGCCCCGAGAGGTTGGGCGCTGTGCGATGGTCAGCTCTTGCCGATCAACCAGAATCAGGCTCTCTTCTCGCTGCTCGGGACGACCTTCGGCGGCGATGGGCGCGTGAACTTCGCGTTGCCCGATTTGCGCGCACGGACTCCGATCCACGTCGGCAACGGCCATACGCTCGGCGAGCGCGGCGGCGAACAAGCTCACACCCTCTCGATTGCCGAGATTCCTACCCATACCCACGTTTTGGCGGGCTCGCCGTCGAATGCGAACGTCGCGCCCGCGGTCGGCAACGTCCTCGCCGCCGCCAACAATGTTTACAGCACCCCGTCGAACTTGACAGCGCTTGGCCCAAGCTCCATCGCCAGTGTTGGCGGCTCGCAGGCGCACCTCAACATGCAGCCCTTTCTGACCTTGAACTTCTCGATCGCCCTGCAGGGCATCTTCCCCAGCCCGAACTAAAGGAGCACAGATATGGCACAACCTTACGTCGGCGAGATCAGGATGTTCGCCGGAAATTTCGCGCCGGCGGGCTGGATGTTCTGCGAAGGCCAACTGCTGCCGATTTCCGAGAACGAGACGCTGTTCCAGTTGATCGGCACCACCTATGGCGGCGACGGTCAATCCATCTTTGCGCTGCCCGATTTGCGCGGCCGCCTGCCCGTGCACATGGGCAACGGCCTCGTTTTGGCGGAAACGGGAGGGGCGGAAGAGATCACGTTGACGGTCAATCAGATTCCATCTCATGGCCACCCCCTGCTGGCGTCCACCTCGGGTGGGACCCTCTCAAGCCCCGTCAACAACCTCTTGGCCGAGTCGGTGGCGATCAATCCTTACATTCAAGATCAGGCCAACAGCAACATGAATGCGGCGGCGGTGTCGGCGGTCGGCGGCAGCCAGCCACACACCAATTTTCAACCCTATCTCTGTATCGATTTCATTATTTCACTGTTCGGGATTTTCCCGTCGCCCACTTAGGAGGAAGAGATGGCCGATCCTTTCGTCGCGGAAATCAGAATCTTTCCCTTCAACTTCGCCCCCAGGGGCTGGGCTTGGTGCGACGGCCAACTCTTGCCGCTGTCGCAGAACACCGCGCTGTTTTCGCTGCTGGGCACCACCTACGGCGGCAACGGCAAGAGCAACTTCGCCTTGCCGAATCTACAGGGTCGGGCTCCGATGCACCCCGGCCAGGGGCCAGGCCTGTCGTTGCACGACCTTGGAGAGACAGGCGGGAGCGAAACCGTGACCCTGCTGGAGAGCGAAATCCCGTCCCATAGCCACACCCTACGGGCCTCTTCGGACGATGGCGATTTGAAAGCTCCCACGAGCACCCGCGTGTTGGCACGGTCGACAAACGGGTTTTTGTACCAGAACGCCGCCTCAGGCCTGCAGCCAATGTCCAACCAAGCACTGGCCCCCGCCGGCGGCAACGCACCCCACAACAACATGCAGCCGTACCTGACCTTTTACTTCTGCATCGCTTTGCAAGGTGTATTTCCGCCTCGCACTTAGACCCATAGCTGGCCGCCGCGGATGATCATCGTTGCGACAAAAACATCGAACAGTTTGCGGCGCGCTTTCGCGGTCCCGCCGACGAAGGCTGGTAACTCGTGTCTGACCGGAAACCTGTGATGTAGTGATGTAGGTTGCCATGAAAGTAGGGTAGCTGAAGGCCAAAACCACCCCCCGCCGCCCCAGCGACGTTTTTTAAACCTCAGTCGATGCGAACTCAGGCCATCTTCGGCAGATAGCCGAATTTCCGCAACTGCCTGATCCAGCGCGGCGCGTGGCGTTGCACCGCGAGGGCTTCGTAATCGACTGTGGAATCCTGGTAAGGCACCTGGCGCGACAGCAACACGAACACCGTCTTGAGGACTTTATGGCCGATGGCGATGATCGCCCGCTTGGTCCCCCGACGACCGACCAAGCTCTGAAAACGGCCCTTGAATTGACTGGTGGTTCGGACCGCGGCCCAAGCGATTTGGCATAATAGGGCACGGACATAGCGATTGCCCGGCGCGGTATTGCCCCGCCGGCGTTTGCCGGCGCTCTCGTCATTGCCGGGACACACGCCGGCCCATTTGCAGAGACGACCCGCCGTGCCGAACGCGGCCATGTCGATCCCGATTTCGACGATCAATTTGGCCGCCGCCAACCGATCGATCCCGGGAATGGTCAGTAAAAATTGCATCGCTGCCTCATGGGGTTGGAGGGCCTCCAACAGATGACCTTCGAGGTCAGCCAACTGCGCATCCAGATAGTGGATATGGTGGCGAATCGTTTGGGCTACGAAGCGATGTTCCGCGCTCAGTTCGCCCTGCAATGACGCGAGCAAGGTTTCGGGTGCAGCCTGGAGGCGACCGGCATGAGTCAACGCCTGTTCCGGGGTGCCACCCGCCAACAGGCAATCGATGATGGCCGTCGCCGCGACGCCATGCGCATCGGAAACGACCGCGGTGATACGGATCCCGGCATCGCTCAAGACTTTGAGCAAGCGATTTTTTTCCATGGCCCGCATGGCGGTGATTTTTTGATGATGCCGGCTGACTTGGCGCAGGTTACGCAACTGCGCCGGCGGGATGAAACTGCCGCGCAACAAACCGGCGCGCGCCAACATGGCCAGCCACTCGGCGTCGCTGGTATCGGTTTTGCGGCCCGGCACCTTTTTGACCTGCTGGGCGTTCACCACCTGGGCCTGAATCCCGACTTTTTCCAAGGCCGCATAGGGGCTTTTCCAGTAGATCCCGGTGCTTTCCATGACCACCACGTCGGGTTTGAAACTCGCGATCCAATCGGCCATGGCGCGTCGGTCCCGTTGAAAGCCGCCGAATTCGCGGCGATGCACGACCGGTTCGAGGCCGGGTTCGGCGACGATGACGCACACACAAATCAGGGCCAAATGCACGTCGATGCCTACCGCGCACCGGAAAATCGGTTGAATGTCCATGGGAACCTCCCATCGTACGCGTGGAAAGAGGGAACCGGATGGGAGGTTCACCGCGGCTCCGCGTCTTCCTGACCTACCGGGGCCGACTTCCGGGGAAATCGGTTCGTATAGGCCGGCCAGGTTGCCATGCGTGCTCGAAGGCGACAGTCGGGGGTGCGCTGCGGAGCCACCGGCTCATGTTGGGAGCGAAGTTGAACTATCATTCCTACTACGTCCTGGGGTGTGAACCTCCCGTGCTTACCCTACTTTCATCGTCGGGGGTGTCAAGCCCCGATTGACATGACTGTTGGGCATAAGCGTAGCGTTGCCCAACAGGATCATGAGGTTGGGCTTCGCAAGCTCAGCCCAACTATGGGGTTTCGGGGTTTTCGGCCAGACACTAACTACCGAGCTGATTTCAATCTGCCACGCTGATGCCCCAACCGCGACTCTCACTCCGCCCCATCGCTCCCGAGGACCGCGATTTTCTGCAGCGGGTCTACGCCAGCACCCGCGCCGAGGAACTCGCCCTCACCGACTGGGACGAGACGCAAAAACAGGCGTTTCTCGCCCAGCAGTTCGAGGCACAGCATCACCATTACCAAATCCATTATCAGGGAGCCCGGTTTGACCTCGTCCTGCTGGACAGCGAACCCATCGGCCGGCTGTACGTGGCGCGCTGGAAAGATGAGATCCGCATCATGGACATCGCGCTGCTGCCCGAATATCGCAATCGTGGCATCGGTGGCGGATTGTTACGAGAATTGCTGGAGGAAGCCGCCGCCGCAAGCCGGCGCCTGACCATTCACGTCGAACGCTACAATACCGCGCTGCGGCTTTATCGGCGCCTGGGGTTCGAGCCGGTCGGCGAAACCGGAGTTTATCTCCTGCTGGCGGTGGGAACGCCGCCCGACCGAGAAACCGGCTCGCTCAGGTGAAAATCGCCTCGTAACGCATCGCCTGGCCCTGTGGACCGAGCGGTACCAGAAAAATCTCCAACTCGCCCAGCGACTCGTTCCGCAACGGGTAAATGGCTTGCGGCAGTATGGGCGTCAGCGGACCGGCGAACAGCAGCGAATAGGGTTGCCGTCGATAACCGCTTTCGGCACCCAGCGGAGTGACGGAGGTTAGTTTTAGATCGAGCCCGGCCTCTTGGCCGAGATGAACGCGAAAATCCTGCCCCAGGCATTCGCGCCAGCGATTCAGGGTGAGAGTGTCCAGCATCGTTTTTGATCCTTGCGAGCGTGATCGATTTGCGTCTTTATAGAACGCGCGGTGCCAAGCGTCCAATTTCCCTCTTCGGCCGGTGGTGAAGACGGGCCTGCGTTCCGATTAAACCTCGCATCGGTGGGGTTTCTGCTTGTTCGGCGGGGCGCGATGCCGGACAATGCAACGCCATTCGCAACCCGACTAGACATTCATAGCAAGCGAGGTGAAAAGGTGAAACGGCAAGTGCGCAAGGCGGTATTTCCCGTGGCCGGCCTTGGGACGCGATTCCTGCCGGCGACTAAGGCCAGTCCCAAGGAAATGTTGCCTATCGTCGATAAGCCCTTGATTCAATACGGGGTCGAGGAGGCAGTGGCGGCCGGTGTCGACACCCTGGTCTTCATCATCGGCCGTACCAAGAACGCCATCGCCGATCATTTCGATAAAGCCTACGAACTGGAAGTCGAACTGGAGATGCGCGGCAGGACCGATCTGCTCCAGGTGGTGCGCGGCATCGTCCCGTCCGGCGTGGAATGCGTCTACGTGCGGCAGGCCGAGGCGCTGGGTCTGGGCCATGCGGTGCTGTGCGCCCGGCCGGTGGTGGGCGACGAACCGTTCGCGGTCATTCTGGCCGACGATCTGATTGAGGAGGATGCCCGGGAGGGTGGGGCGCTGACCCAGATGGCTCGCCATTTCAATAAGTACCAATGCTCGATCCTGGGCGTGGAACGCGTGCCCAAGGAGGAGACCCACAAGTACGGCATCGTCCATCCGCTGCCGTTCGCTACCCGGATCAGCAATGTGGATGGCATCGTTGAAAAACCGAAGCCCGAGAATGCTCCATCGGATCTTGCGGTGGTGGGCCGCTACATCCTGACCCCGCGTATTTTCGACTTGCTGGCCAACCTCCCGCGCGGGGCGGGCAACGAAATCCAGCTTACCGACGGCATTGCCGCCCTGCTGAGCGAAGAACAGGTGCTGGCTTACGAATTTTCGGGCCGGCGCCACGACTGCGGCAGCAAGCTGGGCTATCTGGTGGCGACCGTCGAATACGGTTTGCGCCATCCGGAACTGGGTGAACGGTTCCAGGCCTATTTGAAATCCTTCGGCTGTCAATTCGGCGGTTCCGCGCCGACCGCCGACGATTGAGCGCGGTACTTCGTGGACTTTGTCGAAAATTTCCCATTCGATGAAATCGCCATCGGCCAAACGGCCAGCGTGGCGAGACTGCTGACCAAGCGGGATATCGAACTGTTCGCCCTGCTGTCCGGCGACATGAACCCGGCCCACCTGGACGAGGGTTATGCCGCCGAGCAGGACGGGCAACGGCGGTTGGTGGCACACAGCCTGTGGGGGGCCTCCCTGATCTCGGGAGTGTTGGGCACCTATCTGCCGGGCGCCGGCACCGTGCACCGCTCCCAGGAACTCCACTTTCTCCGGCCGGTGCGGGTGGGTGATACCCTGCGGGTGACGGTCAAGGTGCTGTCCAAGCAACCGGCGGATCGAACCGTGTTGTTCGAGTGCGTGGGTCTCAATCAAAATGAGGAGCGGGTGTTCGAAGGTACGGCGCGGGTACTGGCGCCGGCCCGGAAAATTCATCGCCCCCTGGTGGATCTGCCGGATGTCCACTTCCACGAGCACGGCGCCCGCTACAAGCACCTGATCGAGATGGCTAACCGACACCCGCCGGTGCGGACCGCAGTGGTGCATCCGGTGGATGAGGTATCGTTGGCAGGCGCGATCGGCGCGGCCCACGCTGGCCTGATTGAACCGGTGCTGGTTGGACCCAGGGTCAAAATTCTCGAAGCTGCGCGCGCCGTTGAACTCGATCTGGGGGATTACCAGATTCTGGACGTGCCGCACAGCCATGCCGCCGCCGCCAAGGGCGTCGAACTGGTCCGCGTGGGCAATGCCGGGATTCTGATGAAGGGCAGCCTGCACACCGATGAATTGATGAGCGAAGTGGTGCGGGCGGATACCGGATTGCGCACCGAGCGCCGCATCAGCCATGCCTTCGTGATGGATGTGCCTACCTATCCCAAGCCGCTGATGATCACCGACGCCGCCATCAATATCTACCCGGATTTGATGGCCAAGCGCGATATCGTCCAGAATGCCATCGAACTGGCGCAGACCATCGGCACCGAGCAGCCCAAGGTAGCGATTTTGTCGGCGGTCGAGACGGTAACCCCAAAATTGCAAGCGACCATGGATGCGGCGGCGCTGTGCAAGATGGCCGACCGCGGTCAGATCACCGGTGGGTTGCTGGATGGGCCACTGGCCTTCGACAACGCCATCTCCAAACAGGCGGCCAAAACCAAGGGCATCCATTCGGAAGTCGCCGGCGACGCCGACATCCTGCTGGTTCCCGATCTTGAAGCGGGCAACATGACCGCCAAGCAGTTGCAATATCTGGCCGAAGCCGAGACCGCCGGCCTGGTGCTGGGCGCGCGGGTGCCGATCGTGCTGACCAGCCGCGCCGACGGTGCCCTGGCCCGCATGACGTCCTGCGCGCTGGCCGTGCTGCACGCCAACCGCAAGAGGAAGCTTTGATGTCGCAAGGTTTGCTGGTGATCAATGCCGGCTCGTCCAGCATCAAGTTCTCGGTGTTCGCCCTGCTCGCGGATGGTGGCGAATTGGCGCTGGTCTGCCGGGGCTTGCAGGAGAACATCGGCGAGGAAAATCCGCATTTCAAGGCATTTGATCGCGTCGGACAGGTGTTGATCGATGTCCGACCAACGCCGCCGTCCGGCAAGTACCAAAAGCAAGGGCCGAACTATCGCCGGCGGGCCAATGACGCTCAACCGTCGCCGGCGGAAGGCGAGGTTTACGATCATCAGGCGGCGTTGCGCGATTTGCTGGACTGGCTCGGAAAAATGCCCGACCTGCCTGAGGTGATCGCGGCCGGTCATCGGGTGGTGCATGGCGGCAAAGAGTTCAGCGACCCGCAACGGCTGACGCCGGAGATCATGGCTCGGCTGGAAACCTTCGTGCTCCTGGCGCCACTACACCAGCCGCACAATCTGGCCGGTATCCGGGCCTTGGCCGCCGTCCGGCCGGATCTGCCGCAAATCGCCTGTTTTGACACCGCCTTTCACTTCGTTCAGCCGGAATTGGCGCGGTTGTTCGCCTTGCCGCAGGTCTACCGCCAAGAAGGCATCCAGCGCTACGGCTTTCACGGTTTGTCTTACGAATACATCGCCGGCGCGCTGGCGGATGCGATGGGCACGCCGGCCACCGGACGGGTGGTGGTCGCGCATCTCGGCAACGGCGCCAGCATGTGCGCCATGCACGACGGCCGGAGCGTGGCCACCACCCTGGGGTTCACCGCCGTGGAAGGTTTGCCGATGGGAACCCGCAGCGGTTCGCTGGACCCCGGCGTGCTCATTTATCTGATCGAGCGACACGGCATGGGCGCCCGGGATTTGACCAACCTGCTCTACAAGCAGTCCGGGCTGCTGGGTTTGTCGGGTATCAGCAACGACATGCGCGAGTTGCTGGCGAGCAGCGATCCCAACGCCAAGCTGGCGGTGGATTATTTCACTTACCGGATCGCTCGCGAACTCGGTTCGCTGGCGGCGGCGCTGGGTGGATTGGACGGACTGGTGTTCACCGGCGGCATCGGCGAGCACGCGGCGGTGGTGCGCGAGCAGGTCTGCGCCCGCTCGGCTTGGCTGGGTATCGAATTGGATACTGCGGCCAATGTCGGTGACGCCCGCCGCATCACTCGGCCCGACAGTCGGGTGACAGTCTGGGTGCTGCCGACTAACGAGGAGCTGGTCATCGCCCGCCATACTCGGCGGCTGGTGCTGGAACACTGAAGGAGCGTGGCTTGTTCACCTGGTGGACAAGCCGATAATCTGATTTTTTCAATTCTTGGTAATCGACGGCGGAAATCCTTATGTGTGGAATCGTGGGCGCTATCGCCGAACGCAACGTCACCCCCATCCTGCTCGAAGGCCTGCGGCGGCTGGAATACCGTGGTTACGACTCAGCGGGCATCGTCACCCTGGACAGCCGCGATGACCAGTTGCACCGGGTGCGCACGGTCGGCAAGGTTCAGACGCTGACCGAACGGTTGCAACAGGAACCGGTGCGCGGCCCGCTCGGTCTCGCCCACACCCGTTGGGCCACCCACGGCGAGCCCTCCGAGCGCAATGCCCATCCGCATCTCAGCAGCGATTCGGTGGCGGTGGTACATAACGGCATCATCGAAAACTACCAGGTACTCAAGGCGAAGCTGATCGCCGCTGGCTACCGGTTCGAGTCCGAAACCGATACTGAAGTGGTCGCTCACCTGATCGACCAGCAGATGCGGGAAACTGGCGACTTGCTCGCAGCGGTGCGCCAGAGCGTGGCGCAACTGACCGGCGCCTACAGCCTGGGCGTGATTTGTCGCGAGGATCCGGACCGATTGATCGCGGCCCGGGCCGGCAGCCCGCTGGTGCTGGGCATCGGTATCGAGGAACACTTCATCGCTTCGGATGTCTTCGCGCTGGCGCCGGTCACGCAGAGCTTCGTATTTCTGGAAGAAGGCGATGTCGCCGAAGTCCAGCGGGAGCGCTTCACCGTTTACGACCGGGAAGGGCGGATGGTGGAACGGCCGCTGTCCTATGCGGGGCAGATGGGCGCGGCGGCGGGCAAGGGCGGCTATCGCCATTTCATGCTGAAGGAAATCTTCGAGCAGCCGGCTGTGGTCGCCGAGACCCTGGAAGGCCGCATCCATCAGGGCCGGTTGCTGGAAGACAGTTTCGGGCCGGAAGCGAGCCAGTTGTTCGAGCAGGTGCAAGGCGTGCACATCGTCGCCTGCGGCACCAGCTACCACGCCGGTCTGGTGGCCCGCTACTGGTTGGAGAATCTGGGGGTACCTTGCACGGTCGAGGTCGCCAGCGAGTACCGCTACCGTCACGGCGTGACCCCGCCCGATACCTTGTTCGTCAGCATTTCGCAGTCGGGGGAAACCGCCGACACCCTGGCGGCCTTGCGCACGGCCAAGGAGCGCGGTTATCTGTCCACCCTGACCATTTGCAACGTGGCCGAAAGCTCGCTGGTGCGCGAATCGGCCTTGACGTTGCTGACCCGTGCCGGTCGGGAAATCGGCGTGGCTTCCACCAAGGCATTCACGACCCAACTGGTGGCCTTGCGATTGCTGGCTCTGATGTTGGGCCGGCGGCGCGGCTTGGGCGACGGCGACGAATCCGCGCTGGTGCGGGATTTGGAGCTGTTGCCCCGCGCGCTGGAAAAGGCGCTGGCCCTCAACAACGCCATCGAAAAGCTGGCCGAGTCGTTCGCCGAAAAGCATCACGCCCTGTTCCTGGGGCGCGGCCCGCAGTACCCGATCGCCATGGAAGGAGCGCTCAAGCTCAAGGAGATTTCCTACATCCACGCCGAAGCCTATCCGGCAGGCGAACTCAAGCACGGGCCGCTGGCGCTGGTGGACGCCGACATGCCGGTGGTCTGCGTGCTGCCCAAGGACGGCTTGCTGGAAAAAGTGCTGTCCAATCTTCAGGAGGTGCGGGCGCGCGGCGGCGAGCTGTTCCTGTTCGCCGACAGCGAAGTGGATACCCATCTTAGCGGCGTCAGCACGCATGTCTTGTCGCTGGGAGCGGTGCCCGAGTCCATTGCGCCGATCGTGTTTACCGTGCCGCTACAACTGCTGGCTTACCACGTCGCCATCCTCAAGGGTACCGACGTGGATCAGCCGCGCAATCTGGCGAAATCGGTCACAGTGGAGTAAGGTGCTCCGCCATTTCCCTGATCCATCGCCACGACGATACACGAAACAAATGGCCTACAAGGGCATCATTCTTGCCGGCGGTTCTGGCACGCGACTGCACCCGCTGACGGTCTCGGTCAGCAAGCAGCTCATGCCGGTTTACGACAAGCCGATGATCTACTACCCGGTCGCCACGCTGCTGCTGGCGGCAATCCGGGATATCCTCATCATCACCACCCCGCGCGACCGGGAGGCGTATCAAGCTCTGCTGGGTGATGGCGGTCAGTGGGGTGTCAACTTTCAGTACGCGGTACAGCCGAGTCCAGACGGGCTGGCGCAGGCGTTCCTGATCGGCGAGCACTTCATCGGTGGCGATCCGGCCTGTCTGATTCTCGGCGACAACATTTATTATGGTCAGGGGTTGTCGGCGGTGCTGCGCCGGGCCACCGCCCGCGAGCGGGGGGCGACGGTGTTCGGCTATTACGTCCGCGATCCGGAACGCTACGGCGTGGTGAGCTTCGATGCCCGGGGCCGGGCGATGGACATCGAGGAAAAGCCGGAAGCGCCCAAATCCAACTACGCGGTGACCGGTCTGTACTTCTACGATAACGACGTGGTGAACGTCGCCAAGCACATTCGTCCCTCGGCGCGCGGCGAGCTGGAGATTACCGACGTGAACCGGGTCTATCTGGAGCGCGGCGAACTCAACGTCGAGTTGCTGGGGCGCGGTTACGCCTGGCTGGATACCGGCACGCACGAATCGCTGCTGGCCGCCGCCCATTTCGTGCAGGTGGTGGAGCAACGGCAGGGCCTGAAAGTGGCTTGTCCCGAGGAAGTGGCTTGGCGGATGAATTTTATCGACGATGAACGACTGGCGCGGCTGGCGGAACCGCTTGCCAAGAGCGGCTACGGCCAGTATCTGCTGGAACTGCTGGAGCGGAGGATCGCGCCATGAAGGTTATCGCAACGGAATTGCCCGGCGTGCTGCTGTTGGAGCCGAAGGTCTTCGGCGATGCGCGCGGTTTTTTCATGGAGACCTGGCAGGAGGTGCGTTACCGCGAGGCCGGGATGCCCGCGCGTTTCGTCCAGGACAACCACTCCCGGTCGCGACGCGGGGTATTACGCGGCTTGCATTATCAAATGGCGCAGCCGCAGGGTAAGCTGGTCTGGGTGACGCGCGGCGCGGTGTTCGACGTGGCGGTGGATATCCGCCGCGGTTCGCCGACTTTCGGCCGCTGGTACGGCTGCGTGCTGGACGATGTGGATCACCGTCAGTTGTACATCCCGCCCGGATTCGCCCATGGGTTCTGCGTGTTGTCGGAGGAGGCGGATTTCTTTTATAAATGTACCGACTATTATCATCCGCCCTCGGAGCGTGGTATCGCCTGGGACGATCCGGCTATCGGCATCGAATGGCCGTTGCGTGAGGTGGCGCTGTCGAGCAAGGATCAGGGGAATCCACGACTGGCCGCGCAGGCTCCCGAGAATCTGCCCGTTTACGTGGATTACCCCTCACCCCCAACCTCTCTCCCGTGAGGGGAGAGAGGAGTTTTGAACGAGGACTGAACCGTGCGGCTTGCAATGATTGGCGCCAAGGGTCAGGTCGGTTGGGAACTGACCCGTCGCGCCCCTATGTTCGGCCACGAAGTGCTGGCCTGGGATGTGGCTGAGTTGGACATCACCGATGCCAGCGCCGTGGATCGCGCGCTGGCGGTCAGCGGCGCGGATGCGGTCATCAACGCCGCCGCCTACACCGCCGTGGACAAGGCCGAGCAGGAACACGAATTGGCCTTTGCCGTCAACCGCGACGGTCCCGCCCATCTGGCCGCCGCTTGTGCCCGACTGGATATTCCGCTGTTGCACATTTCCACCGATTACGTGTTCGACGGAACCAAGACCGGTCCCTACACCGAGGACGATCCGGCCGCGCCGCTGGGCGTGTACGGCCGGAGCAAGTGGGAGGGCGACGAGGCGGTGCGCCGACTGTTGCCCAGGCATCTGATTTTGCGGGTGAGCTGGGTGTTCGGCATTCAAGGTGAAAACTTCGTCAAGACCATCCTGCGGCTGGCGCGGGAGCGCGAGGAACTGCGAGTGGTCGCCGACCAGCACGGCTGTCCGACCTACGCCGGGGATATCGCCGACACGTTGCTGGAACTGGTGGGGCGGGCGAAAGAGATCGACGCTGATAATGACTGGGGCGTTTATCATTATTGCGGCGAACCGGCCACCACCTGGCATGGGTTCGCCAATGCCATCGTCGAACGGGCAAGAGTCCATGAGAAGCTGAACGTCCGCGCCGTGACCGCCATCGCCACCGCCGATTATCCAACTCCAGCCGCCCGCCCGGCCAATTCGGTGCTGGATTGCACCCGATTGGCGACTCGTTTCGATATCCACCCGGCTTCGTGGCGCGAAGGCCTGACTACGATGTTGTTTGCCCTCCATGGCCGTTGATCTCGGCGAACTGCTGGTCGAGCACCAGAAACTGGCCGATGCCGATCTGCAACGCGCTCGGCGCGTGCGGGATAGCACCGGCGAGGGATTGGATACGCTGCTGGTCAAGCTGGGCCTGGTGTCGGAGCGCGACCTGGCCGAGGCGGTGGCCGCGCGGTTGAATTTGCCCCTGGTCAAGCCAAGCGACTATCCCGAGATGCCAGTGACGAACGGCGGGATTTCGTCGCGGTTTCTCAAGGAGTCGCGGGTCATCCCGCTGTTCGAGGACGAGCGGGGATTGGCGGTCGCGATGGCCAATCCTACCGACGATTACGTCCTGTCCGCGTTGCGGTTGGCCACCGGCAAGTCCATTTTGCCACGGGTGGCGATTCCCACCGAACTTGAAATCGCCTTCGAACGGTTATATGGCAGCGGCCGCTCGGCGATGGGTCAGATCGTCGATTCCATTGGCTTGGCCGATGATTTGACCGACGAAGAGCAGATCCAGCACCTAAAGGATTTGGCGAGCGAGGCGCCAGTCATCCGTTTGGTCAACCTGATGATCGCTCGTGCGGTGGAATCACGGTCCTCCGACATTCACATCGAGCCGTTCGAGAATCGGCTCAAGGTCCGCTACCGGGTGGATGGGGTGTTGCGCGAGGTGGAATCACCGCCGTCGCGGCTGTCGGCGGCGGTCATTTCCCGCATCAAGATCATGGCCAAACTGAACATCGCCGAGCGGCGCTTGCCGCAGGACGGACGAATTCAACTGCGGGCGCAGGGCAAGGAGATCGACCTGCGCGTGTCCACCGTGCCGACCCTGTGGGGCGAAAGCGTGGTGATGCGCATTCTCGACAAGGCCAGCGTGGTGCTGGATTTCGCGGTGTTGGGTTTCAGCCCGCGCACGCTCAAGCGCTTCCTGAATGTTCTGCATTTGCCGCACGGCATCATCCTGGTCACCGGCCCCACCGGCAGCGGCAAGACCACCACCCTGTATACCGCCCTGCAAACCATCAATACCCCGGAACGGAAGATTCTTACCGTCGAGGACCCGGTGGAATACCAATTGGAGGGCGTGAACCAGATCCAGGTCAAGCCGCAGATCAACCTGACCTTCGCCAACGCCCTGCGCTCCATTGTCCGCCAGGACCCGGACGTGATCATGATCGGCGAAATGCGCGATCTGGAAACCGCCGGCATCGCCGTACAGTCCGCGCTGACCGGTCATCTGGTGTTGTCCACCCTGCACACCAACGACGCCGCCGGCAGCATTACCCGCCTGCTCGACATGGGGGTGGAGGATTATCTGCTGACTTCGACCATCAACGGCATTCTGGCCCAGCGGCTGGTCCGGCTGCTTTGTACCCACTGTCGCCAGCCCTATCTGGCCTTACCGGAGCTGGTCGAGGAAATGCGGTTGCACCGCTTCGCCGACACTCGCGACATCACCTTATATAAACCGGTCGGTTGCGAGCAGTGTGGCGGGACCGGCTATCGGGGTCGGGCGGCCATCATGGAATTCCTGGTGATGAGCGACCCGCTGCGCCGCCTGGTGCTGAAACACGCCGACGCCGGCGACCTGCAGACCACCGCCCAGAATGAGGGCATGGACACCATGTACGAGGATGGTCTGCGCAAGGCCGTCGCCGGTCTGACCACCATCGAGGAAGTGCTGCGGGTGACCACTCAGCAGGAGCAGGAGGCATAACATGCCCCGTTATCGCTACGAGGCGGCGGATGCCGCCGGCGAGGTGCTGCGCGACGAACTGGAAGCGCCGACCCCGGAGGCGGCGGTCGAGCACCTGCGCGATCAGGGCCTGCTGCCGTTGTCGGTGCATGAAGCCAAGGGCGGTTTGCTGCGCGGCGGCTTCGGTCAGCCGCTGTTCAGCAAACGCCGGGCATTATCCCGCAAGGCTGTCACCCTGCTGACCCAGCAATTGGCCAGCCTGTTGGGCGCCGGAATGCCGTTGGATCGGGCGTTGACCATTCTGATCGGCGTGACCGAGGACGAGCGGGGCAGGGTTCTGTTGGAGCGGGTGCAGGAAAAAGTGCGCGGCGGCTCGACGCTGGCCGATGCCCTGGAAGCGCAGGGCGCATTTTCGCGCTTCTACCTGAACATGATCCGCGCCGGCGAGGCGGGCGGCGCGCTGGAAACGGTGCTGAAACGGCTGACCGAGTTCCTGGAACGGTCCCAGGCACTGCGGGAAACAGTCACTTCGGCGCTGATCTATCCGATCATCCTGCTGACGGTGGCGGCGCTGTCGGTCATTATCCTGCTGACTTTCGTGGTGCCGCAGTTCCAGCGGCTGTTCGCCGACGCCGGCAAGGCTTTGCCGTTGGCAACGCAAATCGTCATTGCCATCGGCGAGGGCTTTCGGCACTACTGGTGGGTCGGGCTGAGCGTGATCGGGTTGATCGTGATGGCCGTGCGACGGCAAATGAGCCAGCCGGAAAGCCGCGCCCGCTGGGACCGCTGGCTGCTGCGCTTGCCGTTGTTCGGCGACCTGATCGCCAAGGTGGAAACCGCGCGCTTGTCGCGGACCCTGGGAACGCTGCTCGGCAACGGCGTGTCGCTGCTGAACGCCTTGGCCATCGTCCGCGAGACTTTGAGCAATCAGGTGTTGGCGGGAGCGCTGGGCGAGGTGGCCGAGCACGCCAAGACCGGTCGGGGGCTGGCCGAACCGCTGCTGGAGACGGGCAATTTTCCCAAGCTGGCCGTGCAGATGATCCGGGTCGGCGAAGAGACCGGCCAGTTGCAGGAAATGCTGCTGCAGGTAGCCGACACTTACGATGGGGAGGTGCAGACTGCCGTCAAACGCTTGTTGACGCTGCTGGAACCCATCCTGATCCTGGGCTTGGGCGTGATCATCGCCGGCATCATCATGTCCATCCTGGTGGCGATCCTCAGTCTGAACGAGCTGGCCTTCTGATCCTTTCGCAGGCCAGCTCAGGTATTCCGCCCCGCGACCCGACGAGCCCGGGGTCAACGCATTCTGTCGGGTTACGCTTCGCCAACCCGACCTACAAGTGATTATTTGGGTATGTGATCGATGAAGCTTAAAGACAATCTCCGCCGCTTGTGCGGTTTCACGCTGATCGAACTGCTGGTGGTGCTGGTCATCCTCGGCCTGCTGGCCGGCTTGGTCGGACCGCAGGTGATGAAATACCTCGGCGGTGCCAATACCAAGACCGCCAAGTTGCAAATCGAGGATTTCAGCACCGCGCTCGATGCGTTCCGGCTGGATATGGGACGCTATCCCGCCACGAACGAGGGCTTGCAGGCGCTGATCGCGCAGCCAGCGGGCGCGAATCGCTGGAACGGTCCCTATCTGCGCAAGAACATTGTCCCCAAGGATCCCTGGGGCAACGACTACCAGTATCGCGCGCCCGGCCAGCACAGTGGGGGGGCGTTCGATCTGTACTCGCTAGGCGCCGACAACGCCGAGGGCGGCGACGGTGAAAACCAGGACGTGGTGAGCTGGCAGTAAGCGTGTCGGGTGAGCCGGGTGGCAACGAGGCGGGCGGGACAGCAGGGTTTTACCCTGCTGGAAATCCTGGTGGTGCTGGTGATCGGTGTGTTGCTGGTGGCACTGGTGCCGCCCCTGCTCTCGGGTATGAGTGGCGCCACCGAACTGCGCGGTGCGGCGCGACAATTGGCTGCCGGCCTGCGCAACGCCCGCAACGAGGCGGTCACCCGCCAGCGGGAGGCGATCCTGACCCTCGATTTGGCCCAGCGCCGCTTCGCGGTGAGCGGCGACCCGCGCGAAATCACGTTGCCGGACGGGCTGGCGCTCAAGCTCTACACCGCTCGGTCGGAGTTGCTCGACGCTGCGACCGGCAATATCCGCTTCTTCCCGGACGGCAGTTCCACCGGCGGCGCCATCACCGTCAGCGGTCCGAAACTGGCCTATCGGGTGAACGTGGACTGGCTGACCGGCGCCATTGCCATCGTCGAGCAGGACGCGCAACCGTGATCCGACGATCCCTTCAGAGCGGCTTTTCCCTGCTGGAGGTGCTGGTAGCCTTCGCCATTCTCAGCGTCTCGCTGGGTGTGCTGCTGCAGGTGTTCGCCACCGGGCTGCGCAACGCCGGTACGGCGGACGATTACACCCAGGCGACTCTCTATGCCGAATCGATTTTGGCCGCCATCGGCCGGGACACCCCGCTTAACGAAGGGGACCGCTCCGGCCCGATCAACGACCGGTTTTCCTGGCGCGGCACGGTGAGCGCCTTCACCGAAGGTTTGCCGGATCCCGAGAAAACCCGGGTCCGGGCCTATCGGGTCAGCGTCGAGGTGTTCTGGCCGGGTTTGTGGCAGACCCGGTCCGTGGTGCTGGAAACGCTGCGGTTGGCGCCGGTCGAACCGGCGGATGGGCGCCGCCGATGATGGCGCAATCGCCTGGTATGAATCTCCGGCAGACGGGGTTCACCCTGCTGGAACTGGTGGTCGCCATCACCTTGATGGGACTGGTATTGGTGGTGTTGTACAGCGGTCTGCGGCTGGGGTTGAACGGCTGGGACAGCGGCGAGCAGCGCGCCGAGGCCACCAACCGGTTGCGGCTGGTCCAGGAGTTTCTGCGCCGCCAACTGGCACAGTCGATGACCGTTTACCAGACCAACGACAAGCAGGAAAAGGTGGTGGTATTCTCCGGTCAGCCGAACAGCATCGAGTTCGTGGCACCGATGTTGATCCAACTGGGACAGGGCGGGTTGTACCGGGTTCGGATCGAGGCCGGCGACGGTCGATTGCGGCTACGCTGGCGGTCGTATCTGCCCGATGATCCAGCCGCCGGCGAGGAACGGGAGACCGTGCTGCTGGAGGGGGTGTCCGCTGTGGAATGGGCCTATTTCGGTCCGGAACGGGAAGACGATCAGGAACCACCGCGCTGGCGTTCCGAATGGTCGAGTCCCGAGCGGCGGCCGTTGCTGACGCGCCTGAATCTGACCCAGGGGAACGAAGCCTGGCCCGACCTGGTGGTCGCCTTGGTCGAGGGGCCCCGGCGATGAGCGCGGTTTCCGGTTATCGTGCTTACCGCTGTGCGCAGGGCGGCATGGTGCTGATCATCGTGCTATGGATCGTGACTCTGCTGGCGGTGATGGCGGGCAGTTTCGCCTACTCCATGCGGGTTGAAACCCGGCTGGCCACCAGCGCGATCGAGCGGGCGCAAGCCCGGGCCATGGCCGAAGCAGGAGTCGCGTATGCTCTGGCCTGGCAACTGGATCAAGAGGAAAGCCGCAAGGTTTGGCTGCCCAACGGAGATCCACGCGACTGGCTGTTTGGCGGGGGACGGTTGCGGATTCAAGTCACGGACGCCAACGGGTTGGTGAACCTGAATACCGCCGATGCCGAACTGCTGAAAGTCTTATTCGCCGGGGTGGGCGTGGATTCGCGGGAGCAGGACCGCCTGGTCGAAACGATCCTGGAATGGCGGCAGCCGGGCGAGCTTGGCGCTAATAAAGCCGGATCTCGCCGGGCCGGTCGGCCCGGCGGACCGAAGAAGACCCGTTTTGAGAGCGTCGAGGAATTGCAGCAAGTGTTGGGAATCTCCAGGGAAGTCTACGAGCGGATCGCTGGCGTGGTCACCGTGTTTTCGAACCATGTTGGCGTGAATCCGGAATTGGCACCAGCCTCGCTATTACAGGCCTTGGGACTGGACGATCGGACCGTTGCTGATTACGTTAAGGCCCGCGCCCGCGCCGCGGATGGAGCGGCCCCACCGCCGTTGCCGCGGAATGGTGGGCAATCCTTTTTTTCCGGGGGACGCACGAATGTATATCATATCTCGGTCTCGGCGGAGGCGGGGACTGGAACGACCGTGAGCGTGGATGCTGTCGCCGACGTGCAGGGCAGGTTCTCCGGTCAGGATCTGCGTTTGCTGGCTTGGCGCGAGGGGCGCTAACGAACGTTTACAATCACTTGGTGTTCCCGGAGTTGCTTCGGTTGTGTTATCGCGTTTGCAGATAGTAAGAATCAACCCCCGCTGGAACTGGAACGCCATTTGGCACTGGTGGCGGGATGGTTTGCTGGCGTGGTTGCCCGCGGGCGTTCGCCGCTGGCTGGCCGGTTCGGCGCGGCGGCTGGTGGTCGCCGTAGACGATGGCGAGTGCGTGCTTCTGCGCGAAGAGACCGATCAGTCGCTGGAACTGGACCGGTTGGACCGGTCGTCGCCCGACTGGAATGCCGTGGCGGGATGGTTCAGCACGGAGAAACCCTGCCAGTTGGTATTGCGCTTTCCAGCCAGTCAGGCGCTGATGAGAACCTTGTCGCTGCCCTTGGCCGCCGAGAAGAACCCGCGCCAGGTGGCGGGGTTCGAGATGGATCGGCTGACGCCGTTCGCCGCGGCCCAGGTTTACTATGACGTGATCGTGCTGGAACGCCAGCCTGAACAGCGCCGGCTGCGGGTCGAACTGACCGCTTTGCCGCGGGCCGGGGTGGAACCGGTGCTGGCTCAGTTGCGGCAGCGGGGTTTGCAACCGGATGCGCTGGACGTGGCGGGTGGTCGCCCCGGTCTCAATTTGTTGCCGCCAGAACAGCGCGTGCGTCGCGACTATTGGGGACGGCGCTTGCGGACAGCCATGATGGCCGCCACTCTATTGCTGGTCGCGGCGGCCATGATATTGCCGATCTGGCAGCAGCGCCTGCTGGTGATGGGGATGATGACGAAAGTCGGCCGACTCCAGCAGGCGGCCAATCAGGCCCTGACCTTGCGCGATCAACTCGATCGAACCCTGGAGGTTTCCCGGATGCTGGCGCAGAAGAAACAGACCCAGCCGCCCCGGGTGGATTTGCTGCGGGAGCTGACCGCGATTCTCCCGGACGACACCTGGGTGGAACGCGTGCAGATTAAGGGGGATACCGTGCAGATCATTGGCCAGTCCGCCAAGGCATCGGCGCTCGTCGCGATCGTCGAATCCTCGGGCTTGTTCAACGGGGCGGGATTTCTGTCGCCGGTGACCACCGATCCCCGCACCGGCAAGGAGCGTTTCGTGCTGGGCGCCCGAATCGGTCGGGAACTCTGATGGCCGCCGCAAGCCCGGCTGGTTGGGGACAGCGTCTGGCGGCCTTGTCGTTGCTGATATTGCTCGGGGGGGGCGCGCTCTACCTGCTGGTGGATCGGGGGATGATCGACCGCTACAGCTATTACCAGACCCATTTGGAGCAGCAGCAGGACCGCTTGGAACAATTGGAACGGATGGCCGCGAGTCGCGAGCCGATCCAGCAGTTGATCGCTGGCATTCTGCAGGATCGCAATGCCGCCGCTCAGTACCTGCCTCAATCCGCGCCACCGCTGGCGGCCGCCGAGCTGCAACAGCGGGTCAAGGCGGTGGTCGAAGCAGCGGGTGGAACCTTGCGCAGCACCCAGGCGCTGCCACCGGCCGAGGAAGGGAGCGCCGTGAAAGTGACGGTCAGCGCGAGCATGACGGGCGATACCGAGAGCTTGCAGAAGATCTTGTACGAACTCGAGTCGCAGACCCCGCTGCTCTTTCTGGATAATCTGGACGTGACGGCGCGGGAGAACCGGCCGCGATTACCCAGTGGCCGGTTGGCGAACTACAGCCGGATGCAATTGAACGTGCAGTTTGAGGTCTCGGGTTATCTCCGCAAGGAAGGTGGCTAAGTGTCGGCCAGGACCGTGGGTCTACTACTGTGGCTGTTGATCGCTGGACTGGCCGCTGCGACCGTGTTCTGGCAGGTGACGCATCCACCCCGCCCGCCGGCGAAGGTCAATGCGACGAAACGACCTCCCGAACTGCCGGCGGTGACGCCGGCACGGCGGTTTCAGTTGCCCCCGCTGGATCAGTACGGCGAAATCGTCGCCCACCCGCTGTTCATCGCCACTCGTCGGCCCGAACCGCCGCCCCCTCCCGAGGAGGCGCCACCCGAAAAGCCGGTGGCCGCTCCGGAGCAAAAACTCATGCTGCTTGGGGTGATCATCGCACCGGGCATGAAAGCGGCCCTCCTGCGGCCGGAAGAACCGAACGCCAAGACGGCGCGGATCAAGCTGGGCGAAACAGTGGGAGAATGGCGGTTGGAAGCAATCTTCCCCAACCGGGTCGTGGTGCGCAAGGGCCAGGTGACCCAGGAATTGGCGCTGGTGCGTCCGAAAAAGCCGGCTGGACCGCGGGCGGGACGCATGGGTGCCAAACAGGGGCAGGACAAGGTTCCGCCAGCCAACGTACCGGTTGTGCCGCAACCGGCGGAATTGCCGCAGTCGGTTATTGTGCCGGCGCTTCCGCCGCCGCCACAAACCGATGGATAATCCGTTCATGAGAAAAATTCTGCTCCCGCTGGCGTCGGGCGCGCTGCTGGCGTTATTGCTGAGCGCGTGCGCGACGACGCCATCCGATGAAAGCACCGTGGAAATGGTGGCGACTGGCGGCCCACCCGCCGGTGGTTCGCCGCGCCTGACCGCGAGTCCGCTATCCTCCCCGGAACTGGCTGGAGTTGCCCAGGACACAGCCGCCGCGCCGCCCAGAACCTCGATGATCCTGCCGGGTACGGGTAATTTCATCGACAAGAAGGCCGCCGCGAAACCGGCGCCCGTCGCCCCGGCCGCGCCGGGCGAGGTAACTCTCAACTTCGAGGGCGCCGACATTCGCGATGTGATCAAAGTCATTTTCGACACCCTTAAGGAAAACTACACGGTCGATCCGCAGTTGCAGGGCGAGGTGACGGTCCAGACCAGCCGGCCGCTGGCGCGGGATCAGTTGCTGCCGACGCTGGAGACCCTGCTGCGCATGAGCAATGCGGTGCTCGTGCGCGAAGGTGGGATGTACCGGATCCTTCCGGCGGCCGGTGCGGTCAAGCAGGGTAACCTGGTTCCACGCCTGGGGCGCGGCGGCGTGGGTTACGGCGTGCGGATCGTGCCGCTGCGCTATGTCAGCGCCGTCGAGATGCAGGCGATCATCACGCCGTTTTTGCCCGATGGGGGAATCCTGCGGGCGGATACCAACCGCAACCTGCTGATTCTGGCTGGCACGCCGCAGGAACTGGCCAACGTCCAGAGCACCATCGACACCTTCGACGTGAACTGGCTCAAGGGGATGTCCATCGGCATGTTCCGGCTGCGCAACGTGGACAGCCAGGCCATGGCGACCAACCTGAACCAGTTGCTGGGCGAGGGCTCCGGGACGCCGGTCGCCGGGCTGCTCCGGTTCGTGCCGCTCAGCAAGCTGAATGCCGTGCTGGTGGTGACGCCGCAGGAGGAATACCTCAAGGAAGTAGCCGTCTGGATCGAGCGGCTGGATGGCGTCGGTGGCGAACGCTTGTACGTCTATCAGGTGCAGAATAGCCGGGCCGACTATGTCGCCGAACTGCTCAATGGCCTATTCAATCTGGGCGGAGGTGGCGGTGGCCGGGGCGGCGAACTGGCGCCCGGTCTGAGAGGGGCGCAACTGTCGGGTGATGCGGGAACGGCTGGTGGCCTGGGAACCGGTGGAGGATTGTCGGGCGGTGCCGGTTCGGGGCTGGGTGGAGGATTGTCGGGCGGTGCCGGTTCGGGGCTGGGTAGGGGTTCGTCATCCCTGTCGGGGGGAACGTCATCGGTCGGTGGTATGTCCTCGTTGGGTACTTCCTCCGCGGGCGGTTCCGCTGCATCCACCGGCGGGCGCGCTGGCGGGCGCACTGGCGGGCGCACTGGCGGCGCGGCGAGTGGAGGCGGTGTCGGCAGCCTGGGTTCTGGCGGGCCCAGCGCGGGCATGGAAGAGGTCCGCATCGTGGCCGATACCGAGAACAACTCCTTGCTGATTTGGGCCACCAACCAGAATTACGAGCGGATCATCAGCACCCTGCAAAAGATGGATATCACACCCCGCCAGGTCCTGATCGAAGCGACCATCGCCGAGGTGACGCTGACGGGCCAGTTGAAATATGGATTGCAATGGTTTTTCGAAAACTATGTCGGCACCAACAATGGTGAGGATTACACGGGTACAGGCTCGCTGGGAATCAACTCCGACCGTACTACGCTAAATAGCGTGCTTGCGGGGCGAACGGCTGGCGCGTTTACCTACGCGATAACGAACGGCGCCGGGTTGGTGCGCGTCCTGCTGAATACCTTGGCCAGCGATTCCAAGTTGAAGGTGCTGTCCTCGCCGCATGTGATGGTGGTGGACAACCAGCAGGCGGTTATCCGTGTGGGTACCCAGCAACCGATTCCACAGGGTACGACGACCACGAACACCGTGACCACCTCGGGTGGCGTGGAATACAAGGATACCGGCGTGTTTCTGGAGGTGTTGCCTCGGGTCAACGCCGGCGGCATGGTGAACATGGAGGTCAAACAGGAAGTGATCGACGTCGGGCCGCTGGTGGACGTCAGCGAAGTGGCTGGAGAAACCCGGAAAAACCGCGCGTTCCTGGAGCGCAGCGTGACCAGCAAGGTCACCGTCAAGAGTGGCCAGACCCTGGTGCTGGGCGGCTTGATCCGCGACAACCGCGTCGAAGGGCAGAGCGGCTTTCCCATTCTCTACAAGATTCCGGTGCTGGGCGCGCTGTTTGGCAACACCGAAGAACTGGTAGACCGCACCGAACTGATCGTGCTGATCACGCCGCGGGTGGTCGAGAACAGCCAGGAAGCCGATCAGGTGACCGAGGAGATCAAGCGCAAGATGCAGGAAGTTGCGCCCTTGGTTGGACAGCCTGCCGGTTGAAGTGCCGCGGAGGAAGAAGAAATAATGCAACCGGAAGCACAAGCCGCGCTGCGCCGCGCGTGGCTCGAACAGGAGCAGGCCCGCTACCGGCAGCTTAGTCAGACCCAGGCTGGCGATATCCATGTGTGGCGGCAACTGGGGCGCGTTTGCTGGGAGTTGGGGGAGATGGAGCCGGCCTTGGACGCGCTCGACCGAGCGCTGGAACTGCAACCCGAAGATCGTTTCCTGCTGCTGGATCGCGCCGTGGCCTGCTTGCGGTTAAAACGGTTCGAAGAGGCGCTGGAGGCGCTGGAGCGGGTGCTGACGAAGGCGCCTGATGATCGTGAGGTGCTCCTGCATCGGGCCGATGCCTTGAAGGGACTGAAGCAGCCGGTGGAAGCGCTCGGAGCTTTCGAGAAATTGCTGGCCTTGCCGGATCTGTCTCTGCAACATCGGTTGAAGGCGTTGCACGGCAAGGCGACCCTGCAGTTTCAGCTCAACCGGCGGGAGGAGTCGCTGGCGACCGTCGAGCAAGCCTTGGCGCTGGCTCCCAACGACCCGGATTTTCGACTGAACCGGGGGCGACTGTTGTATCGCTTGCGCCGGTTCGCCGAGGCGTTGAGCGAGGTCGAGCCCTTGACCGGCGTGCCGGCAACCCGCTTTACGGCGTTGTGCGTCAAGGCGCGTGTTTTGGCCATGCTGCGGCGGTTTGATGACGCGGATGCGGTGTTGCGGGTCGTGCAAAAAGAATATCCGTCCCAGCCCCTCGAGCGTGAATTCGAACCCTGGCGGTTGCCGGACGAGGTGCCGGAGGACAGCCTGCGCAAACGCTACACAGCGCGCGGGCTTTATCTGGCTCAAGTTTACGAGGCGCAAAGGGAATGCGACTGGACCGATTGGGATATTGTGCTGGCGGAGATTGGCGATCTGGCGCAAGATGCGCTCCGGTACGGATTTGTCGCCGGCCTCGAACCGCACCGTCTGCTGAGCCTGCCGATCGATCCGGGCCTGCAACTGGCGGTGGCGCGAGCACAGGCAACCGCAGTTGAAGCCCTGATGGCGCCGGTTCGCCAGAGGTTGCCTATCGACTGGATATCTCGCCGGACTGGCGAACGGTTGCGAATTGGCTATGTGTCTGGCGATTTCCGCGACCACGCCACCGCTCATTTGGCGCGCAAGCTTTTCCAGATCCATGATCGGTCACGATTCGAGATCATCGGTTACAGCTTGCGTCCCGGCGATGGGAGCCGGTACTGGCGGGACATTTCAGCAGCCTGCGACCGTTTCGTGGAGTTATCCGGCTTGAGCAACGCAGCGGCGGCGGCGCGCATCGCCGTGGATGGCATCCATATTTTGGTGGACATGCACGGGTATACCCGCTTCGCCCGGCCGGAAATCTTTGCGCTGCGGCCGGCACCCGTGCAGGTGGCCTTTCTGGGTTATCCCGGCACGCTGGGCGCGGACTACATTGCCTATATCATCGCGGATCGGGTCGTGCTGCCGGAAGAATTGCAGCCTTGCTTCAGCGAGCAGGCAGTCTATTTGCCGGACTGCTATCAGATCAACGACGACGAGCAGCCGATTGCCGCGACTGGATTGACCCGGGCGGCGGCTGGCCTGCCGGAAAATACATTTGTGTACTGCTGCTTCAATACCTCTTATAAGATCGAGCCGGCGGTGTTCGCGGTATGGATGCGAATTCTGCGGCAGGCGCCGGAGAGCGTGCTGTGGCTGCTGGCGGATACACCGCGTTGTGCCGATCATCTGCGCCAGGCGGCGCGCGAGCGGGGGGTGGCGCCGGAACGGCTGATTTTCGCGCCGCGCCTGCCCAAGCCGGAGCATCTGGAGCGACACCGCCTGGCCGACCTGTTTCTGGATACTTTTATCGTGAACGCCCACACCACGGCCAGCGATGCGCTGTGGGCGGGGTTGCCGGTGCTGACCCGACGGGGAACAGTTTTTCACTCCCGGGTTTGCGCGAGCTTGTTATGCGCGCTAAGATTAGAAAAATTGATCGCCGGGGATGATCGAGAATACGAAGGGCTGGCGCTGGCGCTGGCCCGCAATCCAGACCTTTTGCGAGAAGTGCGGGATCGTCTGGGCGTGTATCGTGTGACCCATCCACCGTTTGCGACCAGCCGGTTCGTGCGGCAGCTCGAGCAGGCTTTTGGGGCAATGTGGGATGTGCATGCGGCTGGCGGGCGGCCGAGACCTTTGTATATTCAATCGCTTAATGAATAAGAATGTTGGGGTTGATCGTAGCTGTGGTTTTTTTGTTGTTTGTTGCTGTTTTGATCACGCGCCGAGATCCGGGCAAGCCCCAAGAGAAAGCACGGCAGCGATGTCGGTAACACATGGAATTTGATTGAGTTATTTAACTTGACTTAAAGGGTTTCCGTCTGCTTATATTAGTAAAGTAAGTTTTTTGTTTTTTGGATGTATTGACAACAACACATTGTTGTGTAGAATCCACAGGTAGGGAAGCGTGTCCACGGTGATCGCTTGGCAGGCGTGTCGAGTCACTGCTGAACTGTCTCGGGGGTTTGACGCAGCTGTTTCTTCACAAGGCTTGATTGGAAGCCAACGCTTAGGAGCTTACGCTATGAAGTTTAAGGTTACGAAGATTGCGACCGCCGTGGCGGCGGGCTTGGGTGTATCGGTTGCCGGCATGAATGTCGCCCGCGCTGATGCGGTTCTGTTCCCCTATTTCGCCGTGAGCAACACGGTGACGTCGGTGGTAACCAGCATTAATCTGGCCAGGCAGGGCGCCGTTAGTAGCGTGAATCCGCAGACCCTGCATTACCGCCTCTACTACAAGCGCGCCGCGAGCGCCGACAGTTTGACTGCAGCCTGCGAGGAATTCGACGTTCGCCGGATTACCAGCCCGAACGATGTGGTAACCTTCGATCTGCTGGGCAAATATGGCGATGAGCTGGGCGTTATAGGCGAACCCGCCAACCGGCAGGTAAAGGCCAAGTATTCCCCGAACCAGAGCTTCGCGCTGATGAAGGGATTGACCCCGGCCCGCGGTTTCATGGTTATCGACAATGACGAGGCTGTTAACGCGCCGTTCGAGCCGTCGTTGTACGGCGAGATCATGCTGATCGATTATGCCGAGGGTGCGGTGTGGGGTTATGCGGCCTATAATGCCGCGCCAAGCGGATTGCCATACAATTTCGAAGATGGCGCTGAAAACAACGGTGAAGTGCTGGCCGGGAATCGTGCGGTCACTGCGGCCCAACTGAGGGGTGGCGCCAGTCCGGCGGTGCCGACCAACATCCTGCCGCTGAATTCTCAGACGCCGGACAAGGATGCGGTGATTACCAAGTTCTTCGTGACCCCGATCGGCCACTGGGTGACGGTCAGTGGTGCTCCCATGGAGTGAATCCCGAGTCAGTTGAATCCGGCTCTGAGCACTAGAGTGCAATTGCAGGTTTCCTTCGATACCGCCACGACCAACGACGTGATGTTTGACCGGGACGAGAACCCGGTTTCCGGGCAGACCCCGCGGACGGTGACCTGCGTGGGCGCGGTCCTGGTCGATGACCTATTGAGCGCCGGTGCTCTGCAGGAGATCGGCCAGTATGGCGGTTGGAGCGGTGTCGAGATCCGTTCTCCAGGCCCGTTGGCGAATTTCAATGCTGCCGGGGTTCTTCTACCCGTACCGACAACACCAACCAGGCCGTGGTGATCAAGCTGGAGTACAATCCGGATGCCAAGTTCCTGAACGATACATTCAAGGGCGCCTTCAACAACTCCATCTGGCTGCGGTATGGTATCCGTGAGTCTATTAGGCGCCGGCTGCTTCAGACTGCCGCTGTTATTGCGTCTCCTGTCAGCCCACGGATAATCGTCTCGAGTGCTCTGGATGGCAACGGTCAGCCCGTCGACGTGGCGAACGATTACTTGGGTGGCCCCACCCTCAGCGTCCTGCAGTAAGCGTCGCGACTCGCGGCTCTCGCGAGCCGCGAAAAAGGGGCTGCCTCGCAGCCCCTTTTTTTATTGGGCGTCCCGCGGTTTGGCCCCGGTTTCTGCTGGGGTGACACGGAGAACGGACAAAACGCGTGGGAATCTCCCTTGGCTGAACGAGTTCGGGAGACCCTCCCGAAACGAGGATTGCGATTGTTATGAAAGCCCGACTGTACGCCTTGGTGGCGGTGATCTCGATAATGTTGGTGGCGGGACCAGGGGGGGTGGCGTTCGCCTTGGAGCCGCTGGTGCTGAGCCAGCGACCCCTGGGATCCGGAAGCGCCTGGGCCTATGTGCTGGATGCCGCCAGCCAGGGCTGGTTGGCCTACTACGGCGAGGGCGACAATACCTTGTATGTCCGCCGCCCCAATGGCACGGAAGTGGAGTTGGGCGCCAGCGACCGGCAGCGCTACCAGTCCGGTCTGGCTATTGCGGCGGTCGGCCAGAACCTCGCGGTGCTATGGCGCGATAAACTGCCCCGGAAAACCTTGTATTTTCTGCCGGGCGTCGGCCTGAACGGCCAACCACCGTCGCCTTTGGTGGCGGCCGGCGAGGAATCCGAACCGCTGACCCGGTTACGGCTCGATGATCAGAATGGCGTTACCTATCTGTTGTGGCTGGGTGAGAAGGGCAAGGAAGTGAAGGCGGAGGTCAAGGACAAGGATGCCGCGAAGACTGGGGAAGAAGGCAAACAGGCGACGGTCAAGGAAGAGCGCGAACCTTACCACCTCTATTTCCGCTACACCGAGGATGGCGGCAAGCATTTTTCCCCGTGGAAAAAGTATTGCCGGGTTCCTATCCGGCCTGGATCGTCGGCAAGGAGGCGATTCCGGTTTTTTCCTGGGCTCGCTTTGATGGCCAGTTTTCGGTGCTCATGCGGATCTTCGACCGATCCCACAAGAGCTTTGGGCCGCCGGTCAGAATTGCCGATGCCCCACCGATCAGCCCCGTTTACCAGGCGTTCGAATCGGGCG
>CAVQSJ010000021.1:0-38341 GCA_963715845.1 uncultured Gammaproteobacteria bacterium | reverse complement strand
GTGAGAACGCGCCCTGTTTGTTATGGCTGAGAAATCGCGCCAAGCGACTTAGGCGGGCTTCTCCAGATTGGGGGCGGCAGCCTCGGCCTGCGGTTTGACCACATCCAGCACCGCCTGCAACTTGGCCTCGTTCTCGTGCGACAGCGAGGTCTTCAGCAACCGCCCCCCCGTGCCTTCCAGTTCAGCCAGCACCTTGTCGGGCGTGAAGTGCTTGACCAGCACGAAGAGTACCGAGGAACCGGGTTTCAGTTCCGATGCCAGCTTCTTCATGAAATCGTCGTTGATGCCGACGTCGGCCAGCGCACCGCTCAGCGCGCCGCCCGCCGCGCCCGCCGCCAGCCCCAGCAGCGGATTCATGAAGATCAGACCGATCAGCAACCCCCAGAAACTCCCGGAAATGGCCCCGGCGGTGGTCAAATCGTTGATTTGATGCAGCTTGACCTTGCCCTTCTCGTCACGGACGGCGGCCACCGCGTCCTCCAGGTCAATCAGGTATTCCTTCTGCATCCGCAGCAACCGCAACCGAACCTCCTGGGCCGTGTACATGTCATCGTAGGCAACCGCGACAAACGTGTTGCTCATCGTAAAATTCTCCCAAGGTGACTCAAGGTGATTGAGGGACAGGGCGTTTCGCCCCGTGATTCATCCAATTAGCCCGCCGAAACTTTACAGTCTCGGAACGGAAGTCGCCAGGCAATCGACCGTCAGACCGTTATTCGGATAGAGAATTCTCAAGCGGTCGGCATAAACCTCTCGGGGCAGTTCGCCATAATAGGTTTGATAACTCATGCTCTCGAACTGCGCACGCTGCTCCGGCGTATTCAGGGGGAGCGCCCCGTAACTCGGCCCGCAGCGCCCCTCCGCCCAGGACAGCCAGCTCTGGAATTGCCGGTCGGTCGCGTAATTCAGCGCGCAAGCGCCGACCGCCAATGCCGACATCAACACCGCTATTCGCCATCTCATCGTCATTGTTCTCGTTCCGAATCCTGAATGCTCGCGTCGGTTTTCGTTCCATTCTATAAGGTCAAAGGCTAAAGGCCAAAGGCTTAAACGCCGCCGCGAGCCGACCTGCCACAGGGCAAGCCCGATGACCGCGATGGGATAGGCGGCCGAGAGCCGGTAGAGCCGTGCCGGCGGCGTAGGCGCAAGCCGTTGCCCAGCCATCACTCGCGCCGCTCGGCTTGGCCGAGGTCGCCGCAGATCCCCCGCCCGAAGCGGATGAAATCGGGTAATGCGTCATCCATGCGGGTCTCGGCGAGCGCGGGTCATTCGGTATGAAAATGCTAGAATATCTCATGAACTCATTTTTTCCCCAGTGAAGGGGTACCTGCCACGGTGAGGTTAAATTTGGAATGCTGCCGCAAATCATTCCCGAATCGAACTATCTGATGCGGATGGCCGACGGGACCATCAAGCAGGTCAATCCGTTCACCGGGACGGAGGTGTGGACCGTCCCGGTCGGGGCAACCGTCCGCTCGGGGTGAAGTCGCAAAATCCCGCTCCCCTCGACCCCGCCCAGCTCGACGCCCACTGCGCGTTCTGCGCCCGCTACTATCAGGATACCCCGCCCGAGAAGGCGCGGCTGGTCAAAACCGGCAATAAATACACCACGCTCCGCCATCTCCAATTCGATGCCTTGTTCGACACGGTGGCCGAGTTCCGCCGCATCCCCAACCTGTTCGAAATCGTCTCCTTCGATTACTGGCAGAAGAATTTCGGCTATAAGCTGCCGGACGCCATCGAGCTGCACAAGCGCAACTATTTGGCGTCGGAATCCGGCCGCTACCATGTCCTCAAGGTAGTGGAACAACGGTTGCAGGCCGCCGGGGTGGGCGAGGCCGTCTGGGACCGGATGCCTCTGGACGAACGGCTCCAGTTCGCCAACGCCTTCTTCGGTGGCGGCCACGAGGTCATCGTCGCCCGGCGCCACTTCGTCGATGGCGCCACCCACGACGATCAACTGGCCTCCTCCGGGACCCTGACGCCCGAAGAGCACTACCAGTATCTGCGCTTCACCATTGACGCCATGCGCGACGTTTACATCAACAACCGCTACGTCCGCTATGTGACGGTGTTTCAGAACTGGCTGAAACCGGCCGGGGCGTCCTTCGATCACCTCCACAAGCAGCTCGTGGCCATCGACGAGCGCGGCGTCCAGAACGAGGTGGAACTGCAACGGGTTCGGGCCAACCCCAACCTCTACAACGAGGCCGCCGTTAACTTCGCCGCCTACCGCAATCTCGTGGTGGCCGAAAACGATCACGCCATCGCCTTTGCCGGCTTCGGCCATCGCTACCCTACCTTGGAGATTTTCTCCAAGAGCGAGCGCAGCCAGCCATGGAACCACTCCGCGGACGAACTGCGCGCCATGTCCGATTTGGTTCATGCCTGCCACGCCGCCACCGGTTCCGATATTCCCTGCAACGAGGAGTGGTACTACAAGCCGCCCGATGTGGACGTGCCCATCCCGTGGCGAGTGCTGATCAAGTGGCGGGTGTCGACGCCAGCCGGGTTCGAGGGCGGCACCAAAATTTATGTCAACACCATCGATCCGGAGACCTTGCGCGACCGGGTGGTGCCGCGGCTGTTTCAACTCAAGAACGCGGGCCGGATCGCCCCGATGAAGATCGCCTTCGAGTGCGCCTGCGTGCCCAACTGCCTCCGGTACAACCCCGCCGTGCGGCAACAGGAATCCCCTCATCCCGAATTTCCACCTCTGTCCGGCGGCCCGTCCCAGGATGAGTGAGGTGGAAGCCATTGCCAGGATAAGGTATTACAGGTAATGCTTGCAAAGCGGTTCCCTAAACGCTTGTCGGAGTTCTATCAGAGCCTTTGAATATTCGACGCACGATCAAATAAAATGCTTGACGGCTATATTTCCCGGCAAGAAATGCCGCCAACTTGATGCGACCTTTAGCAACAAACCAAAAGTTGTTATCACATTTATAACGCTCGCAAATGTTTTCGGTCGAAAACCAAAACATCCGCTCCACGAATTCATCCAGCCAATGCCAGCGAACTTGCAAGCGGGTTCGAGCGTAATGGGCTACCGCTCCAAGAGTTGGGCGCATTCGGTCAGGCATTGGGCTGCCAAACGAGCGGTGAGCGAGGTAGAGCGAGGCGCGAAGAACCTGTGCTTGACCGCCACGATTCATCAGTTGCTGAATGATTTCCCAATCTATGCGTTCGCGATAAACCGCCTGCATCATCACCAACTCATGCAATGACCGCAGGGAGATCTTGCCTCTTACATACGTTTGGTTTATGAGGTCTGAATGCAGCAGATTATGCAATACCCTGTGGGTGGGTGAAGGAACCCTCATCGCGAGGTCTGATTGATTAGCGACAGGCTCGCTCTGTTCCCAGATCATTGGCGTTGATAGTATCCGGGCTGCGCTATTGGGGAGTGCGTCCCGATGTATTTCAATCGTACCATATTCCCCTGGGCGAAAGAGCGGCCTGAGATGATGATGGCGGCCTTGGTAGTCAACATCAAAGTGAGGATTGTCCTCTATCGGGAGATATCCCACGGTAAAAAGCACATTCCAGCACTCTTCCGCGGACTTTTTCGGTACCAATATATCGAGATCCACCATGACGCGGGATCCGGGGTCATCGAAGGTTTCTACAAATAACGATGCGCCACCTTTGAGTAGCATCGGCTCAACGCCCATAGAGTTTAACTGGCGTATCGCTTCGATCACCTGTTTTCGAAAACCTTTGTTCCTGAGCGTATTGAGCAAATGCAGCTTGAAAAGATCATCACGCACCTTGGAAGGCAAATACTCGACCAGTCCCCTCCTCCTGAGTGCAGTCCAGAGAGCTGGCCCGATTTTCTGGGTATTAGCGATATCAAGGATGGTTTGCCAATTGAGACGCCCGGAGACAATAGTAGAAGGTAAAATATCATCGATATCTAGAGCACGTCGAGCGCTCAGGCACCCAGTGATAAAATCCAAGGCCGCTAGCCGGTCGTTCATGAGTAAATTTCCTTTTTATTGCCAGCCAGCTTGGACTCCGCCTGATAATAAGAGGACTGCTTCCGGTAGAGATGGGCATAAAGTCCGTCGAGAGCGACCAGTTCCTCATGGTTCCCCTGTTCGATCAACCGCCCCCCGTCGAGTACATAAATACGGTCGGCCAAGCGGACCGTCGAGAAACGATGGCTGATGATCAGGGCCGAACGGCCGCGCGCCATCTCCCGGAATTTCTCGAAGAACTCGAATTCCGTGGCAGCATCGAGGGAACTGGTTGGTTCGTCGAGCAGGATCAGTTGGGAATCACGGACAAAGGCCCGGGCGAGCGCCAGTTTCTGCCATTGCCCGATGCTCAGTTCCGCGCCATCGGCGAAAGTGCGGCTCATCACCGTCTCATAGCCTTGCGGCAGCCGGATCAAGTGGTCGTGAATGCCCGCCCAGTGGGCCGCTTTTATGATGGCGGGATCATCTACCCCGAGCTCCGGGCGACCCAACAAAATATTCTCCCGCGCCGTCATATGATAACGACCAAAATCCTGATAGATGACGCTGATTTCCCCACGTAAATCCTCGGTCTTGAAGTCACGCAGATCGATACCGTCAATCGTGATCCGCCCTTCATCGGGGTCATAGAGACGGCAGAGGAGTTTGGTCAGCGTGGTTTTCCCCGAACCGTTGCGCCCGACCAGGGCGACGATTTCGCCAGGACGGATGGTCATGGCAATGCCGTCGAGAACCCGTTGATCGGTATCCGGATAACGAAAGCTCAGATTATCCACCTGAAGGCCAACACGCCACGGACGCGGCATTTCCTTTGGCTGGACAGGATCGGGGATGCTTTTTGGAACATCAAGGAATTCGTAAAGAGTCGATAAAAACAGGTTGTTCTCATAGAGTTCGGCCAAGCCGCTCAAAGTAGGCCTGAGCGAACCAATAGCGACTTGGAAAGCGCCGAAATACATCACCATTTCACCCAAGGTGATGGATTTTTGTATGGCAGCGTGGGCGATGAAGGCGAGCGCTCCATATCCGGCGAGAGCCGCAGTGGACTCGGTAATGAATTGCTTATGATAAGCTTGGGCGGAAATGCGGCGCAGGCTGTTCCGAATCATCAACCTTATTTCGCTAAATCGATGGGCTATAAGCGGCCCGAACCCAAATGTTCGGACTTCTTTCGCGTTTTCGGCAGTCGTGATTAGCTGATTGAAATACCTGCTCAAGCGCTCGCTCGCTGTTTTCTCGCGATGTAATTGGTACAAGGCCTCGGCATATTTAATTCGGTATATGAGCACAGGAAAGGATGCCGCCAATACCGCCACGACGACGCCCCAGTTGAACATCATCAAGAGAGCAAAAGCGCCCAAAAGTGTCAGACTGTTGAGGGCAAGTTCCGTAAGTCCCGAAATGATGCGAATGGGGCGTGATGGCGCTTCGCGCTGAGCCCTGTGAAGTTTATCGTAGGACTGGGAATGCTCATAGTAAACAAGGTCCATATCGATGGATTTTGCCTGAACAAGACGCTGCATGTAATCGGCGACGAGATGCGTCTGCATTTCGTTCGCATAACCTAACAAGGCGTTACACAGGTTACCAAGGACGGCCAGACCTAATGCTGCGGATATTAGAACGACCAGGCTTTGAAAGTCTGCACCTGCAGCGAAATCATCATTCGCTCCAGTAAGTCGGTCGACCACAAGCTTGAAGATATAAAGAGTGGCCAAAGGGATTACACTTTGGACAACGAGCAGGAAGGTGCTAAGGACAGTCCACCAAGGAGCTGCTTGCCAAACAAATTTCAGGGCTCTATCTATTCTGAGTCCATCAATAAAATTCAATGGTTTATTCAAGGTTGAAGGCCAAAGCTAATAAGTCATGGGCCTATTTTATTTCAACGAGACCCCGCTTGGATAGATCTTCAGCCAGAGCGATTAAATCAGCCTCGCACCGCCCAGCTTCTACTTCATACTCTTCGAGTAGGGCATCGAGAACAGCCTGGATAGAAGTGGGTTGTTGAATGAGACTCCAAACACGTGACGCAACCTCTTTCAGTTCATAATACATACCATCCTTGAGGCTTAAGATCACGATGCTCCCTGAAGTGTTGGATGACAGATCAGCAGAAACCTGATCTCTGCTGACTACCAATACCGAATTTCGGTTGAGACTATTGTTCATGGATATAATCATCCCCAAGATTATATTGACAACATCATTCAAATGGTTGCTGTTCCTGCAATATATCTTGTTCAATCCGTTGAGCAATATCAGGAAGCTGGTTGAGATCCCACCGACGCAACAGACGTTTAACGGTGATTTTTTTCAATAACGAATTTAACTGCTGAAATGCACGAGCAGCATTGGTGGATTGTAGAAATGGAGTTCCAAACCGGCAAACATATAAATGTGGAATGACACAAAAAAACGCTTCGGTGGGCGACATCGACCGGATGCCAAGTTCTTCTCCAGCATCCAGCAGATAAAGACGGTGAAAAGGAAGCGCTTCTGGAGCGACACTTGCAGCATTGACATTGTATTTATCGATGCCAGATCTTACCGGGACGGCAGAATCAGGATCACCTCCGATGCTCACCAATGCGTCCGACCATAATCTCATTTGGGGCGAACCAGGTATCACCAATGGTTGATCCTGAGTATCAAAACGCACCACCAGCAATTCATCCGAAATCAAGGCATGTCCGCGTTGATGAAGTGATGCGGCCGTGGTCGATTTTCCCCAGCCTTTCGCGCCGATGAAACCAACCATCCGGTCGTGGACGGCCACCCCGCTGGCATGAAAGACCAGCAGTCCACGCTGGTGAAGCAACACACCCATACCGGCGCCAAGGACAAAAAGACGCAGGGCATCTTCATCGGCGTCAGGTAGGGGTAGGACGGTAATCCGACGACCTTCTTCAATCACCAGGTCGCCAACCGCACCCCACGTCAGATGAACTCGGTTCGGCGAAGCATTCGCACATAGGATTGGTGAATGTTCATGAGGTGCAATGCCTTCACTCTGAGCGACTTCAATATAAACATCCGCTCCACCCTCACCCGAAAAAAGCTCGGGCAAGGGTAGGTTGGACGCTAAGGTAAGGTCGTAGGCAGAATAGTAAAATCTATCAACCACTACCGTCGCCGCCTCGTCCAGGGCCGCCGCCTGGTCCAAGGCCACCGCCTCGTCCAGGGCGGCCGCCTGGATTCCATATAGGATGATAAGGCAGGATTCCCATCCGCGTGATTTCTTCGACCGTCCCATGAACAATCACTTCAGGAGTAACGTATGCTTTTTTCATTGACTACCTCACAGATTGTCAAGTGATAAGTGAAAAATGAAAAGTGAAAAGTGAAAAAGGTATCGGGCGTCACCCGTCGAGCGCGCATCTGACCTATTGAAAGCACTTGAGACGCGCATTTTGAGACCCAAAATCAAGTTTTTTATAGCCTCCGTAACCGCATGATTTTCAAGCTTGAGCGCTCGACAGGTAACGCCCAAGGGCATTGACGTATTCTCTATTTGATACCTAAATGTTATTACCCTAACAAACCAAATCTCGGTCACCTCTGTAAAGCGCTCATCGTTGGGCTACTTCCAGCGAAGGAAAAGAAATAAGGTGATTTTCTGAAAAGGTTATACCGAACCGGGCTGGGCTTCTCCCCCTTCTGAAAAAGGGGGGAACGCTACGCTCCATTCTGCGGCCACGCAGGTAAGTTAATTTTCGGAAATCGCCTAAATTGTCCCAGATTCGGCAGATCACCCAGTATGGGCTGGCCTTGATACTCAAGCCAGGCATGGGCGGCCAGCCGATCACTGCGATCCTTTAACACGCCAATTCTCAGTTGCACGTCGAACCCCTTGCGACGGAGCAACCGGTCGCCCACCAGCGCCTGCGGCAGGCAATTGATCCGCAGAGGCGCCAGGAAACGGCCGAGGCGTTCGATGGTTTCCGTGATTTCGCGCATTTCCTCGATGTCCGGTGACTTGTCAGCAGGTTGGCCAAAATGGGCCGTCCAGCCACAAAGCCGGTCGAATGGCAACAGGTAAAGCCCCGCTTTCACCGCAAGCAAGCAGAGCGCGGTGTTGGAGTACAGCCATTTTCCCCGCCACGGGAGCGCCGCGAACTTGGATAGCACGCTCACTTTCAGCCTCGATCAATCCCATTCGCTGAGATAATAGCAAATTCATGACACAAACAGCAGTTCGAGTTCCGTTCCTCGCCTGTTGCGGTGGGTGGGAGCAACCGAACAGTACCTTACTCCCTTCAACGTCCGACAATTAATTGACCATTATGACCAACACTTATCGCTTATAAGTGACATTTTGGGTACGAAGCGGGTCAATTTGGCCCGGTGAATCACCGAGTCAAGAGCAATCATACGGGGGATGGGCTGTGAACCGTATGAGCGACAGTATGGTGGGCAAAAATCAGGCCAGTTTCCAGGCCCCGACTACCGCAAACCAGACCGCTCGTGTCAACCGATCAAGGCCGGAGTACGTTTGAGAAAAGCCGCGCGCTCGGCGGCGGTGGGAATGTGCTCCGCCAGTCGCTGGTACAGGTCCTGGGGAGTCTGCGACTTGGCGGCGGCCTGCTTGACCAGCAGCTTGGCGATGGGGCCGAGATAAACCGCCAAATCCTGTCGGGCGGTTTCCAGCGTGGCCTGATCGAAGGAGCCCAGCGAACCGCTCATCTGGCTGGCCGCCGCGCTGCTCCCCACCGTTCCGCTACGGCCGAGGGTGCCACCGATGGTGCCGCCCAGCACTCCGCGCATCCGGCGCTGGAACAGCAAGCGGTCCGGCTCGCCGGGCACGGCCGCCAGCAAGTGCTGGACCAGCTCCGCCGGACTGCTCACCTGGAGCGCCGTCCGCCGCACCAGCACCTTGGCCACCGGACCCAGAATCTCGGTTAAAAAACGCTCGGCCTGGGCCAGCAGCACGGGGTCCCAGCCTGGCAGGACGTTGGCCGGCGGTTCCGGCGCCTGGACCGGCGCAATCCGGATCACCGTGGAACCATCAGCCGCTACTTCGCGCTCCACCAGCTTCAGGCCTTCCAGGGCGGCGATGAACTCGCCGGCATTCTGGAACCGCTCGTCCGGCGACTTGGCCAACGCTTTATGGAGCACGGCATCCAGTTCCATCGGCAAACGGGGGTTCAACTGCGTCACTTGCCGCGGGGGATCGTGCAGAACCTTATACATCAGGTCGCTGGCGCTGCGCCCCGCGAACGGGCGAATTCCGGTCAGCACTTCGAACAACACCACACCGGTCGCATAGAGGTCGGCCCGCCGGTCGGCCTCCCGGCCCCCGAACTGCTCAGGCGCCATGTAAGCCGGCGTGCCCACGGTCATGCCGTGCTGGGTCATACTACTGGTGGCTTCCACCCGGGCGATGCCGAAATCGGACACCTTGACCTGGCCGTCCGCCAGCAGAATGATGTTGCCCGGCTTGATGTCCCGGTGCACCACGCCGCAGGCGTGCGCGTGGTCCAGCGCGTGCAAAACCTGAACGGCCACCGCCACGGCGTTGGCCAGCGGCAGCGGCTGGCGATCCTTGAGATAATCGCGCAGCTCCCGACCCTGCACGTACTCCATGACGATGTAGGGAACCCCGTTTTCCTCGCCGTATTCGAACACCGTCACGATGTTGGGATGCAGGCAACGACCGGCGGCGCGGACCTCGCGCCGGAACCGCGCCAGCCATTCGGCGCCGTCCTCACCCTCCAGCAGGGCACGGTGAATGGTCTTGATCGCGACTTGGCGGTCGATCGCCTCGTCGTAAGCCAGATAGACCACCCCCATGGCGCCGCGACCGAGCGTGCGCGCGATCCGGTAGCGGCCGATGTGCGCCGGCCGCAATCCACTGGTGTCGCCGCCGTCGGTCATGGCGTCATTCGCCCAGCATCTTCATGGCATTTTCCAGGCTCAGACGCATCCGGTTGAACGACTGCGACAGGGAGGAAATCTCGTCCTTGCCCGGCCGCACGTACTCCGGCACGTCCGGCTTGCCCATGCTGACCTCGTTAGCGATCCCCGCGATCCGTACCACCGGCCGGATCACCACGAAGTGCAACAGAATATTGAGCAAAACCAGCAGCAACACAAACACGCCACCCAGCAGGATCAAGAAGGTGGTGAAGGTTTGCTGGGCCCGCGCCAGCGGCAGCGACATGGGCACGGTCACGATCTGCGCGCCGATGATTTCGTTCAGTTTCCAGCCGAAACCGTTGTTGACCCCGTAAATGTCGGTCATGGTCTTGGGCGCGTCCTCGACCTTGCCGTGACAGGTCAGGCAACCTTCGTCGTAGATCCCCAGCGGCCGCGCCAAATTCAGCATCCGGCCGGTCGGAGTGTCCCGTTCGACGATCAGTTCCTTGCGCTCGGCGTTGTCGCGGAACTCGCGGATGATGTCCGCTTCCCAATCGCTGGCCCGGTCGTTGGGATTGGTCGGATTGAGCGCCGCTTCCTTGTAGCTGTACTCGGGGAACTTGGTCCGCAGCGCCTTGAAGCTCTGCGCCGCCGCGATCGGGTCGGGCTGACGGGATTGCGCCCGTCAGCCCTCCCACACCACCGGACATGCGGTTTTCCGCATCCGGCGGTTGAGCCCAGCGGGCTTAGCCCGCGAGCACCCACGGTAGAGTGAATTACTGATGTCTACCGTGTTGCTCATTGAACCTCTTCTGACGTCTGTGCTCGCTGTCCGCCGCGACTCGATGGGCACGTGCCGCCCCTCCGCAGGAATCCACCTGCTCGGCTTGGCCCGCCGGTCCGGGAGCTGCCGCAGTTGCCGCTCCGAACCCGTGTCGCCCGTCTCCGTGCCGCTGGGAACGGATGCAGACTGTGGTCCTCTCGTGACTCTTCGGCCCTTCGCTCGACCGGCCTTTCGGCCGGTGTCCACACTACTACGGCCTCTGCTGACTCCTGGCACGCTCTCACGCGTCAGGTCTCCCCGAGTAAGAACAGATACTTTCGACCCGTGCCGCCAGGCTCTACCGGATACGTCTTTCGGTGACGGTTGGATTTCGCGTTCCCTAGCACGCTCATCGCCCGTACCCGGCCTCACTGCCTGTTCGTGTTCCTGCGGTCGTGTCTTGGCTACGCCCTTCTTTCAGCTTGGCCTCGCGGCTTCCACCTTGGGTTTCGCTACGCTTCTCGTCACTCTTCGCGGTTACCTCCTCTCAGGTAACAAGTACATGCCCATGTCGGGCACACTAGGCCGACACCGTCTCGGGCCGGAACTGCCGCTTCATCTGCAAGGTCAACAGCGGCCGAATTTTCTCGGACGTGTAAGCGCGGGCGCCCAGCGCGCTTTCCATCATGATGCGCGCGTTCTGGATGACTTCCTCGCGGGCGTTCTCCTTAAGAATGCGGTCGGTCAGGTAGGCCGCCAGCGCCAGGCCGATCACAAAGGCCAGCAGCAGCACCAGATTGAATTTCATGCGCAGACCCATGGGCGGACTCCTCGGGCTTCGTTGGTCGAAATCGCGATCAGCCGGGCGACGGCCGGCAGCCTTGATTCAAGGCATCGAGCGCCTTGCTGAATCCGATCAGGCTGAAATTGACCGGGAATAACTGGGTGGCGGGCCAGGTTGGCCAAAACCGCAGGTAGACGGTGGCTTGGCGACCCTCACGCAGTTGCCGGATTAGTTCGGGCAGATTCTGGTCGAACACCAGAATCATATTGCGGGCGGTTTTATCGCTGCGAATCGGCGGATTCTTGTCGATCTCCCAATTGGAGATCGGCGAAGGAAGTATCCAGTTCCGACTCGGTCATCACCAGCAGGCTGGCGCCGCCGAACACCAGAAAGACCGGCGTTGAATCGTAGCCGTCCGAGGTGATCTGGGTTTGGCTGACGAGCAGGCAGCGGGATTGCCGGGTCAGCGGGTCAGGCTGGACCGCCGCCGTCCAGCTTGCGCTCGCCGGCGCGGTGGCCAGCGCCAGTCCACCGGACAAGCCGAGCACGGCCAACCAACGCCACCAGGGGCCGTCGACCGGGTTGCGCGACAGGTTAATTGCTTTGTAAGCCAGCACGGTCTTCAACTCCCCGTTGCGATGGTTCTATGTTGTGGCAAGGCCCCGCGGTCTAATCCGAATGTCCGTTCGTGGACCGATTCCGGTATAGTGCGGCATTGGATATACGCGAGATCAGACAGTTGCTCCGGGGTACGCCATGATCCAATCCGCCAGCGAGCACACCGCCGGTATTCTGGTCGACGATGGCGCCACGCAGCGGCATCTGACCCTGCGCCGGCCGCGCGCGGGCGGAACCCCGGTGCTGGTGGACGCCGCTGGAACCGTCGTCGCTCCCTGGGCAGTGACACTGCTGCGCTGGCCGCCCGACGCGGAGACGGACTTGCGGCGCGGCGGCTATCTCGTCGACCGGGAGTGGGAGACGGAGCCCTGGTGTAACTGCGCGGACTGAACCCGCATGGTGGGTTCGTACCCAGCCTCGATGGCCAACTTCATTATCCAACCATTTATTATTTTAGTTCAACGAGTGCTCGACTATGGATTTTCTGTCCGACCTGTTAGCGCTTTTTCTGCATCTCGACCGGCACTTGGCCGAATTGGCTAGCCAGTACGGCGGCTGGATTTACGCCATTCTGTTCCTGATCGTGTTCTGCGAAACCGGGCTGGTGGTCACCCCGTTCCTGCCCGGCGATTCCCTGCTGTTCGCGGCCGGCTCGCTGGCCGCCCTGGCGGACAGCGCCATGAACATTCACGTCCTGTTCTTGCTGTTGACCGCCGCCGCCATCATCGGCGACACGGTCAACTATGCCGCCGGCCACTACTTCGGCGAAAAAGCGTTCTCCGCCGATGCCCGAGTGCTCAAACGGGAATATCTGGATCGCACCCATCGCTTTTTCGAGCGACACGGCGGCAAGACCATCGTCATCGCCCGCTTCGTGCCGATCGTGCGCACCTTCGCGCCGTTCGTGGCCGGGGCCGGCAGCATGAGCTACCCCCATTTCCTGTTTTACAACGTGACCGGCGCCATCGCCTGGACTTCCTCATTCCTGTACGGCGGCTATTTCTTCGGCAATCTGCCGTTCGTCAAACAAAACTTCACGCTGGTGATCCTGGCGATCATCATCCTGTCGATCATGCCGGGTGTGGTCGAATACTGGCGGCAGCGTCGCGCCCCGACCGAGGCCGGCGAAAATCCGTAGAGTTCGCAAGTTGAGTCGGCCCTGTATAATCGGTCCCACGCCACACCCGACGGCCAACCCGTCGTCGGGCTGCCGGGAACTGTCGCCGGCCGTGACCCGGCCGGGAGAATGACAACCGACTCCACAAGAAACCACGCGAATACAACCCACCACATCCATAGACCAACGGAGCCCAAGCCATGAGCCACACGTGCCGCATCGAACTGGATGGAAAGTCCTACGACTTCCCGACCGTCGAGGGAACCGAAAACGAACTGGCAGTCGACATCAGCACCCTGCGCGACCGCACCGGCTACATCACCCTGGACGACGGTTACGGCAACACCGGCTCCTGCACGTCATCGATCACTTACATCGACGGCGACAAGGGCATCCTGCGCTATCGCGGCATCCCCATCGAGCAGTTGGCCGAGCACAGCACCTTCGTGGAAACCGCCTGGCTGGTGATTTGGGGCCGGCTGCCCACCGAAGCCGAGCTGGAGCGTTTCAGCAGGCGGCTCACCCAGAATCAAATGATTCACGAGAGCCTGCGCAGTCACTTCGAGGGCTTTCCGCCCAACGCTCACCCCATGGCGATCCTCTCGGCGATGATCAACGCCATGAGCTGTTACGAGCCGGAAATGATGGACATCGAGGACGAGAACACCATGGAAAAGGCGGCGGCCCGGATCATCTCCAAGGTGCGCACCATCTCGGCCGCCAGCTACAAGATGTCCATCGGCCAGCCGCTGATGTATCCGCACCCCGAATACAAGTATTGCGAGAACTTCCTCCACATGATGTTCTCGATTCCCTATCGCGAGTACTGGCCGGCCCCGGAAGTAAGTCGCGCGCTCAATCTGTTCCTGATCCTGCACGCCGACCACGAGCAGAACTGCTCGACCAGCACGGTGCGGATGGTCGCCTCCAGTCAGGCCAACATGTTTGCCAGTTGCGCGGCGGGCGTCTGCGCGCTGTGGGGACCGCTGCACGGCGGCGCCAACGTGGCGGTGATCGAGATGCTGGAGTTCATTCGCCAGTCCGGCATGAAGGTGTCCGAATACGTCGAGCGGGTGAAGATGAAGGACACCAAGCTGCGGCTGATGGGCTTCGGACACCGGGTCTACAAGAATTTCGACCCCCGCTCCAAGATTCTCAAGGACGCCGCCGACAAGATGCTGGCTCGCCTGAACATCAGCGATCCGCTGTTGGACATCGCGCTGCAAATGGAGGAAGCGGCGCTCAACGACCCGTATTTCATCGAGCGCAAGCTGTATCCGAACGTGGATTTCTACAGCGGCATCATGCTGCGGGCGATGGGCATTCCGCTGAACATGTTCACGGTCATGTTCGCCATGGGCCGGATGCCGGGCTGGATCGCCAACTGGAAGGAAATCCACGATGATCCCAAGTCGCGCATCTACCGGCCACGACAAATCTATATCGGCAACACCCTCCAAAACTACGTGCCGATCGACCAACGCTGAGTTCGCCGCATTTCCCGGCCGGCGAATCCGGCCGGGTCCCCCTGGATTTTGGAACCTCGAGGCATCGTGCGCCCCGAAACCTGAAAAGTTTTTTTTTGCGTGCTTTATGGACTTTCAAATCCCACGATCACGAAGTTCTGGTGGGGTTCGGCCCAGCGCACGGTGACGCTGTTACCCGCTTGCGGGAAGTCCCGCAGGGTGTATTCGCCGCTGGCCCCGCGCAGGTAATCCACTCCCAGCGTGGTGACGTTAAACGTGACGTTGGCGAATTCCAGGTTATCGGCGAAGGCCTGCAACCGGTGAGTGCCAGTGCTCAGCGCATTCCAGTTGAAGGTGTAGCCAAACCCGTTGTCGTCGTCGCCGCACACCTCGATCGTGTCCTTGCGGGAGGTGCCGTAGGCCACCCGCCGCCGTTCGCCGCCGTCGATCTGTACCTCCACCGTGTTGGCCTGGCAAATCCACCCCCGGATCAGCCCGATCCCGCTCTCGAACGAATCCTGGTACGGACTCTCCAGGTTGGCGGAGGACGAAGCCAGTGGAGCGGCCGCGGTTGGTTGCGCGCTGGCCGGATTTAGGCTGGCGCCCGCAATCACGAAGTTCTGGTGGGGTTCGGCCCAGCGCACGGTCACGCTGTTACCCGTTTGCGGGAAGTCCCGCAGGGTGTATTCGCGGCTGGCCCCGCGCAGATAATCCACCCCCAGCGTGGTGACGTTAAACGTGACGTTGGCGAATTCCAGGTTATCGGCGAAGGCCTGCAACCGGTGAGTGCCAGTGCTCAGCGCATTCCAGTTGAAGGTGTAACCAAACCCGTTGTCGTCGTCGCCGCACACCTCGACCGTGTCCTTGCGGGAGGTGCCGTAGGCCACCCGCCGCCGTTCGCCGCCGTCGATCTGTACCTCCACCGTGTTGGCCTGGCAAATCCACCCCCGGATCAGCCCGATCCCGCTCTCGAACGAACCCTGGTACGGACTCTCCAGATTGGCCAACAGCGTAGATGCGGCTAAAAAAACCTCGTTGGAGAAACCGCTTTCAATCGTTTTAGTAGTGTCATACGCCGTAACAGCAAAGTAATAGGATCTGTCATCGGCAAGGTCAAAAACAGTGTAAGTGGTCTGATTGCCTACATCCACAGTCGATAAATAGTTTCTACTGGTTGGTCCATAATAGAGGCGGTAACCGCCGAGGATAGGTTCAGAATTAGCATTCCAGGCGAGGGTAACCTCCCTGGCGAGAACGCTAGTGGTATGGAATAACAACATGATGCTTAACGTCGCCAACCAGCGTAAGGCTGTGGCTGAGTCGAACAGTTTTTCAATACTTGTAATAATTACGCGCCTCATAACGCAAGACTCCAGACCGTGCCTCAGAAAGCACATGTTGAGGTATTTACTTTAATCCGGTATCTATATTAATCAGGGCCTTGCATGAGACCCTGGAGCCCATGGGGAAAGAGGGCAGTTAAAGGCTATCACAGTTATTGGAGCTTACCCATGTCCCCTTATCCTGTCCATCACACACAACTACTTGACCTACTTCACCGGGATTTTCTCGGCCTTGACACTTGTTACCGCCTCGCCGACGGCCGGGTGACTCGCCGCCACTACCTCGATTCCGCCGCCACAACGCTGGCGCTGCGCTGCACCCATCAGGTCGCCGACGAACTGCTGCGCCACTACGCCAACACCCACAGCGAGCTGCATTTTTCCGCACGGATCGCTAGCCATGCCTACGATTGGGCACATGGACAGGCGCTAAAGTTCGTTCGCGCCGATCCCGACCGTTACACCGCGTTTTTCGCCGGCAGCGGCTGCACCGCCCCGCTCAACCGGCTGGCGCGGAGTCTCGCCACTCGCCGACCGGAACGGGATGTGGTCCTGGTCTCGCTGATGGAGCATCACGCCAACGACCTGCCGCACCGCAGGCACGCCAGCACCGTGGTCCCCATTCCGCTGACCGGGAAGGCGCCGGCGCTGGGCGCGATGGATCTGGCGGCGCTGCAAAAATTGCTGATGCAATATCGCGACCAGGTCAACTACGTCGCGGTGTCGGCGGCCAGCAACGTCACCGGCATCATCAACCCGATTCACGACATCACGGCGCTCGCGCACGCCCACGGTGCCTGGGTGGTGGTGGACGCTTCCCAATACCTCGCCCACGCCCCGCTGCCGGTCAGCGATACGGGCGCGACCGAACGGGAACTGGACGCGGTGGTGTTTTCCGGGCACAAGCTGTACGCGCCGGGGTCGCCGGGCGTGGCGGTGGTCAAGCGGACGCTGCTGGAAAACCAGGAACCCGACGAGGTGGGCGGCGGCATGGTGGACGACGTATCTCTGCGCGATTATCAGCTCAGCAGGCGTTTTCCCGACCGTGAGGAAGCCGGCACGCCCAACATCATCGGCGCGGTGCAACTGGGTGCAGTGCTGAACGTGCTGCAACGAGTGGGCATGGAGCGGATTCACGCCGACGAACAGCGACTGCTCCACCACCTGCTCGCCGAACTGTCCGCCCTGCCGGGCGCGCGGATTTACGGCGATCCCGACCTCGACCGTACTCCCCGCCTCGGCACGGTCGCCTTCAATTTGGACGGACTGGAGCATGGACTGGTCGCCGCCGTGCTGAACGACTATCACAACGTTGCGGTCCGCAACGGCTGTTTCTGCGCCCATCCCTACGTCCGCGAATTGCTGAAGCCAGAACTGTGGGCGCTGGATATCGATCCCGACGCCGAGGATGCGTTGACAATGCTTAAGCCCTGGCAGGGCATGGTACGGGCCAGTCTCGGTTTGTACACCGGCAAGGACGATATCGCGGCCTTACTGGCCGGCATTCGCGATCTGCTGGCGCGGCCGGATCATTACCGGTCGTTGTACGCAGTAGACGCCGACGGCAACTTCCAGCACCGCAGTTTCAGGGCACCGGCCAATACCCTGTTCGATCCCGAGACGATACTCGATCGGGCGCTGGCACGGATGAATGCCACGAATGGCGTGCTATAGTTACAGCATCCATCATCACCGAGTGAAGCCGCCGCCATGCCCGATTCCCTGCGCAAGTTCATCGGCCTGCTGTTGCTTTTCGCCGCCGTCGGCGTCGCCTCCTGCCAAGCGCTGTTGGTGTCCTGCTCGTCCAGTACGACCGTCATGTCCTCGGCGCTGACGCGCTGAATCCTGGAGTCATCGTCATGGGCCGCCTATTGTTGCTGGCCGGTGTCGTTCTGATCCCGCTAACTGCCCTGATTTTGCTGCTGAAACGGAGAATTCGCACCATGGCCGAACGTTACCAACAAACCCCCGGCCGTTTCCCGTCGCCCAAGGGCATCCTGATGTTCCTGCTGCCGCTGCCGGTGTTGTTCGCGGCTGTCGTCAGCCTGGCGAGCGGCAAGCTGGGCGGCCTGCTCGGCAACACCGCTGGCTACGGTCTGTTTCTGGCGGGCGCCCTGCTGCTGCGGCGCGGCCTACTGTCTGAAGCCGAGTACGACCGGCGCCGGGTCGCCAAGGCGCCCTGGCCGCTCAAGACCCTGGGCGGCGGAATCATCGCGCTGGCGACCGGCCTCACTGCCTGGCTCGGCGCTGGCCAACACCCGGTCATGGCAGTCGCCTTCGGTCTGGCCGCCCTGCTCGGCTGCTATCTCACCTACGGTTTCGACCCGCGCGCCGCCAAGCGCTTCACCGACCGGGACGGCGTGGACACCACCGACCGGGTGCTGGAAGCGCTGGCCCAGGCCGAGTTCAGCATCGCCGCCATCGAACAGGCCACCCGCGATATCCGCAATGCCGAACTCAACAGCCGGTTACGGCGCATCGTCGCGCAGGCCCGGCGGATTCTGACGCTGCTGGAGGAAGATCCGCGCGATCTGCGCCGCGCCCGCAAGTTCCTCAACGTCTATCTGGACGGCGCCAAGCAGGTCACCGAGGGTTACGCCAAGACCCATACACGCGTGGCCACACCGGAACTGGAGGACAATTTCCGCCGGGTACTGACCACCATCGAGGAAGTCTTCGAGGAACAGCAACAGAAGCTGCTGGAAACCGACGTCACCGATCTCGATGTGCAGATCGAGGTACTGACCACTCAACTGAAACGGGAAGGGGTGATCTGATGGGTAGGTTGGGTTGAGCGTAGCGAAACCCAACGAAACCACGGCATTGTTGGGTTTCGGCGCAAGTGCCTCAACCCAATCTACGGATCATTCGCCCCCTTCCGTTAACTTTCAGGAATCGAATTCCATGACCACTACTTTATCTTCTGCCCCAACCGCCGCCCCGCCCACCCTGCCGGCGCTGCCCGAAGTTTTTGCCCAGGCCCTGCCGCAAGTCCAGCAGGATTTGGCCGCCCGCGCCCCGGCGCCAGCGCAGGACCAGCAGCAAGTCACCACGCTGGTCAAGGAACTGGATCTGCGCGACAGCAACTCCATCATCTTCTTCGGCAGCAAAGCTCAGGAGCAGTTGACCACCATCTCCGACCAGATGCTGGAAGGAGTGCGCAACAAGGACACCGGTCCCGCCGGTTCGGCGCTGAACGAGATGGTCGCGGTGCTGCGCGGTTTCGATCTCGACGAATTGGACCCGAACAAGAAGCCCGGTTTCTTCGCCAAACTGCTCGGTAAGGCCAAGCCGCTGGCCAGGATCGTCCAGCAATACGAGACGGTGCGGAACCAGATCGACGATATCAGCGACGCCCTGGAACGGCACAAGACCCAGTTGCTGACCGACATCGCTGCGCTGGACCGGCTGTACACCGCCAACCTCGACTATTTCCACACCCTGGAACTCTACATCCAGGCCGGCGAGGAAAAGCTGCGCGCGGTGGACGCCGAGGAACTGCCGGTGCTGGAGCGGGAAGTTACGACCAGTGAAGACATGGTCAAAGCGCAAACCTTGCGCGATCTGCGCGCCAGCCGCGACGATCTGGAGCGGCGGGTCTACGATCTGAAACTGACCCGACAGGTCACCATGCAGAGCCTGCCCAGCATCCGGCTGGTGCAGGAGAACGACAAGGGTCTGATCACCAAGATCAATTCGACCCTGGTCAACACCGTGCCGCTGTGGCGGCAACAACTGGCCCAGGCGATCACGATTTACCGCTCCGGCCAGGCCGCCGAAACCGTCAAGGCCGCCACCGATCTCACCAACCAACTCCTGGAGGCGAACGCGGAAAATCTCCGGCAGGCTAATGCCCAGACCCGGGCGCAGATCGAACGCGGCGTGTTCGACATCGAAACGGTGAAGAAGGCCAACCAGACCTTGATCGCCACCATCGAGGACAGCCTGCGCATCGCCGACGAAGGCCGCCGCCACCGGCAGGAAGCCGCCGTGCAACTGGAAGCCTGCGAAACCGAATTGCGCCAGGCGCTGGCCTCCGCCCAGGCCCGCACCCGTCAACCCACTGGAGGCCGCTGACATGGGACTGTGGGACAAACTGCTCGGTGAATTCATCGATGTCATCCAATGGACGGACGACTCCAACGACACGCTCGTCTACCGCTTCGAGCGGCACGGCAACGAGATCAAATTCGGCGCCAAGCTGACGGTGCGCGAGGGCCAGGTGGCAGTGTTCGTCAACGAAGGCCAGCTCGCCGACACCTTCCAGCCCGGCATGTACGAGCTGAAAACCAACAACCTGCCCATCCTCTCGACCTTGCAGGCGTGGCAGCACGGTTTCGAAAGCCCGTTCAAGGCCGAGGTGTACTTCTTCAGCACCCGCCGCTTCACCGATCTCAAATGGGGTACCCAGAACCCGGTGATGCTGCGCGATCCCGAATTCGGGCCGATCCGGCTGCGGGCCTTCGGCAGTTACGCCATCCGGGTCAAGGACGCGCCGACCTTCCTGCGCGAGATCGTCGGCACCGATGGTCGCTTCACTACCGACGAAATCACCAACCAGTTGCGCAACATGGTGGTATCGCGCTTCGCCAACATCCTGGGCCAGTCAAAAATTCCTGCGCTGGATCTGGCCGGCAACTACGATCAACTCGGCCAGTTCCTGTTGCAGCGCATCGCCCCGGAATTCGAAGCGGTCGGGCTGGAGTTGACCAACCTGCTGGTCGAAAACATCTCGCTGCCCCAGGAAGTCGAGGCCGCGCTGGACAAGCGCAGCAGCATGGGCATCGTCGGCAATCTGGACCAGTACACCCAGTTTCAGGCAGCGGAAGCCATGCGCGACGCCGCGGCCAATCCCGGTGGAGGCTCCGAGGCGATGAACATGGGGCTGGGGCTGGCGATGGCCCAACGGCTCAGCGAGACCCTGGCGCGACCCGCTCAGCCGACGGCACCAGCTCCCCAACCACCAACGGCGGCACCCGCCACGCCACCGCCAATCCCCGGCGCCAACCGCTATTTCGTGGCCGTGAACAACCAGCAAACCGGACCGTTCGGCCTGGATGAGTTGCAACAGCAGGTCCAAGGCGGCCAGTTAACCCGCGCCACGCTGGTGTGGGCTCAGGGTATGGCGAAATGGACGGCGGCTGGAGAGGTGGCGGAATTAAATGCACTGTTCGCCAATCTACCACCACCCTTGCCCAATGCCTGAATGCCGCGCTCAAGCGGACATTGGCGTTTTACAACTTGTTTTTTCACCAACGTTACGACCAAAGGAGGTCGCCATGGGACTGTTCGATTTCGTCATCAACCAGGGGAAGAAACTGTTCGGCGCGGGCGACGATCCCGCCGCCAAGATCAAGCAGGAAATCGAGGCCGCCAACCCCGGCGTCAAGAACCTGAACGTCGAATTCAAGGATGGGCAGGTCAGCCTCTCCGGGGAGGCCGCCAGCGCGGAAGCGATGGAAAAAGCCGTCCTGATCGCGGGTAACGTGCAAGGCGTCGCCGGGGTTTCCGCCGATCAGATGCAAGCTCCGCCGCAAACGGGCACAGTTGAATATTACGTGATCCAGAAGGGAGACACCCTGTCGGCGATTGCCAAGAAATTCCTCGGCAACGCCTCTGCCTATCCCAAGATTTTCGAAGCCAATCGCGAGGTGATCAAAGATCCTGATTTGATTTATCCCGGCCAGAAAATCCGTATTCCATTGGGCTGAGATCTAGAAAAACCCGTTGCGGGTCGCCTAATCGCGACCCCACGGCAGGCCATTAAATCGGAGGTGTGAAGATGGATGCATTACAATTGCTGGGCAGCCTGTTGGGCAATAACGCCACGTCCTCGGGGCAAGGCGGGCAAATTCTCGGTCAATTGATCGGTGGCCTGACGGGAGGCGGCGCACAAAGCCGCGGGGCCGGTGGCGGCTTGGCCGACATCCTCGGCGGTCTGACGGGAGGCGGCGCGCAAAGCCGCGGGGCCGGTGGCGGCCTGGCCGACATCCTCGGCGGTCTGACGGGAGGCGGCGCGCAAAGCCGCGGGGCCGGTGGCGGCTTGGCCGACATCCTCGGCGGTCTGACGGGGGGAGCGGGAGTCCAAGGTGGCGGCGCCAGTGGCTCCGGTTCCGGCCTGCTCGGTGGTCTGGTCATGGTCGCGCTGCAAATGTTTAGCCAAGGCGGCGCGGCAGCAGGCCAATCGCCACTCTCCGGCTTGGCCGGAATGTTGGCGCCCGGACAGGCGTCCCCTGCGGCGGTGGATACCGGCCCGGCTCAGAAGCAGGCTTTGGCCTTTGTAAAAGCAATGATCAACGCCGCCAAGGCCGACGGCCAGATCGATGCCGAGGAACAGCAGAAGATCGTCTCCAAACTGTCCGATCTTGGCCCGCAGGAAGCTGCGTTTATCCAGGAAGAACTGACCAAGCCCTTGAATTTCGATTTTTTCGCCGACATTACTCAGGATATGGCCCAGCAGGTTTACGCGGTATCGCTCATGGCCATCAACCTGGATACGCCCGCTGAAAGCAGTTACATGCAACAGCTCGGGCGAGGTCTGGGCTTGGATCCCCAAACCATCAACGGCATCCACGCGCAATTGGGCCTAGCGCCGCTGTACGGTTGAGGTGGCGGGAACAGTACCCTGGTTGCCAATGGACCGTTGCCGTTGCCGGGGACATGCAACTCCCCTCTCCCTTCTGGGAGAGGGATTGAGGGTGATAGCAATAGTTGAGGAGAACGCTAATGGGCGCCGCCGCCGAAAAATTGCGCATGAGCGAAGCCGACTATCTCGACTGGGAAAGCCGCGCCAAGGAAAAACATGAATATGTCGCCGGCGAAATCTTCGCCATGGCCGGCGCCAGCGAGCGCCACAACCGGATCGCGCTCAATATTGCTTTCCACCTACGACTCGCTACCCGAGGCCATTCATGCCGCGCCTTCATGGCCGACATGAAGCTGCGCATCGCCGGTCACCGAAGCTATTACTACCCGGACGTGATGCTGGTCTGCGACGATAGCGACAATCACCCGATCTACAAAACCGCACCCTGTTTCATCGCCGAGGTGCTGTCGCCCTCGACCGCCACCACCGACCAGCGCGAGAAGTGGCTCCATTACCAGGACATTCCCAGCCTGCGCTACTACCTGCTGGTGGACGCCGATCACGTGAGCGCCCGGCTGCTGACGCGCCTGGCGGGAGATCGCTGGGCCGAGCAGATGCTCGACCGCGACGATATCGTCGAGATCGCCTGTGGCGATGCCCGCCTTGCCCTGGCACTGGACGATCTGTACGAGGATACGGGACTAATGATGTGATGCTGGCCGACGGCCCTGCAACGCGGCCCGGATAGAGCAATCCTATCTGAATTGCGGAGCCGACTCAGATCGGGTCGGGCTGACGGGATTGCGCCCGTCAGCCCTCCCACACCACCGGACATGCGGTTTTCCGCATCCGGCGGTTGAGCCCAGCGGGCTTAGCCCGCGAGCACCCACGGTAGAGTGAATCCATGCCGATTCAGTGTGGCGGTTCTCAGCGCTTGGTTGACGACGATATGACGCGCCATGAACCAGGCACCGCGCCGACAGCCGGCCACCCCAAGTGCACGTCCACGCACGCCGAGGCGCCGCAGCGCGTTGAACCGTCCGTGGCGATCGTGCCAGCGCAGCCAGAAGCATTTGCGCATGTGCCGCCTGATCCATCCCGAGAGGGCGTGGACCTCGCGGCACCAGTTGGCATAGCCGAAGTAGTTCCACCATCCGGTGACGTAGCGTTGCCACTGTTCGCGCAATTGTTTGCTGGTGAGGCTTTGCCGGGCATCCCAGAGCGCGCGCACCCGATCCTTGAACCTCTCGATGGCCTTCGGCGCCGGACTCACCTGTCCACCAGGGTGGATGCGAAAGCCCAGCAGCGCGGTCTCCTCGGTGCGGCGCGCGCCGCTCTTGGCGGCGTTGACTTCCAAGTCGAGGTGCGTGTGCAGCCACCGCGTCAGGCGCTCCAGCACCCGCTCGGCGGCCCGTTCGCTGGCCACGAACACGGCAATATCGTCGGCATAGCGCACGAACGACAAGCCTCGCTGCTCCAGCTCCCGGTCCAGCACGTCGAGGTAGAGGTTGGCCAACAACGGCGACAGCGGTCCGCCTTGCGGCGTGCCGCGGCTACGCCGGATGTGCCGTCCGTCGCCCTCGTCCATCGGTGCCCGCAGGTAGCGCCCGATCAGCTTCATGATCCGCTTGTCGCTGATCCGCTGACCCAGCAGGTGCATCAGGCGGTCGTGGTTGACTTGGTCGAAGAAGCTCGCCAGGTCGATGTCCGCCACCCATTCTTTGCCCTCCGCCACATACCCGCGTGCGGCCGTGACCGCATCATGCGCGGAGCGCTCGGGACGAAAGCCCCAGCTATGCTCGCTCATGTCGCCATCGAAGGCCGCGCTCAGCACCTGATGCAGGGCCTGCTGGATCAGCCGGTCCTGCACCGTGGGAATGCCCAACCGGCGCGTCCCGCCGCCGGGCTTGGCAATGTCCACCGCGCGCACCGCCGCCGGTCGGTAGTCGCCCCGAAGGAGCTTCTCCCGGATCACCGGCCAGTGGCACTTGAGGTGGGCCTCGGTCTCGACCATCCCTTTGCCGTCGACCCCACCGGCCCCGGCATTGGCTTTCACCGCTGCCCAGGCCCGTTCCATGTTCTCGGTGCTCAACACCGAATCCAGACTGATGTCTACCGTGTTGCTCATTGAACCTCTTCTGACGTCTGTGCTCGCTGTCCGCCGCGACTCGATGGGCACGTGCCGCCCCTCCGCAGGAATCCACCTGCTCGGCTTGGCCCGCCGGTCCGGGAGCTGCCGCAGTTGCCGCTCCGAACCCGTGTCGCCCGTCTCCGTGCCGCTGGGAACGGATGCAGACTGTGGTCCTCTCGTGACTCTTCGGCCCTTCGCTCCGCCCAACTTTCACCGGGCATCAACGCTACTATGGCCTCTGCTGACTCCTGGCTCGCTCTCACGCGCCAGGTCTCCCCGAGTAAGAACCTGTACTTTCGACCCGTGCCGCCAGGCTCTACCGGATACGTCTTTCGGTGACGGTTGGATTTCGCGTTCCCTAGCACGCTCATCGCCCGTATCCGGCCTCACTGCCTGTTCGTGTTCCTGCGGTCGTGTCTTGGCTACGCCCTTCTTTCAGCTTGGCCTCGCGGCTTCCACCTTGGGTTTCGCTACGCTTCTCGTCACTCTTCGCGGTTACCTCCAGGTAACAAGTACATGCCCATGTCGGGCACACTAGGTCGGGTTAGCGCAGCGTAACCCGACGGTTCGCGATCATAACAAGGTGTCGGGCGGATCTTCCCCCCTCGCTCCAATAATTTCAAGTACTCGGCTCATGTGTTGGCATGTAAAGATACTAATAATTTCAATCACTTAATCAGCTACGGGAGAAGATCCGTCGGGTTACGGCGCACGCGCCTAACCCGACCTACAACTTGCGGGAAAGCGGTTTTTATACAGTCTCTCAGCCGCGGCGCTCAGTGCCGGCCGTCCGCCGCGAATACCTCCTCCAGGCTGGCCGCCTCCAGCACCCGTAACGCCCAGGCTTCCAATTGCGCCCGCTCGGCCCGCCGCAAACGCGCTTGCGCCCAGTCCGGCAGGGCACCAAAGCGTTGTCGGAGCAGTAATTCCACTAACTCGGCCTGCCCCTTGCCAATGCCCTTCTCCATGCCCTTCTCCATGCCCTTCTCCATGCCCTTCTCCATGCCCTGCTCCATGCCCTGCTCCATGCCCTGCTCCAGCCCTCTCTTCCGAGCGATTCGTTCGAAACTGCTCACATAACGCATGCGCTTTTCCTCCTCGAACTGTTGCACGTCCGCCCACAACCGGCGTTCCAAGTCTTCCGGCAACGCCAGCACCCAGTCGATGAAGCGGAACAAGTCCAGAATCGCCTGTCGCTGATAGCCGCGCCGGTACAGACTGCGGGCCAGCGCCAGCTTGGCCTGATACCGCGCCTGGTCCGAGCCGGCGGTCTCGCGCGCCTTGAGGTGCGCTTGCGTCACCATCGCGAACGGATTGGGCGAGGCGTCCAGTTCCGCCCAGCGCGCCCGGTAGGCCGCCAGGCTGACCACCGGGAAGCGCGAGCCCATTCGGCAGCCCCAGCGCTCGTAGCCGAACTCGCCACATTCCTCCGGGTACGGCTCGCCCAACACCGCCAGACTGACCACCGGCCGGGCATAGCGATCGTAGAGCCGATAGGTATACACGAACATCCGTTGGCCGAAGTCCGCCTGGTTTTCGCCCTGCACCTCGACATGCACCAGCACCCAGTCCTCGACCCCATCCCGCCCTGTCACCCGCGCCAGCGCGTCCGCCCAGCGTCGCCCCAGGGTCGCATCCCGCACCACCTTCTGCAATTCCCTGTCCAGGAAGGTGTGGCCCGGCGTCCAGTCGATTCCGGCGTGGACCACCGGAAAATAGAACTCCAGAAACGCCGGGAAGAACCGCTCCAGCACGGTCTTCCACGGGGAGTCGTAATCGGTCATCGCACCTCCGTCGTCATCCAGTATCACCCGTCTCTGTACGGGACAAAAATTTTTGTGATAAAAATCATATATATATTTTAGGTCGATATTGATGGGTAGCATGATTTTGGTGGGCATGATATGATAACTTACTGATTTAGATCGTTATAATTTATACAGGCGAGTCTATTAACATGAATTCCTTACCTGATAATACCCGATATTTAATCGAAATGTTCCATAGTTTTTTTGGATGGAACCGAGCTCGTATTCAATATATTGTGTTCATGATCCTCGGTATCATTCAACTAGGAACCGTCAATCTTACTAAAATATCTTGCACGTTTCCTGGAAAATCCAAACCGGATTCTTCTTATAAAAGACTGCAAAGGTTATTTCGTTATTTTAATTTAGACTTTGATGTGCTCGGCCAATTTATCGCGCATCTTACCGGCTTGGAGCGATGGAAAATTACCCTGGACCGAACGAGTTGGAAATTGGGAGTTTTCGATGTCAATTACCTGGTAATCGGGATCGCTCACACTAAAATATCCTTTCCAATCATCTGGGTTTGTCTCGCAAAGAAAGGGAATTCAAACACCCAAGAAAGAATTGATTTGTGTGATCGATGCATCAAGATATTGGGAATTTCTCGGATTGATTGTCTCTTGGCGGATCGCGAGTTTATTGGAAAATCTTGGTTTAACTATTTGATAGATAAAAATATTCTTTTCAGAATAAGAATTAAAAGCAATACCAAAGTCGGCAATTCCAGAGGGGCTCTCGTCCCCGTCCGTCATTGGTTCCGGCATCTGCCAAGAGGGCGGTACTGTATCTTATCCGGGCTCTTTTGCAATTCCCGGAGCATTTAAGTATAATACTATCAATGAGTTGTCACCTTTGAGCGAGAATTTTATGGCGGATAATTTAGCAGGTGTTGTTAAAACCACTTTTGAGGTGAATTTAGACATCCCCAATATCCAAATAGAGCAGGTAGAAGTTGACCGAGAAGGACATTATCGAATGACCGTCCACAGCACAGAGTGCGGGACATCTTGCCACAAATGTGGTCATTTTATTGATCGTTTTCATAGTCACGGTGAGTTTATAACTCTTAGACATCTGTCGATATTTAATCAACCAGTCAATCTCTATTTCCGGCCAGATCGGTATCAATGTATGGAGTGCGCCGATCGCCCAACAACGACTCAGCAACCCGCTTGGTATGAATATCGGAGCCGGCAAACCCGAGCCTTTGAGAAACATATTTTGCTGGCCTGTGTGAATAGCACCGTGTCCGATGTCAGCATTAAAGAACACCTGGGTTATGAAGCAGTGCGCGGCATCATCGACCGTTATATTGCGAAAGGAGTCGATTGGGCGACGATCAAAAAACTCGAGGTGATTGGGTTGGATGAAATCGCTTTAAAAAAGGGCCACCAAGATTTTGTCACGATAGTGACCAGTCGCATCGGTCAGGAAACGGTGATTCTCGGCGTCTTGAAAGATCGAAAAAAAGAGACGGTCAAACAATTTTTAATGAGTATTCCCAAGCAGTTACGGAAACAGGTTCGCGTGGTTTGTTCGGATCTGTACGACGGATTCATCCATGCGGCGAAAGCAGTGTTCGGGAAGCGCATCCAGATCGTGGTGGATCGGTTTCATGTGGCGAAACTGTATGGGAATGGTCTCGATGAATTACGTAAAAAAGAATGGAAAAGGTTAAAAAAGACGCTCTCGAAAGAGGACTATAAAAAACTCAACGGAGCGATGTGGATTTTGCGAAAGAGGCCCGAAAATTTAACGCCAGAAGATCGGGAAATATTGGAAAAATTATTCGAGCATTCGCCCCAACTGCAACACGCTTATCGATTGAAAAACGAGTTAACGAGTATCTTTGATGCCGATCTGCCGCGTCGCCGTGCCCGGCAGAGAATCACCGGCTGGATGAATCGGGTTAAAGCCAGTTCGGTTCGTTGTTTCGATTCTTTTTTAAAGACATTGGATCACTATAAGAATGAGATTGTAAATTATTTTGTGGATCGACAGACCAGTGGATTTGTTGAAGGACTCAATAATGAGATCAAAGTCATTAAACGGCGCTGCTACGGCCTCACGGATATCGGCCATCTTTTTCAGCACATTTATTTAGATCTTTCAGGATATTCTTTGTATGCATAATAAAAAATCATAGACTTACCGGATTATGCCCGAATTTATTGGGGCATAAAAAATGACTGGCTTCGAATAACTTGATGTTTTTAAATACAATTAATGCCCAGAGATTCCAAAAGAACCCTTATCCGGCCCGCGTCGCCTCTGGGGACACTCTCTGTATGTTATTGGCGGTAAAAGGTCCGATGGGACCTTGGTGATTATCGCCACTCCAGCTCAACCCGAAACCGCTTTAGAGGATTATAAAGAGCGCTGGCAAATCGAAACGCTGTTTGAATGCCTGAAAACCCGAGGATTTGATCTGGAGGCCACTCCTATGACCGATCCCCAACGACTGGAAAAATTGTTAGCATTTGCCGCCCTCGCTTTTAGTTGGGCGCACCTCGTCGGTCAACGGCGTAATGCGGTTGAACCGATCAAAATAAAGAAACATGAGCGTCCCGCACGAAGTATTTTTCGGCATGGATTAGATTACTTAAAAAGCTGCTTATCCCACCATCAAGAACCTCATCGTCAGCACGCTTTTCATCGGGCCCTCGAATTGCTCTTCAAACCCTTGGGTTGGAGTCCCCAGCCATCCGGTTTTTTTGAAAATTTATGCTTGAATTCAATTGGTTGAAATTTTTGTCCTGTACAGAGATCACCCGTATCACCCACCCGGTGTTCGAGTTCGAGATTTGATCGGCATAAACTAAATCCAATCGTCTCAGCCACCGAGCTTTGCCAACAGAGTTATTCTAGCAAAAATACTATTTCTATCATAAGCTTAAAAATATAACTCCCCATCGTCGTCGCCAACCGCGGCCAGGAAATTCCATGAACCCCGCACATCCCGTAACCCAATGGACACCCTATGACGCTTTGCTCGCCCTGCCCGAGAATTTGGTCGGTGAGGTCATCAACGGTCAGCTTTATACCCAGCCTCGCCCCAGCGGGCCGCATGGCGTCGCCGAACGCGGCTTGAGCATCGAGGTAGGCGGCCCGTTTGACAAAGGGCGCGGCGGTCCTGGCGGTTGGTGGATTTTGATCGAACCGGAAGTGCATTTCAGCCGCGACACGGAAGTGGTCGTGCCCGACCTGGCGGGTTGGCGGCGCGAGCGCATGCCCCAGGTTCCGAGGGATCACCGCTTCGAGGTCGTGCCCGACTGGGTCTGCGAGATCCTCTCCCCCAGCACCGCGAAGAAAGACCGGGCCATCAAGCTGCCGCTCTATGCCCGTTACGGCGTAGCCTACGCCTGGCTGGTGGATCCCGAAGCGCACACGCTGGAAGCATTCGCCTTGCGGGAGGGCGCCTGGCTCCTGCTCGGCACGTTCAAGGACGACGATCCGATCCACGTCGAACCGTTCGAGGCGGTCACCTTCTCGCTCGCCGAATTGTGGACCTGATTCAGCGGCCAACTTAATTGTTACGTCAGACAGGGTAGCCGCCACATCGCCTGGGGTTTCCCTTTACCACTTCGTCATGAAGGTGGCGGTCGCGGCCTCGGCCGCTTTCGCCACCCCGGTCTCCTCGCCGGTCAGCACCCCGGTGCTGGCGCCCGGAGGCTACCGGTTCAGCGACTTCGTGCGGGTGGGGCCGCCGCCGCTGGTCGCGGCGCTTGCTTCGCTGCTGGTGCCGCTGCTGCTGCCACTCTAATCTGATCCTGCGCCAGCAGGTTCTGAAATTCGATCAGCGGCAAGGGTCGGCCGAAGTAATACCCCTGGCCTTCGTCGCAACCGTGCGCGTGCAGAAACGCCACATGCTCGACGGTTTCCACCCCCTCCGCCACCACCGCCAGCCCCAGCCCGTGCGCCAGGGTGACGATCGCATCCACGATGGCGGCGTTGCTGTCGCTGGCCGGCAAATCCGTGACGAAGGAACGATCGATCTTGAGCACGTCCACGGGAAACCGCTGCAGGTAACTCAGCGACGAGTAGCCGGTCCCGAAATCGTCGATGGCCAGCCGCACGCCCATCGTCTTGAACGCTCGCAGCGTCGCCATATTGTCGTCGGTATGGTGCATCAGGATGCTTTCGGTCAATTCCAGCTCCAGGCAGGTTGGATCGAAACCGGTTTCCGCCAGCAAGCCGCGCACCTGTGCTGCCAAATCGCCTTGCCGAAATTGCCGGCCCGATAAATTGACCGCTATTCGCAGCCCGGGCCAACCGTTCTGATGCAGTTGGCCGATTTCGCGCATGGCGGCGCGCAACACCCATTCGCCCAGCGACAGGACCAGCCCGCTGTCCTCGGCGATGGGAATGAAGCGGGCCGGCGGCAACAATCCGAGTTCCGGATGGTTCCAGCGGATCAGCGCTTCGGCGCCGGTGATGGCGTTGGCGTGAAAATCCCATTTGGGCTGATAGTACAATTCCAACTGCTGCCGCTCCACGGCGTGTCGCAGGCTGTTTTCCAGACTGAGCCGCTCGCGGGCGACCATCGTGGCGCCGGACAAGTAATATTGATAGCTGTTCCGTCCCATGTCCTTGGCCCGGTACAGGGCGCTGTCGGCATTTTTCAGCAAGGTTTCGGCATTGCGGCCATCGCGGGGATACAGACTGATGCCGACGCTGCAACTGATGTGCAGTTCGTGCTCGTCCAGCCGGTAAGGCTCGGCCACCGTCCCCAGAACCCGCTGTGCGATCCGGGTAGCCTCATCGTTGGCAACCAGATCGGGTAACAAAATGGCGAATTCGTCGCCTCCTTGCCGGGATATGGTGTCGCATTCGCGAACGCATTCCTGCAACCGTGTCGCCACTTCCCGCAACAACTGATCGCCGATCGAGTGACCCAAGGTATCGTTGATTCGCTTGAAATGATCGAGGTCCACCAGCAATACACCCACTTGGGAACGGTCGCGAACGGCTCGCAACACCGCCTGCTGCAAGCGGTCGTCCAGCACCATCCGGTTGGGTAGACCAGTCAGCGCATCGTGGCGAGAAAGATGCAGGATGTGTTCCTCCGCCTGCTTGCGTTCGGTGATGTCCTGCACCACGGTCACGAAATAATCCACCACGCCGTTCGGTCGCCGCACGCAGCGGGTCGAAATGCTCGCATAAAGCAAGCTGCCATCCTGGCGCAGAAACCGCTTTTCCAGCGAATAGCCCTCGATCCGCCGGTTCATCACGCGGTCGAACTGCGCTATGTCGGCGGCCAGATCATCGGGATAGGTCAATTCGGTCCAACTCAGCCGGAGCAATTGCGCCCGTCGATAACCGAGCATCTCGCACAGGCGGTCATTCACTTCCCACCAGCGCTTGTCGGGCCCGGCCAAGCCGATGCCGACCAGTGGCAGTTCGAAATAGCTCCGAAATCGGGCCTCACTGGCGCGCAGGGTTTCCTCGGTCTTCTTGAGGTCCGCGATGTCGGTGTTGGCGCCCAGGTAGTAGGCGATGCGGCCGGCGCGATCGCGCAGCGGCACGGCGCGGGTATCCAGCCAGGTAGTCCGGCCGGAGGGGCTGCGAAACCGGTGATCGACCACAAACTCGCTGCCTTCCTCGACAGCCTGCCGCCAGGCCTTCAATACCTGGTCGCGCTCATCGGGATGCACGGCCTGCATCCACGCCAGCCCGGCCGCCTGCTCGGCCGTCAGGCCGGCCATCTGGCACCAGCGATCGTTGACATAACGGCACTCGCCCTCCAGATCGGTCATAAAAATGCCGACCGGAAGCTGCTGGGTCAGGGTTCGAAAACGCTGCTCGCTGTCGCGCAGGGTTTCCAGATTCCGTTTCTGGCGTTCGATCTCCGCCTCCAGTTCCCGCTGGCGGTCGCCAATCCGCCGCCGGTGCTCGACCTCCGTTTCCAGTGCCCACTGGCGGTCATTCAAGGCGACAATACGTTCCTGAAGTTCGTCCCGCTCCACGACAAGCTGGCGGCGCTGGCCAAACAGCACGACGATGGGGACTCCGATCAGCCCCAGCAGCAGGAGCCCGCCGCCAACCCAGACTCCCAGCCCGAACTGACCTGATCCGCTCCCAGAGCTGGTCGGGCCGGAAGGCGGATCGGCGGTGGCCACCAGCACCGGCAGCCAACCGCAACCGAGCAAAGCCAGCAGCATTCCCAGCACTCGAATGCGCCGGACGACACCGCCCCCGGTCTGCGCGGACTGCGACGGCCGTGCCCTGGCAGGACAGCCCAATCCATCCCTACCCCTCCGACTCATCCGTTACCCCTCCCGATTCGGCACCTCAAGACACCTCCATGACCGGTTCGCGTCCTTGCCGACCCTGTTGAGAAGCATAGGCGGCGAATTCCGCCTCGTCCGACGCCCCGATCAACCGCTCGCGCGCAAACGCCCGGAAATGGCTCTCCACGATTTTGCTCTGCAGGCCACTCTTGCGGTACAGCCCCAGAATCAGCCGCGCCTCGAAGCCATCGCCCTGCTCCAGCCGGGTCACATAGTCGCCTTCCAGCGCGTTTCGTTCGGCCTGGGACAGGCGATCCAGCGCCGCTTGCAGGCGCGCGGCCAGGAATTGGCGTGCGCAAGCGCTGTTCCCGCTCCGCGGGCGACTCCCCATTTCCGGCGAGGTCCGGCTCCGTGGCGGGCGTGGGCGACGGTGTTGGGCCCGGCACCGCCGCCGGTCGGTAGTCCTGGCGCAGCGCGGCCAGCAGATAGGCCGGCAGATTGTGGACCTTGCCAGCGGCCAGATCGCGTTCGACCACGGCGATATTATCTTCCAGATAGCCCGGCTCGTGCGTGGCCAGCGCCATGCGAATTTGGCGGGCGCTCAAGCCGCAAGCGGCCAGCTTCTCGCGCAGATCGTTCCAGCCGCTCCAGTCGTTCCTCGGGAGAATCGTCGGTCGGCGGCGCTTCCTCGGCCAGGGAGATCGCGGCCTGGTGCTGGGCGAACAGCAGCATCTGCGGATTGTCGCTGACCCGGAATCGCACCGCCGCGACCTTGCGCTGGTCGCGCTGATAATCGATTTCCAGTAGCAGGTCCGAAGTGTCGTTCACCTGTCGCACCGCCGGCTTGATGACCTTGTCGTTGAACTTGCGGAAATCCTGATAATAGCCATCCGTCTCGCTGATGCCCAGCAGGCGCTTGAGGATGTCCAGGCCGATCCAGCCGGTGGTGCCGATCCGCCGGTAGCGGAGGCAGTTCTCGTAGAGGGCCAAGGCATAGCTGCTGCTGAATTTGCGCTGGATGCTGAGGTTGAGCAGCGCGTAAATCTCGGGCCGATAGAGTTTTTCGCAGAGTTCGGGGCTGTAGGCGTAAACGCAGTAGCCACCCTTGATGACCGCCTGCGCCAGCAGGGTGGTGGCGCCCCATTCCTCCTGGTGGCCGTCCTCGTCGAGGATGTTCCACTCCAGCACCGTCCGCGCCAGGGTCTTCAGGGCTTCCTTGAGAGGGTCCAGGTTGTGGGTGTTGAACCCGATTGCCTCGGCGAGATCCTTGACCCGGATGCGATGCACCCGCGCCGTCAGCAGGCTCTCGTAGGCGTTGTACAACAGCACGTTCGAGGCTTTGCGCTGGGTGAGCGTCAGCCTGTTGTTGATGTGGATAGCGGCGATGTGCTTCTTGAGATTCTGGTCGGCCAAGTCCGCCACGACCATTTTTCGGGCCGCGTCCACGGTGCTGTGTTTTTCCCTGCTGCGTGCCATGTCCTGTAGTTTAGCAAAAATGTCCCCATGTCAAGAGAAAAACGATGGGGACATTTTTATCCCATAAACGGGGACATTTCGACGCGGGTTCACCGCTCGCCCGTCAAACCGGAGGTCTTGAAACCGCCGCTAAACCGTGCGAGTACCCAGGCATTGGCTCGCCGGAGCAGTTTCATCAATCAATACACAACAAATTGATTATAAATAATTTCTCGTGGATTCTCGCCGATAGGCCGGAAAAAATCCCATAAACGGGGACATTAAGGGAGTTCATCCCATAAACGGGGACATTACATCCCATAAACGGGGACATTACATCCCATAAACGGGGACATTACATCCCATAAACGGGGACATTACATCCCATAAACGGGGACATGATCCATTGTAATAAATTGATTTTAAAAATGAATTTTCACCCTAAACATTCTTTAAACATTCTTTAAACATTCTTAAACGTTTTTAAACGAGCGTCGTCGTCGTTTTTTTTCGAAACCCCCGAAGACCCAAAAACCGGCTTCGCACAACGGCCAAACGTCCCCAAAAAACCGGCTTGGTGGGACGGAGCGTGCGGTCGAAAACCGGCGAAAGTGAAAATCTTTCGGGTTCACTGCATCCAAATGCAAACTCACCGCGTAAGCAACGATGTCGGATCGAGCAATCCCGATCCAGACCGATGATATCTTTCCCAACCGCACTCATCCGAGGAATACCCACATGACCAAGACTGCTTTCAACCAGTTCGTGCTTGCCGCCGCCGTCGCGGGTGCCCTGGGTCTCGCCGCCAGCCCCGTCCTCGCCGCCGAGGAGGGCAAGGACAAGTGTTACGGTATTGCCAAGGCCGGCGAAAACGATTGCGCCAGCACCGCCGGCACCCACTCCTGCGCCGGTAACGCAACCGCCAACTACGACGGTCAGGACTGGAAGTACGCCGCCAAGGGCACCTGCGAGAAATTGGGCGGTCAGTTGAAGCCGTTCAAGGGTCAGGGCACGCCGGCCAAGTCGAGCTGAGCAGCGTGACCGGAGCCTGCGGCCGCGCCGCGATCCCCGCCCGCGCGGGGATCGGCCTGCGCCATCCTCACCTGTCGGAGTTTCTGGCCGCGCCCCAGCCGGTGGCGTGGCTGGAAATCCACAGCGAGAACTATCTCGCTCCCGGTGGCCCTCGCGTGGCCGCGCTGGAGCGGTTGCGCGGCGACTACCCGCTGAGTTGCCATGGAGTGGGTTTGTCGCTGGGTTCGGCGGAGGGCTTGGACTTGGCGCATTTGGCGCGGTTGCGGGCGCTGTACGACCGGCTCGAGCCGGAACTGGTCTCCGAGCATCTGGCCTGGTCCACGGCGCCAGATGGGGTTTTTTTGGCCGATTTGCTGCCGCTGCCCTATACCCGGGAGGCGCTCGACGTGGTGGCGGCAAATGTCGATTTCGCCCAGGAGATGTTGGGCCGGCGACTGCTGGTCGAAAACCCGTCCACCTATCTGCATTTTCGCGAGGCCGACTGGGACGAGGCCGGTTTTCTGGCTGAATTGGTACATCGCACCGGCTGCGGTCTGCTGCTGGACGTCAACAACCTGTACGTCAGCGCCGTGAATCAAGGCGGCGATCCGCTGGCGCCGCTGGACCGGCTGCCGCTGGCGGCGGTGGGTGAAATCCACATCGCCGGCCACGCGCGCGTAGCGGTCCCAACCGGCGAGTTACTGATCGACGATCATGGCTCGGAGGTTGCCGAACCGGTGTGGGCGCTGCTAGCCACCGTGCTGGCGCGGACCGGTCCCCAGCCGGTACTGGTGGAATGGGACACGCGAATTCCAGCACTTCCGGTATTGCTGACCGAGGCCGAACGAGCCGGGGTCTGTCTGCGGGAGATCAACCTTGCGGCTGGCTGAACTGCAAGATCGGATGCGGCGGACACTCCTGGCGGGCGGCTCCGACCAGGAGTTGCTGTCGCTGCTGGCCGTTCCGCCGGAACAGCGGGAACGCCGGCTGGCGGTGTATCGCAACAACGTCCGCCACGCCCTGCTCGGGGTGCTGGAAGCGGCGTTTCCAGTGATCCAGCAGTTGATCGGCGCGGAATGCTTCACCGCCACCGCGTTGGCGTTCGTCGCCAAGCGCCCCCCGCGACGACCGGCGCTGTACGGATACGGCAGGGATTTACCGGCTTTTCTGGCCGAATTCCAACCGCTGGCGGAATTGCCCTGGCTGGTGGACGTGGCCCGGCTGGAGTGGGCCCGCAACGAAGCATTGTTCGCCGCCGGACGGGAGCCGTTGACGCCGGCTCGACTCGCCGCCGTACCTGTCGCCGATCTGCCTGGCTTGCGTTTGGTGTTGCACCCGTCAGCCCGGTTGCTGGAGTCGCCCTGGCCGATTCACGCCATCTGGGATGTGCACCAGCCCGCTGGCGGCCCGCTGGAAGCAGTGGATCTCGGACAGGCGGAAACCGTGCTGGTCTGGCGGCGGGACGGAACGGTTCGCCAACGGCTGATGACTCCGGGCGAGTTCGCCCTGCTCGCCGCGTTCGCGGCGGAAGTTCCGCTGGCCGGGGCCGCTGAAGCTGCCATTGAACGGGATCCGGCTTTCGATCTGGCGGCCGCTCTAGCCGTACTGTTGACCGATGGCGTTCTCGGACAGCCTATAATGGGTCAAACCCTCGAACCCGTGGAGTGCCCGCCATGAGTGGAGCTTGCACGTTGCCACTCATCTACGCCACGGGTTGGCCCGATGTACTCAACCGAGCAACCGTCATGGCATCCCGCGATTCATTGGCCGATTTGCTGGCCCGCTGTGCCCTGCACGACCGGCGTGCCTTCGAAGCACTCTACCAACAGGCATCACCGACCCTGTACGGCCTGTTACTGAAGCAGACGCGCGACCGCGAACTGGCGGCCGACCTGCTGCAAGAAGGCTTCGTGCGCGTCTGGCAACGGGCCGGCGACTACCGGTCCAGCCTCGGCCAGCCGCTCACCTGGATGGGCAGCATCGTTCGCCACCTCGCCATCGACCGGCTGCGGCGGTGCGACCAGCGCCGGCGCGCCGAACTGGACGACATCGGCTGGGCGTCGGTGGCCGACGACGGACCCGGCCCCGAGGAGCGACTGCACACCGAACATGGCGACGCGGCGCTCGCCCGTTGTCTAGAAACATTGGACTTGGAACCGCGCCGCGCCGTGTTCCTGGCCTACTACGAGGGCTTGACCCACGACTTGATCGCCCAGCGGCTGGATCGGCCCCTTGGCACGGTCAAGGCCTGGGTTCGGCGTAGCCTACAACGTCTGAAAACCTGTTTGGGGGAACCATGAACATTCACCGACCCCCTCTATGCGATCATTTAGCCGCCGAATACGTGCTCGGCACCTTGCACGGCGCCGCTCGTCACCGCTTCGAGCAATTGCTGCACGCTCATCCCAGCTTGCGACGGGCCGTGGCCGATTGGGAACGTCGCCTCAACCGGCTGGCGGTCGCCAGCCCGCCCGAGATACCACCGCCGGAAGTCTGGTGCAATCTCGAACGACGACTGTTTCCGGTCCCGCCTCGCCGGACATGGTGGGACAGCCTGACCTTCTGGCGCGGAATGGGCTTGGCCGGAGTACTGGCTGCGATCCTGGCCATGGCACCGCAACTGGCGACGCCGCCACAACCGGCGGACATGCCTTTCGCCGCGATCCGCGGCCAGCAACACGAGGTGCTGTGGACCGTCGCACTGGCCGACGACGGCCGGCTCCACGTCAACAACCTGCGCGCGATGGCGGTGCCGCCCGACCAGCGTTGTCTGCTGTGGCTCAAGGCCAGCGACGGACCGCCGGTGATGCTGGGTGTCTTGCCCGACGACGGCAGCGCGCGAATCCTGCCGATGCCGGCCGGCATGGCGCACCCGGCTCGGGGCGAACTATGGGTCACCATGCAGCCCACTGCTCCCGATCCGGCGCCTCCAGTCCAACCCCTCTACCAGACGCGCTGGCAGGCGCTCTGAGGTGTCGTTGGTGAAAGGAAGGGGGAAAGATTGGTTGAAGCCAAAAAACGGCTCCTTGGCCTTCTGGCGTGGTTTGGCGGGGTTTTCGAGAAAGGAGTCGAAGTGGAATGGGAGCGGTGGACGTGGTCTACCCCCGAGGAGGTACCTCCTTGAAACGGAGGTGCACAAGGGTGATTCTGGTATGGCTAATCGTTGAGTTCTTTCTCTCCACCGCTC
>CAVQSJ010000020.1:0-69520 GCA_963715845.1 uncultured Gammaproteobacteria bacterium | reverse complement strand
ATCTTTCTGGACGAGCCGACCACCGGTCTCGATCCACAGGCCCGCCGCAACTTCTGGGATTTGGTCCACCGCATCAAGGCGCGCGGCAAGACCCTGCTATTGACCACTCATTACATGGAAGAGGCCTATCACCTGTGCGACGAGATCGCCATCATGGACCATGGCCGGATCATCGCCCAAGGCACACCCCGCGAGCTGCTGGCGGCGCATTTCGATGACGTGGTGCTGCAATTGCCCCGGGCGGATTTTCCCGACCCCCCGCTCCCACCGTCACTAGCCGTGATGCACGGCCGGGACACCGTGGAAATCCTCACCCGCGATGTCAATGCCGCCATCCAGGAACTGCTGGCCCGAAACGTTTCGCTGGCGCGGCTGCAAATCCGTCCGCGTACCCTGGAGGACCTGTTCCTGGAACTGACCGGTCGGGAGTTGCGGACGTGAAGTTCAGCCGTTTCTGGGCGGTGTTCGTCTGCCGCAACTGGGAATTCCTGCGCGACCGTTCCGCGCTGGCCTGGAGTCTGGTCTTTCCAATTTTCATCATCGCCGGATTCGCTTTCGCCTTTTCCGGGCCGGCGCTGGATTTGTACAAGGTAGGCGTATTGGGCAATACCGCCAGCGGCGTCGATAACGCGTTCTTGCAGACCCGTTATATCCAGTTTATTCCGATGACCGATCCGGCCGCTGCCCTGACCAAGGTCGAACGACATCAACTCGACATGTTGTTCGACCCCATCAACCGGCGTTACTGGATCAATGGCGAATCGCCCAAGGGCTATGCGCTGGAACGGATGCTGCACGGCGCCGATGCGGCATCGATCTACGGCAAACAGACCGTGAGCGGTCGCGCGGTTCGCTATGTGGACTGGGTGCTGCCAGGGGTACTGGCGATGAACATGATGTTCGGTTGCCTGTTCGGCGTCGGCTACGTCATCGTGCGCTACCGGAAAAGCGGGATGTTGAAACGGTTGAAGGCCACGCCGCTGACGCCGCTGGAATTCCTGGCCGCGCAGATCGCTTCGCGGCTGTGGCTGATTCTGGCGACGACCGTGTTGGTGTACGCGGGCACCGATCTGCTCATCGGCTTTGCGATGTTCGGCTCCTACTTCAACCTGTTGTTGGTATTGACGGTCGGCGCCATCAGTTTGATCAGCCTCGGGCTGGTGGTCGCCGCCCGCACCACCAGCGAAGAACTGGCCGGCGGCCTGCTGAACCTGTTGAGCTGGCCGATGATGTTCCTCTCGGGCGTCTGGTTCTCCCTGGAAGGCGTACATCCCTGGCTGCGAGCGTTCGCACAGATTCTGCCGCTGACTCACATCATCGACGCCGCGCGGGCGATCATGCTCGACGGCGCCGGTTTGATGGATTTATCCGGCCATCTGCTGGCGCTGACGGCGATGAGCGCCGCAGCCATGGCCATCAGCGCCTGGCTGTTTCGGTGGGAATGAAAGAGCCCGGCAGTGGTCATAATCGCTGGTCGCCAACTGATCGGGAGAGAAAACCATGCCCTGGCTGCAACGCAAGCTTCTGATCCCCCGCCCGGAGAACGCCCTACCCGGCCGCTCCACGCCAATGCCGGTGCCGACGCGGCATTATGTCAACGATCACCCCTTGCAACCGCCCTTCCCCGCCGGCATGGAACGAGCGCTGTTTGGGCTGGGCTGCTTCTGGGGCGCGGAACGGAAATTCTGGACCCAACGCGGGGTTTACACCACCGCGGTCGGCTACGCCGGCGGCTTCACGCCCAATCCGACCTACGAGGAGGTCTGTAGCGGATCGACCGGCCATACCGAGGTGGTGCTGGTAGTGTTCGATCCCGCTGTCATCGCTTACGAGCAGTTGCTCAAGGTCTTCTGGGAATCGCACGATCCCACCCAGGGCATGCGCCAAGGTAACGATATCGGTACCCAGTACCGCTCGGCGATCTACGTCCACGACGAAGCCCAGCGCACCGCCGCCCTGGCCGGCCGCGCGGCGTATCAGCAGGCGCTGACCGCCGCTGGGCACGAGCTGATCACCACGGAAATCGTCGACGCACCGCCGTTTTACTACGCTGAGGACCATCACCAACAGTATCTGGCCAAGAACCCCGGCGGTTACTGCGGTCTGGGCGGCACGGGGGTAAACTGTCCGGAGGGGTTGGCGGCGTGACGGGCGATAAGGGCCAGTGCGTCTCTGCCTTGGAGAGACAAGCCGCTGGCCTTCTGAATAGGCCAAGCACCGCCCGCCGGCTGTATCGGGTGGTGGGTATCCGGTCTATCGCCGGCAGTTACATACTGGCAACGATTTCCTCAATTACGGCTTGAATGCTCTGCATGGCGGCCGGAGACAACGCTAGAAACTCAAAACCGGCATTATAAAAACCGGGATTCAAGTCCTCGGTTTGCCATACGCTCCGCCCCTCGAATTCAAAGACTTCCTTCTTGCCGCTTTCCAAGGAAGCGTCCATACGGAATCGGAACAGTTCACCGCTGGCAATAGGCGTTTCGCTCAATAATTGCATCCCGCCCAAACTGATGTCCACGACATCACCCATGAGAGCGCCGGTATCGCGATTGTAAACACAAAGATAAAATTCAACGCTATAACGCTCGTAGGCGCGCCTTTCTTCCTCATTCCAATCGTTTTCTATCAGATCGTCTCTCATCATTGGCGGATTTTCTCCTGCCGAGTTTCGGCCAGCGGGTGATTATCATGCAACAGGGCACCGGAGAAGAGGTGTCGCAGATCCAGGATCGGAACTTTTTTGTCCCCATCGTTAAAACAAGAAAGGGCGATGCGCGCCCAACCCGGCGGTTGCGTGGGCAGAACGCACGCCTGCTCGTCGCTCACCCGGCGGCGCGCCGGCACGGCCGCCAGTGGCAGCGCGCCATACGCAATGCCGTCGGCCGTTTGATAAGCGAAAATGCCTACCAAGGCGGGTGCCAGCACGGCGCGGCTTCCACGCAACCATGCCGCCAAGTCCATGACGGGCACGATTTCCTCCTGCCAGAGCAGGACTTGCCGGCAGTAATCGGGCGTGTCCGGAATCGAGAACAACGTGGGCGACTGGATCAAGTGAATCATTTCACGCGCGCCCACGGCGGCCCGTAGTTCCGCGTCCAGGATCAGCAACCAAGCCGACGCTTCAGCCATTTTCCGCTCCCCGACCAATATCGCGCCGGCAATAAGCCGCCAAGCGCGCGGTGGTGGTCAGGCAAGCAACGGTTGCGTCGCGAACGACCAGCCTCTCGACCAGCGCTTCCGGTTTGGCCAGGCAGACCGGAAGCGGATAACGCCGTTGAAGCGGGACCGCCAACATTTCGATCTGGTCGCAGACAATAGCCAACCGGTGACCACCATCGTCCAGCAGCAGACAAACACGGCGATTGGCGGACATATCCGCCGTCACCGCCAACTCCTCCCCACTCAGGCAATAGACCGGCCAGGTCTCCCCGGCCAGCGCGATAGCTCCCACGGCTGGCGGGACCGCCCCTTGCCGTTGCACATCCAGCACCGATTCCAGGGAACGAATCTCCCGCTGGGGTAACAGCAGGCGGTGGTGGTCAAAGTTTATCGCCACCAGCAAGGTTTCCTGAACCGGCGCCTGTTCGAAGACACTCGCCATCGTGTCGGCGCCAGGAATTTGGGATCTCACCATTATCCGTCCGCCGTTACCCCGGCATTCAGGGCGGCTTGGATATTCCGGAGTAATACCTCTTCGGTAAAAGGCTTGGTCATGTAGAAGTTCACGCCCACGGCTTGGGCTTCCCGACGGTGCTTGGCGGTGGAGCGGGAGGTGACCATGATTACCGGCAGGGCGCGGGTGGCTTCCCGTGCCCGGACATGGGAAGTCAGTTCCAGGCCGTTCATGCGCGGCATCTCCAAATCCACCAGCAGCAGATCCGGTCGATGAGCCTCGATGATGGCCACGGCTTCCAAACCATCACGGGCGGTGCGCACCTCAAGACCAGCCTCCTCGACCGCCATCGCCAGCGCGCGACGGGCGCTCAGGGAATCGTCCACCACCAGCGCCGTGCGCCGTTTTGGCTGGGGGACAGCCGCTAACGGGCGCGAGGTTTCCGCGCTGGGTGGCACGGCGGCACCGGACGACGGCGCGCGCAGCAGTTCCGGCAAATCCAGCACCGGCACCACGCTACCGTCGCCCAAAATCGTGGCGCCTATTATGCTGCCGAGCTTGGGGAAGTAGCGGCCCAGCGGTTTGACCACCAGATCGCGGCTGTCCAGCACCTCCTGCACCAGTACGGCGCGGGTCGCTCCCGCGCTCTCCCGCACCAATAACAGTGAAGGGGCATGGCGTTCGCGGTCGCGGCGATCATGGGGGAGATCGAGCAGCGCTTCCAATGAGGAAAGTTCATAAAAATCATCGCCAAGCTGATAGATCGCTTTCGCGCCCAACTGGCGGATTTCTCCCAGTCCGGCGTAAAGAATCTGTTCCACGCCACGGCTGGAAATGGCGAACTGTTGTTCATGCACACGCACCAGCAAGGCATGAATGGCGATCAAGGTGACGGGCAGGCGCAATTCCACTTGGCAACCCCGATTGGCCTCGGAGCGAATCTGGAACGAGCTTCTCAATTCCTGCAAACGGCTGTAGACCGCGTCCAGGCCGATGCCCCGCCCGGAAGTCTGGGTGGTTTCGCTCCGGGTGGAAAACCCCGAGGTGAGGATCAGTTGGCTCAGCTCCGCCTCTCCCGGCGTGGCATCGGCCGGAATCAACCCTCTTTGCCGGGCAGTCTGGCGAATGGCGACGAAATCCAGGCCGGCACCGTCATCTTGACAACGCACCACGATGGTGTCGCCCTCGCGGACGAAAGATAGGTCGATCCGGCCCACCGGATTCTTGCCCAGTGCCTGTCGCCGCGCGGGCGGTTCGATGCCGTGATCCACCGCGTTGCGCAAAATGTGCATCAGCGGATCGGTGATATCCGTCAGCAAATTGCTGTCCATCAGTGTCTCGTCGCCGCTGACCGAGAACTCGACCTCCTTGTCGGTCAGCCGGCAGGTCTGGCGCACGCTGCGTTGCAGCCTTGGCACAATAGTCTTGACCGGAACCATGCGGGTACGCAGCACCGCTTCCTGGCTGGCACGGTGCAGGCGCCCTTGGGTGATAAGCAGGTGCTCCAGGGCGGTCAGATCCTCGCGGATATCCTGATCCAGAGCGCGGCTGTCGGCGGCGGCCTCCAGCAGACGATGAGTCACCGTGTTCAACTCGTTGTACTGCTCCAACTCCAGCAGGTCGAAAGCGCCCTTGCCGGTGGCCCGATACTGCATGGGGGCGATTCCCCGGATTTCCACCAGTTGTTCCAGATCGGCTGTCAGATGCTGGAAAACCTGATGCTGCGCCTGTACCGCCCGAGCCTGCCGCAGCGCCTTGCGCGCCCGCTCCTGAATCTGGCTGGTGAGAATGATGGATTCGCCCACCAAGCGCAGCAGTTCGTCCACCAGGGGCGCTGGTACCCGCACCATCGGTACGGGGGCAACCGGCTCGACTCTGGAACCAGACGGCGCGGCCGCCTCTGAGGTTTCAGCGGTCTCGGCGGTTTCGGCAACCTCGACGGCTTCCACGACAGCCGTGGTTGGCTTTACCAGCGGTGATACTTCGTCGTCCTTGGGCACGCCCTCCCGGTCGATCCGGTTGGCCCAATCCAGAATCGTCTGCAACACCTCCCGCGCCTGGGACGGCGGCGCGCTCTGACCCAGCAGAGCCTCGCTCATGGTTTCCAGGCAGTCGGCGGCGGCCAGCAACACTTCGGCGAGTGGCCGATTCGGCAGGGCCTTGTGTTTGGAGAACGCCAACAGAATGTCTTCCATGTGGTGGGTCAGATTGGCGATTCCCCGCACCCCCACGGTATTCCCCGCGCCCTTGACGGTATGCGCGATGCGTTGAGCCACGTCCACATCCCGCAAGACGCCCTCGCCTCCGGCCAGACGCTGGATGGCGGCGGAAAGCTCAGCCGTCTGCGCGGGCAGTTCTTGCAGCAAGCTGTCCAGCAATTCGGGATTCACGTCCTCCGGCAACGCCAGGGAGACATCCTCCAGTAGCGCCTCGCGTGGGCGCGCCTCGCCTTCGACCTCCGGCAACTCCAGCGTGGGCGCGACCAACAGATCGATCAGCGCATCCGCCTCATCCGTTGGCAGAGGATTAGGCCAGCCGGCATTTTGCAGATGATCCACCAAAGCCTGGCAGGCATCCCGGTCAGCCACCGTCTGAAGATAACGCCCGGCCCGCGCCGGCCAGCCAGCAATCAGTTCGTATTCAACATCGGTTAAAGGCTGCCGCCGGGAGGCCAGGGCCAGCTCATTGCCATGCAAGTGGACGCAGACTTGTCGCAGACCGATAAACCCCATCGCTTCCGCGGCATCGGCCAAGCGCGCGATTTCCTCGGCATGGCCCAGCAACGCTTCGTACCGAGCCTCGACCTCGCCGTCCGGGGCGGTGGCGATGGTCTTGATATCCGCACCCGCCTCCTCAATCAAGCCGACCTCGGCCAGAAGCAGTTCCACCAACTCCTGGTCAAGCTCGGATTGCCCCGACGTTTCCTCAAGCTCGCTCAAGGACTCCGGCTCCATCTCCACCGGCGCGGTTTCCGGTTCGAGCGGTTCCGTCTCGGCTGCCACCAACGCAGTTTCCGGTTCGAGCGGTTCCGCCTCGGCTTCCACCGATACCATCGCAAGCTCTGGTGGTTCCGCCTCGGCTTCCACCGATACCGTCGCAAGCTCTGGTGGTTCCGCCTCGGTTTGCACCAAAGCGGCCTCCGGTTCGAGCGATTCCGCCTCGGCTTGCACCAAAGCGGCTTCCGGCAAGATGGTTTCGGCCTCTGGTTCCAGCGGAGCCACCGCTATCGCTTCCACCGAGACCGTTTCTTTTTCCCGTGGCGCTGGCAGGTCTAAGCAACCCGTCATTGGTTCCGTTACATCGGTTTCCGCTGGCGCCAGCATTGCCTTATCCGGAGCGGAATCAAGCGGTCTCGCGCAGGCGGTTTCGGCGGCGATGGCGGTATCGGCAGGCGTCATCAACGCCGTGACCAGTTCCCCGGACGATATCGGGGCGGCCAGATCTGAAGGCGGGAGCGTTTCGTCAAGGGAAGCCGGCGGAACGTGCATATCGTCGTCTGCCATCGCCAGCGGCGGCCCTTCCTCTTCCGGCAGCAGCGCTGGCACCATCACGACCTCTTCCGCAAGCTCGGGCTGCGTGACCGGCGCCGCTGCCGCTGTCTCGGAGGTCTCCATCCAGGCAACCACCGGTTCCGTCGCCTCCGTCATTTCCTGGAGGGCAATGGCCGTTTCTGCTTTCGAATCCGCGCTCCACGGGACAGTCAGCCGGGCAAACAGCCCGGCGGCCTCGGTCTCGGACAGCGGCGTGGGCCAAGCTGGATTTTGCAGGTATCCTATCAGAGCTTCGCTTGCTCCGGGCTCCGCTGGAGCTTCCAGATAGCCGATGGTTAGGCCCGGCCACTCCTCCAGCAGTTCGCGTTGCCCGGCCTCCAGCGCACCCACCTGGCAGGTAATCGCCTCCAATTGCTCCTGCAAACGCTCGCAAACCTGACGCAAACCCTCTAGCCCCCCCGCTTCCGCCAGCGCGCCAATCCGTTCAACATGCGTGCAATAACTTGCGAGACCATCAGTGACGATGGCGGTATCTTCAATGGCATCGGGATCGGAAAACGCCTCCAGCAACACGTCGATGATGGCGGCAACTTCCGCTTCCAACGCGGTGAATGTCTCGTGCGGTAGGGTCATCGCTTTCAGGACCTGCTCTCGGCAATCGTGCTGACCGTCGAGGATAGTTGGAAAACTAGGCCGTCAGGCGTTTTCCGGGGCCGGCAACTTGAACACCCGCACCGAATCCACCAAGGTCTTGGCGTACTCCACCAGATTGCCAGTGTATTCATTTTGTTCCAACAGGCGCTGGCCGGTCAGCACGGTACTGTTTTGAATCTGCTTCGCGCGCTCCAGCAGCGCGTTGCTGACGCGTGCCTGGTCCTGGGATCGGACCGCGATTTGCTGCACCGACGCCACCAAATCCGCCGTGGTCTGCTGGGTCTTTTTCATCTGCTCGCCGGCCTGTTCCGCCATGCGGCTGCCTTCCACCACCTGACTGATCGCCAGATTCATCGCATTCACGGTATCGGCGGTTTCCACCTGAATACTGCTGACCAGGGTGGTGATTTGCGAGGTTGCTTCCCGGGCGTTTTCCGCCAGGCGTTGCACTTCGTCGGCCACCACCGCAAACCCACGACCGGCCTCACCGGCGGAGGCGGCGTGCATGCTGGCGTTCAGGGCCAGGATATGGGTGCGCTCGGCGATGGTGTTGATCAGGCTCACCACGCTGGTGATTTCCTGGGAGCGCTCGCCCAACCGTTTGATACGCTTTTCCGTCTCCCGGATCGTGTCGCGGGTGCTGGTGATGCCATCGACGGTGCTCACCACGGTTTCCAGCGCCTTGCGTGTGGTTTCGATGGCGCCTTCCGCCGTCTGGTTGCAGGCTTTGGCCAACTCGGCGATTCGGTTCATGTCTTCCGCCGCCGCCGTCAATTCGACGGCGGCCCGTTCCACTTCCTGCCGCTCGTCGTTTGCCACGGCGATCACCGTATCGGACTGCGCCTTTACCTTGTTGGAGGCCGTGGCCACATCATCGGAAACCTGCGTAACCTCCGCCAGTACCTTCGCGGTCTCGGCGGTTAGCAAATTCAGGGCGTCGGCCATGGGTCCCGTAATATCTTCATTGACCGGCACCTTGACCGTCAGGTCGCGCTGGCTGAGTTGCGATACCGCCTGCAACAGGGAAATCACCGAGACGTTCAGGCTGTCGTTCTCCTGTTCTGCCTTGGCCAGAGTCGCCAGCCGTTCGTCCAGCAACCGATCAAAGCCACGACCCAGTTCGGCCAGCTCGTCACCGCCAGTCAGCGCGGTACGCGCGGTGAAATCGCCAGCGGTTACGTGTTGCACGGTAGCCATTATTTTTTCCACCGGTTCCGTGATGGAGTTGTAAATGACGATCCCCAGTCCGGTTGCGATCAGTATTCCTGCCAACCCCACCACCAGCATGATGATCTGGAAGTTGCGGCTGGCCGCCCGCGAGTGTTCGAGCAGCACCTGCGCTTCTCGCTCGGCTTGTTCTCTACGGGGATTTAGGACCTCGGTACGAATAGGTTCCATCAACCCATTCAAATCGTTAGCAACGAACAAACTCAGCTTGGCCCGATCACGCGCCTTGAGCAGGCCTTCCAACTCAGTAATAACATCAACCAAAACTTGCTTTTTGCCTTGTAGTTCCTCTTTCTCGTCAGCAGGCACCAAATTTAAATAGTCCCGCCAGGCATTCTCAAGGTTAATTTTAAAATTGGCTAAATCCTTAGAGGCCTGTTCCCAAGATATCGTGCCCAAGTTTGTATTACTCGCTAAGCCGATCAGTTCCACATCGACGAGGCGACTCAGGTTTTCCGACACAGTTTTGTTTTGCAAAGCCTGATCCAGTTTACCCAAGGTGCTATCCGCTTGGACAAGACCGACATAACTGGTAAGGCCAATAGTTAGTAGAATCAGTAACAGGCTGGCAATTAGCATAAACAAACGTATGCCAATTCTTAGATTACGCATGGCCGTCTCCGTCCAAAAACAAGTGAATCAATCCGAATTGTGAAAATTTCATCATTGCGATCTTTCTGCTGGACCACGTCACCAGTTGCCGGTGCGTGATGGCTTTAAATTTCTCTCGGAGTGCTTTAGAAGTGGATATCGGCTCCATCATGTACTATATAATTAGTAAATGATGGCCCTTCATAATCCATGTCCAAAAACACTATACACTATACAAATTTATTGCTTTACATCCTTGAGCCAATCGGTGTTCTTAAACCACTTTCGGTACAATTTATATTTAGTACCATCCTGTGTAACTTTTTTCAAGAAGCTATTAAGCCACTCAACCCACCCAGGATCACCCTTGCGCACTCCCCAGCCGAGATGTTCCATGGTAAAAGGCTCATCCAAAAAAACCAGCTTGCCAGCCCCGTACCGCCCAAACGCGACCGCGTTGTAGGGCGAATCGTAGATGAAAGCATCAGCTCTGCCATCGACCACTGCCATTACGGCTTCCTGCTCATCTTTAAGAGAACTGTAGGATGCATTAGGAATATATTGCTTAACCGCAGCTTCGCCCGTCGTCTCCAGCTTGGAGACGACCTTGTATTTGGGATCATTCAGATCCTTGTAAGATTTGACCTTGCTAGCCAATCCCTTGCGTAGTAGCACGGTTTGCCCGATTGAAATATAGGCGTTGGAAAAGTCGATTTTTTGGTGTCGATCTTCAGTGATTGTCATACCGCTCATGATGATATCGCATTTGTTATCAATCAGAGCAGGAATGATGTCGTCCCAAGCAGTACTAATGAATTTTGGCTTTACCTTTAGCTCTTTGGCCATCAAGGCTGCTAAATCAGGGTCGAAGCCGATCATCGCACCTTGCGTATCGATCATTTCGAAAGGTATGTAAGCTGGTTCCAGGCAAACTCTCAAAGTGCCGCTCTTTTTTATTTCTTCCAGCGTACCGGCGTAAACCGTGAAGGTCAGCAAGGACAGCGAACCCAAGAGCAGTGAGGCTAGGAGTCGTTTCATATTGATATTCTCCGGAAAAAATAGGGAAAAAGAGACCGTGTGTCTTTCTTCTGTAAATGCGCCTACGACAGAAAGTTAGGGGCAATTTTCAGGTTGGGTGGTATATTCACGTTAAGTTATAGCTGTCATTCGTGTCGCTAGTGATTGAAAAAAACCGCGATGATCAAACTCCACCCAGATGATCTTGTCCTCGCCGTAAACCATGGCGACATGACCCCGCAACACTGCAGGCAAGGGCGGCGGATGAGCCAGCTTATGATTCGCATTCATCAATTGTGGGAGATTTTCAATAAACAGTCCAATTGCATCGTCACCCTTATCCAATACGAGTAGATAACGTTTCTCCTGATGGTCTACTTTAAATTCAAGACATCGCTGCAAATCAAATACTGGCACCAAATTCCCGCGCAGGTTGACAATCCCAGCTAGCCACGGCGGTGTTTGCGGAACAGGGTAAACGGTTGCCTGCTCAACGACCTCGCTCACCGTATCCGCTCCGATGAGAAAACCGAGTTCGCCGATACGAAAACCATAACGTACTCGCTGCCGGAGTACCGGCTTAAGACCAGCGATCATCCCCCGCCTAGGATTGAAGCTACCGAGCGCCAAACTGGGCGTCAGCAATCGTCGAGGCTCCCGTAAATCATCCTGTGCCATCTGTATGTGACTCATCACCATCATTCGCCAAAGTAACTTCTTGAAATATCTTTAATTATTCACTCAATCGAATCGTAAAGATTACCTAGCGGAAGGCTTTTAATTGATCGATGATTTCATCGGCTGAATAGGGTTTTGTAATATACCCCTTCGCTCCCTGCATTTGCGCCCACAGCCGATCCGCTTTCTGATTCTTACTGGTGACGAAAATCACAGGAATGTTTTTTGTCTCTCCATCATTGGCCAAGGCGCGGCAGGTGGCGAAACCATCCATGGCAGGCATGATGATATCCAAAAAAACAATATCCGGCTTTTCAGTTTTCGCTTTTTCAACAGCCTCCTTACCATTGTTCGCGCTGATAACAATGAAACCCGCTTCCGAAACAATATTCGTGATATTTATTAGATCAGCCGGCGAATCGTCAACCACCATTACTTTATTGATCGACATCTCATATCTCCTCAAACCATATCAGTAGAAATAAGCTCATTGAGCGTCATAGTACCAGAATCATTTTGCATTGTAGTACTCCTGATGGTATTAGTTACCTTAAAGGTTATTTATTTAGTGACCGATTATCTTTAAACTTATTAATTGCAATTATTTGAAATAAGATTCTAAAGTAGAATCCTTATAACTTGTGCTGTCTCAACGTAAATATTTTTTTACGACCTTTTGAAAGGTGTCTTGTTTTACGGGTTTGGTCAGGTAGGCATCACAACCTGCCAAAGCCCCTTTCACCCGATCAAATGGAGATGATTTGCTGGTCAACATGATAACAGGAGTTTTTTTCTTGGCTTTTCCCTTTTTGAGCACTTTGCAAAGCTGATAACCATCAATACCGGGCAACACAACATCCAAAAAAATGAGATTGTAGTTATTACTATTAATATACTCAATGGCTTGCTCACCAGTTGCGGCTGCATCCACCCGAATTCCAAACAATTTGAGTTCCAGCTCGATTTGTTTTCTCACTGGGCTGCTATCATCAACCACCAGAGCAGTATAATTGCTGCTTTTTTCCATGGTATGCGCAGGGGGTTTAGCTGTTCCAGCTATTGCTTTTTGGCCTTCGTCCACCCCTATAATTCGCTCCTTACCACCCTGCCAATCTTTTTGAACTACATTATCGAGAACATTGATTACTCGACTGGCAACGAAGGGGCGTCGTATATAGTAGAGTATGGAATCTGGAGGAGATTCCTTGGTGACCATAATAGTAGGTATATTTGGCCGGTAGCTGTTAGTGGAGGGATTCGCTGAGGTTGCGCCCACTTTCTGGAGGCGCCACTCTTCCATTGCCTGCGGATCATCGGCATCAACCATCAGGATATCTGTTGCTTCACCGGGGACAGCAGCAGCATAGGAATAAACGCGATATTGGGAGAGTTTGAAAATATTCCGCAATACATTCCGCTCGGCTTCCGTGAAGCCGATCATGGCGACCGCATAGTTTTTTTTCCCCATTTATTTCCCCCTAGCGAAGGAAAAACTAAATTTATATTTCTCTATCAATCCTGCCCACCTAATTAATAGTTTACCAATATTTAATCAGAAAAATCTCAATACGCCAGACAATATTTCTTTTCACCATAAATGTTGAAAACACTCTATCCAATAGAACCTTGATTTAATATCGAATCATTTTTTTGCTGCGCCCGCGTCATCATGGCGGCTACAGCGATAAAGCCAAAGCCCAATATCCAGCCGATATCAATTTGATTACCACTGGCATAGCTCCCTAAAAGGGTCAGGTAAGTGTACATTACGTTGGCAAAATAAAACAGGACAAAGCCAATCAGTACAAACCACCAGGAGCGTCCCTCACCACTGGTACCCAACAAAGAGGCAACCATAGCCGATGCACCAAGCAATACTGGATCGCCCAGCACATACATCAAGGTGACGAGATAAGTCAGTATTGAATCTGAATCGCTAAGCTTACTAAGATTAAGCCATACAGCAATTCCCAGAGACACCCAAAAAATAGTAATGGCTGCTATTAATCCCCATGTGGATATTTTAACGTTTAAATACTGTTTAAGGATTATGAAAGCCGCTATAATGGGTAGGTAAATTAACAGATATCCAATATCCCCATACCAGGGATAAGGTGTTTCTTGTCCAACATACACCAAGGGATATAAAGAGAATAATATCGCGCCTATTCCCCAAAGCAATATGCCACTACCGACCAAAGTCCATACTTTCCTCATGTCGTGCTGCTTTGGAAAAATACTAGCCGTACTGAAGCATAAAACAGCAGACAGCAATGGAGAGATGATTTGTGTAATGATTGAATAATTGCTTATTATTTTTTCATCAATGGCAATCATCGAAAGCAGCAGTAGTGGAGCAGAGAAAACAATCCACAACAACAATGTAACCCACGCCATAGCAACATCCCCATATCAACACGGTTGTCTAACTTATCTCGAACAATTTGTAATCATTTAAGGACATATATAGCTATTGCCTGACCAAAAGCCCCGAAACACCGTAGGTTGAGCTGCGCTTGCATAGCCCAAAATCATGATCTTTGGGGCCGATTTCCCCAATGGTGGGTGACGCTTCGCTTGCGCCCAACCTACACCATGGGTTTTCCGCCAAGCACTAACTTACCGAAAAATATTGAATATGCAATCATGATACCCGGATTCAAACAATTATCAAGTCACAAGCATTTGATTTTCAATCAATATTATTCGGATACCCCGGCACGCCCGCTGGGAGCTTACCGAAAAATTCACACCTGGAACATTATTGTATATTATCTTTAATATTACAAGTACTAGATGTTATGAAGGGTAAAATAAGTACTAATCATGGGAATTCATAAACTTGCATTGTGGTTACCAGGCCCGTTGTTGGTGCAGCGGTAGGTGATTCGTTGGGCCTGCCCGCCGAAGGGTTGCCCCGTCTACGCGCGCAACGACTGTACAAGAGCCACTGGCGGCATCGGCTGGCGCTGGGGCGGGCAAGATCAGCGACGACACCGAACACACCGTATTCATAGTCCAAGGTCTGCTGCGTCATCCCGATTCGCCGGAAGCGTTTGCCCGAGGTATCCCGTCGTTGCACTCCACTCCGAATCGGCCATACCGATCAGGTTTGGTATAATTTATAATTACATTACTCCATTACTGGAACAACCTCATGGAATTTGAAGAGCAATACCAAGACGTGTTGCAAAATATTGAGTTTGGCATCGTCTCCGTCTATCAGGAGCATCCCGAGATGGTCGACTATGCGGCGATGCGGGCCTTGGAGGCACTGATCGACCACTATGTCGCGCAAAAAATCGGCAGGGCGTCCAGGCGAACCTCGCTCGATCCCATCGAAGTAAAAATATTTCAACGCATGCAGTCCATGTGCGACTGGCGGCTGGGCTATGCGCCGGGACCGGCCAACATGCCTCAAGTTAATCCGCTGTCCCTTGACGAAGTCATCCAGTGCCTCAAACGGATTTTGAAATCGACCCACCGCTGGAACAAGCAGGGCGGCCGGCGTGGCTATCTGGACTTCGTCGCAAAATACATCCGCTAGCGACGAACCCCGCAGCGCCAGCGACCATGCTAGCGCCGCCGGCAGCGACAAACACTTTCAACTATATTTATGGGGTTACCACCCTCCAAGGAGGCATCTCCATGACCGAGACCACCCCGACGTCCACTCCCGACGCCAAGACCACCGACCTCAACAAGCTGGCCCAGAACTTCTCCAAGATCATCGAGCAGAGCCAGCGGGTATTGCAGGAATACCTCAAGCGCCAGGAGCGCAACGATCAGCTTCCCATCCTCGATCCCGCCGTCATCGGTAAATCCTTTCAGGAATTCTTCGATAAGTTGATGAAGAATCCGGAAAAACTGATCGAGGCCCAAGTCAATTTCTGGAAGAACACCCTCGACCTGTGGCAGTCCGCCTCCAAACGGATGCTGGGGCACGAAACCCAACCGGTCATCACCCCGCCGCCCGGCGACAAGCGCTTCAAGGACGAGCAGTGGGCCGAAAACGCGGTGTTCGATTTCATCAAGCAGTCCTATCTGCTCGCCGCCGACAGCGCGCAAGGACTGGTCCGCAACGTCGAGGGACTGGATGACAAGACCGCCCGCAAGGTGCAGTTCTACACTCGCCAGTTCGTGGACGCGATGGCGCCCACCAACTTCGTCCACACCAATCCCACCGTGCTCCAGGCCACGCTCGATTCCGGCGGCGACAATCTGGTCAAGGGTCTGCAAAACATGCTGGAAGACCTGGAGCGCGGTCACGGCCAGTTGCAGATCAAGATGACCGACCTCAAAGCGTTCAAGCCGGGTGAGAACATCGCGGTGACGCCGGGTAAGGTCATCTTTCAGAATGAGTTGATGCAACTGATTCAGTACGACCCCAGCACGCCGACCGTCCACCAGCGGCCGTTCCTGTTCGTCTCGCCCTGGATCAACAAGTTTTACATCATGGACATGCGCCCCAAGAACTCGATGGTCAAGTGGATGGTGGACCAGGGTTTCACCGTGTTCATGACCTCCTGGATCAACCCGGACGAACGACTGGCGCACAAAACCTTCGACGACTATATGCTGTCCGTCGTCGAGGCCATGGACGCCATCGAGCAGGCCACCGGCGAGCGGGAGATCAATGCCGCCGGCTACTGCCTGGGCGGCACCATCCTGCTCACCACCATGGCCTATCTGGCCGCCAAGAAGGATAAGCGGGTGAAGAGCGCCATCTGCTTCGCCTGCATGACCGATTTCAGCGAGCCGGGCGAACTGGAGGTGTTCATCGACGAGGAACTGATCACGCTGCTGGAGAAGCAGATGGGCGAGCGGGGCTATCTGGACGGCAGCCAGATGGCCGGGGTGTTCAGCATGTTGCGCGCCAACGATTTGATCTGGTTCTTCGTGGTCAACAATTACCTGCTGGGCAAGGACCCCTACCCCTTCGACCTGCTGTACTGGAATTCCGATTCCACCCGGATGCCCCGGGACATGCACAGTTTCTACGTGCGCAACATGTACCAGAAGAACCTGCTGCGCGAACCGGGCGGCCTCACCCTGGCGGGCGTGCCCATCGACCTGCGCAAGATCAAGACGCCGGTCTGTTTCCTGGCGGCCTACGAGGATCACATCGCCCCATGGAAATCCACCTATGCCGGCACGCAATTGGTCGGCGGACCGGTGAAATTCGTGCTGAGTGGTTCCGGCCACATCGCCGGGGTCATCAATCCGGCCTCGTCCGACAAGTACGGGTTCTGGCTCAATCCCAACACCCCGCCCAATCCCGATGACTGGTTCAAGGATGCGGTCAAGCAGGAAGGCTCCTGGTGGTTGGACTGGCTGGCCTGGCTGCAACCCAACGCCGGTCCGCAAGTGCCGGCCCGCACGCCGGGCGACGGCAAGCTGAAACCGGTCGAGGACGCGCCGGGTTCCTACGTCAAGATGCGGTACGATCAGTAAGATAATCCGCCTGTTGGGGCGAACGGCGCACGTTGTTAAACTACGTTCGCATTCGCCCCCCAACCGAAAGCCGGTTCTGCAACCCTACCTTATCCGGTTCGCTCCCGCATCCCCAGCGCGCTTGATGGCGCATGGAGACCATGGGTTTCACTTTGATTGACATCACGCCTCACTGGCAACTTGCAACCAGTTAAATGATTCCTTGACGCTTGCGCGAAAAGCCGGCACTGGCGCTCTCGGGGCCAGCGGCCGAAAATCACTCATCACCGCACCAGCCGCCGCAAGCGCTCCAGATAGACCCGCTCGTCCGGTTCCACGCCATTGCGCTGCGCCTCCCACAGTGTCTCGCCCAGACATTCCATCATCCCATGCTCGGCGGCATGGTTATCCCCCACCCGCCGGCAGAGTTGTTGATATACGTGGAGAATGCCGGTCGGTCGGTTGGCACCCAGTTGCTCCTGGATGGCGATGTGCATGCCCATGTGCAGGAACGGGTTGGTCTGCCCCATCTCCGGCGTGTATTCGCGGATCAATGCAGTCTCGGTGTCAGTCAACACCGCCTGATATTCGGGATGCTCGCGGATGACGCCAGCGATGATATGTTCGAGCGGCTCCAGCGCTTGGCCGGTTTTGGCCTTGTCCCAAACCGTGCAGTAATAGCGACGCAGGCTGTCGCGATCATTGCCGAACATCAGTTCACCTCGCTCTTGTACGGATACGCGCAGAAGTCGCGGATCGGGCAATCGGGACAGCGTGGCTTACGGGCAGTGCAGATGTAGCGGCCGTGCAGGATCAACCAGTGGTGGGCATTCTGTCTGAACTCCGGCGGCGTCGCGGCCAGCAGCGCTTTCTCGACATCCCGCACGGTCCTGCCCGGCGCCAGGCCGGTCCGATTGGCGACCCGGAAAATATGAGTGTCCACGGCGATGGTTGGTTCGCCGAAGGCCGTGTTGAGAATCACGTTGGCGGTCTTACGGCCGACCCCGGGCAAGGCTTCCAGCGCCGTCCGGTCACGCGGCACCTCGCCGCCGTGCCGTTCCAGCAGCAGGGCGCAGGTATTGAGGATGTTGGCGGCCTTGATGTTATACAGGCCGATGGTCTTGATATAGTCCTTCAACCTGACCTCGCCCAGCTCCAGCATGGCTTGCGGCGTGTTGGCGACCGGGAACAGCCGCTCGGTGGCTTCGTTGACCTTTTTATCGGTCGATTGCGCCGACAGCATCACCGCGATCAGCAACTCGAACGGGCTGCGATAGCGTAGCTCGGTGGTCGGACGGGGACGGGCGGCTCGCAGGTGGGTAAAGAGTTGGTGAACTTTCACGGAATCCATGGGAGATAAGGAAGGTCGTGGAAAACGGCGACCAGTTTACCCGGAACCTGGCGACCACGCCCCGCGATTGTCAGTCTACTGTTTGTCCTCAGCCCTCTTAGAGGCGATTTTGTACAGCTTCTTAAACCAGTGGTTCGGCTCGGTTGCCAGCGACTTAAAGATAGCGAACCCAGTTATTCTGTCTCATGGTAACGCGTTAATCACCTATAATTAATTCACCTTCAAGATACAAGCGTTGCCATCGGCTAAAATTATGGTTGTAACAACTCGGGTATCATGCGCCTCGTCGCTGTAGCGGCGAGTCGTGTTGATCGGACAATCGACCGGCAAAAAGATAGGACAATCAAGTCTATGGAAAACGATCTGGAGCACGAGATTCGCAATCTTGCTTATCACATCTGGCAGACGGCTGGACGCGACTTCAGTCGGACGGCCCTCGATTTCTGGGTGATGGCGGAGCAGATGGTCATCGAAATGACGGCCGATTCGGCCCGTCAGGTGAGTACCACCGCCACCACGGTCTTGGAGAACGTGGCGGCTTGGCCTTCGGCCCTGCGCACCCTGTATCTCTATCGCATTCGCGAACTGGCTCACAGCATGTGGTTGGCCAGCGCCGAGCAACGCGACCGCTCGATGGATTACTGGCTGGCCGCCGAAAAGCATTTGCGCCTGTTAACGGAGTCGGCGGCGCGCTCCGCAGGCGCCAGCCTGGGCAAAGAAGAAGCCCTGGCCAAGACGTTCGAGACGTTCTCGCCGGCAAACTATCTAGAGCAGATCCGCAAGACGGCCTATCAGCTTTGGGAGACGGCGGGGCGCCAGTATGGCTCGGCGCTCGACTTCTGGCTGGCGGCGGAGCAAAAAGTCCTGGACTCGCTCACCTCAAGCGGAACGGCGACCGCCTCCGAGGATGCCAATCGGCCAGAGCGCCCTAAACGAAACCCAAAACAACGCCAACGCCAACCCGTGGAGAAATAGACCACCCACCTTGCCAGCCAAAGGTTGGTCGATCCGGGTAGTGTTCTTGATGTGGTTATCGATAAAATTCTTACAAGATATTGATTATAATGAAACTTATTGAGTCTGTATCCACGTCTGAAGCACTACCCAGGTCATGATCGGGCAGTCCGGACAGCGCGGCTTGCGGGCAATACCACCGGCAACCGGCTCGGGCGCTTCGCTCTGGCGAAACCGCCCAGATCGCCCAGCGGTTGCTCCAGCGCCTGGCCGTAAAAAAACACCAACGCATTGAGCGCCTGATTCTGCGTACTCGCGGCCACGTTGCCCTGCACCGCCAGCGTTTCCAGGAAAGCCACGACGTCCGCCGCTCCCGCCGTGCGCGGGTCCCGGTGGCCGATGAAGGCCAGAAATCGTTCCGTCCACGACCGGTACGCCTCTTCGGTGCGGATCGAATAATTGCGCTGCCGAATCACCGTCACCAGCCGATCGATCGCCGTCACCGGGTTCTCCGCGACCGTCCCCTGATCGGGCGTCGCGCCGCTGGGCGGGGGCGGCAACGCCGGTTGGCTCGCAGCCCGGGCAAGGGTGGGATGATTCACCGGCAAGGTTCGCGCCGAATCCCGCCAGAAGTCCCAATCCATCTCGTGCAACCACGGCACGCCCACCAGCTCGAACAATTTCTGGATAGCATCGACTGACTGCCGGAATTGCCAGTCACTGATTCTGTCTATTCTGCCAAGATCCGAGAGGTGCCGGTGAATGTCGGCCGGGGTGTGCTCCACGAGGCGCCGCTCGGGGTTGGCCTTGATGTAGGCCTCGGCCCGGATCACGAACCACCGGTCCGCCGGCGGCTTAATGCCTTGCTGATGCAGAAATTCCAGATACCGGTCCCAGAACGGCGAACCGCGTCGGCAGGGGTTGACGGGGTGCTGGACATGGACTAGCTTTTGCGTATCAGATTTGAGCCTTAACGTTAGGGAATTAAGGCTAGGCAGATGATCAGCGTAAGTTATTACATTGATTCTGTCTAGTGCTCTATCGGCTCATTCTGTCTAATCAACTGTTAGCCCGTCTCCCGTATTGATTTTACTGGAGATTCTAAATAAAATCCTGGCAAAAACTCCAAAAATCGGTTATGCGGCGTCGCCGCACTAACGGTCAGTGGTGGTTTGCAGGGACTTTGATGAAGATTCCAGCGACAGCGGCGCGGGGACGGGCTAACAGCGCGTTGGAGCACACGCGCGAGATCGTGCGGTGGCTTTTTCCGAACAGTTTCAGAGCGCGCGGTGCTCAACTTAAATCCGTTCGGCGAGCTGAGTTGCTCTACGAGTTGAAGGAAATATGGGATGACGCCATGACCACCAACCAGCCCAAAACGATCCTCTTCCTGGCTGCGAACCCGAAGGGCACGTCTCCTCTCCGTCTGGATGAGGAAATCAAGAGGATCGAGTCAGGCTTAGAGCGAGCGAAAAGGCGGGATCAGTTCCGTCTTGTCCAGAAATGGGCCGTCACCGACGATGACCTCCGCAGGGCTTTGCTCGACCATGAGCCCCATATCGTCCACTTTTCTGGGCACGGTGCCGGAGATGACGGGTTAGCCTTCGAGGACGAGTCCGGCAAGTTGCACCTGATCTCGGGTGACGCTCTAGCAAGGATGTTCAAGCTCGTCTCACGCCATGTGGAATGTGTCGTCCTCAACGCCTGTCTATCAGAGCCGCAGGCAAAGGCGATTTCCAGACACGTCCCTTATGTTGTCGGGATGACGCAGGAGATCGGCGACCAAGCTGCCATAAAGTACGCCGTCGGGTTTTATGACGCCTTGGGCGCGGAGCGGCCCTACGAAGATGCTCATGAGTTCGGACGAAGCGCTATCGACCTCAAGATGATCCCCGAGCATCTGACGCCGGTATTAAGGAAAAAGCGGCCGAAAAGAACTTCTCGCAAGAAGAGCAAAATACAAGTCGATGCTGAGAGCCGCGAAAATCGCTCCGTCCGTTTTTATTATTATATTTCCAAGCAGAAGACAGAGATGCTCGCTGCGCAACTCCAAACATCTCCAGTCGTTCCCAATGCCAGTCTTGTGTCTCAAGTTGCCGCACTATTTGAGTTCATGAAGGAGAATTGTTATGTAAAACCGTTCTCGGCATTCAATTCCGACACCTCTAGCTTTTACATTGATAAAGGAGAGTGGCGACACGGATTGTTTGGCTTCAACGCAACTCGCAAAGAGATTGTCTCATACTTCTTGTGGAAGGTAGTGGATTCCACTTTGATACTGCTCGTCGGCAGTCCAAACAACATTCTCGGGGAGAGTGTGGTCAGGAGCGGGATATTCGTGCCTGGGACAAGCGGTGCTTTGTTGAGCGTTCTTGACTTTGTTAGAAGCGAACTTAAGACTGACGAACCCACTGCAGTAACCTTGGGGCCACTACCGTTTTACGGGTCAGTTGGAGAAGGACACAGGAACACACACTCCTTAGCTGAAGGCGTAGTCGAACCTGCCAGTACTGAGATTGAAATCGTGCCATCTCTCCACGTGACTTCCGACAGGTGGCATGGTTTGCGAGAGGACTCGGGCGCATCTTCATCACGGCAACACGGCAACCTTCACAGGGGTTTAGGTCGCTTCTGTCTTGACAACTTAGGAGAGCTAACTACTGCCAATATTGAAGTTGTTTTTAAGATATATTCGACGCATAACGAAGTTGAATCGAGCGAGGACAGTCCATTCGGCACGATCCTTCTCGCTTCTCCGCTGTTTGTCGCCATCGATTGATTTACGGCTCTTTTGCAATTCCCGGAGCATTTAAGTATAATACTATCAATGAGTTGTCACCTTTGAGCGAGAATTTTATGGCGGATAATTTAGCAGGTGTTGTTAAAACCACTTTTGAGGTGAATTTAGACATCCCCAATATCCAAATAGAGCAGGTAGAAGTTGACCGAGAAGGACATTATCGAATGACCGTCCACAGCACAGAGTGCGGGACATCTTGCCACAAATGTGGTCATTTTATTGATCGTTTTCATAGTCACGGTGAGTTTATAACTCTTAGACATCTGTCGATATTTAATCAACCAGTCAATCTCTATTTCCGGCCAGATCGGTATCAATGTATGGAGTGCGCCGATCGCCCAACAACGACTCAGCAACCCGCTTGGTATGAATATCGGAGCCGGCAAACCCGAGCCTTTGAGAAACATATTTTGCTGGCCTGTGTGAATAGCACCGTGTCCGATGTCAGCATTAAAGAACACCTGGGTTATGAAGCAGTGCGCGGCATCATCGACCGTTATATTGCGAAAGGAGTCGATTGGGCGACGATCAAAAAACTCGAGGTGATTGGGTTGGATGAAATCGCTTTAAAAAAGGGCCACCAAGATTTTGTCACGATAGTGACCAGTCGCATCGGTCAGGAAACGGTGATTCTCGGCGTCTTGAAAGATCGAAAAAAAGAGACGGTCAAACAATTTTTAATGAGTATTCCCAAGCAGTTACGGAAACAGGTTCGCGTGGTTTGTTCGGATCTGTACGACGGATTCATCCATGCGGCGAAAGCAGTGTTCGGGAAGCGCATCCAGATCGTGGTGGATCGGTTTCATGTGGCGAAACTGTATGGGAATGGTCTCGATGAATTACGTAAAAAAGAATGGAAAAGGTTAAAAAAGACGCTCTCGAAAGAGGACTATAAAAAACTCAACGGAGCGATGTGGATTTTGCGAAAGAGGCCCGAAAATTTAACGCCAGAAGATCGGGAAATATTGGAAAAATTATTCGAGCATTCGCCCCAACTGCAACACGCTTATCGATTGAAAAACGAGTTAACGAGTATCTTTGATGCCGATCTGCCGCGTCGCCGTGCCCGGCAGAGAATCACCGGCTGGATGAATCGGGTTAAAGCCAGTTCGGTTCGTTGTTTCGATTCTTTTTTAAAGACATTGGATCACTATAAGAATGAGATTGTAAATTATTTTGTGGATCGACAGACCAGTGGATTTGTTGAAGGACTCAATAATGAGATCAAAGTCATTAAACGGCGCTGCTACGGCCTCACGGATATCGGCCATCTTTTTCAGCACATTTATTTAGATCTTTCAGGATATTCTTTGTATGCATAATAAAAAATCATAGACTTACCGGATTATGCCCGAATTTATTGGGGCATAAAAAATGACTGGCTTCGAATAACTTGATGTTTTTAAATACAATTAATGCCCAGAGATTCCAAAAGAACCAAGTTTGTTAAGAAAAAATGTTTGTGGTCCATAGGTGTTCGGGATTTTTTATACCTCACCTTCCAACAACAATCTATTGAAACGCATTAATGATGTCTCTCTTTTTTTGTAATTTGGATCAAACATTTCATTAGCAAACAACTTTATCTTGTGCAGTAGGTTATCAAAATGTTCTCGTGAAGAATTTAACAGAAACAGAATAAAATCCTGTGCTAGTATAACCGCTACTTTGGCGACTCTTTGAAACGACATCGCTAACTGTTGGTCTTCCTCAACCTGCGCGGTGCCTATAGCAAATAGCGGATGAGAACTCAAATGAGCCGCGATAGAAGCTAGTAATAAACTTTCGATGATGTTCTCATCGCCTGAGGTGATTTGATTCGCATTCAGTGAGTTTTTACAGGCCTTGAAAATCAATTCAATTTGCCATCTGAGTCGATATAAAGGATAAATCAAATAGGCAGCCGCCATTAAGTTGGTGATATACCAATGATACCCTTTTTCAACCGGATTCCAAAACCCAATCGCCCGATAGCGTAAGCGGTGCCCGTCATAGAGTTTCGTCGTGAATACCAGCTCTTTTAATGTGATTCTAACATATTGTAAAATATAGTTTTTAACATAAAGCGAGAGAGTGGGCCATGCTTGGAGTTATTTTGCAGAAGTTTTCGGAGAAGAGTCCTGTCACGGTTATGGTGCATGGTTTATTAGAGCGTCTGTTAGCCAAGGAGAAAATAGATGAGTGGTTTAATACCAACTGCCAAGTACAATATACCCGACATATTCTGTTTTCCTCCTTAGTTTATTTGATGCTGCATGTGGTGTGTCGCATCCGGAACAGTGTCCATGCAGCCTATCGGCATTCGGATTTCATTAGTAATTCGGTGGTTGCGGTTTATAATAAGTTGAAAGGGGTTGAAACCCAAACCTCGGCGGGAATTGTGCGCTATATTGCTGGTGAAGCCGAGAGCATTATCCGCGAGATGAACGGAACCAATCCGCCGTGGGTTCCGGGCTACAAAGTCAGATTATTAGATGGGAATTGTATAGAAAAGACGGAACACCGTCTTCAGGTTCTTCGCGGCACGAAAGCGGGAGCTTTGCCGGGAAAATCGTTAGTGGTTTTTGATCCTGAGGTTGAGCTAGCGATCAATGTTTTTCCGTGTGAGGATGCTTATACGCAAGAGAGGGCATTATTGGATCAAGTCTTGGAAACGGTTCAACCGAAAGAAATTTGGATCGCTGACCGCAATTTTTGTGTGCAGGATTTCCTCTGGGGGATCCACGATAAAGGGGCGTATTTCGTGATTCGCCATCATCAGAATATGCCGTATAAGCCATTGTCTGAAGAGAAATTTGTGGGTAACAGTGCAACCGGGAGGGTGTTTGAACAACCGGTCGAACTGAGTTCGTCTGGGGGGCAAACCTATCGACCTGTACGATTAGAAAAAAAATCAGCATAATCAAAGACTATAGTCTTACCGCCAGAGGTAGCCAGCATGCGCAATATCATAGTCAGCATCAACGTGGGGTTTAGGGAAATAGAAAATCTTGCCACGGAAAGCGATGGCGTTGAAAGAATGGATGACGGGTCATTTAGAATGGTTCTTGACCATCAAGCCGAATTCAATATCGACCGCTTGGAAAACGCGCTGCTGCAAACCAGCTACCCGGCGTTACGGAAGGCCTTGTCCGACCATCTCGAACGGGCCTCTAAAAAAAAGCCTGCGAAATGATCAGCCTCGCTGGGAGCGGCCGCGTTGAAGAACATCCCAATCTTTACCAGGTGGATGGGGAGGTCGGGCGGTTCACCTTCAAGACCTACGACGTAGAAGGCGAAGATGGAAAGCCTCGATTTGAGGGCATCGAGCTGTTTCCCCCATGCCACGGACGGCAGTGGTACCAGACCCATGGATTCAAAGAGATCGCGTTGTTGTGTGGGGCCGCGCAACGCAGTTACCGACAAACCACCCAAGGGTTCAACCGCAGCCGCCATCAAGAATCTGGTGGCACACCTCTGAACACGTTACGCGATGGCGCACAGGTGGAAGGGCTGAAGGTCATTGATTTTCTGACCAGAAAAAGCCAAAGCATACTCAAGGAACACGGATTTGATCCGCGCGGGGTGCCGGGGTCGGAATGCGCGGCCCTCCAGCAGATCAAGGAACCGGCCAATGTTGAAGCAAAGGCGCTGCAACCGGCGCTGGCCGCCGTTTGCAAGGACATGGGTAAAAAAGGCTTTTCCGCGGCGGACATCGAACAAGCGCGGGAAACCCTCGGCGCCAAGAAACCCTATGAACTAGCCGTGCGCTGCGTCTACATCCACCTCGACGACGTGGGGGTCAAGGAACAAAAACCGCACCGGAATAAACCGGGTGCGGCCCAAGAACCTGTTGCAGATCAAAAGGATACGGCAAAGGGTAACCGCCCGACGGTCCAAAACACGGTCGCGCACATTCAAAATGCCAACAAAAGCTTTACCTTGACGGGCCGAAGCGTCGCCGAGGTTTTACGGTTCGTCTTGGGGTTCTTGCTGAACAACGCCTTGCTGGGCCTGAATCTCAAGGTCTGCATCGATGGTCAGCGTAGCCTTCAAGATGCGATCCTCCGCTTTTTTTCATGGCACCCCCATTTGACCTTGTTGCTGGACTGGTTCCATGTGGTCAAGAAATTCAAGGAGGACTTGAGTCTGGCGTGTAAGGGGCGGGAAATCCGCAACCGCCATCTCAAGAACCTACTGACGCTGCTGTGGTTTGGTTTGATCGACAAGGCCCAGGCGTATTTGGTGGCCATGACCGCAACGGACATCAAAGACGACCAGGCCATCGCCCGGCTCATTGCTTACTTGGAACGCAACCGCCAATGGATTCCGTGCTACGCCATGCGGAGCAAGCTGGGGTTGCCGAATTCCAGCAATCCAGTGGAACGGTGCAATAACTGGGTGACCGCCAGGCGTCAAAAACACCACGGGATGAGTGGGTCTGAAAAGGGGTCGTATGCATTGACCTCATTAGCGGCGGTCACCCTCAACAACGCAACGCGGCAATGGATAGAAAACCGCACTATCCCTTTTACGTGGGTGGTTAAAGCGGCTAAAGCGGTTAAAGCGGCTTAGGTTAATCGTACAGGTCGAAACCTATGAGGCGCGGCGCCTGATTGTTTACCTAAAAAACCCGACCCGAGATGGAGAAAAGACCATCGCGATCTTCACGAACCTTCTCCCAGAAGTTGTCGATGGACTGCAAGTGGCTGAGCTTTACAGACACCGCTGGGGAATTGAAACTGCTTTCCAAAAATTAGAAAAATATTTCCATTCGGAGATCAATACTCTCGGTTATCCAAAAGCGGCTTTATTTGGGTTTTGCTTGGCGCTGGTGGCCTTTAATGTTTATGCAGTGGTGATGGCGGCGTTGCGTGCTGCTTACCCCGATGAAGCCATTAATGATGAGATTTCGGACTATTACATTGCCGAAGAAATCTCAGCGACTTATACCGGCATGGTCCTGATTGTTGAGGATCAAGAATGGACGGTTTTCAGGGATGGAAGTACTCAAGAAGTTAGTCAGCTATTGATTGATTTCGCATTAAAAATAGAACTGTGGAGATTTAAAAAGAGCAAGCGAGGTCCCAAGCAACCGGCGAAACCTAAGAACCAATTTGTTGGAAAACCTCATGTATCTACTGCGAGACTCCTTGCGAGGAAGGATTGAGCGACCTCCTGAAGTTAAGGTCAGTGACTTTAACTAAGTCATTGATTTATAACCACGTTAAAAGGGCTGGTCGTGAATACTTCAATAATATGGCCTCTCTTCCGGCTCAAATCCAGGGATAACAACGCTTGACCCACCAGCTCCTTAGAGAGTCCCGGCACCACCTCCGCAATAGGAACGACCGCGTTTGATTTGAGCCGGGATAGAAAGAAACCTCCAGCTTTTTCAATAGCATACAGTAAACCGTAATCCCAGTATCCCAAATCAAAGATGACTAACTTTCCCTGTAACAGCTCGACGGCAGGAAAACATTTCCGATCGTGGGTTTTCGTCGGCGTCAATTGAAACCAAGTCAGCATCCCCGTGAATAGATTAAAGCCTGCATGCCATTTAATCCCCGCCGCCGTGCGGGTTCCAGGAAAGCGATTTTTCGCACGGGCCCAGAGCGTAATCGAACTGGAATCGACCAGCCAAATAGCCGTGACTCCTAATGACTGCAGGATCTGGTGGCCCGCCGTGACCGAGACCGTTAAGGTCACCATTAATTCAGCCACCACTTGGCGTAAATAACCTTTCAGTCGGTCTCTGGCCAGACGCTCCCAAAATGCACTCCGGCTGATTTCCCTGTTGAGCTGAGATTTCATGAAGCGACGGATCGCTTCCAACGTGAATGTTTTTGAATCGCCTAAATAGCAAAATACCAAGCAAACGACAAACTCCATCGGATTAATCGTGGTTCTGGCATCTTGGCTGGGAATGATTTTTTCAAAACATTGCTTCAGTACATCCAGCGGATTACTCTGACCCATAGCGATCTCCTGATTACTTTGTCGGTATTAAACGAGCGTTAGTATTATACCTTTTAAAGTTCGTAAGGTTTTCGCCATCTTATTAGATGCTATATAACTATATGAAATTTAAGAAATTTAATCCAGAACACCTATGGTTTGTGGTCAAAATATTATGCTAACTTTAAAGATTTTAAAGAGGCCATCACTGACTGCTTGATGCAAACGCATTCTACTTATAAGAATGAACTGCAATCCTTACTCAAGCCGAAATTTCAATCATTCAAAGAAGCTCAGATTATGGCGGTGTGAAGTATAATCGTTATGCAGCGCTCCGCACTGGCGAACGGGACGCGAACCGCCGAACTTCGGATTCTCGGCACCGCACCGTGGAACCGCCCGTTGAGTGTCGCCGCCGCGCGGTGATCTCGGCGGGATTTTCGCCATCACTATCTCTACAAACCCGTCGGATTTCTGGTAGTCTTCATTTTCCCCTGGCCGTCCCTGCCCTCCCAGCACCCGCTCCATGCCCCCGATTTCCCGGACTCGCGTCAAGATTTGCGGCATCACCCGTCCCGAGGATGGCGTGATGGCGGCCGAGTTGGGCGCGGATGCCATCGGACTGGTGTTTCATCGGCCCAGCCCCCGCTGCGTGGACGCAGACACGGCCCAACGGATCGTCGCGGCGCTGCCGCCGTTCGTCGCCACGGTCGGCCTGTTCATGAACGCCGAACCGGCGGCGGTGCACACCGTCTTAACCGTGGTTCCGCTGCATTTGCTGCAATTCCACGGCGACGAGGACCCTGACTATTGCGCCGCGTTTGGCCTGCCTTACCTCAAGGCCGTACCGATGGGCACTGGCGCCGACGTGCGGGATTACGAACAACGGTTCGCCACGGCGGCGGGCCTCTTGCTGGACAGCCACGGCGGCAACAAAATGGGCGGTACCGGCCAGTACTTCGACTGGACCCGGATTCCGGCCGAACGCCATAAACTGTTGATCCTGGCCGGCGGCCTGCACCCCGGCAACGTCGCCACCGCGATCCGGCAAGTCCGCCCCTATGCGGTGGACGTCAGCAGCGGCTTGGAAACGGCCAAAGGCATCAAGGACCCCGAACTGATGCGCGCATTCCTGCGAGGTGTGTACGACTGTGAAAGCCATGCGCAATAAGGTGGATTACAGCCAGTTCCCCGACTCCGCCGGCCATTTCGGCCGTTACGGCGGCCGGTTCGTCGCCGAAACGCTGATGGAGGCGTTGCATGAGCTGGACGAAGCCTGGCAGAACTATCGCAACGACCCCGAGTTCCTGGCGGAACTGGACGCCGACCTGGCGCGCTACGTCGGCCGCCCCACCCCGCTCTATCACGCCGCACGCTGGAGCCGGCAACTCGGCGGCGCGCAGATTTACCTCAAACGCGAGGATCTCAACCACACCGGCGCGCACAAAATCAACAACACCGTCGGCCAAGCGCTACTGGCCAAGCGCATGGGCAAGACCCGGCTGATCGCCGAAACCGGCGCCGGCCAACACGGCGTAGCCTCCGCCACCGTCGCCGCCCGCCTCGGCATGGAATGCGTGGTCTACATGGGCACGGAAGACATCCGACGCCAGGCGCTCAACGTCTACCGGATGCGGCTGCTGGGCGCCACCGTCCGGCCGGTGGAATCCGGTTCGCGCACCCTCAAGGATGCGCTCAATGAGGCGCTGCGCGACTGGGTCGCCAACGTGGACGACACCTTCTATATGATCGGCACGGTCGCCGGCCCGCATCCCTATCCGCTGATGGTGCGCGAATTCCAAGCAGTCATTGGCCGCGAGGCGCGCGAGCAGATGCTGGCCGACCACGGCTGCCTGCCGGATGCGCTGGTCGCCTGCGTCGGCGGCGGCTCCAACGCCATCGGCCTGTTCCATCCGTTCCTGAACGATAGCGACGTCGCCCTCTACGGCGTCGAGGCCGCCGGGGCGGGCATCGCCACCGGCCGGCACGCCGCCACCCTCTGCGCCGGTCGGCCCGGCGTGCTGCACGGCAACCGCACCTACCTGCTGAACGACGACGACGGCCAGATTATCGAGACCCACTCGGTCTCCGCCGGCCTGGACTACCCCGGCGTCGGGCCGGAACACGCCTGGCTCAAGGATATCGGCCGGGTGCACTATGTCGCCGTCACCGACGGCGAAGCCCTGCGGGGCTTCCACGACCTGACCCGCATCGAGGGCATCATCCCGGCGCTGGAAAGCAGCCATGCGCTGGCCTACGTCACCCAACTGGCCCCAATGCTGCGCCCCGACCAACGCATCGTGGTCAACCTGTCCGGTCGCGGCGACAAGGACATCTACACCGTCGCCGCGCTGGAAGGCATTCAACTTTGATCGAGTCTCGTCGCATGAATCGCATCACCCGCCGTTTCCAGGAATTGCGCCGCGCCGGACGCAAGGCCCTGATTCCCTACATTACCGCCGGCGACCCGCATCCCGAATCGACCGTGCCGATGCTGCACGCCCTGGTACGGGCCGGGGTGGATATCATCGAGTTGGGCGTGCCGTTTTCCGATCCGATGGCCGACGGCCCGGTCATTCAGAAAGCCTGCGAGCGCGCCCTGACCCAGGGTATGTCGCTGCGTGGGGTGTTGGAACTGGTGCGCGAATTCCGCCAAACCGACGCCGAAACGCCGCTGGTGCTGATGGGTTATCTCAACCCCATCGAGAGCATGGGCTATGACGCCTTCGTCACCGGCGCCCGTGACGCCGGGGTGGACGGGGTGCTGACCGTGGACCTGCCGCCGGAGGAAGCCGCCGAACTGGCCGAACCGCTCAAGGCTGCCGGCATCGCTCCGATTTTCCTCCTGGCTCCGACCAGTTCCAGCGAACGCATCCGACAGTACCGCCGAGCTGGCGCAAGGCTATCTTTACTACGTCTCGCTGAAGGGCGTCACCGGTTCGGCGGCCATCAACGTCGCCGAGGTGGCGGAAAAACTGGCGGCGATCCGGGCCTGCACCGATCTGCCGCTGGGCGTCGGTTTCGGTATCAAAGACCCGCCGACCGCCGCCGCTATTGCTCGGGTCGCCGATGCGGTGGTAGTCGGTAGCACGCTAGTCGCCAAAATGGGCGAACTGGCCGACGATCCCGAGCGGATGCGCCAGGAAGTCGCCGCACTGGTCGCCGCCATGCGCCAGGCGATGGATCAAGCCCTCGCGCCCGCCGCCCTCGCCGACTGAGCAACAAACATTTCCCCCACTCCCCTGTTCGACCGCGCCGCGCGGCCGGAAATGAGAACCCCCTCCAAGCCGGAAACCCAATGAGTTGGTACGAAAAACTGGTTCCCTCGCGGATTCGCACCGACGGCCGCAACAAGCATCAGATTCCGGAAGGACTCTGGAGCAAGTGTGAGGAATGCGGCGCCGTATTGTATGGTGCCGAGTTGGAACGCAATCTCCAGGTTTGTCCCAAGTGCGGCCATCACATGTATCTCGGCGCTCGCAAGCGCCTGCGGAGTTTTCTCGACGAGGGCGAACTGACCGAAATCGGCGATGACATCGAACCGACTGACTTCCTGAAATTCAAGGACAGCAAAAAATACCGGGATCGGCTAATGCAGGCGCAAAAGGCCAGCGACGAAAAGGACGCCCTGATCGCCATGCGTGGTTTGCTCAAGGGGATGCCGGTGGTCGCCGCAGCATTCGAATTCGAATTCATGGCTGGTTCGATGGGCTCGGTGGTCGGCGAGCGTTTCGTCCGTGCCGTCCAAACCGCTTTGCACGAACACATCCCCTTCATCTGCTTCGCCGCCAGTGGCGGGGCGCGGATGCAGGAAGCACTGGTGTCGCTGATGCAAATGGCCAAGACCAGCGCGGCGCTGACCCGGCTGGCCGAGCACGGCGTTCCCTACCTCTCGGTGTTGACGCATCCCACTACCGGCGGTGTGTCGGCCAGCCTGGCGATGCTGGGCGACATCAACATCGCCGAACCCAAGGCGTTGATCGGTTTCGCCGGGCCGCGGGTGATCGAACAAACCGTGCGGGAAAAACTGCCGGAAGGCTTTCAGCGCAGCGAGTTCCTGCTGGAGCACGGCGCCATCGACATGATCGTGGATCGTCGCGAACTGCGCGACCGGCTGGCCGCGTTGCTGGCAATGCTGACCCGCCGCGACGCGCTGGCGACCTGAAACGTGGCGAGATGAGGTGAGGAATCGCCGAAATGCCCGACCCACGGTTCGCGTCGCTTGACGACTGGTTGCACTGGCAGGAAACCCTGCATCCCCGCACCATCGAACTGGGCCTGGAACGGGTGCGGGCGGTGCTGCGCCGGCTACAACCGGCACCACCATCCCATATCGTCATTACCGTCGGTGGTACCAACGGCAAGGGCTCCTGCGTCGCCCTGCTGGAGGCGATGCTGCGCGCCGCCGGCTATCGGGTCGGCACCTATACCTCCCCCCACCTGTTGCGCTACAACGAGCGCATCCGGGTAAACGGCGCCGAAGCGGACGATGCGTCAATCTGTCAGGCGTTCGCCCGGATCGACGCGGCCCGCGGCGACCACTCGCTGACCTACTTCGAGTTCGGCACGCTGGCGGCGCTGGAACTCTTCCGGGATGCCGCCGTCGAGGTCGCGGTGTTGGAAGTAGGGCTCGGTGGCCGGTTGGACGCAGTCAACATCGTGGACGCCGACGCCGCGCTGGTGGTCAGCGTCGGCATCGATCACATCGACTGGCTGGGACCGGACCGCGACAGCATCGGTTACGAGAAAGCCGGCATTTTCCGTCCTGGCCGGCCGGCTATCTGCGCCGATCCCGAGCCACCGCCACGGCTGCTCGACCACGCCCAGCACCTCGGCGCGCTGTTCCAGCGGGTCGGTCGCGATTACGGTTTCGCCCGTACCGGCCAGACTTGGCGCTGGTGGTCGAAGGAAATGCAGCTCGGTGATCTGCCACCGCCAGCGCTGGCCGGGGCGCAGCAGCTCGGCAACGCCGCCGCCGCCCTGGCGACTCTGTTCAGCCTGCGCCACCGGCTGCCGGTCCAGCCCGACGCCATCCGCACAGGATTATTGCGGGCACGGCTGCCGGGACGCTTTCAAGTGATCCCCGGACGGGTTGAGTGGATTCTCGACGTTGCGCATAATCCGCATAGCGCCGCCGTGTTGGCCGATAATTTGCGGGAGCGACCCTGTTCCGGGAGAACCGTGGCGATCATCGGACTGTTGGCCGACAAGGACGCCAGCGGAGTGATCCAGGCATTGGCCGGCAGCGTCGACCAATGGTACGCGACCACGCTTGCCGGACCGCGCGGACGCTCGGGAGCCGAACTGGCCGCTCTGCTGTGGGCCACCGGCGCGCGGGCGACCGCCCACGACGACGTGATCGATGCCTGTCGGGCCGCCCGGCTGGCCGCCAGCCCCGACGACCGCATTGTCGTGCTCGGCTCGTTTCACACGGTCGCTCCGGCCCTGGCAGCCCAGCCCTGGATTTCCGATTCCCCCTTGCCGCACTCACGGGAGGCTTGACTTTGGACAATCGTTTAACCCAACGCCTAGTCGGCGCTGCCGTCATCACGGCACTGGCGGTGATCTTCGTACCGGAAATGCTGGAGAAAAAGGACAAACCGCCGGCATCGGCCAACCGGCCGCCGGCGACCCAACCGCCGCCAAAACACGCGCCGCCAACTCTGACGCTCTCCCAACCCCAGCCAGAGCCGGCAGCCACGGTCGCAAGCCCGCCGCCGCCTGCCGCCGAACAGGCTCAGCCGGCTCCGGCTCCATCTGCCGCCGCCGTCTACCCCGAACCGGTGCCCGTAACGCCCGCTGCTCCCGTTGCCAGCACGCCGGTCGCTCCGCCGCCGGCTCGAACCGCTCCCCCGCCGGCTCGAACCGCTCCGGCAGCACCGGCCGAATCCCTCCAAGCTGACGCGGCCAAGGCTGCCCGGGAAGAAGCGGCGCGGCGCAAGGCGGCTCAGGAAGCCGCCGCGGCCAAGGCCAGGGCCAAGGCCGAGGCCGAGGCCGAACGCATCACCGCCGCCAAGGCGAACGCCGAAGCCGCCCGACAGGCCGCGCAAGCCGAAATAGCCCGAACCCGGGCTCGGGCGGAAGCCGAACGCAGCGCCGCCGCCAAGGCGGAAGCCGCTCGAATCGAAGCGGCTCAGGCGGCCACGACTGCCCCGCATTTCACGCCGGCGGAATCTCTGGCCGCGCAAGCCGAAGCCGCCCGCGCTGCCGAGGCAGCGCGGCGGGAAGCCGCCCGCGCCGAAGCCGCCGGTAAATCCGCTCAGGCGGAAGCGACCCAGAAAGCGGCCCAAGCCGAAGCCGCCCGCGCCGAAGCCGCCCGCGCCGAAGCCGCCCGTCGCAAGGCCCAGACGGAGGCGACTCGCACCCGCGACGCCAGCAATACCCGCGCCGGAACCCCCACAGCCGATAACGCCAGGACCAAACCGCCTGCCACCTTACCCAAAATCGAACTGCTCGCCAAATCCGAGCCACCAGTAGCTACCCAGCGGCCACCGGCGCCCACCGCGGCAACAGCGCCCCGGCCCCAGCCAGCCCCAACCAGCAGTGGGGCCGTGGTGGGTAGTTATGCGTTGCAGGAAAACGCCAATGCCCTGCGCGACTATTATCGCAGCCAAAACATTCGCGTTGCGGTCGAGCGGATCGTTGTCAACAACCGGCCGATGTATCAGGTCCGCATCTGGCGCTGAGCAGCGGACAGCGATGGATCGCGCCGTTTCGGCCTATCGCTGGTTCTGTTAAGATGACACATCTTCAAACGTCCGGAAGCGAAAGCGCACCAGTGTGAGCCAACGATTCAAGGCGGGATGCAACGACCCATGAATTGGGCGGATTACCTCATCGTCATTATGATCGCCCTCTCCATGCTGATCGGACTTTGGCGCGGCCTGTTGCGCGAGGTCGTATCCTTGGCTACCTGGATCGCGGCCTTCGCCATCGCCTTCCTGTTCGCCGAAGATGGCGCCGCTCATCTCGTCCCTTATATCGACGTGCCGTCGTTGCGGGTGGCGGCCGCTTTCGGCGGGCTGTTCCTTGCCACGCTGCTGCTGGGTGGGCTGGTGGGTATCCTCGCTTCTTACCTGATCGACTACACCGGCCTTACCGGTACCGACCGGGTACTCGGCATGAGTTTTGGTCTGTTGCGCGGCGTGGCCGTTATCGCCGCGCTGGTGCTGGCGGCGGGGTTGACGCCCCTGCCCAAGGACCCCTGGTGGCAGCAGTCGCTCCTGCTGGATCATTTCCAACAAACCGCCCTCTGGCTGCGGGATTTTCTGCCGCCGGAACTGGCCCAGAACTTTCGCTTCCCTTGAGTGCTTTTCCAATGACGGCGATGACCGTCCATTGCGGAGGCTAGTGGCAGATGTGCGGAATCATCGGTATCGCGGGGCGTAGTCCGGTCAATCAGAGTCTGTTCGACGGTTTGACGGTGTTGCAGCACCGGGGCCAGGACGCAGCGGGCATCGTCACCTGCGACGATGGCCGCCTGTTCCTGCGCAAGGACAATGGTCTGGTCCGGGATGTCGTTCGCACCCGCCACATGCGCAACCTGCACGGCAACATCGGGATCGGTCACGTCCGTTATCCGACGGCCGGCAGTTCTGACTCCGCCGAGGCGCAGCCGTTCTACGTCAACTCGCCGTTCGGCATTACCCTGGCCCACAACGGTAATCTCACCAACTCGGCTCAACTCAAGGACGAGCTGTTCCGTTCCGACCTGCGGCACATCAACACCAATTCCGACTCGGAAATCCTGCTCAACGTGTTCGCCCACGAATTGCAGCAGCGCAGTAAGCTGGCGGTGGACGCCGAGGACATCTTCGCGGCAGTGGCGGCGGTACACCGGCGGGTGCGGGGCGCCTATGCCGCCGTGGCGCTGATCGTCGGTTTCGGGCTGGTGGCCTTTCGCGACCCGCATGGCATCCGGCCGCTGGTGTTCGGCCGCCGCGAGACCGAGGACGGCATGGAGTACATGGTCGCCTCCGAGAGCGTGGCGCTGGACGTGCTGGATTTCCGGCGGATGCGCGATGTGGCGCCCGGCGAGGTGGTGCTGTTCGATCTGAACGGCCGGTTGCACACCCGCCAGTGCGCGGAACAGCCGGGCTACTCGCCCTGCATTTTCGAGTTCGTCTACCTGGCCCGGCCCGATTCGATCATCGATCAGGTCTCGGTGCACAAGGCCCGGCTGCGCATGGGTGAGTATCTGGCCGAGAAAATTCTGCGGGTCTGGCCGGAACAGGACATCGACGTGGTGATCCCGATTCCCGACACCAGCCGCACCGCCGCCCTGCAGATGGCTTCCATTCTGGGCATCAAATACCGGGAAGGCTTCATCAAAAACCGCTACATCGCCCGCACCTTCATCATGCCCGGCCAGAAGATCCGCAAGAAATCGGTGCGCCAAAAACTGAACGCGATTGATCTGGAATTCCGAGGCAAAAATGTACTGCTGGTGGACGATTCCATCGTCCGCGGCACCACGTCCGAACAGATCATCCAGATGGCCCGCGAAGCTGGCGCCCGCAAGGTCTACTTCGCTTCGGCCGCGCCGCCGGTGCGCTATCCCAACGTCTACGGCATCGACATGCCGGCCGCCCGCGAATTGATCGCCCACGGTCGTTCCGAGGAAGAGGTGGCGCGGGCCATCGGCGCCGATTACCTGATTTTCCAGGATCTGCCCGATCTGGAAGAAGCGGTGCGACGCGGCAATCCCCGGCTGCAACGCTTCGACGCTTCCTGCTTCACCGGCGAGTATGTGACCGGCGACATCGACCGCGACTACCTGGAGTGTCTGGCCCGCGCGCGTTCCGACGCCGCCAAGACCGGCCACGCCAGCGCCGACAACGCCATCATCGATCTGTACAACAATGTCTGACGCGGCGCTCGCCTTTTGACAGGGGAGCGCCAACCTTCTAAGCTTGTCAAAGCGCCGATTTGAGTCCTCAGCTTGCAGGCGCTTAACAAATTTCGCTAAAGCGGGTCGAACCTGCCCTGGGTTACCCCCATCGAGTGGGTTTTTTCATGCCCGCGCGCCGTCGGCGCCATCGGGCGTTCCGCGGCGATCTTGCAACGTTCCAGCCACCGCGGAGATACCCGGTCATGCCTTTCACCGATGACGCTTCCGAACTCGGCTTCGCCAGCCTGGCGGTGCGCGCCGGTCAGGTTCGCACCCACGAAGGCGAACACGCCGAGCCGATTTTCCTCACCTCCAGCTTCGTATTCGCCAACGCCGCCGAAGCCGCCGCCCGCTTCAGCACCGCCACCGGCAACATCTATTCCCGCTTTACCAATCCGACCGTGCGCGTTTTTCAGGAGCGGCTGGCGGCGCTGGAGGGCGGGGAGACCTGCATTGCCACCGGCTCCGGCATGGCGGCGATCCTGGCGACCTGCATGGCCTTGCTGAAAAGTGGCGATCATATCGTCTCGGCCAATGCCGTGTTCGGCACCACCGTCTCGCTGTTCAATCTGTATTTGAGCAAGTTCGGTATCGCCACCACTTACGTGCCGTTGAGCGATATCGCTGCGTGGGAAGCGGCCATCCGCCCGGAAACCCGGCTGTTTTTCCTCGAAACCCCTTCCAATCCACTGATGGAACTGGCCGACATCCGCCCCCTGGCCGATCTCGCTCACGCCCACGACTGCCTGCTGGTGGTGGACAACTGCTTCTGCACTCCCGCCCTGCAACTGCCATTCAAGCTGGGCGCGGATCTGGTCATCCACTCCGGCACCAAGTACCTGGACGGTCAGGGTCGCTGCGTGGGTGGGGCGGTAGTCGGCGACCGGCAGCGGGTCGGCACGGACGTCTACGGGTTTCTGCGCACCGCCGGTCCCAGCTTGAGCCCGTTCAACGCCTGGGTGTTTCTCAAGGGCCTGGAAACCCTGCATCTGCGGATGCGCGCCCACAGCGAGGCGGCGCTGCGACTGGCGCGCTGGCTGGAAACCCAGCCGGCGGTCGAACGGGTCTACTATCCGGGCCTGACTTCGCACCCCCAACACGAACTGGCGAAGCGGCAGCAGAGCGGATTCGGCGGCATCGTTTCCTTCGATCTGCGCGGTGGCCGGGAAGCGGCCTGGACCTTGATCGACGCCACCCGGCTGATTTCGATCACCGCCAATCTGGGCGACGCCAAGAGCACGATTACCCATCCCGCCACCACCACCCACGGTCGCCTGACACCCCAGGAACGCGAAGCCGCCGGCATCGGTGAGGGCTTGGTGCGGATTTCGGTGGGTTTGGAGGATGTGGCTGATATTCAACGCGATCTGGAGCGCGGTCTGCGGCGGCTCACCCCTCACCCCAACCCCTCTCCCTCAAGGGGAGAGGGGAGTTTTAAATGATCAAAGCGATCACTTTCGACCTGGACGACACGCTTTGGGACGTGTGGCCGGTGGTCGAACGCGCCGAACAGTTGCTGCACGACTGGCTGGGAGCGCGGTATCCGCGCATCCCGGAGCGATTCACGCCGCTGGAGTTACGGGAACTATGCGGCGAAATCGCCGCCGCACGACCGGAGATCGCCCACGACCGGACCCGGTTGCGCAAGGACGCGCTGCAACTGGCGGCGATGCGCACCGGTCACGTGGAGTTCGATGTGGAAGCAGCATTCGCGGTGTTCTACGTCGCCCGCAACGCCGTGGAATTGTTTGAGGAAGTACGGCCGGCGCTGGAACGCTTGGCCCGACGCTACACGCTGGCGTCGCTATCCAACGGCAACGCCGACCTGCGGTTGATTGGTCTTGACGATGTGTTCAGCTTCTCGCTCAACGCGATTGAAGTAGGCGCGGCCAAGCCCGATCCGCTGATGTTCGAGCTGGCTTGCCGCCGTTTGGGAGCGCAACCCGAGCAGGTTGTCCATGTCGGCGACGATCCCGAGCACGATGTGCGGGGCGCGGCGAATGCAGGGCTTCGGACCGTCTGGCTGAACCGCAGCGGTCGGGACTGGCCCGGTGGCCCGAGAGCGGATGTGGAAATCGGCAGTTTGGTGGAACTGGAGGCGGTGTTGGCGGTTTGGGAAACCCGTTCCGTCTGAAAACCACCCACCACCGGTGCGCTTACCAGGGGATCGGCTGAGCATCGCGGAAGAAACCGCCGTTCGGTCCGTCGTCCGGCAGCGTGGCGGCCCAGACGATGCCCGAGGCGCCCTGCTCCACTGTCTTCTCGGCGTTGGGGCCGCCCATATCGGTGCGCACCCAGCCGGGGCAGACCGAGTTGATCAGGATATTGTAACCCTGGGTCTCCGCCGCCAGGATGCGGGTCAGCGCGTTCAGGGCGGTCTTGGAAATCCGGTAGGCCGGCGATTTGCCTTCCATCTCGCTCAATTGGCCCATGCCGCTGGAGACATTGACGATACGGCCATAGTGCTGCTGCTTCATCAGCGGCACCAGTTCCTGCGCCAGCAGCAGGGGACCGTACAGATTGGTTTTCAAGGTGCTCGTCAGCGTTTCCAGGCTTGCGGTGAACACGCTGGCGCCCCCGGTTTCGTCGACGCCGTGGCTGTCGAGATAGACGCCGGCGTTGTTGACCAGGATATCCACCCGGCCGCAGCGGCTGTGAATGAAAGCGCCCAGGTCGGCGACGCTGCTTTCCGAGGCGACGTCCAGCGCGTGGAACGCGACATCCAGGCCCTCGGCCAGCAGTTTCTCCAGGGCCATTTCACCCTTGCCGGCGTTGCGGCTGGTGAGGATCACGCGGATGTCGCGCCTGGCCAACTGTCGGGCCGTTTCCAATCCCAACCCGCGATTGGCACCGGTAACCACCGCCACGGGCTTGCTGCTCTTGCCATTCAACATTTTCTTGCCTCCTCCGGTCATCACTCCAGCAGTCGGATTGAACTCAATGGTTACTGATTCGTACCATTTTTCATCATTTTCACACAAACTATTGAAAAGATAAAACAGGGACAAACCACGGTTTTTTGACAAATTTCCAGGCGGAGCCACTGTACCGCCCGCTGACGGAGTCTCAACTCTGACCCAGCAACTCCGCAATGGCCGCCGCGGCCTGCTGGCTGGCGTCGCGGCGCAGTTGGGTATGAAGCGCTTCAAACTCCGCTACCAAGCCTTCGCGGGCGATTGCATCGTCCAGCCAGCACAGCACCGCTGGCCCCAAACTCGCCACCGTCGCCGCTTGCTGAATGAATTCCGGGACCAATTCGCGCCCGGCCAGCAGATTGGGCAAAGCAAAGTGGGAAATCGTCACCAATCGCCGGGCGATCCAGGCGGTCACCGGCGCCACCCGATACGCCACCACCATCGGCCGCTTGAGCAGCATTGCCTCCAGAGTCGCGGTCCCGGATGCCAGCAAGACCACATCGGCGGCGGTCATCACCTCGCGGGATTGTCCCTGTACCAGCGTCAGCGGCAGTGCTGGCGCATGTTCGGAGCGCAATGCAGCCAACGCCTCATACAACCGGAGTGTCGCCGCCGGAATCAGGAAATGCAAACCGGGCCGCCGGGCGTGTAGCCAGTTGGCGGTTTCCAGGAATACCGGCCCCAGCCGGCCGACTTCTCCCATACGGCTGCCGGGCAACAAGGCGATGACCGTGGCCTCGGCCGGCAACTCCAGGTTTAACGACCGCCGGGCCATTCTGGCATCGCTACGCGGGGGAATGGTATCGGCCAGCGGATGACCCACATACCGCACTGGAACGCCGTGATCCCGATAGAACGCCGCCTCGAATGGCAACAGCGTCAGCATCAAGTCCACGGCACGGGCGATCTTGCGGACCCGCCAAGGTCGCCACGCCCAAACCGAAGGGCTGACATAATGCACGGTGGGAATGCCACGGTCGCGCAGCCGGCATTCCAGTCCCAGATTGAAATCCGGCGCGTCGATGCCGACGAACACTTGCGGGGGGTCGGCGAGCAACCGCCGATAAAGCTGTCGCCGGATTCGGAGCAACTCCGGCAGATGACGCAGAACTTCCACCAAACCCATCACCGCTAGCCGCTCCATCGGCACCAGGGTCTGAAACCCCTGGGCAATCATTCCAGGACCACCGATACCACCAAACCGGGCTTGCGGATAGCGCGTCTTCAACGCGGTGATAAGACCGGCACCGAGGAGATCCCCCGACAACTCGCCGGCAACGATGGCGATGTACACGGTCGCCGTGGCTTGTGGTTCAGCGGACGATGCCGTTGCGGGACGGTGCCGCCAGAAAATCGGCCAGGATTTGCAAGCGTGGCCATTCCACCGTCATTTCCCGCACTTTTTCGACCGCTTCTTCCAGTCGCAGGTTGGCGCGATAGATCGCCTTGTAGGCGCGGCGGATGGCCTGGATTTCCTCGTCCGGGAACCCACGACGGCGTAAACCCTCGGCGTTGATACCGTAGGGTTCGGCGCGGTAACCCGCCACGGTCACGTAGGGTGGCACGTCCCGATGCACCCCACAGGCGAACCCGCAGAAGCTGTGCATACCGAGTCGGGTGAACTGGTAAACCAGGGCGAATCCCCCCAGCACCACGTCATCCTCGATATGCACGTGCCCGGCCAGCGACGCTCCGTTGGCAAAAATGGTCCGATCACCGATTACACAATCATGGGCGATGTGGACGTAAGCCATGATCCAGTTGTCGTCGCCCAGCCGGGTAAGCCCGGCGTCCTGCACCGTGCCGCGATTGATGGTCACAAACTCGCGAATGGTATTGCGGTCGCCGATCTCCAGGTGGGTCGGTTCGCCGCCATACTTCTTGTCCTGCGGGATTTCGCCCAGCGAGGTGAACTGATAGATACGATTATCGCGGCCGATTCGGGTCGGTCCCTGAATCACCGCATGTGGGCCGATCCAGGTACCGGCGCCGATTTCCACATCCGGCCCGATCACCGAGAACGGGCCCACCGTTACACCCGGCGCCAGCCGCGCCGACGGGTCCACCACGGCGCGTGGATCGATCACAGTTCGATATCCCGCTTGGCGCACATCAGATCAGCGGATGCCACCAATTGGTCATCCACCTTGGCTTCGCAGATGAATTTACCGATACCGCGCTTGATGCGATCCAGCCGGACTTCCAGGATCAACTGATCGCCCGGCTCGACCGGCCGTTTGAAGCGGGCATTATCGACGCCCACCAAGTAATACATGGAGTGATGATCGGGCCGCTCGCCTTCGCTCTTGAACGCGAGAATCCCGGTCGCCTGCGCCAAAGCCTCCAGGATTAACACGCCGGGCATGATCGGCCGCTGCGGAAAGTGCCCTAGAAAAAAGGGTTCGTTAAAGCTGACGTTCTTGAGGCCGGTCAGCGCCTGTCCCGGCTCGATCGCCAGCACTCGATCGATCAACAGAAAGGGATAACGGTGGGGCAGGTATTCCAGTATTTCCTTGATTTCCATCGCTTCCAAAGTCTTACCCTCTCAAGTGGGACCGTCTCGATTGATTGCTTTTTCCAGGGCCGCCAAGCGCCGGAACACCTCATCCAGCCGGCGCAGGCGGGCGCTGATCTTGTTCCAGAGCCGGTTCGGTTCCACCGCCAGTCCCGAGGAATAGGTGCCCGGCTCGGTGATGGACTTGGTCACCAGCGACATGCCGGTAATCTGCACCCGATCCGCGATTTCCAAATGACCGGCGATGCCGACCCCACCGCCCAACAGGCAGTGACGACCAATGCGGGCGCTGCCCGCGATGCCGACGCAGCCGGCCAAGGCGCTGTGGGCACCAATCCGCACGTTGTGGGCAATTTGAATCTGATTGTCCAGCTTGACCCCATCCTCGATCACGGTATCTTCCAAGGCGCCACGGTCGATGCTGGTGTTGGCGCCAATCTCCACATCATCGCCGATCAGCACGCTGCCGAGTTGGGGCACCTTGAGCCAGCGGCCATCGCGATCCAGGGCCAGACCGAAACCGTCGCTGCCGATCACCGCGCCCGGATGTACCAGCACCCGGCGGCCCAGTCGCACCCGATGACAGATCGTCACCTGCGCCACCAACCGGGTCCCGGCGCCGAGCACGGCCTGTTCGCCGATGACGCAATTGGGTCCCACGATGACACCGGCCCCAACGACCGCATCCGCCTCCACCGTGCAATGCGGGCCGATACAGGCATCGGCGGCGATTTGGGCGGAGGGACTGACCCAGGCAGTCGGATGCACGCCCCGCCTCGTCCCGGCGATGGGTTCGAACAAGGCCGCTGCCTGGGCGTAGGCAACATGAGGGTTATCGGCTACCAAGGCTGGCGCCGGACAAGCCACGGCATCCTCGGTCGACAGGATGACGGCGGAGGCGCGCGTGACCGCCAAAAACTGGCGATAGCGGGAATGGGTCAGAAAGCTGAGCTGACCAGGCTCGGCCCTGTCCAAGGGCGCCACCCCGGTGATGATTGTCGCGGCATCGCAGCCTTGCAGGCGCGTACTGGACACCGCGGCAATCTCGCCCAGCGTGGTCATCGGCTTTACTTGGACGTTAGGCGCTTGAGAACTTTTTCAGTGAGATCCACCTGTGGGCTGACATACAGCGTCGCACCATCATTAACGATCAGATCGAAATTCTCCTCCTTGGCGACACCGTTAATCACTTCCAGCACCTGCTTCTGGAATTTGCCCAACTCTTCGTTGCGGCGCAGGTTGAAATCCTCCCGGAACTCGTCGCCGGTTCGTTTCAATTCCCGGGCCTGGTTGCGGATATCACCTTCCAGATTCCGCCGCTGACTATCGCTCATCACGGCGCCGTCCTTGGATAATTTCTCTTCCAGTTTGCGCAGCGATTTCTGCGCCTCGACCAATCCCTTCTGGCGCGGCGCGAATTCCTGTTCCAGGCGCTTGCTGGCAGCCTCGGCCTGCGGCGCGCTATTGAGGATCTTGGCGATACTGACAAAACCGATCTTTACATCGGCCGCCTGCGCCAGTGAAAACGGCACTGCCAGCACCGTCGCAATCAACAGTTTATGCACGAGCTTCAATTTCGATACCTCCATCGACAGGATATTGAGAAAAACACCAAGAAAAAACTCTGTATTCGGCATCAATTAAACGGCACGCCGAAGGAAAACTGGAAAATTTCCGTTTCATCACCCGTCTGCTCGTTGAGAGGAGCGGCGACGCTCAGCACGATCGGTCCGAGAGGAGACAGCCATTGCCCAGAGAGACCAACCGAATAGCGCAACTCATTGGCATCGAAATCACTCGGGGTCGCGAACACATTGCCGATATCGAAGAAGGCCGCCACTCGCACGTTTTCGGATTTCTCCATAAACGGTACCGGAAGAATGAATTGCGTATTGGCGACAGTCTTGAACGCACCGCCACTGGGTTCATCATTGCTATAACGCGGTCCCAGGGTGTTCGCTTTCCAACCCCGCACCGATCGCAATCCGCCGGCATAAAAATTTTCGAAAAACGGCAATCCATCGCTATTGCCGTAACCATCACCGTAGCCGATTTCACCACCGACCGACCAAGTCAGCCAGCGGGCCAGCGGGAAATAGGCGACACCCCGATAGTTCAATTTGTAGAATTCCGCCGTGCTTCCCGGCAGGGTGAATTGCCCCAAGACCTGGTTCAAGCTCCCGCTGGTCGGAAAAATGGTTCGGTCGCGGCTATCGCGCGCCCAACTGGCGTCCAGGGTGATCTGATCGTAGGTGTCGCCGTTCTGGCGGAGATATTCGAAAATTTCGAGCGGCGTTCCAGTTGTCGTATCGATCCAGATATGCTGGTATCCGGGACTCAGTCGCAGCGTGTCGAACTCATTCAAGGGAAATCCAAAAAGGACTTGGGCGCCGGCGGCATTCCGAATATAGTTGGCCGTGTTGAGTTCGGCGGTATCGATATTCTGATAATAAGCTCTGAATCCAAGACTGACGCCATCCAGGGTGTAATAGGGGTTGTTGAAGGAGAAGTTGTAGTTCTGGCCGGCATCGCTGTTATTGAAGATCAGAGACAACTGATTGCCCGTACCGAGGAAATTGTTCTGAGTCACGCTGGCGTTCAGCAGCAGGCCCGATTCCTGACCGTAGCCGATACCGAACATCAGGCTGCCCGATGGCCGTTCGACGACGGTGTAGTTGACATCCACCTGATCGTTGGTGCCGGGCACGGCCGGCGTTTCGACATTGACGCTTTCCAGATATTCCAGGCGTTGCAGGCGGGTCTTCGAGCGATCGAGATCCTTGGTTGAGATCCAAGCCCCCTCCGCTTGGCGCAACTCCCGGCGCAGCACCTCATCCTGGGTCTTGGTATTACCCTGAAAATTGATACGCCGCACGTAAGCGCGCCTGCCCGGTTCCACCACGAAGGTCAAGTCAACTTTTTTGCTCTCGTCATCCAACCGCGGCACGGTATTGATATTGACGAAGGCATATCCCTCCTCACCCATGCGCTCGCTGATCTTTTTGGCGATCTCGGTCATCTTGGTCCGGGAAAAAGTCTCGCCGGACTTAATGGTAATCAACTGCCGCAATTCCTGTTCGGGGACGACCCCGAACTCTCCGGCCAGTTGTACGTCCTGGATGGTATAAGGCTCGCCTTCAGTCACGTTGACCGTGATGTAGACATCCTCCTTGTCCGGCGTAATCGAGACCTGGGTGGATTCGACATTGAACTTGAGATACCCCCGATCCAGATAGAAGGAACGCAGGCTCTCGATGTCCGCCGCCAGTTTCTGCTTGGAATATTGATCGTCCTTGGTAAAGAAAGAGAACCAGCCGGTCGTGGAGGATTGCAATTGATTGAGCAGTTCCTTGTCGCTGAAAGCCTTATTGCCGACAATGTTGATCTGGCTAATACTGGCTACCGCGCCTTCCGTAATGTCGATCGTGATCGCAACCCGGTTGCGTTCGAGCGGCTGCACCTGACCCTTGACCTGCACGGCATACCGGCCACGGCTGTAGTACTGTTGCAGCAGTTCCTGCTCCACCTTATCGAGCAGGGAACGGTCGAACACCCGGCCTTCCGCCAGCCCGACCCCGGTCAGCGCTTTCTTGAGATCCTCGGTGCTGATGTCCTTGTTGCCGACGATCCGGACCTCGGAGATGGCCGGCCGCTCGGTCACGGTCACCACCAGTACCTTGCCCTTGCGCTCAAGATTGACATCGGTGAAGAAGCCGGTCTTGAACAGGGCGCGGATAATGTCCGGATAATCCTTCTCCGAGACGGTCGAACCCACCTGGACGGGCAGATAGTTGAAGACCGTCCCGGCGGAAATGCGTTGCAGGCCTTCCACCTCGATATCCTGCACGACGAACTCGCCGGCGCGCACCCCGGACACGGCGGCCAGCAGACCAAGAGAGAACAGCAAGCAGCGATGCAGTTTCATAAGCAAGTGGCTACCCCACAGGCCAGGGTCGGTGGTCCCTATCCCAGCAGACGGCTGAAATCATTGAACAGGGCGAGCCCCATCAGCAATAGCAATACGGCGATGCCGACTTGCTGCCCCAGGTTCTGCACCGCTTCCGACAGCGGGCTGCCCTTGATCAGTTCGATCAGGTAATACAACAGGTGGCCGCCGTCCAGCACCGGCACCGGCAGCAGGTTCAACACTCCCAGGCTGAGACTGACCAGAGCCAGCATCGACAGGAACGCCATGACTCCGGCGTTCGCGGCCTGCCCCGCGAACTGGGCGATGGTCAGTGGCCCGCTGAGATTCTCCAGGGACGCCTTGCCGACCAGCATCCGGCCCAACATGTGCAGGGTCAACAGCGACATGTCCCAGGTTTTCCCGATCGCCGCGCCGACCGCTGAGAGCGGCCCATACCGTACCACGACCCGCAAGCTCTGGGCGAGGTCTTCCGGCACCTCGGCGATGGCGCCGATAAAGCCGACCCGTTTGCCCTGGTCGTTTTCCCTGACGTCGGGCGTGAGTTCCAACACTTGTTCGACGCCGTCGCGCTCGATCCGCACGTTGAAGGGTTGGTTCGGGTGCCGTTCGATGATGCCGCGCCAGTGCTGCCAGTCGGCAACGGGTTCACCGCCGGCCAATACGATACGATCACCCACATGCAAACCGGCCCGCTCGGCCGCGCCGCCGGGCGCCACCTGTCCGATCACCGCCGGCAACACCGGCCGCCACGGCACCAAACCGACGCCATCGAAGACCATGGCCATATCGGCCAAACCCTGGGCATTGCGGGTATCCAGCGTGCGGGTCCGCAGGCGAGCCCCGCCTTCGACGACCCGGTCGACAGCACATCCCACATCGCACTCCGGCAGCACCTCGACCCGGATCACCTCCTCGGCCATGGCGCGATCCACCAAGGCCAGCATGACTGCGCTCAAGGTCGGGGTCGGCTTGCCGTCGATCGCCACCACCAGATCGCCCTTTTGAAAACCGCCCGCCGCCGCCAGCGAACCCGGCTTCGGCTCGTCCAGCACCGGCTTGGTGCCGGGTACGCCGATCACGAACATCAGGCTGTAGGCGAGAATGGCGAACAGGAAGTTGCACAAAGGCCCGGCCAGGACGATGGCGATGCGCGAACCCACCGGCTGGCGGTTGAAGGCCTGAGGCAACTCGGCGGGTAACACTTCGCCTTCGCGTTCGTCCAGCATTTTCACGTATCCACCCAAGGGCAGGGCGGCGATCACGTATTCCGCGCCGTCCCGGCCGCGCCGTTGCCATAATGGCCGGCCAAACCCGATGGAAAATCGCAGGACCTTGACCCCCAAGCGGCGTGCCACCCAGAAGTGGCCAAATTCGTGAACGGTAATCAACACGCCCAAGGTCACGATAAAAGCCAGCAGTGAAATCAGTGAGTTCGTCATCTCACACCTCCAACGCTCGCGCGGCGACCCACTCGCTGGCCACGCCCCGGGCCCGGGCATCGTCTTCGAGAATCACCGCCAGAGTCTCCGCTGCATGTCGGGAGACTTGTTCCAGAGTATGTTCGACCACGGCCGCGATATCGGTGAAGCGAATGTGCCGGTCGAGGAAAGCCTGCACGGCCACTTCGTTGGCCGCGTTCAGAATCGCCGGCGCGGTACCGCCCGCGACCAGGGCGGCAAACGCCAGCCGCAAACAGGTAAACCGCGCGAAATCCGGCGCCTGGAATTCCAGTTGCGCCAGCCGGGCGAAATCCAGAAACGCCGCGCCCGACGTCAGGCGACGCGGCCAGGCCAGCGCGTGGGCAATCGGAGTGCGCATGTCGGGATTACCCAATTGGGCCAGCACCGAACCGTCTTCGTATTCCACCATCGAGTGGATCACACTCTGCGGATGCACCACCACTTCGATCCGTTCGGGCGGGGCGCCGAACAACCAATACGCCTCGATGACCTCCAGTCCCTTGTTCATCATGGTGGCGGAATCCACCGAGATCTTGCGACCCATGTTCCAGTTCGGATGGGCGCAAGCCTGTTCCGGGGTCACGTCCGGCAACCGGTCCAGCGGCGTGAGGCGGCAGGGTCCGCCGGAACCGGTCAGCAGAATCCGGCGAACGCCGAGCGTATCGAGACCGGCGGTCGAAAACTCCGGCGGCAGGCACTGAAACACCGCGTTGTGCTCGCTGTCGATCGGCAGCAGTTCCGCGCCCTGCTCGCATACCGTCGCCATGAACAGCGGTCCGGCCATGACCAGCGCTTCCTTGTTGGCCAGCAGCACCCGCTTGCGGGCTCGCGCCGCCGCCAGCGTCGGCAGCAAGCCAGCGGCGCCGACAATCGCCGCCATGACGTAGCCGGCCTCGGGCAAGGCCGCGATCCGCTCCAGCCCGGCCACACCCGCCAGCACCTCGACCGGCCGGCCCGCCGCCCGTAGCCGGCCATGCAACTGCTCGGCGGCCCCGGGATCGGCCAGCGCGGCAAAAGCGGGTTCGTGCGTCAGACATTGCCGGAACAAGCCCTCGACATCCTGGTTGGCGGCCAGGGCCACGACCCGGAAACGGTCGGCATGCCGTTGCAGCACATCGAGGGTACTGACTCCGATCGAGCCGGTCGACCCCAGAATAGCCACGCCGATCCGTTCGCTCATCCCGGCATCCCGTACAGACCCAGCACGAATACCGGCGCGGCGGCGGTCAGACTGTCCACCCGGTCGAGCACGCCGCCATGGCCGGGCAGCAGCGAACCGCTGTCCTTCAGTCCACACTGTCGTTTCATCATGCTCTCGAACAGATCTCCGACGATGGAGAAACCCACCGTCACCAGGCAGACCGCCACGAACCCGGGCCAGCGCGAGCCCACGTCCAGCGTCGCCGCGCCGATGAGGGCGAACACCAGCACCGCCCCCGCCGCGCCCCACACGCCTTCCCAGGTTTTGCCGGGACTGATAGCCTGTGCCAGCTTGTGGTGTCCCCAGCGACGGCCGGCGAAATAAGCGCCGATATCGGCCACCCAGATCAGCAGCAGCAGGAACAGCACGTATCCCCCTCCGAATTCGCCGCGCAGTGCCACCAGCGCCACCCAGGGCGCCACCAGCACGACCACTCCGGCCCCCATGACCGTCATGGGCCGGTCGTGGCGGCCCGGATGCTCGGCGTAACGCCACAGCCAGAACAAGGCATAGCACCAACTCGCCACAACCGCACCCAGCAGGCCGCCGACGAATGGGGCGCTGCCGACCAGCGGCCAGAGCGCCAGAATCAAGGCCAGCACCACACCGCCATAGAGCAAGCGGTCGCGCGTCCCAGCCAACCCCGCCAGACGAGCCCATTCCCAGGCAGCCGGCAGGATTACGGCCAGCAACGCCAGGCCGAAACCGGCGGTCGGCAGTTTCAACACCATCCAGACGACCAGCGCGGCCAGGATGGACGCGGTGAGGACACGTTGCCTAAGCATGGCCTCCCTGCGCGACTTGTTCGCTGGTTAGACCAAAACGTCGCTGCCGGCAGGCGAACGCGGCACAAGCCAACTCCAGATCGTCGGCGTCGAAATCCGGCCATAACCGGTCGGTGAAATACAATTCGGTGTAGGCCAACTGCCAGAGCAAAAAATTACTGATACGCTGCTCGCCCGCGGTGCGGACGAACAGATCCGGCTCCGGCAGATCGGCCAGGCAGGTGTAGTGGTGCAAGACGGCGGGGGTGATATCCACAGACGGCAACCGGCCGGCTAAGACCTCCTCGGACACTCGTCGCGCCGCCTGGGCGATATCCCAGCGTCCGCCGTAATTGGCAGCGATCACCAGGGTCAGACCCGTGTTTCTGGCGGTTCGCCGCTGGGCCTTGGCGATGTAGTCCTGCAAGGTCGCGGAGAAGGCGCCAGAATCACCGATGAAGCGCAACCGGATGTTGGCGGTATCCAGGCGGCGAATCTCGCCGCGCAGGGTGGTTAAAAACAGATTCATCAGGACTTCGACTTCCCGCCGCGGCCGACGCCAGTTCTCGCTGCTGAAGGCGAACAGCGTCAGCACCTCGATACCGCGTTCGTTGCAGGCCTGCACGACTCGGCGCACCGCCTTGGCGCCCTCCCGATGACCGGCCGTGCGTGGCAAGGACCGTTGCTGCGCCCAGCGTCCATTGCCATCCATGACGATGGCTACATGACGGGGCAACTGGTCCCGCGGTGTCAACGGATCCCGGGCATCATCCGACATCCGGGAAAGTCCTTGTCCGAATCCTCATCGCGATAGCGCGTCCGGGCCAGCACTTCAGATTTCCATCAGCTCGGCTTCCTTGGTCGCCAGCACCTTGTCCACCTCCTGAATGTGGCGGTCGGTGAGCTTCTGAATCTCATCCTGGGTTTGCCGTTCGGCGTCCTCGGTGATCTTCTTGTCCTTGAGCAGGGACTTGAGCTGGTTGTTGGCGTCGCGGCGAATGTTGCGGATCGCCACCTTCGCGCCTTCGCCCTCATGCCGGACGACCTTGACCAGATCGCGACGGCGTTCCTCGGTCAGGGGCGGCAGCGGCACCCGGATCGTCGTGCCGGCGGAGGCCGGATTCAGGCCCAGATCGGACTTGAGGATCGCCTTCTCAATCGGCCCGACCATGTTCTTTTCCCAGGGCGTCACCAGCAGAGTGCGGGCGTCGGCCACACCGACCGAAGCCACCTGATTGAGCGGCGCCTCGCTGCCGTAATAGCTGACCGTGATGTGATCCAGCAGGCTGGCGTTCGCCCGACCGGTACGCAACTTGGTCAACTCCTGCTTGAGAGTGTCAACGCTTTTCGCCATCCGGGCGGTGGCTTCTTTCTTGAGGTCGTCGATCATGGTCGTCATTCCCGTACCACGGTGGTACCCATGTTCTCGCCGCACACGACCCGTACCAGGTCACCGTGGCGGTTGATGTTGAAAACCTTCAGCGGCAAATTGTGTTCCCGGCACATGACGATGGCCGTGGCATCCATCACTTGCAGCTTGCGCGTCAGGGCTTCGTCGTAAGTCAGTTGGTCGTAGCGCATCGCTTGCGGATCCTTGAAGGGATCGGCCGAGTAGATGCCATCCACCTTGGTGGCCTTGAGCATCACCTCGGCGCTGATCTCGATGGCCCGCAGGCTGGCGGCGGAATCGGTGGTGAAGAAGGGGTTGCCGGTGCCGGCGGCGAAGATCACCACCCGGCCTTTTTCCAGATGGCGAATGGCGCGACGGCGGATGTAATCCTCGCAGACCTGGTTGACGCGCACGGCCGACATCACCCGGGTGAACACGCCCAGCCGTTCCAGCGTGTCCTGCATCGCCAGCGAGTTCATGACCGTGGCCAGCATCCCCATGTGATCGGCGGTGACGCGATCCATGCCTGCCCTGGCCAGCCCCGCACCGCGAAACAGATTGCCGCCACCGATCACCATGCCCACTTCCACCCCGAGTTGGCGCAACTGCCGTACCTCGCCGGCGATGCGGGCCAGTACCTCGGTATCGATACCGAATTCGCCCTCGCCCATCAGGGCCTCGCCGCTGAGTTTGAGGAGAATCCGTTTGAATACCGGTCTGGAATCCTGCATGGGCATCGGCGCAACCTGCGTGATCGAAAACGGGCGAATTGTACTGTAATCGCGGCGAGAGCGTCAGCGGGCAACCCCGCCGTCGTCGGGTGGGGTCTCGTTACCGTGCACCTGCGCCATCACCTCGGCGGCGAAGTTGTCGGCTTTCTTCTCGATGCCCTCGCCCAGTTCGAAGCGTTCGAAACGGACCACGCTGGCCTTGCGCGTCTTGAGCAGCTTTTCCACGCTCTGCTCGGGATCCTTGACGAACGGCCTGGCCGAGCAGGGTCACTTCCTCCAGATACTTGCGCAGCCGGCCATCGGCTATCTTCTCGATCATGTTGGCCGGCTTGCCTTCGGCCACCGCCCGCGCCGCGTAAATCTCCTTCTCCTTGGCGATCAGGTTGGCCGGCACCTGATCGGCGCTGACGCATAGCGGCCGGCTGGCGGCCACGTGCATGGCGATGTCCTTGGCCAACTCGGCGTCGCCGCCTTCCAGCTCCACCAGCACGCCGATACGGGTGCCGTGCAGGTAGCAGCCCAGCACTCCCTCGGCGCTGGCCAAGCGGGCGAAGCGGCGGACGTTGATGTTTTCGCCGATCTTGGCGATGCAGTCGCGCCGGCCCTGCTCGACGCTTTGGCCGCTGGCCATGGGCGACGCCAGGAAGGCATCGAAATCGCTCGACTCGCCGGCCAGAGCCGTATCGGCGACGGCATCGACGAACGCCCGAAAATCGTCGTTCTTGGTGACAAAATCGGTTTCGCAGTTGACCTCGACCATGGCCGCCACCCCGGTCGCCTGCTTGATGACGATCAGCCCCTCGGCGGCGATGCGGCTGGCCTTTTTGTCGGCCTTGGCCTGACCGGCCTTGCGCATCAGTTCGATCGCCGCCTCCAGATCGCCGCTGGTTTCCTGCAGGGCCTTTTTGCACTCCATCATCCCCGAACCCGTGCGCTCGCGCAGTTCCTTGACGAGTGCCGCCGTAATTTCCGCCATGCTTGCTTACCTCTACCGAAACCAAAACAACATTAAACTCGATTGCTGAAGCCAGGCTGAACACCGGAGTCCACCAAAAAGGCTCGCACGGCCGGGCGCGCGAGCCTTTTTGGCAACACCGGGTTATGGGACTTCAGACCTCGTCATCCGCCGGCAGTGCCTCCTCCGGGATTTCGACGAACTCTTCCACGGCGCTGCGGCCCGATGCCAGCAGGGCACGGCCCTCCAGCGCCGCTTCGGCCACGCCGCCGACATACAACTGGATAGCGCGGATGGCATCGTCGTTGCCTGGAATGAGATAGTTGACGCCGTCCGGGGAGTTGTTGGTGTCCACCACGCCGAGCACGGGAATCCCCAGCTTGTTGGCTTCCTGCACGGCGATCCGCTCGTGGCCCACATCGATCACGAACAGCGCGTCCGGCAGACTGGCCATGTCCTTGATGCCGCCCAGACTGCGCTCCAACTTGTCCATCTCCCGCCGCAGGCCGATCACTTCCTTCTTGGCCAACCGGTCGAAGGTACCGTCCTGGGCCATCAGTTCCAGTTCCTTGAGCCGCTTGATGGACTGGCGGACGGTCTTGAAATTGGTCAGCATTCCGCCCAGCCAGCGGTGGTTGACATACGGCATCCCACAGCGAATGGCCGCCTCGGCGGTCGATTCGCGGGCGGAACGCTTGGTGCCCACGAAGAGCACCTTGCCGCCTTTGGACGCCATCTTGCCGACGTAATTCAGCGCGTCCAGATACAGCGGCAGGGTCTTTTCCAGGTTGATAATGTGAATTTTGCTGCGCGCCCCGAAGATATACGGGGCCATTTTGGGATTCCAGTAACGAGTCTGGTGGCCGAAGTGCACGCCGGCCTCCAGCATCTGGCGCATGGAAATGGTCGCCATTGCCGAGCATTCTCCAACAGGATGGGGTTAAGCCTCCATCCGCCCCGGACGGCGACCCTTATAATTGGGGCACCCGGCCACCCGTGCCGGCGGATGTGCGAAGTAGTAAAACCTTAAGAAGGTTTGCCATTAAGGCGCGCGCTTTATAACATGGATTGTTCAGGAAAACCAATTGAACCGCCGCGCGCCGGGCACTGTCCCAACTCCCGATGAACTTATCGACCGTCGCCCTCCCATCGACCGTCCATGCACCGGTAGACCGTACATCAATGTTCCAGAAAACCCCCCAGAAGCCGGCGAGCATCACGCTTAAGACCCCGAAAGAAATTGAAAAGATGCGGGTGGCCGGTCGGTTGGCCGCCGAGGTGCTGGACATGATCGGCCCCCACGTGCGGGAGGGGGTCACCACCGGGGAACTGGATCGGATTTGCCATGACTACATGGTCGACGTACAGGGAGTTATTCCCGCGCCGCTCAATTATCGCGGTTTCCCCAAATCCATCTGCACCTCGGTCAACCACGTGGTCTGTCACGGCATCCCCGGGCCGAAAACCTTAAAAAAAGGCGATGTGCTCAACATCGACATCACGGTCATCAAGGACGGCTATCATGGCGACACCAGCCGGATGTTTCAGGTTGGAACCCCGCCGATTGCCGCGCAGCGGGTCAGCCGGGTGGCCTACGAATGCATGTGCATCGGCATCCGCCTGGTGCGGCCCGGCATCCGCCTCGGCGACATCGGCCACGCCATCCAGAAGCACGCCGAGGCCCAGCATTGCTCGGTGGTGCGCGAATACTGCGGTCACGGTATCGGTCGGGAATTCCACGAAGAGCCGCAAGTCCTGCACTACGGCGACCCCGCCACTGGCGTCGAGCTGGTGCCGGGCATGACCTTCACCATCGAACCGATGATCAACGCCGGCAAGCGGCAGGTCAAACTGCTGCCCGACGGCTGGACGGTGGTCACCAAGGATCATTCCATCTCCGCTCAGTGGGAACATACCGTGCTGGTCACGAACACCGGCCACGAAATTCTCACGCTGCACCCCGACGCCACGCTCTAGTCGCCGTTCCCTCCGGAGAACCGTATGGACGCTTCCGATCTCGCGCCTCCGCCCCCGCTCTCGCCGCCGGCGCCCTTTTCCGCCAGCTTGCCATGGGACAACCCGAGGCCGGGCGGAATTGCCCTGTTCGATGCGGCCGCATTCGAAGGCGATCTAGCGACGGCCGCCAATCCGCTCGCCTCGTTCCGCAAACTGCTCAAGCAGAGCGATGCCCGGCTCAGGGAATGGTTCCAGGCGGGAATCCCCGCGCACGAACTGGTGCCGGCCCGCGCCCGGTTGATGGACGAACTGCTCCAGCGCGCCTGGCTCCGCTATTTCGAGGTGGACACTTCGGACCTTGCCCTGGTGGCGGTGGGAGGCTATGGCCGCGGCGAACTGCATCCAGGTTCGGACGTGGACATCACGATCCTGCTGGACAACGAGGCGCTCGAGACCTGCCGCTCCGGGCTGGAGAACTTTCTGACCTTCCTGTGGGATATCGGTCTGGAAGTCGGTCACAGTGTACGCACGGTCGAGGACTGCGCCCGCGAGGGCGCCGCCGATATCACGGTGGCCACCAGTCTGATGGAGGCCCGCTTGCTGACCGGCTCGCCGGACCTGTTCGAGCGGATGCGGGTGGTCACCGGTCCTGACCGCATTTGGCCGGACAGCGCTTTTTTCGAAACCAAGCAACAGGAACGCTGCCAGCGTTGCCACAAATACAACGAAACCGCTTTCAACCTGGAACCCAACATCAAGGACAGTCCCGGCGGCCTGCGCGACCTGCAGATGATCGGCTGGGTCACCAAGCGCCACTTCGGCGCCAACACCTTGCAGGAACTGGTCAGCCACGGCTTCCTCAGCCCGAGCGAATACGACGAGTTGATCGAATGCCGCAATTTTCTCTGGCAGGTGCGGTTCGCCCTGCACGCGCTGACCGGCCGCCGCGAGGACACCCTGCTGTTCGAGCACCAGCGGCGAATTGCCTACCAGTTCGGCTACGAGGACCGGGAGCACAACCTGGGGGTCGAGCAGTTCATGCAGCGTTACTACCGCACCGTCAACGCGCTGAGCCGGCTGAACGAAATGCTCTTGCAATTGTTCGGGGAAGCGATCCTGCTGGCCGACGATCCCGATGAGCCGCAACCCATCAACCGCCGCTTCCAGGTACGCCGTGGTTATCTGGAGGTCGTTCGGCCCAATATTTTCCTGCGCTACCCGTTCGCCCTGCTGGAAATCTTCCTGGTCCTGCAACAGCACCCGGAGATCAAGGGCATCCGTGCCACCACTATCCGCCTGATCCGCGACCATCGGCCGCTGATCGACGATAAATTCCGCAACGACATGCGACCGCGCAGCCTGTTCATGGAAATCCTGCGCCAGCCCTATGGGGTGACACAGCAGTTGCGGCTGATGAACGCTTTTGGCGTGCTGCCAGCCTATCTCCCGGAATTCGGTCACATCGTCGGCCGGATGCAGTACGACCTGTTCCACGCCTACACGGTGGACCAGCACATCCTGTTCGTGGTGCGCAACCTGCGGCGGTTTTTCCTGCCCCAGTTCGCCCAGGAGCTGCCGCATTGCAGCGCGATCATGGAGCGGCTCCCCAAACCGGAACTGCTGTACATCGCCGGTCTGTACCACGATATCGCCAAGGGACGCGGCGGCGATCACTCCGAACTGGGGGCCCAGGATGTCGAGCGGTTTTGCCGCCAGCACGGCTTGAGTTCTTTCGACACCCGGCTGGTGGCCTGGCTGGTGCGCCATCACCTGACCCTGTCGCTGACCGCGCAGAAAAAGGATATCCACGATCCGGTCGTCATCAACGAGTTCGCCCGGCGCATGGGCGATCAGTTGCATCTGGATTATCTGTATCTGCTGACGGTCGCCGACATTCGCGCCACCAATCCAAAACTGTGGAACACCTGGCGCGCGTCCCTGTTGTGGCAGTTGTACGAAGCCACGCGCCGGGCGCTGCGCCGTGGCCTGGACAACCCGATCGACAAGGAAGAGCGCATCCGCGAGGTACAGGCGCAGACCCGCCAGCGGTTGCAGGTCACCAAAATCGACGAGCAACGCATCAATCGGGTGTGGGAAGGCTTCGGCGACGATTATTTCCTGCGCCATTCCGCCGACGAAATCACCTGGCATACCCGGGCGATTCTCAAGAAGGGGCACGGCGCGCAGCCGCTGGTCATGGCTCGCGACGATCCAGTCCGGGGCGGCACCGAAATTTTCATCTACACCCGCGATCAGGACAATCTGTTCGCCCTGATGACCTCGATTCTCGACCAGTTGGGACTGACCATCCTCGATGCCCGCATCATGACCGGCCACAGCGGCTACACCCTGGACAGTTTCACGGTGCTGGAGAATTCCGGCGCGCTCATCCAGGACCGGCTGCGCATCAAGGAAATCGTCACCACGCTCCTACATCATCTCAACCAACCCGATGCCGTGCCGTTGCTGCCCAGCCGACACATTTCGCGGATTCAAAAAGCGTTTCAAATGCCGACCTGGGTATCGTTCCGCGAGGACACCACCAACGGCCGCACGGTGGTGGAATTGGTATCCTGGGATCGTCCGGGTCTGTTGTGCCGGGTCGGGCAGGCGTTCATGGAATGCGGGGTGCAATTGCATAACGCCAAGATCGCCACCATCGGCGCCCGGGTCGAGGACGTGTTTTTCGTCACCGACCGCGAGAACCGGCCGCTGAACGATCCCGGTAAATACGCCACGCTGCGGGCAGCCTTGGTCGAGCAACTGGACTCGGCCGAGGAATAAGGCGATTTCCGGCAATCAGCAGTCTGTATCCACGTCTGAAGCTACCCGAGGTTGCCAAACTGGTGCTGACCGCGCTGAGACGCGAGCTGTCGGCGAAGGACGCCCGCGATTTATTGGCGAATTACTGCACCCTGTTCCACCAGCGCTGCGGCAACTACCAGGAAGTCGCCCGGCGCACCGGGCTTGACCGGCGGACGGTGCGGAAGTATCTGCAAGCCGCGCTGTCAGGGCAATGAAAAGGCCAGCGTCCGACAGGAGGCTGGCCTGGATCTAGCTGAGTGAGCCGGTCAACCACCGGCTGCGCGAGTTTAACCAGCGTACTGCTGGGCTACGAAATCCCAGTTGACCAGATTCCAAAACGCCTCGACGTATTTTGGCCTGAGGTTGCGGTAATCGATATAGTAGGCGTGCTCCCACACGTCGCAGGTCAACAACGACTTCTTGCCGGAGGTCGCCGGAGTGCCGGCGTTGGAGGTGCTCAGCAGTTCGATCGAGCCATCCGGATTCTTGACCAGCCAGCCCCAACCGGAACCGAAAGTGCCGACCGATACCTTGGTGAATTCCTCCTTGAACGCCGCGAAAGAACCGAACTTCTTGTTGATCGCCTCGGCCAGCGCCCCGCCCGGCTCACCGCCGCCGTCAGGCTTCAGGCAGTTCCAGTAGAAGGTATGGTTCCACACCTGCGCGGCGTTGTTGAAGAGGCCACCAGAGGACTTCAGCACGATCTCTTCGAGCGACAGGTTCTCGAATTCCGTGCCCTTGATCAGGTTGTTCAGATTGGTGACGTAGGTCTGGTGGTGCTTGCCGTAGTGATACTCCACGGTCTCCGCCGAGATGTGCGGCTCCAGCGCGTTCTTGGCATAGGGCAGTTCGGGCAGTTGATGAACCATGCGTTGCTTCTCCATTGATCCAGTGGGTGATGAAAGTGTGTTGAGATATTCGCGCCCGGTTAGAACCCCGTGGCGGCATTAAGTTTTATCGTCGACGCGGCTTCGGATGAGCGAGTCGGGTTAGTCTAGACGTCGCTTCGGGTCCACGCAACGCGGGTGGCGAGCGGGAGTGGTGTGTTATTCTTGCCACCGAATCATGTGCCGAACCGGCACGCAACTACTCCGCGCATCCCGCGTTCCAAGCCCAAGGAGACCGACCAATGAACAAGTTCCATCTCACGCTCGCCCTTCTAGCCGCCCTGACCACCGCAGGCTGCACCGGCATGGGTCTAGGTGGGGGCTCCGCCGATAGCGATAGCGGTACCAGCGCAGCCAGCCTCGGCGATAGCGGCCGCGGCGGCCCCAAGGTCAGTGATTCCGAAATCACCTCCACCATTAAGGACGCCTTCAAGCAGGACCCCGAACTCGCCGCCGCCAACATCACCGTCAATTCCGACAAGGGCATCGTCACCCTGAGCGGCAATGTCCCCAACGCCCAGACCTACAACCGGGCGATCTCGCTGGCGCGCAGCGTGCCTGGCGTGCGCCCGCCAGTTAAAGCTTCGAACCTGAAATTCCCGCAGTAGCCCGGACTTTTTCTCTCCAGCGGAAACCTTTTATGTGCGGGATCGGCGGCGAACTGCGCCTCGACGGCGGCGAACCGGATTTGGCCCTGATGGGCCGGATGTTGCGCCGCCTCGCCCGGCGTGGCCCCGATCACGAAGGAACCTGGTCCGATGGTCCCCTGCTGCTGGGCCATCGCCGCCTGTCGGTCATCGATCTCAGCGACCGTTCCAACCAGCCGATGGTGGACCCCGACCTGGGGCTGGCGCTGGTGTTCAACGGTGCCATCTACAACTATCGGGAACTGCGACGTGACCTGCTGGCCAAGGGCTACCACTTCTTCTCCGGGGGCGATACCGAGGTCATTCTCAAAGCCTACGCCGAATGGGGCGAGCACTGCGTCGAACACCTGATCGGCATGTTCGCCTTCGCCATCTGGAATATCCGCGAGCACAGCCTGTTCCTGGCCCGCGACCGCTTGGGCATCAAACCGCTGTACTACGCCCGAAGTCCGAACGCTTTTCGCTTCGCTTCCAACAGCCAAGCGCTGCTGGAAGCGGCGGATGTGGATACCGCCATCGACCCGGTGGCGTTGCATCATCAACTGACCCTGCACGCGGTCATTCCAGCCCCGCGCACCATCCTGCAAGGCATCCGCAAACTGACGCCCGCCACCACGCTGACCATTGACGCTCGAGGGAACGAACAAACTCGCGTCTATTGGACCTTGCGGGCCATGCGCCCTGAGACTTCGCGCAGTGAGGCGGACTGGACCGAGGCGGTTCACGCCGCGTTGCGGCTGGCGGTGCGGCGGCGACTGGACATCGCCGACGTGCCGGTGGGCGTGCTGCTGTCCGGCGGGCTGGATTCCAGCCTGCTGGTGGCGCTGCTGGCCGAATCCGGCGTCCGCGACCTGCTAACCTTCTCGGTCGGCTTCGAGGATCAGCCCGAGGAAAAAGGCAGCGAGTTCGAATACTCCGACCAAGTTGTGGCCCGCTACCAGACCCGCCACCACAAGTATTTGATCCCCGATGATCACGTGCTCGAACGCCTGCCGGAAGCGGTCACCTGCATGGCCGAGCCGATGGTCGGTCAGGACGCGGTGGCGTTTTTCCTGCTGGCCGAACGGGTCTCCAAAACCGTCAAGGTGGTGCAGAGCGGCCAAGGCGCGGACGAAGTGTTCGGCGGCTATTTCTGGTATCCGCGCATGGCCGCCGACACCGGCAGCGATCTGGAACGATTCCGGCGACACTATTTCGACCGCGATCACGAGGAGTGGCTGGAAACAGTCACGCCGACCTGGCACGGTCCCGACCACACCGCCCAACTCATCGCTGAACGATTGGCCGAACCCGACGCCGAGGAATACCTCGACCAGGTGTTGCGGCTGGACGTGACTACCCTGATCGTGGACGACCCGGTCAAGCGGGTGGACAACATGACCATGGCGTGGGGGCTGGAAGCGCGGGTGCCGTTCCTGGATCACGAACTGGTGGAACTGGCGATGCGGATGCCCCCGGCGCTGAAGGTCGGTGGCGACGGTAAATACGTGCTGAAACGAATCGCCCGTGGCCTGCTGCCCGATGCCGTAATCGACCGGCCCAAGGGTTACTTCCCGGTGCCGGCGCTCAAGTTCGTGCGCGGCCCGTTTCTGGATTTCATGCGCGATGTCGTCAATTCCCGCGCCTGCCGGGAGCGCGGCCTGTTCCAGCGAGCCTATCTGGACAAATTGCTGGCGAACCCCGAGGCGCACTTGACCCGGTTGCTGGGCAGCAAGCTGTGGCACGCGGCGTTGCTGGAACTGTGGCTGCAATTGAACGTGGATCCGGCCAGGCGGGGTGTCCCAAGCTAACCGGGAATGCAATATCTCCCCCAGCGTGGGTCTAACTTCAAGCGTGCGCTGTCCGTTTGGATGGCATTCACCTTTATCCTCATGTTACCCATCCGCAAGTCGAGGTCATTTCGATGGAAGACGTTCTGGAACGCATCAAGCAGCAGGTCGAATCCAACCCGGTGGTGATCTATATGAAAGGCACCCCGGAAATGCCGCGTTGTGGTTTCTCGCAACGCGCTTCCCAGGCGCTGGCGGCCACCGGCTTCCCGTTCGCCTACGTCAACGTACTGGAAGATCCGGAAATCTTCGACAATCTGCCGCGCTACGCCGACTGGCCCACTTTCCCGCAGATTTATATCAATGGCGAATTGATCGGTGGTTGCGATATCACCCTGGAGTTGTATCAGAACGGTGAGTTGCAGAAGCTGCTGGAAGCGGCTGTTGCCAAGTTCGAAGCCCAGTCCGCCTGAAAAAGTATTTCATCCTTCAACCCGCCCGGCTCCGCCGGGCTTTTTGTGTAACTGCACAATGTGAAACATTTTTTTCAGTCCAACCTGGAAAAATGGCCCATCCAAGCTACAATTTATTCATTCAAGCATGAGCAGCCCTGTTCAGTTTTTTACATCAACCGCTTGAATCCGCCCTCGGGAGCGGGAACGGATTCTTCTCCGACGAAGGGTGTCGGCCCATCAGCACGGTCGAGCGAGGTGAAGCACCATGCCCAGCGTCTTGCAAGAAATCGCCCAGCAGTTCGAGGTCGTTGATCCCGACAAAGCCAAAGAACTGCGCCGGATCGAACAGGTTTATATCAGTTTCGGTTTGAATGACGGCACAGTCGCCCAGCTCGGTGACAGTGATGGCGCAACCCGCCGTCTGCTCCACTTGCTCCCGCGAATGGCGCGGATGAAGGGTTTCCGGTTGTATCGAATCGGGGTCGGCGAACAGGGGAACGGGTGCTACGCGCATCAGGCCATCGCCCTGCTGGACGCCCGCCACCTGCCGACGCCGGGTAACACCTTGGCGGTGCTGGATCCGACCGGAACCGATACCTCCTCGGCACGGAATGACGGTTCCCGCCAATACTCCTTCGAAGCCTGGCAGGATTTGCAACGCCATTATGGTCACGGCTGCGCGCTACTCCCCAACAGCCCCCAATCCTGAATCGTTACGCCAACACGCCGAACTGGCCGCCTGTCGCTTTTCAGCTTCCCCGAAAACACTGTCCAAGACCCGCGCCCGGCGGGCCCTGGGCAGTCATGTCCGCGAATTCCAATAACCCCTTGCGATTTAGGCCCATTTGTTGGAGAATGCGAATTATTCTCATTTAGAGTACGCTTGCATGACCATGGTGCGTCTTTCCGAACTGGCGATTGGCCAACCGGGGATCATTGAAGAGGTGGACGCCGAAGGGCATTTCCGTCAGCGGCTGCAAGCGCTGGGCTTTCGCATCGGCAAGGAGGTGCGTCCGATCCGCCAGGCATTGTTCGGCGGACCGCTGCAGGTCCGAATCGGCAGCGTCAACGTGATGTTGCGCCGGAACGATGCCGCGCTGATTCACGTCTGGGCCGAGGGATGAAGCGCATCGCTCTGTTGGGGATGCCGAATACCGGCAAATCGACTTTCTTCAACCGCCTGACCGGCGCCTCCGCCCGCATCGGCAACTGGCCCGGCATCACCGTGGACCTGCTGGGCGCCAAAATTCTGCTCGGCGCCGAGATGGTCGAGACGGTGGACCTGCCGGGCATTTACGATCTCCATGGTTTCGCCGAGGACGAGCAGGTAGTGCGGCGCTTCCTGCAAAACAATCCGGTGGACCTGCTGTGCGTTATTCTCAACGCCGCCCAGATCGACCAGCAATTGCCGCTGGCGCTGCAATTGCGCCAGTTGGGACTCAAGGCGGTGCTGGTCCTGAACATGGTCGACGAGGCGGAGCGGCTGGGCATTCGCTTCGACACGGCGGCGCTGGCAGCGGGACTCGGCTGTCCGGTATGCCCCATCAGCGCCAAGTATGGCCAAGGCTTTCCGGAAACCCGTGAGACGTTGCGCCAACTACTCAGCCACGCCAAACCAGCCGACCCAGTAGCCCTGCAAGTCGATTTCGCCGCCGACGAAGCCCTCATCGCCGAAGCGGAACGACTGGTAGCGCGGACGGTGACGCTGCCCCGAATGCTGGAGCACGACCTGACGGAACGGATCGACCGCGTCGCCCTGCACCCGCTGTTTGGGATTCCGTTGTTCTTCCTGGCGCTGTACCTGCTGTTCCAGGCGGTCTATACGGTCGGTGGACCGTTGCAGGACGGCGTGGCCTGGCTGCTGGAACAATTCCGCGATCTCGCGCTGGTCCCCCTGCAAACTTTCCTGCCCAGCTTGCTGTACGGTCTGCTGGTGGAAGGCGTTTACGACGGCTTGGGCACGGTAGCTTCGTTCGTGCCAGTCATCGTGCTGTTTTTCCTGGGCATGGCGCTGGTCGAGGACAGTGGTTATCTGGCCCGCATCGCCTTTCTGATGGACGCGCTGATGGCGCGAATGGGGTTGGACGGGCGCGGTTTCGTGATGCTGCTGATGGGCTTCGGTTGCAACGTGCCGGCCCTGATGGGGACGCGGGTGATGCGCTCGCGGGGATTACGGCTGTTGACCATGCTGGTCATCCCCTTCTCGTTGTGCTCGGCCCGTTTGCAGGTATTCGTGTTCCTGACCACCGCCCTGTTCTCGCCCGCGCAGGCCCCGCTGGTACTGTTCGCGCTGTACCTCGTCAGCTTCCTGACGGCCTTCGCCACCGCCCTGCTGTTCAAGAACCGGTTGCAAAGCCGCGAGCCGTTGCTGATCGAACTGCCGCCGTACCGGCTACCGACGTTCGAGCAAATCGTGTTGAGGAGCTGGCACGAGGTGCATCATTTTCTCAGCCGCGCCAGCCGCTTCATCATCGCCGGCGTGGTGATGATCTGGCTGCTGACGCATTTACCGACCGGTGTGCCGGCCGGGAGTCCCGATACGCTGGCGGGAATATTCGGCGGCTGGCTGGAGCCGTTGCTGCGACCCATCGGTATCGACCAGCAAATGGCGGTGGTGCTGTTGTTCGGCTTCGTCGCCAAGGAAATCGTGCTGGGGGCGATGGCGGTGGTCTACGGGCTGGAAGGCGATGCGCTGGCGCAATTGATGACCCACCAGATGGACTGGGTACAGGCGTTCAGTTTCATGCTGTTCACGCTGATCTACACGCCCTGCCTGTCCACGGTGGCAACGATGCGCGGCGAATCCAAAAGCGTCGCCTTCACCGGCACCAGCATCGCCTGGTCGCTGGGGCTGGCCTGGCTGTTCAGCTTCGTGTTCTATCAGGGCGCGCGGTTGTTGGGATACTGAGCATCCGAGCCCGCGGCGGACAGGACAATATCTTGCGTGCTCGTCGGCGCGAGAACCGGCGGCTCCGCCTCAAGTGGCCGCCGCGCCGCCGTGTGCTTCTTGGGGTCAAAAATTTCGACCTGTACGATTAGAAAAAAAATCAGCATAATCAAAGACTATAGTCTTACCGCCAGAGGTAGCCAGCATGCGCAATATCATAGTCAGCATCAACGTGGGGTTTAGGGAAATAGAAAATCTTGCCACGGAAAGCGATGGCGTTGAAAGAATGGATGACGGGTCATTTAGAATGGTTCTTGACCATCAAGCCGAATTCAATATCGACCGCTTGGAAAACGCGCTGCTGCAAACCAGCTACCCGGCGTTACGGAAGGCCTTGTCCGACCATCTCGAACGGGCCTCTAAAAAAAAGCCTGCGAAATGATCAGCCTCGCTGGGAGCGGCCGCGTTGAAGAACATCCCAATCTTTACCAGGTGGATGGGGAGGTCGGGCGGTTCACCTTCAAGACCTACGACGTAGAAGGCGAAGATGGAAAGCCTCGATTTGAGGGCATCGAGCTGTTTCCCCCATGCCACGGACGGCAGTGGTACCAGACCCATGGATTCAAAGAGATCGCGTTGTTGTGTGGGGCCGCGCAACGCAGTTACCGACAAACCACCCAAGGGTTCAACCGCAGCCGCCATCAAGAATCTGGTGGCACACCTCTGAACACGTTACGCGATGGCGCACAGGTGGAAGGGCTGAAGGTCATTGATTTTCTGACCAGAAAAAGCCAAAGCATACTCAAGGAACACGGATTTGATCCGCGCGGGGTGCCGGGGTCGGAATGCGCGGCCCTCCAGCAGATCAAGGAACCGGCCAATGTTGAAGCAAAGGCGCTGCAACCGGCGCTGGCCGCCGTTTGCAAGGACATGGGTAAAAAAGGCTTTTCCGCGGCGGACATCGAACAAGCGCGGGAAACCCTCGGCGCCAAGAAACCCTATGAACTAGCCGTGCGCTGCGTCTACATCCACCTCGACGACGTGGGGGTCAAGGAACAAAAACCGCACCGGAATAAACCGGGTGCGGCCCAAGAACCTGTTGCAGATCAAAAGGATACGGCAAAGGGTAACCGCCCGACGGTCCAAAACACGGTTGCGCACATTCAAAATGCCAACAAAAGCTTTACCTTGACGGGCCGAAGCGTCGCCGAGGTTTTACGGTTCGTCTTGGGGTTCTTGCTGAACAACGCCTTGCTGGGCCTGAATCTCAAGGTCTGCATCGATGGTCAGCGTAGCCTTCAAGATGCGATCCTCCGCTTTTTTTCATGGCACCCCCATTTGACCTTGTTGCTGGACTGGTTCCATGTGGTCAAGAAATTCAAGGAGGACTTGAGTCTGGCGTGTAAGGGGCGGGAAATCCGCAACCGCCATCTCAAGAACCTACTGACGCTGCTGTGGTTTGGTTTGATCGACAAGGCCCAGGCGTATTTGGTGGCCATGACCGCAACGGACATCAAAGACGACCAGGCCATCGCCCGGCTCATTGCTTACTTGGAACGCAACCGCCAATGGATTCCGTGCTACGCCATGCGGAGCAAGCTGGGGTTGCCGAATTCCAGCAATCCAGTGGAACGGTGCAATAACTGGGTGACCGCCAGGCGTCAAAAACACCACGGGATGAGTGGGTCTGAAAAGGGGTCGTATGCATTGACCTCATTAGCGGCGGTCACCCTCAACAACGCAACGCGGCAATGGATAGAAAACCGCACTATCCCTTTTACGTGGGTGGTTAAAGCGGCTAAAGCGGTTAAAGCGGCTTAGGTTAATCGTACAGGTCGAAAAATTTCGTAACACTGCTTGCCGCGCGCCTTGGCGGCATACATCGCCGTATCGGCGTTACGCAGCAGTTCGTCCACGCTCTCGCTGCCGGCGCTGATTGCGACACCCATGCTGGCGGTGACCAGCACATCTCCGCTTTCGAGCTTGAAGGGGATGCGCAGTGCTTCGATGATGCGATCCGCCAGTTGCTTCAGATCTTCAAGTGGTGGGGTATCCTCGATCAGGACCGCGAATTCGTCACCGCCCAGCCGGGCCACCGTGTCGCTGGCGCGGGTGTGGCGCACCAGTTGGCGGGCGGTCGTTACCAGCAAGCGATCACCCTCGCCGTGGCCCAGGTTATCGTTGATCGCCTTAAAGCTATCCAGATCCAGAAACATGATCGCTATTGGCTGCCGGCTGCGCTGTGTCCGCTCCAGGGCGTGTCCGACCCGATCCAGGAACAGCACGCGGTTGGCCAGCCGGGTCAAGGAATCATGAAACGCGAGTTGCCGGAGTTGTTCTTCCAGGGCACGGCGCTCGCTGATGTTGCGACTGTTGAGCACGATCCCCCGCACGACCGGATCGTCGCAGAGATTGCTGGCGACCGTTTCAACCTGCAACCAGCTTTCATCGCGACACCGCATTCGCCATTCGATCGTGGCCGTAACGCCCATCCCGCGCAGCGTATCCCGGAAAAACGCCCGTCCCCGAGCCTGGTCCTCTGGATGGAGCAACGCCAACAACGGCGTCTGGTGCAACAGGTCCGGTTCGTACCCCAGCAGGTTGCGCACCGCCGGGCTGATAAATTGGATGACGCTGTAGGGATCGGTAATGGTGGTGAGATCGGAGGATTTTCGCACCAGCGCGGCAAAATGAGCCTCGCTTTCGTGTTTTGCCTGCTCGGCGCGCAACCGGCTGTTTTCCCGGCTGGCGACGATCTGTCGGACGATGAGCAGCGCCGTCAGCCCGACGGCGGCAAACAGCAGATCACCGAGCGGCTCCCGCCAATAATCGCGGGCGATCGCGAGCAGCAGGCCGTAAGCGAGGACGACCGCCAGATAGGGAAGCGCCTTGAAAACATCGTTTCGCCGACGGGCCGAAACCGTGGAGTCGCCCGCTGCTGCCCGGGCGTACTCCAGTTGAGCGCCGATTATCATCATCAGATCGGCTATCGCATACAGGCCCTCTAACGAACCCCCGGTTTGAAAGGTGTCCTTGAGTACCTGGGACGCAGACACCAGATCCGCCGCGCAGTAGACGAGCATCCCCACGACCAGCCATTGCAGGGGGCTGGCATTGCGCAAGCTCGAATCCTTGCGCAAGACCGCCAGAGCGCCGAACAGAAACAGCAGGGCGGTCGACGGGAACATCAAGAATAAAGCCGTTGCCGACAGGCTGTTTGGATCGGCCACCGCGATGGGCTGCATTTGAAAATACCAGATCGGCGTGCTGGCGCCGACCAGCATGATCGCGGCGTCCAGGCAGAATTTGAGCCGTTCGGCGCGACTCTCCAAGGCTTCGGTGAGCAGTATGAGCCCCAACAGCGCACACAGGTAACAACTGATAACGTCAGTGCGGCTCCAGGACAGCAAGGGCTGTTGCCTCAGCACCCATTCGTCGTGGGGCCAGAGGACGGAATTGACGATCACGTAACACGCTGCGGCGACTGTAAGCAACCGCCACCCCCAACGAACGCGCGGCGTCAGCGCCGGGTGCATGGAGTTCCGCCAACACAGTGCGACCAGGGTGATCTCAAGCGGCAGGGCGGCGAGATTGCCGATCAGGGACCTGATATTCCTCGCTCCCCCAATGGAATTGCGTCCACAGGATAAAAAGCACGACGTAAACAGCGACGATTCCAACGACCCACCAGCCCGGGTCCACGGTGGATTTACTGGCGCTTTCGGGAGGGGGCAAGGTAGATGGCCCGATCATGTCGAGGCGGATTGAGACGGTAAGAGTCATTGATGATGGAAATATGCCCGAATCATACACCAGGGCCGGAAGCGAACGCGCCTATGAAACCTCAACCCAGCCGGATTTGCACCCATACGTCCAGCTCGACCATCTTCCGCCAATGTGCTGGCGACTTAATCGTGGTTGAAGAAATAGGCCAGCGCATCCAGCAACCGCGCATCCTCGGCGACCGTACCAGCGTGTTCGAAGTGGCCGGCCCGGAGTGGAAACAATTCCCTGGGACCCGCGAGCGCGTTGTAAATGGCGAACTGGCCGGGCGGTGGCACCGCCGGATCGAAGCGGGCGGCGGCGACATGCAGGGGAATCCGCAAGTGTCGCGCCGCCACCGCCGCGTCGAAATAGCGCAAGGTCTCCAACGCTCGACCGGTTTGCCGCTGGTAGCGGCGGATCGCTTCGCCACTGCCCACGCAGGGCAAGCTGAGCCGCAGCGGATGATGGCCGAAGCTGGGCACGTTCAGGTGAGCGCGGTGAAAGCGCTCGTCCCACGGCAGGGCCAGCGCGCCGATGCCGCCGCCGAAGCTGATGCCCAGATAGTCCAGCCGTCGCGCAGCCAGCGGGAACAGGTCCAGCAAGGCCGAGGCCGCGCACCAGACCGTGTCGGCCGCACTGGCGCCGTGGACGTAGGTGTCGCGCCGTTGAATTCCATGCAACACATGAGCGTCCGGATTGCCGGGAATATCGCCGCGGGCGCTACGGGAAATGCCGCGCGCACAGGGAAATAGCAGCGCCGCCCGCGCGAAAGGCAAATGGAAATCCGGCCCATCCCGCCCGCCATAGCCGTGACTTACCACCACGCCCCGTTCGACCCGCTCATGGCGCGGCCGGGTCAACCAGCCCCTGATTCGAAATCCAGCCAGCGAGGTAAACTCCACCTCGTACACGCGGGTTCGCGGCTGTGGGCTTGCTATCTCGCGCAAGGCGGGCGCAACCTGCACCGTCCGGGCCTGGGCGTACAGACCGCGCCAGAACGCGGCGAAATCCACGGGTTCCGCTGGCGCGGCAATGTTCAGCAGGGCGGCGAGATCATAACCATAAGTGGGGTCGAAGGGATAATCGTGTCGAAACATGGGCGAAAAAGGGTCTACATTTATAGTGGCACGTGATTTCGTTCTGTCGCCGGCTTGGAGACTGGTTCAAGCTTGGGTTAGACTCAAACTATGTAGCGGTAAGGGCAAGGCGTAACGCCATGCCTCGATATTCATCAAGCGATTCAGAGGACTGATTCATGCCGAAAAAGAAAGAGCCGACTGGAACTCCGGTCACCAAGGAATCCAAGATCCCCACCAAGGTTGAGAAGCCCGTCACCACTCCACCGGCGGCCAAACCCGCCGCGGAACCCGCCAAGCCGGTGATAGCAGCCAAACCCGCCGTGGAGTCCACCGCCAAGGCCGCGGAGAAGCCCGCTGCGCCCGCGCCCGCCACCAAGGCCCCCGAGAAACCGGCGGCCCCGGCCCCGGCCCCGGCCAAGGCAGCCGAGAAACCAGCGCCCGCGCCCGCCGCCAAGGCCGCGGAGAAGCCCGCTGCGCCCGCGCCCGCCACCAAGGCCCCCGAGAAACCGGCGGCCCCGGCCCCGGCCAAGGCGGAACAACCGGCCGCTCCCGCCGCCACGAAACCAGCGGCTCCAGCGCCAGCCAAGGCCCTCGCAAAGCCGGCCGCTCCCGCCGCCAAGGCCCCCGCAAAGCCGGCGGCTCCGGCTCCAGCCAAGGCCCCCGCAAAGCCGGCCGCTCCGGCTCCAGCCAAGGTCCCCGCAAAGCCGGCCACCGCGGCCAAAGCCGCTGAGCCGGTCACGGTTATCGTCGCCAAATACGACATCGGCCACGG
>CAVQSJ010000019.1:0-27185 GCA_963715845.1 uncultured Gammaproteobacteria bacterium | reverse complement strand
TGAGCGCGCCCGAAGCCGTCCAGGGCCTCGGTGATGAAGGTCGCCTGTTCGTCCTTACCAGAATGATCTCGAACGAGCACAGGATGCGGGCCAACGGTGAATCTGGAGTACGATAGGCGTGCCTCAGCCCGTTGGTGGCGGTGGTGAACGGCGCGGAGGGGTGGAAGATGAGTGTCACCATCGATCTCGGTCAGGCGATTCATGCCTTGTCGGATGCCCTCGACCTGGTGGGCGTGGACGAAGTGTTCCACGGCAAGCGGGTGGCGGTCATGGCGTGGCAGTGTGGTCGCGGCCTGGGGCTGAGCGAGCCGGAAACGGAAGACTTGTTTCATGCCGGGCTGCTGCACGATTGCGGCGTATCTTCCACCTACGTGCATCGTTGCCTGATTAACGAACTGGATTGGGAAGGTGCGGATTTTCACTGTACCAAGGGCGGCGAACTGCTCGGTCAGTTTCCGCCGCTGGCCCATCTGGCGCCCATCGCCCGCTACCACCACACTCATTGGGACGCGCTCCAAGCACTGGAACTTCCCAGACCCGTCGCCCGCCTCGCCAACCTGATCTATCTGGTGGACCGGGTGGACGCGCTGGTGACGCCGCATTACGAACGCGACCTGTTACTGGCTCGCCATAACGTCCGTGACATGATTTGGCACCTGAGCGGCTCTTTTTTTGCGCTGGAGCTGGTGACATTGTTCCTGGATCTGTCGGATAGCGAGGCGTTCTGGTTGAGCCTGGAGGCCCGGCATTTGAACCGCTTCATCCACGAACGGGAACGGGAACACCGTTTGATGCCGATCAGCTTCCCGGAGTTGCGGCAACTGGCGTTAATGTTCGCCCGGATCGTGGATGCCAAGAGCCCCTACACCATGGCGCACTCGCTGGGCACGGCGCGGCTGGCGCGGTTCCTGGCCGAGCAGGCGGGGTTGCCGGTCGAAATCCGTGCGAAGATCGAGGTGGCGGGATTGTTGCATGATCTTGGCAAGTTGCAAGTGCCGGATGAGATTCTGGAGAAGCCCGGGGCTTTGACCCGCGAGGAACGGTCGCTGATCGAGCGTCACAGCTTTGAGACCTATCAGATCCTGCGGGGTATCGTCGGCTTGGAGGATATTACCCTGTGGGCCGCCTACCACCACGAAACGCCCGACGGTCGGGGCTATCCCTTCCATCGCGGTGGCGCGGAGCTGACGCTGGAAATGCGCATCATCGCGGTAGCGGACGTGTTCCAGGCGCTGTCCCAGGAGCGGCCTTACCGGCAGCCGTTGACACCGGCCCAAATTCTGGAGATGTTGCGAGCCTTCGTCCGCCAGAACCGCTTGGATGGGGGAGTGGTGGAACGGGTCGGACAGCATCTGGAGGAGTCCTGGCGGCTGGCGACTGGCCAGGGAGAGGGGTCGGGAACGTCCTGAAATTTCTCGAATCGGCCGGCTCATTCAAAGAACCCAGCCGGGCCGGCGAAATGCGGTAATCTCGCCGATGCAGATAGCCATATGGACGGAAAAAACATATGGGCTTCCCAATTTAGATCAGGGCCCAATTTAATTTTAAGTTTATGATTTGCAAGAACTTAATAAATTTTTGCTACTAGCGATGTATGGATCATAATTGGCAAGATTATAATTGGGTCAGGATTCTGGTGGTTGACGACGATCCGGTGACGCGGTTGCTCATCGGCGAGACCCTGAAGCAAGAAGGTTTTGCCGTGACGGCGGTGGAAAATGGTGAGATCGCGCTTGCCACTTTTGCTGAGCATCCTTACGACCTGATCCTGCTGGATGTGATGATGCCGGGATTGGACGGCTTTGCCACCTGCGCGCGGCTGCGCCAAATGCCGGCCGGGATGCGCGTGCCGATCATGATGGTCACCGGACTGGACGACGAATCCTCCATCCAGAACGCCTACGCCGCGGGTGCCACCGATTTCGTTACCAAACCGCTCAACTCGCTTATTCTTGCCCACCGTGTGCGTCACATTCTGCGCGCCAGCGCCGCCATGCGGGAACTGGCTTGGCGGGTTGATTTCCAGCGCGTGTTGATCGAAACCATCCCAGTCCCGATAGCGGTGGAAGATGCCCGGGGGCGTTGTCTGGTGTGCAATCCCGCCTGCGAAGCACTGACGGGCCGGTCGTTGGCGGAGGTGGCGGACAGCAGGCCGGGCGAAACCGGCTGCGGGATACCGAAACTGACGATCTCGACCGTCGGCAGCGCTGGCGCCGAATATTGGCAACAGCGGGTTTACGAAACCGAGATGGCCGGGTCGGGCGAGGAGCCGCGTTCGGTCATCGTCCATCAGGCGGCGTTTACCCCGCCGGAGTCGGGCGAATCCGGTGTGATCAGCGTCATCCTGGATATCACCGAACGCAAGAAAAGCGAGGAGCATCTCCGATTGGCGGAGACCGTGTTCCAGACGGCGGCGGATGCGATCATGGTGACCGATGCCGCGGGCGTCATCAAATCGGTCAATCCCGCATTTACCATGATTACCGGCTATCACCCGGAAGAGACGATTGGGCTGACGCCCCGCTTGTTGAAAGCCGGACGTCACGACAACCTGTTCTATGCCGACTTCTGGCGCAGCCTGCGCGAGACCGGCAGATGGTCGGGCGAATTGTGGCAGCGACGTAAAAACGGCGAAGTCTATCCCGTATGGGAATCCATCGCGGCGGTCCGCGACCGGGAGGGGCACATCGTCGAATATGTGTCCTTTTTTAACGACATCACCGCCCGCAAGCGGGCCGAGCAGGAAATTTTCCACCGCGCCAACTACGACCTCCTCACCGGTCTGCCCAATCGCAGTCTGCTGCAGGAACGGCTCGAGCAGGCTCTCAAGCAAGCGCGCCGTTATGATCGGCAAGTAGTATTGATGTTCCTCGATCTCGACCGCTTCAAACAAGTCAACGACACCTTGGGGCACAGTCTGGGCGACCTGCTGCTGCAACAGGCAGCCGCGCGGTTGGAAACTTGCGTGCGCGATGCCGATACCGTGGCCCGGCAGGGTGGTGACGAGTTCGTGGTAGTGTTACCGGACATCGCGGGCGAGCGGGATGCCGGCGTGGTGGCGGAGAAGATCATCAACCGGTTGGCGGAGCCGTTCGATCTGGGTGGCAATCCCGTTCGTATCGGCGTCAGTATCGGTATCGCGCTTTACCCCGACCACGGCATTGAGGCGGAGGCTCTGCTGCGCCACGCCGATTTGGCGATGTTCCAGGCCAAGCTCGCCGGACGCAACACCTATCGGTTGTACGAGCCGGCCATGACCGACAAGATCACGCGCCAACTGTCGCTGGAGACCGACCTGCGCTTTGCCCTGGAGCGGGGCGAGTTCGCGGTTTACTACCAGCCGATCCTGGCGGTGGCGAGCGGCCGGCTGGCGGGCGCCGAGGCTTTGCTGCGCTGGTATCATCCGCGGCGTGGCGCGGTGCCCCCGGGCGAGTTCATCCCGCTGGCCGAGGAAACGGGTCTGATCCGCGATATCGGTGCCTGGGTGCTCGAACAAGCCTGCCAGACGCTGGCGTACTGGCGTCGGCAGGATTTGGATGTGCCGGTTTCGGTCAACCTGTCGAGCGTCCAAATCCTCCACGGTTTGGCGGTGGAAGCGCTGGAGGCCCTGCTCGAACGCCATCACCTGGAGCCGGGATCGCTCGTTTTCGAGGTCACGGAAGGGGTGTTGCTGGCTGATATGCCGCAGGTCCGGCAGTGGCTCGAAGGTATCCGGCAACTGGGCATCCATCTCGACCTCGACGATTTCGGCACGGGCTATTCCTCGCTGTCCTGTCTGAAACGATGCCCGATCGATCGCGTCAAGATCGCTCTTTCCTTCGTGCGCGATATGGTGGTGGACCCGAACGATCGCGCCCTGGTAGAAACGATTTTGGCGATGGGTCGCAGTTTGCGGTTTGCGGTAGTCGCGGAGGGCGTCGAAACCCAGGAACAGTTCGATCTGCTGCGCCGCCTGGGTTGCGAATACGCACAGGGTTTCCACTTTTCTCCCCCGTGACCGGCGAGGCGTTCGTCGGCATCGCCCGCAAGCTGGGTGCCGTCCATGGTTGGCGGCCGGGGTAGGGGGGTCGGCTCCGATCATCACTTATTGCCGGGCATGAGTATCGCCGTTGTCGCCGAAAAGCCTTCCGTTGCCCGCGACATCGCCAAGGTGTTGGGCGCTCGCCAGCGCGGCGTGGGTTTTCTGCACGGCAACGGTTATGTGGTGACCTGGGCCATCGGTCATCTGGTGCGACTGGCCGAGCCGCACGAGATCAATCCCGACTGGAAGCGCTGGCGGCGCGACTTGTTGCCGATGTTGCCCGAGCGTTGGCCGCTGATCGTCGGCGACACCACCCGCGAGCAGTTCGAGGCGGTTTGCCGCGTTCTCAACGACGAGGCGATCGAGCGAATCGTTTGCGCCACCGATGCCGGCCGCGAGGGCGAACTGATCTTCCGTTACCTCTACGAGGCTTCCGGTTGTCGCAAGCCGGTCAGTCGATTGTGGATTTCCTCACTGACGCCGGATGCCATCCGTCAGGGTTTCCAGAAGCTGCGCGACGGCCGGGAGTTCGATCCGCTGGCCGCCGCCGCCCGGGGTCGCAGTCAGGCCGACTGGCTGGTCGGCATGAATCTGTCGCGGGCTTATACCCTGGCCTGCGGTGCCTTTGGCGACGAGGTGCTTTCGGTCGGACGGGTGCAGACCCCGACGCTGGCGATGGTGGTGGAGCGGGAACTGGCCATCCGTGCCTTCGTGCCGGAGGATTATCGGGAGGTGGTGGCGACTTTTGCGCCGGCCCCCTCACCCCCGGCCCCTCTCCTGCAAGGGGAGGGGCCGGGGGTGAGGGTGGAGGGCGCCGAACAGTCGGGTCGAAACGAAACCACCGCGCGTTATCAAGGCACCTGGTTTCGCGGCGAGCGGCCAGAGCCGAAGGCCAAACGCCTGCCCGCCGACGGCGAGGAAGCCGCGCGCATTGTTGCCCGCGCTCGGCGGGGACAGGCCATCGTCGAATCCCGCTCCGCCGAAACCCGCCGGGCGCCGCCGCCATTGCTGTACGACCTGACCGAATTGCAGCGTCACGCCAATCGGTTGTACGGCTTCAGCGCCCAGACCACGCTCGATATCGCCCAGAAGCTTTACGAGCAGCACAAACTGATCAGCTATCCGCGTACCGACAGCCGCCATCTGTCCACCCCGGTCGCGGCGACGCTGGGCGCGGTGGTGGCGGCGATTCAGGGGCCGTATCAGGACCGGCTGGTGCCCGGCACCGGACAGCGGCCGCTGGGCGCGCGCTTCGTTGATGACAGCAAAGTCACCGATCATCACGCCATCATTCCCACTCCGCTGTCCGCGCGCGCCGCGCTGGCCGCCGACGAGAACAAGATCTATGACCTGATCTGCCGCCGGCTGCTAATGGCCTGGCACGATGACTATCTCTGGGCTGTTACCACCCTCATTACCGCGATTACCACCTCGGCAGCCGATGGAGCGCCCATCACCGACCGCTATCACAGCAGCGGGACGGCGGTGGAACAGGTCGGCTGGAAAAGCCTGGAGGTGGGCGCCGATCCGGTAAAGGAGAAAACCAACGGGAAGCGCAAATCCCAGATCCCCGCCGAACCCTCGGTCGAGGATGACGCCGAGCAAAGCCTGCCGCCGGGACTTACGGTCGACCAGCCACAGCGGGTGTTGGAGGCCCGCGCCGTGGCCAAGCAGACCCGACCGCCGCCACGCCTCACCGAGGCGACCCTGCTAACGGCGATGGAAACCGCCGGGCGGCATCTGGAGGACAGGGAATTGTCGGCGGCGATGAAGGACAGGGGGCTCGGTACGCCAGCCACCCGCGCCGAAATCATCGAAACCCTGCTCAAGCGCCAGTATTTGACTCGCGACGGCAAGGCGTTGAACGCCACCGAACGCGGCATCCGCTTGATTCAAACCGTGCAACCGCCGATCAAGAGTCCGGCCATGACCGGTGAATGGGAAGCGCGCCTGAAGCGCATCCAGCGCGGCGAGGCCGATCTGAGCGGCTTTATGGCGGCTATCACCGGCTATGTCCGCGAGGCCGTGGCGCAGGCGTTCACGACGGTTGCCCAGTCGCCGCCCGTCACGGAGGTTGCGCCGCTGGCGGAAGCCGTCCCACGCCGCGAACCCGTGCCGGTGAACCGCATGGGGGAATTGTTGCGGACGGCTTTTCGGCTGCCGAGCTTCCGGCCCTATCAGGAACAGGTGTGCCGGACGGTGACCGAAGGTCGCGATGTATTGCTGGTGATGCCGACCGGGGCCGGCAAGTCGCTGTGCTTTCAGTTGCCCGGCATCGCGCGGGCCGGGACGACCCTGGTGGTGTCCCCCTTGATCGCGCTGATGGAGGATCAGGTTGCCAAGCTCTGCGAGCTCGGTCTGCGCGCCGAGCGCATCCACTCCGGCCGCGACCGGCTCACCTCGCGCCAGGTATGCATCGAATATTTGCAGGGGCGGCTGGATTATCTGTTCATCGCCCCGGAACGGCTGAGCGTGTCGGGTTTCCCCGAAATGCTGGCCAAGCGCAAACCGGTGCTGATCGCGGTGGACGAGGCGCATTGCATTTCCCAGTGGGGCCACGATTTTCGCCCGGATTACCGGATGCTGGGGCAACATCTGCCGCTGCTGCGGCCGGCGCCAGTGATTGCACTGACCGCGACCGCGACCGTGCTGGTGCAGGACGACATCATGCGGCAACTCGATATGAGCGAGGCGGTGCGCTACATCCACGGCTTTCGCCGTCCCAATCTGGCGGTCGAGACGGTAGAATTGAAGGTGACGGAGCGGCACGCCGCCGTCCAGCGGATTCTGGCCGATCCCAGCCGCCGGCCGGCCATCGTCTATACCCCGACCCGCAAGGAAACTGAGTTGCTCGGCCTGGAACTGGGAGCGGATTATCCGACCGCCGCCTATCACGCCGGGATGACGCCGCAGGAGCGCGACCGGGTGCAGGGGCTGTTCAGCGCTAGCCGGTTGCAGGTGATCGTCGCCACCATCGCCTTCGGCATGGGCATCGACAAGCCCGACATCCGCACCGTGATTCACACCGCGCTGCCGGGCAGCGTCGAGGGCTATTACCAGGAAATCGGCAGGGCGGGACGGGATGGGCAACCAGCCCGCGCCATTCTGTTCTATTCCTACGCCGATCTTCGCACCCACGAATGGTTTCACCGGCGTGATTATCCCGACCCGGAGCGGCTGGCGCGGATTTTCGCGGCACTCGGCGCCGATCCGCAACCAAAAACGATGTTGCTCGACCGGCTGGAAATGGCTCCGGAGGACTTTGATACAGCTCTGGAGAAATTGCGGATCCACGGCGGCGCTTGGCGGGACCCCGAGGGCAACGTCAGCCGTGGCGGCGATGACTGGCTGCGACCCTACGAGCAGCAGCGCGCGCACAAGTTGGCGGAACTGCGGCAGATACTGGAATTCGCCGACCGGGCGAGCGGTTGTCGCATGGTGCGGCTGGTGCGACATTTCGGCGACCGGGACGACGATCAGCCCTGCGGGATTTGCGACGTGTGTGCGCCGCAAGCGGCGGCGGCCCGCCGCACCCGCCGGCTGAAACCCACCGAATCCCAACTGGCCCTGCAAGTGCTGGAAGCGCTGCGTGGGCGCGAGGGCCAGACCGTTCGCCAGTTGCACGAGAAGCTGACGAACGGGCAGGGAGACCGACGAACCTTCGAGCAGTTGTTGGAAGCCATGGCCGGCACTGGGTTGATCGAAATCGGGATGACGCTTTCAGTCGCGACGGCAAGGTGATCGCGTTCCGGCGGCTATACCTGACCGAAATCGGGCGGAAGGCGGGTATCAGCGAACTGGGAGTGGTTCGACTGCGAGAGGCGGCGACTGGAACGGTGTCGGGGCGGAAGCGGAGCGCGAGAAAGAGGCGCTGAATAGATGGTCTGTTGGAGGGTGAAGCCATGCCCAGAATCTTCGACAACATCGAACATTACTTGCTGCCCACACTGTGCGAGACGCTCAACATCGCCGAGCGCGCGGATTTTTGCGTGGGCTATTTCAACCTGCGTGGCTGGCGGCATCTGGCCGGGTATGTGGAGCGCTGGGGGGGTGGCGACAGTCATTGCTGCCGGTTGCTGGTCGGGATGCACGTCACGCCCGCCGGGGAACTGCGTCAGGCACTGCGGGCCAGGGAGCGGGACGCTGGTCTCGACAACCAGTCCGCCCTGCGCGAGAAACGCCGTATCGCCGAGGAGTTTCGGGAGCAGCTTACCTTTGGTGTGCCCACCAACCAGGATGAGGTCACCTTGCGCCAACTGGCCGCGCAAATCCGCGCCGGCAAGCTCTTGGTCAAGGTCTATCTGCGCCATCCGCTCCACGCCAAACTGTATCTGCTGCATCGCCGCGATCCGATCAACCCGATCATTGGCTATCTGGGCAGTAGCAATCTGACTCTGGCGGGTCTCGCCGGACAGGGCGAACTGAACGTCGATGTGTTGGACGGCGACGCCAGCACCAAGCTGGCGAACTGGTTCGAGGAGCGCTGGCGCGACCGCTGGTGCATCGACATTTCCAGGGAACTGGCCGAAATCATCGAAACCAGTTGGGCCAGCGAGCGGCTGATTCCGCCCTATCACGTCTATCTCAAGATGGCCTACCACCTGGCCCAGGAGGCGCGCGCCGGCCTGTCCGAATTCGGCATCCCGGCGGTGTTCGGCGACACGTTGTTCGATTTCCAGGTAGCCGCCGTCAAGATTGCCGCTCACCATCTCCACAAGCGCGGCGGCGTGCTGATCGGCGACGTGGTGGGTCTGGGCAAGTCCATGATGGCGACGGCGCTCGCCAAGCTATTCGAGGACGATTTCCACACTGAAACTCTCATCCTCTGTCCGAAGAACCTGGTGCCGATGTGGGAGGATTACGTCCATCGCTACCAGCTTCGGGCCAGGGTGCTCTCGCTGTCCGGGGTCATCAACGAACTGCCGGAGAAAACCCGCCGCTACCGCGTGGTGCTGATCGATGAATCCCACCATCTCCGCAACCGGGAAGGCAAGCGCTACAAGGTCATCCGGGACTACATCGAGCGCAACGAAAGTCTCTGCATCCTGCTGTCCGCGACCCCCTACAACAAGACTTATCTCGACCTCTCAGCGCAACTGGCGTTGTTTCTCCGCGCGGACACGGACCTCGGCATTCGCCCGGAAAAGCTGATCGCCGCACTCGGCGGAGAGCACGAATTCATCCGCCGCCACCAATGCCCGGTGCGTTCGCTGGCGGCCTTCGAGAAGAGCGAGGATATCGACGACTGGCGTGACCTGATGCGGCTGTACCTGGTACGGCGCACCCGTGGGTTCATCATGCAGCACTACGCGCACGCCGACAGCGAGATCGGTCGCAGGTATCTGCTGTTCGCCGATGGCCGGCGTTCCTATTTCCCGACGCGAACGCCGAAGAGTCTCCGGTTCAAAATCGACGATGCCGACCTGGCGGACCCCTACGCCCGTTTCTATTCCGCCGCCGTCGTGGACGCCATCAACGCCCTGGCCCTGCCGCGTTATGGTCTGGGCAATTATCTCGCCCCCAAGCCGGAGACGCCGCCGACGGCGCAGCAGGCCAGGATCATCGAGGGGCTGTCGCGGTCGGGCAACCGGCTGATGGGGTTTTGCCGCACCAATCTGTTCAAGCGGCTGGAAAGCGCCGGGCCGGCCTTTCTGCTGTCTATCGAACGCCATATCCTACGGAACTTTGTCGTCCTCCACGCTCTGGAAAACGGGCTGGACCTGCCGTTGGGCGCGCAGGGCGCGGAATTGCTCGATACCCGGTATTACGACGAGGATCCGGAGGAGGCTATGGGGACGGACGGTGACGAGGGGGAGGAGGATACGACCGTTGTCGCGTCTTGCACCAACGGTCTGCGGAATGAAGCCCAATTCCGGGCGCGGGCGGCGGAAATCCATGCCACCTATGCCAAGGCGCTCAACACTCGCTTCAAGTGGCTGCCGGCGGGATGGTTTGTCGAACAACTGGCCGCTGATTTACTGGCGGACGCCAGGGTATTGATCGAGGTGCTCGAACGCTGCGGAGACTGGAACGCCGCTCAGGACGCCAAGCTGGCGGAGCTTATCAGGCTGATTACACAGCAACACGGCAAGGAGAAACTGCTGGTTTTTACCCAGTTCGCCGACACCGCCCGCTATCTCAAGGCGCAACTGGCCGCGCACGATATCCGACAAATCGAAGCGGCCACGGGCGACAGCGCCGATCCCACGGAACTGGCCTGGCGCTTTGCGCCGGACGCGAACGGCAAGCGCCATCTTGTCTCCCCTCGCCCGTTGGGAGAGGGGCCGGGGATGAGCGAAGAGCTGCGCATCCTGATCGCCACCGACGTGCTGTCGGAAGGCCAGAACCTCCAAGATTGCGCCATCATCGTCAATTTTGACCTGCCCTGGGCCATCATCCGCCTGATCCAGCGGGCGGGCCGGGTGGATCGGATCGGCCAGCAATCCGACACGATTCTCTGCTATTCCTTCGTTCCCGCCGATGGGGTGGAACGGCTGCTCCGCCTGCGCGCCCGCGTGCGCCAGCGCCTGATCGAGAATCGGGAGGTGGTGGGTTCGGATGAAATCTTTTTCGACGATGACCCGAACGAGGGCGCGATTCGCGATCTCTACACCGAAAAGAGCGGCATTCTGGACGACGAGGGCGATACGGAAGTCGATCTTGCCTCCTACGCCTACCAGATTTGGAAGAACGCCACCGACGCCGACCCGTCGCTGGTTGCCAAAATCGAGGCCTTGCCCAACGTGATTTACGCGACCAAGGCCCACGCGCCCGCGCCGTTCGCGCCCAAGGGCGTGCTGGTGTACATGCGCACCGGCGAAGGCAACGACGCCCTGGCCTGGATCGACGAGCAGGGCAACCCCGTGACTCAGTCGCAACTCACCATCTTGAAGGCAGCCGCCTGTAACGCCGCCACCGAGGCGCTACCGCGCGGCGAGCGGCATCACGAACTCACCCAACAGGGCGTGGCGCATCTGATCGAGGAAGAGAAAGCCACCGGCGGCGCGCTGGGGCGACCCTCCGGCGCGCGGTTCAAGACCTACGAACGGTTAAAACGTCACCGGGAAAAGTTGGGCAATAACCGTGATCTGTTCGTGACCGACGCCCATGTGCGGGCCATGGAAAAAGCGCTGGAAGACCTGTACCGCTATCCACTGTTTCAGGCGGCGGCGGACACGTTGAACCGCCAGCTCAGGGCGGGCGGTAGTGTTCTTAAAATGGATATTGTATAGTTTTCCCATCGAGCTCCTTGATTGATTTTTTCCCCTTTGATTGAGAAAACTTTTTAGCCTGAGGACTTACCCATGGTGTTAATTCCAGTGCGTTGTCCGCATTGTGGTCATGAAGACGTCGTCAAGCGGGGTAAAACAGAGAATGACAAACAACGCTATCTCTGTCAACATACCGACTGTCAAGTCAAGACTTTTCTCTTGGATTATGATTATCAAGGGTGCTTGCCTGAGGTCAAAAAAAAGATCCTCGATATGGCAGTCAATGGGAGTGGCATCCGCGATACCGCCCGGGTCTTGCACATCAGCCCGAGTACGGTCATCCATGAATTAAAAAAAACGGAATCCGCGCTGGAATCCGTCAATCGGGCCGTGCTGGAACGCTTGAACCCGAGCAATGTTCTGGTTAAGATTCAGAAGGTTGAAGAAAGTGAGGAGGCGGAACTCGACGAGATATGGAGTTACGTCGGCAATAAGGAAAACCAGCGCTGGTTGTGGCACGCCATCGATCATCACAGTGGAGAGGTCCTCGCTGATGTGTTCGGTAGTCACGAAGATGCCGTGTTCCTGGAATTAAAAAAACTCCTCGCTCCCTTTGGTATCACGACGTTCTATACGGATGATTGGGGGGCGTACGAACGGCATTTACCGGCCACCCAACGCGTAGTCGGCAAAGCCAACACCCAAAAGATCGAACGGAAACATTTAACCCTGCGGACGCGGATCAAACGGTTGGTTCGCAAGACCATTTGTTTCTCCAAGTTGGAGAAAATGCATGATATCGTCATCGGCCTCTTTATCAATCGCTACGAATTTGGGGTTTTGGTGTAATATCCAAATGTAGAACACTACCGGGCGGGCATTGGCGATCACAAGCTGGCCGAAATGGTGCTGGCCTTGCGCGAGGAAAACCGCTTGTGCGTGATTGAGGAACAGCAGGACAGCCAACGGGAACCGAAGCTCATTTGCACTTTGGGGCTGGCGTGACCCTGCTGACCGCTGCAATATGCGGAAATCCGCCACGACCGTAATCTTTGCCGACGAGGAGACCACACCATGTCAACTGTATTGGCTGAAAACCCAAGCTATCTCGCGCCCGAGGAATATCTCGCCGCCGAGCGGGAAGCCGCTACCCGCAGCGAATATTTCAATGGAGAGGTGTATGCGATGGCTGGCGCCAGCCGGGAGCATAACCAGATCACGTTCAACATCGCCGGAGGACTGCACGCTCAACTACGTGGACGCCCTTGTGTCGCCTACGTCAACGACATGCGGCTCAAGGTGAACGAGACCAACTTGTATGCCTATCCCGATGTGATGGCGCTGTGCGGCGAGCCTCATTTCGAGGACAGCGCGGCGGATACCTTGACCAATCCCGCGGTGATTATCGAAGTGCTGTCCGAGAGCACCGAGCGTTATGATCGGGGTGACAAGTTCGCGCACTATCGGCGCCTGGCGTCGCTGCGCGATTACGTGCTGGTGTCGCAACGCCGCCCGCGCCTCGAACATTACACCCGGCGTGGCGAGGATTGGGTGTTACACGAAATCGACGGGCTGGATGCGGTATTGCGGCTGCCGGACATCGGTTGCGAGCTGCCACTGGCTGACATTTACGACAAGGTGACTTTCGCTGTGACGGCCATGCTTCCCGCTGATCATCCCGCCTGATCCGGCCACGCGCGATGCCGCTCGAACCCGCCCGCTTTCAAGCCTTGCTGGAAGGTTTCCGTTTCGACTCGCTTTTCAACGAGTTGGGCTGGGATCGCGCCGGCAGCCGGCCGCAAACCGTCCAGATCGGTGGGGAAACTTTTATCCTGACGCCCGTCGCCCAGAAGCGCGGCGTGATGATCTTCTACGGTTCGCCGAATGCGGAAGGCGGCATTCCGCCTCGCGCCACGTTGCTGCAAGTCGAACGGGAAGCAGCCAAACTCGCTCACGAACACCTGCTGATCTTCACCGACGCCGCCCGAACCCTGCAAACCTGGCTGTGGGTTTCCCGCGCGCCGGGGCAACCAGTCGCCACTCGCACCCACACCTGGCGCAAGGGCGGCAGCGGCGAAGCGTTGCGCCAGAAGCTGGAACACATCGCGTTTTCGCTGGACGAGGAAGAGGCGCTGACGCTGTCCGGCGTCACCGTGCGTTTGCGCGATGCCTTCGACCGCGACCGCGTCACCCGCGCGTTCTACGACCGCTTTTCCAGCGAGCATAAAGCCTTCACCGCGTTCATCGCCGGGATCGCCGTCGCCGCCAAGCGTGAGTGGTACGCTTCGTTGATGCTCAACCGCCTGATGTTCGTCTATTTCATCCAGCGCAAGGGTTTTCTCGACGGCAACGTGAATTACCTGGGCGACCGCCTGTGCCGGGTGCGGGCGGAAGTGGGGCAGGGGCATTTTCATTCCTTCTACCGGCGCTTTCTGCGCCGCCTGTTCCATGAAGGTTTGGGTCAACCCAGGGCCGCCCGTGGCGCGGAACTGGATGCCTTGCTGGGCGACGTGCCCTATTTGAACGGCGGCCTGTTCGCCGTGCACGAACTGGAGGAGGCCAACCCGGAGATCGACATCCCGGACGAGGCGTTCGAGCGGCTGTTTCGCTTTTTCGACGCCTACGACTGGCATCTGGACGACCGGCCGCTGGCGAGCGGTACGGAGATCAACCCGGACGTGCTGGGCTACATCTTCGAGAAGTACATCAACCAGAAACAGATGGGGGCCTACTACACCAAGGAGGACATTACCGGCTACATCGCCAAAAACACGGTGCTGCCCTTTTTGCTGGAACGGGCGCGGGAACGCTGCAAGGTGGCGTTCGAGGGCGAGGCGTCGGTGTGGGGCCTGTTGCAGGACGACCCCGACCGTTATCTCTATCCGGCCATGAAGCGGGGCGTGATCGACCGCGCCGGTCAGATCGTGCCGGAAACCGCGCTGCCCGATTTCGTGCGGGCGGGCATGAAGGACGCCAAGGCGCGGATGTTCGACCGGTGCTATAACCTGGGCGAGGCGAGTTTCACCACTGCCACGGGTGAAACCGGCGCGCTGCCCACCGAAACCTGGCGCGAGTACGTGGAGCGCCGCACGCGTTGTCTGGCGCTGCGGGACCGGATGCGGCGCGGCGAAATCCAGGCGGCTGACGATCTCGTCACTCACAATCTGGACATTCGCCAGTTCATGCAGGATGTCATGGACACCTGCGGCGGGCCGGAACTGTTGCGCGCCATCTGGCAGGGCATCGTCGGGCGGGTGCCGGAAAAGGCCCACGAGCGATTTCACCACGGCATTGCCATTCTTGACCCGACCTGTGGCTCCGGGGCGTTCCTGTTCGCGGCGTTGAATATTCTGGAGCCGCTGTACGAAGCCTGTCTGGAACGCATGGACGGTTTCATTCAGGATGCGGTTAAATCCCCCCCAACCCCCCTTTTGCAGAGGGAGGCAAGCGCAGCGGGGGGGGATTTAAAATACCCCGACTTCCGCCGGGTGCTCGATGAGGTCGCCCGGCATCCCTCGCGCCGCTACTACATCTACAAGAGCATCATTCTCCACAATCTGTTCGGCGTAGACCTGATGGCCGAAGCGGTGGAAATCTGCAAGCTGCGGCTGTTCCTCAAGCTGGTCTCGCAGGTTGAGGTCGGCGCGTCGCTGGAACCTTTGCCGGACATCGATTTCAACATCCGCGCCGGTAACACGCTGGTCGGTTTCGCCACCGAACGGCAGTTCGACGACAGCGGCAATCTTGCCAGCGATCAGGATCACCGCGCCGAAATCAGGGCCCGCATCGCCGACTTGGCCGATGCGTTCGATCGCTTCCGCGAGCAACAGACGGTGCATGGCGGCCAGATCACCGCCGAAGACAAGCGGGCGTTGCGGGAACGGCTCGGCGCGCTATCCGGCGAACTCGACCGCTACCTGGCTCGCGAATACGGCAAGAATCCGGATCATCCCGCCGAGTTTGAGCAATGGCGGGCGAGTCATCAGCCATTTCACTGGTTCGCCGAGTTTCACGGCGTTATGGCGGAGGGCGGTTTTGATGTGGTGTAGGACTTACGCATTGACAAGCACCGTATAATGTGCTTGGTAAAAATCTCGGTCCATGCAGGTCTATCGTTGATGAGAATCATCAGTCGCCCACCCACAGCGCGTTGTACTTTAGCGATTTATGTATCTTTTTTGTTGAGCGAGCCGCACATGCCGACCTGTGGTCGCTTGGCGGAAGTCATGGAGATCAGCCATGACAGCGTCAACCGTTTTTTGCTCCGTGAAGACTACACCCCGCGCGACTTGTTCGATGAAGTCCGCTCCGATTTGCATTTGAAGGGCGGTACCGTGAGCGTCGATGATACGGTCTTGGATAAACCCTACAGTCAACGCATGGCCTTCGTCGGCTATTTTTGGTCGGGGAAACACCATCGGGTGGTGAAAGGGATCAATCTGATTACGTTATATGACACGGATCCTCAGGGCCAACATCAGCCCATTCATTACCGCATTTATGATAAAACCACGAACAAGACCAAAAACGATGATTTTCAGGAGATGCTGGTGGAGGTGTTGGCTTGGGGTCTGGAGCCGGCTTTTGTCACGGGAGACAGTTGGTACAGCAGTGGGGCCAATCTCAAGATGATCAAAAACCATCATCAGGGATTTCTCTTTACGCTGGAAAGCAACCGTCTGATTTCCTTTGAAAAAGGTCAATGGCTACCGGTGCGGCAGCTTGCGATTCCCGAAGACGGCTTACTGGTTTACTTACGGGGGTTCGGCACGGTCAAGGGGTTTCGGACGTGGTTGAAAGACCAGCCGCGCCATTACGCCTGGTATCAGCCGAACGACGAGGCATGGACCGCTTTTGATCGTCCTGCGTTTCTGAAGCTCCATGACCAGCACTGGCAAATCGAGCAATATCACCGGACGCTGAAGCCAGTTTGTCATATCGAGCATTTTCAGGTACGCCAACCCACCGCGATTCGCAATCATCTCTTCGCGGCGATTGGTGGCTATGTGCAATTGCAGCGCTGGCGTGCCACCGAAGTGCTTCGTCATTACTATCGCTTACAGCGCGAGTTGTTTAACGAGGTCATCGCTTCGTTTATTCAAACCTTCATACCTAACCTGGAGCACCTCAACCCACAATTTCGACCGCCTGTCAATGCGTAAGTCCTATGGTGATTGGGAATCCGCCCTGGAAGGAATATTCAGCAGTCAAACAGTCTTATACTGTCCACGATTACGGGACCGTTGGGTGTGGGAATCTCTACGGGCTATGTGTTGAACGTGGACTGATGATTGCGAGTAAAGCCGCTCGTTTCTCGTTTATCGTGCAACTTCCGCTTGTTAGTTCTTCGCGCATGGGTAGTGTGCGACGGGTTCTGCGCGATACGTGCAACAGGCTTTGGGCGACAACTTTCGATGATCGTCCTGGTAAATTATTTGAAGGGCTTCAGCATTGCCGGTCAACGATCTTTCTTACCCGAATTGGCAGCAGTGAATCCCATTCTTGGTTCACTCGTACCATCGTTGGCCGAGTGCTGCGCGTCCGATTGTATTTGAGACTGTTCGTTTTGTAGAAGATTCGGTCGGTCAAGATACGGCACGCATTATGGCGAAACACCCCTCTGTGGAATCGGTCAGTGTTTTCAAAAAATTTTACAACTTTAGTGGGCGCACGTTAGGAACATTCCGTATACCCTGCGAGAGTTCCCATTACGTTTTCTATCAAGAGGCGACCCAATATTGGATCAAGGCCGTGTCGGGGCTTCCCTATTACGCAAAAAATGCGACCTGTACGATTAGAAAAAAAATCAGCATAATCAAAGACTATAGTCTTACCGCCAGAGGTAGCCAGCATGCGCAATATCATAGTCAGCATCAACGTGGGGTTTAGGGAAATAGAAAATCTTGCCACGGAAAGCGATGGCGTTGAAAGAATGGATGACGGGTCATTTAGAATGGTTCTTGACCATCAAGCCGAATTCAATATCGACCGCTTGGAAAACGCGCTGCTGCAAACCAGCTACCCGGCGTTACGGAAGGCCTTGTCCGACCATCTCGAACGGGCCTCTAAAAAAAAGCCTGCGAAATGATCAGCCTCGCTGGGAGCGGCCGCGTTGAAGAACATCCCAATCTTTACCAGGTGGATGGGGAGGTCGGGCGGTTCACCTTCAAGACCTACGACGTAGAAGGCGAAGATGGAAAGCCTCGATTTGAGGGCATCGAGCTGTTTCCCCCATGCCACGGACGGCAGTGGTACCAGACCCATGGATTCAAAGAGATCGCGTTGTTGTGTGGGGCCGCGCAACGCAGTTACCGACAAACCACCCAAGGGTTCAACCGCAGCCGCCATCAAGAATCTGGTGGCACACCTCTGAACACGTTACGCGATGGCGCACAGGTGGAAGGGCTGAAGGTCATTGATTTTCTGACCAGAAAAAGCCAAAGCATACTCAAGGAACACGGATTTGATCCGCGCGGGGTGCCGGGGTCGGAATGCGCGGCCCTCCAGCAGATCAAGGAACCGGCCAATGTTGAAGCAAAGGCGCTGCAACCGGCGCTGGCCGCCGTTTGCAAGGACATGGGTAAAAAAGGCTTTTCCGCGGCGGACATCGAACAAGCGCGGGAAACCCTCGGCGCCAAGAAACCCTATGAACTAGCCGTGCGCTGCGTCTACATCCACCTCGACGACGTGGGGGTCAAGGAACAAAAACCGCACCGGAATAAACCGGGTGCGGCCCAAGAACCTGTTGCAGATCAAAAGGATACGGCAAAGGGTAACCGCCCGACGGTCCAAAACACGGTCGCGCACATTCAAAATGCCAACAAAAGCTTTACCTTGACGGGCCGAAGCGTCGCCGAGGTTTTACGGTTCGTCTTGGGGTTCTTGCTGAACAACGCCTTGCTGGGCCTGAATCTCAAGGTCTGCATCGATGGTCAGCGTAGCCTTCAAGATGCGATCCTCCGCTTTTTTTCATGGCACCCCCATTTGACCTTGTTGCTGGACTGGTTCCATGTGGTCAAGAAATTCAAGGAGGACTTGAGTCTGGCGTGTAAGGGGCGGGAAATCCGCAACCGCCATCTCAAGAACCTACTGACGCTGCTGTGGTTTGGTTTGATCGACAAGGCCCAGGCGTATTTGGTGGCCATGACCGCAACGGACATCAAAGACGACCAGGCCATCGCCCGGCTCATTGCTTACTTGGAACGCAACCGCCAATGGATTCCGTGCTACGCCATGCGGAGCAAGCTGGGGTTGCCGAATTCCAGCAATCCAGTGGAACGGTGCAATAACTGGGTGACCGCCAGGCGTCAAAAACACCACGGGATGAGTGGGTCTGAAAAGGGGTCGTATGCATTGACCTCATTAGCGGCGGTCACCCTCAACAACGCAACGCGGCAATGGATAGAAAACCGCACTATCCCTTTTACGTGGGTGGTTAAAGCGGCTAAAGCGGTTAAAGCGGCTTAGGTTAATCGTACAGGTCGAAAAAATGGAGTGCGTAGCGCGCCGGCGCATGGTCGTTACATCTATTTTTCCTCTGCTCAGGAAGCAAATATCGCTACGGCTATTCTAAATAGCAGTCTTTTTTATGCCTATTTTGTAGCTTACGGTGATTGTTTTCACTTGAGCGACACACTGGCTTCTAGTTTTCCTGTAACACATGATTTGATGAAAGATAATCGCTTATCCACGCTCAATCAAAAGCTCATGGCTGATTTGGTGGTCCATGCCGAGCGAAGATCTATTACATCTCGCCGTGGTGGCGGCGTTGATCGCATCGAATACGATGAGTACTACGGCTCTCGTTGCAAGGAAATAATTGACATTATTGATCAACGACTTGCCGAATATTTCGAGTTCTCAGGTGAAGAAACCGACTTCATCATCAACTACGACATCAAATATCGCATGGGTGGCACGGACGACGAGGGCGGGGAATGAAACCGCTTGCCGATATTCGCACCCAACTTGCTATCCGTACCGACCGCACGAGGAAATTTTATGACTACCCCCACTGAAACCGAGATGAACCTGGCTAAAGCCATTCAACATCACGTGGCGATACTGCCCAACGAGTTGCGGCGGGAAACGCTCGATTTCATCGAATATCTCGAACAGCGTTATGGGGTTGCTTCCGCTCTGGATATCAAAAGCGTTCCCTCGTTTGATACCGAGCAATGGCTGGCCCGAGCTTGGGGAAGTTGCCCCGATTTTCCCGACCGCGTTCCCCAATTGCCATTGGATGACATCGAGGTGATTTGATGGCACGGTTTCTTCTGGATACTAACGCTCGTATCGAAGTATTGCGAGGACGCAACCCAATCTTCGTGCAACGGTTTCGTGAACACCAGGGCGAGCAACCAGCCATTTGCACCGTGGTATGGGCGGAACTGCTGATAGGCGCGCGGCTCTCGCCCGATCCGGCAACCGCCCGTCGCCGTTTGGACGTATTCGCTGAATTGCCCTGTCCCGGATTCAGTCGCGCCGCCGCCGAACATTATGCGGAAGTTCGGGCGCTACTCCAGCGTCAAGGCCAACTGATCGGTCCCAATGACCTTTTTATCGCTTCAATCGCGCTCGCCCACAACCTGATTCTTGTTACCCACAACACCCGTGAATTCTCCCGAGTTCCCGGTCTGGCGTTGGAAGATTGGGAAATGTGATTATCTTTTTGACGACCTTAGTTAGTGCGTAGGTTGGGTAGAGGCGCTCCGCGCCGAAACACAGCGTTGGCGTCCACCGTGTTGGGTTTCGCTACGCTCTACCCAGCCTACAGGCTGAAAAAACTCTATCGACCTGCGCAATCATGCTTTGCGATGATCACGTTTCCACTCCCTGAATCCGCCCGTGCCGGTCTCGGTGACGCCGCCCCGCCGACCCTGCACGCCTTGGGCAATCCCGACCTGCTGCAAATCCCGCTGCTGGGCCTGCTCTGTTCCCGCCAATGTCCCGGCGGCATCATTCTCGAAACGCTGGATCGAGCGCCGGAATGGGTCAAGACCGGCTGCGTCATCGTCAGCGGCTTTCACGCACCGCTGGAACAACAGGTGTTGCGTTCCCTGTTGCGCCGCGCCGGGCGCGCGGTCAAAGTGCTGGCCCGCACCCTTGACGACTACCGGCCCTCGCCCCAGGAGCGCGAAGCCCTTGCTGGCGAACGCCTGCTGCTGCTCTCGTCTTTCCCGCCGACCGTCCGCCGCACCACCCGCGAAGCTGCCATGACGCGTAACCGGCTGGTGGCGGCGCTGTGCGCGGACCTGCTCGTACCCTATTGCCGCGAAGGCAGTCCACTGGCCGAACTGGTCGGAGGAAAGCCACGAAGCTGACCGCCGGTCGTCCGATCTCTCATCACCTCCAACCCCTCGCCCGTAAGCGGAAGAGGGAATTGAATGATTACACAGCGGCCAGCGCGGTGGGGAAACGAGCCGGCCGCAATCCGCCACCGCGAGGAGTAGGAATGTATAAGGGTGAACGTTTCAACAGTATCAGCCATCTCATCGGCGCGGTGGCGGCGCTGGCTGGTCTGGTCATCGTGGTGGCCGCCGCCGCGCGGCAGGGCGATCCTTGGAAGATCGTCAGCTTCAGCATTTACGGGATCACTTTATTTTTTCTTTACACCGTTTCCACGCTCTATCACAGCTTGCGCGGCAGGGCTAAGCTATTTTTTCGCAAGCTCGATCACTACTCGATTTATTTCCTGATCGCCGGTACCTATACCCCTTTTACCCTGGTCACGCTGCGCGGTGGCTGGGGGTGGACAATCTTCGGCATTATCTGGGGCTTGACGGTCCTGGGGGTTCTGCTGGAATCGCGGCCCCAGGGAGGGAATCGCGTCTTATCCGTGGTGGTTTACGTGCTGATGGGCTGGCTGGTCCTGGCGGCGCTCAAGCCCTTGCTCCAGGCATTGCCCATGGCGGGCTTTTGGTGGCTGCTACTGGGGGGGTTGTTTTATACCGGCGGTCTGGTGTTTTATTTCCTGGACGAGCAGGTGCGACATTTCCACGGCGTCTGGCACCTGTTCGTCCTGGCGGGTAGCGTCTGCCATTATTTGACCATACTCTTTTTCGTGGCCTGAGTGCTTGATCTACCAACGGGATCGGAAAGCTATAGGAAATATCCGCGATGCTGATCCAATCCCTGGCGGGTTTGCCCGCGTTCCTGTCCTATTTCGCCACCGCCATCGGCCTGTTGCTGCTGTTCCTGCTGGTGTACATCTTCATCACCCCCTACCGCGAAATCGCCCTGATCCGCGAGGGCAACACGGCGGCGGCCGCCAGTCTCGCTGGCGCCATCCTCGGCTTCGTCCTGCCGCTGGCCAGCGCCATCGCCCACAGCGTCAGCCTGCTCGACATGGCGGTATGGGGGCTGATTGCCCTGATCATCCAACTGCTGGTCTACGGCGTGGGGCGCTTGCTGCTGCCCGATCTCGCCCGCGACATCCCCGCCGGTCAAATCGCGACCGGCGTCTTTATGGGCGCGCTATCGCTGGCCATCGGTATCCTCAACGCGGCTTGCATGACCTACTGAGCGGTGGCGGGACTACCGGGAGGGGGTTGATATCGCGGGCGGGGATACAGTGGAAGTGACCGGCCAGAACCGGTAAGCCAGCACCACCGCCAGGCCGGTCAACACCGCGACCAGCAACCAGGACAGCCACCACTGCCGGAAGGTTAACAGCCGCGCGAACGACGGCCAGGAGAACGACGGCCAGGAGAACGACGGCCAGGAGAACGACGGCCAGGAGAACGACGGCCAGGAGAACGACGGCCGGATTCCGCTGGCGCTGGCGGAACCCGGTCGGGCTTCGAGATTCTGGATGGCTTGTACCAGTTCCTGGGCGCTGGCAAAGCGCGCTTGGGGATCCTTGGCCAGCAGCCGGTTGAGGATTGGTTGAAACCGGCGCAACGGTTTCGGCAGGACCGGCGTCGGCGCCTTGATATGCAGCATGGCCGTCTCAAACGCATCCGCGCCCTGAAACGGCCGGGTTCCGGTCAACATCTCGTAAAACACCACCCCCAGGCTGTACAAGTCGCAGCGCGCGTCCACGGGTTTGGCCAACGCCTGTTCCGGGCTCATGTAGTTGGGCGTTCCAATCCGCCAGCCGACGGCGGTCAACTGGGTCTTGTCCTCCAGATTCTTGGCGATGCCGAAATCGGACAGCACGGCCGTTTCTGGATTGCGGAATAGGATGTTGGCCGGCTTGATATCGCGATGAATGCAATTCTGCAGGTGCGCGCACCCGAGCGCCTGGGCGATCTGGCGCAGGATGCTCACCGCCTGCTCCGGGGTCAGGCCGGCTTTGATCTTTTCCTTGAGCGTGCCACCGTCCAGGTATTCCATCGCGATGTAGAACTGATCCTGATCGTTGCCGGCATCGAAGATGGTGACGATATGCGGATGGCCAAGTTTGCCGATGATCCGGGCTTCCTTGACGAAACGTTTGTTGAAGGTGGGATCAGAGGCCAACTTGGGGCTCAGCACCTTGAGCGCCACGCGCCGTTCCAGCGATTCCTGGACCGCCAGATAAACGGTGGACATGGCGCCCTTGCCGAGGGTTTTTTCGATCCGGTAGCCAGGAAGCTTGGGCTTTTCCATGGTTAATGAGTGCCTTGCACGGAGGTTCCGTCGATAAATTAGGATAATGGGCCAGGCTGGCACAAACGGCAAGCTGGCATCGAATAGGCTTAACCCTGTTTCGCCAGCCGCGACGTTTATAGCGGTGAATCCCAACCTTTGCGGGGCACGCCTTCATGTCGAAACCCATATCGTTCTGCGCGCTCATCGTTGCCGCCCTGCTCGCGGGGTGTTCACCCGGCGACAAGCAGCCAAGGGAAGCACGGCCGGCGGATCAAGCCGTTACCACGCCCGCCACGGTCGCCCAACAGCGCGAGGAAGCCGCCAAGCCCGAGCCAGCGCCCATGGCTGTCGCACCGCTACCGATGGTCGCCGCGCCGCCTCCGCCGGCCAGGTCGAGGGCGCAACCCGTTGCGGAGGCCAAATTGGCGGCCAGTTCCAGCGCGCAGGCCAACTTGGCCAGCCATACCCAGGAATTGGAATCGCTGCGCGCGCCCAGCGAGCCGACCGACCGCGAACAGTACGCCCAGATCGAAGAAAACCCGATCAAGCGTGCCGCCGAGCAACCGGTTTCGACTTTCAGCATTGATGTGGATACCGGTTCCTACGCCAACGTGCGCCGCTTCCTCAACGCTGGCCGGTTGCCGCCGCACGACGCCGTGCGGGTTGAGGAACTGATCAACTACTTCGATTACGACTATCCGCCACCGGAGAGTCGCCAGCCGCCGTTTCAGGTCAGCACCGAACTGGCCCCGACGCCCTGGAACCCGAAAACCTTGTTGCTGGCCGTCGGCATCAAGGGCTACGAGCTGCCGAAAACCAAGTTGCCACCCGCCAATCTGGTGTTTCTGATCGACGTGTCCGGTTCGATGAGTTCACCCGACAAGCTGGATCTGCTCAAGCCGGCGTTGAAGCTGCTGGTCCGGCAGTTGCGGCCCGAGGATCGAGGTAGCCATCGCGGTTTACGCCGGCGCGGCGGGCATGGTGCTGGAGCCCACGTCGGGCAGCCAGAAAGCGAAGATCGAAGCGGCGCTGGACCGCCTGGGCGCCGGCGGTTCCACCAACGGTGGCGCCGGTATCCAACTCGCCTACAACCTGGCCCGCGAAGGCTTCGTCGAAGGCGGTGTCAACCGGGTCATTCTGGCCACCGACGGCGATTTCAACGTCGGTACGGTCAACTTCGAGGCGCTGAAGAATCTGGTCGAGCACACAGCGCAAGAGCGGCATCGCCCTGACCACGCTCGGTTTCGGCACCGGCAACTACAACGACCGGTTGATGGAACAGTTGGCCGATGCCGGCAACGGCAACTACGCCTACATCGACACCTTGCAAGAGGCGAACAAGGTGCTGGTGGAGCAGATGAGCGCCACTCTGCTGACCATCGCCAAGGACGTGAAAATCCAGATCGAGTTCAATCCGGCGCTGGTTGAGGAGTACCGGCTGATCGGTTACGAAAACCGGGTATTGCGGCGCGAGGATTTCAACAATGACGCGGTGGACGCGGGCGATATCGGCGCCGGACACACGGTTACCGCCCTGTACGAGATCGCCCTGAAAGGCAGTGGCGGCAATCTGACCGAGCCGCTGCGCTACGGTCAGCCGGCGGCCGCGGACAGCGCCGCGCGCGGCGACGAGATCGCGTTCCTGCGGCTGCGCCACAAACAGCCGGACGGCGATGCCAGCCAGTTGCGGGAATGGCCGATTCGCCGCGATCAAATAGTCAAGGACTGGAAGGATACCAGCGAGCGTTTCCGCTTCGCGGCGGCGGTGGCCGGTTTCGGGCAACTGTTGCGCGGCGGGCGCTATACCGCCACCTTCGGTTACGACGAGGTGCTGGCGCTGGCCCGAGGCGCCCGTGGCACCGACCCCTACGGCTACCGGGGCGAATTTTTGACCCTGGTCGGCTTGGCGCGGTCGCTCGATCCAGGCAAGACCGGCGATCAGGGTCAGGCGATCCGCTGAACAAGGCACGGGGTAAAAGGCGGTAGGTAAAAAGCGGGAAGAGGTGTCAAGCTTCTTTCCGTACCTTGAACCTGGTGCCTTGAACCTTGTACCTTGTTTCCATGCGGACCGACGACGATACCGACGAAACCTTCATGCTGCGTTACCGGGACGGCGACGCCGACGCCTTCGCGCGGTTGTACGCCCGTCACAAAGGACCGCTGTATCGCTATCTGCTGCGCCAGTGTGGCCAGCCGGCGGTGGCCGAGGAGCTGTTTCAGGATATATGGCTCAAGCTGGTCGCCGCCCGGTCCGGCTATACCGTACAGGCCAAGTTCACCACCTGGCTGTACCGGATCGCCCACAATCGGCTGGTGGATCACTACCGCGCCAGCGCGCGGGGCCTGCCGCTGTCCTACGCCGATGACTGTCCGGAGTGGACCGAAATAGCGGCGCCGGAAGAAGTTCAGCCAGAGATTCGGGAAGACCGCCGCCGCCAGTCCGAACGACTGTTGAAACTGCTGGCCGAATTACCCGAGGCCCAGCGTGAGGCGATGCTGCTGAAGGAAGAAGCGGGACTATCGTTGGAGGAAATTGCCCAGGCCACCGGAACCGGCCGGGAAACTGTCAAGAGCCGCCTGCGCTATGCGTTGGCCCGCCTGCGGCAAGGTCTGGGAGGTGCGTCATGAATGATCGATACGACGAACTCCATGACGAGCGGCTGTCCGCGCTGTACCGGGAAACCCGCGAGGTCGAACCACCGGCCTGGTTGGACCAGCGCATCCTGATGTTGGCGGGGGCGGCGCTGGAGCCACGCCCTGCATCGATGCCGGCAGTGCCCAAACGACGGGTAACTCGCTGGGCCGTGCCACTGGCGCTGGCGGCGACGGTGGTGCTGGCGGTGGGCATCGTGCGCATGGCCCGCGAGACCGGCGAGTTGGGGGCGCCAGCGGAGACGGCGGCGCTTCGGTCCTTGGCGAAGCCGGCCGCCGAAGCGGATGCCGCGGCGACTGGGCGCGCCGGGTCGTTGTCGGCCGACCGCGAACTTCCGCGCGCCGCGCCAGCAGTCGCGCCCCCGATATCCGCGCCAGCGGCCGGTGCGGTCCCGTTCGCGTCACCGCCGGTTCCCGCCTTGCCCGCCGCGCCTGGACAACGGTCAACGATCTCGGCGGAAGAGAAAAAACAGGAATTGTTCCGGGCGGTGCCAGTGCCGGAGGAGCAGGAACCGGCATCAGTCCGAGACCCAATTTCCCATCGCTCGCCGGCGGAATGGCTGGCGGAAATCGCCGAATTGCGCCGCCAGGGCCGGGCGGTCGAGGCCGAGGCCAGCTTGGCCGAATTCCGGCGCCGGTATCCCGATTATCCGCTGGACACCGAGGCATCCCCGCGATGAACGGTGCCGTTCCTCCGCCCGCGGCGCTGGCGGGTCTGGAGGCGCAACTGCAGGAACTGTTGGACACCCATCCGGCTGGTCTGAGCGAGCATGAATTGCTGAAGCATCTGCGCGAACGAAATCCACTGTTCGCCGGCTTCTCTGCGCGCGAGCCACTCAGCCTGTTCCGCGGGCACTACTTGCTGTTCCATGCGCTCTATCGGTTGCGGGACCGCTTGGGTCGCGAACGACGTGGCCGGTTGACGATCAATCCGCTCCGTATTGCATTGGAACCCGCCGGGTCAGCGAATGGTTCTCCATTACATGCCGCGTCTCTCGTGCTACCCGAGGCCGACTTGAGCGCTTGGTATGGCGACCTGAATCGTTCGGCGACGATCACCGCCGCGGAGGTGGTTGAATTGCTGCGTCGGTTCCATGCGGCCCGGCGGGCAAACGATCAACGTCAGGCGGCGCTGGCGGAACTGGGGCTGCAGGACCCGGTGGACGATGCCACGATCAAGCAGTGCTACCGGCGCCTGGCGATGCGCCACCATCCCGATCGGGGCGGCGACGGCGTGCGCTTGCGCGAGATCAACGAGGCGCTGGCGGTGTTGGTGAAGGTCGGCCGCGGACGGGCGAGCCGAACCGAGGGTTGAACCGCTATCCAGCGGGAATCGACAAGCTGGGGGGCGAAGCATCAATTGGGAGCGGAGGGAAATCGGGATGGAAGCAGCGGCGCGGGGCGGAAACGCGCGCCGCGCTGGGGGGTCACTTCTTGGGGAGAAACGGCTTGATGGTTTCGACGAGCATCGCTTCTTCCACTGGCTTGACGACATACCCTTTGGCCCCCTGGCGTTCGCCCCAGATCTTGTCGGTTTCCTGGTCCTTGGTCGTGACGATGATCACGGGAATATGGCTGGTGGAAGGGTTCTTGGTGATCTGCCGGGTAGCCTGAAACCCGTTGACCTTGGGCATGACCACATCCATGAGGACGAGATCCGGCAACTCCGTCTTGGCCACTTGGACGCCCTCGGCACCGTCCTTGGCCGTCATAACGTCGTGTCCAAG
>CAVQSJ010000018.1:0-9891 GCA_963715845.1 uncultured Gammaproteobacteria bacterium | reverse complement strand
CCGCGACCCGGTTGGCCAGCACGCCGGCGAAGGGCAGGCCGGTACGGTAATTCGCCAGACCGTAAGCGACGGCGCCGAAGGTTTGGGCCATGGCGTGGGCGTTGATCAGCGCCAGCACCGGTACTCCGAACAGGCTGGCGAGGTCGGCGCTGGACGGCGTGCCGTCGAACAGGCCCATTACCCCTTCGATGAGAATAAGGTCCGCCTCCCGCGCCGCCTGATACAGCAATGTCTTGCAGTCGCGTTCGCCGACCATCCACAGATCCAGTTGATAGACCGGCTGGCCAGAAGCCCGCTCCAGGATCATCGGGTCGAGAAAATCCGGTCCGGTTTTGAATACCCGCACCCTGCGGCCCTGGTTGCGGTGGTGACGAGCAAGGCCGGCGGTGACGGTGGTTTTGCCCTGACCGGAGGCCGGGGCGCTGAGCAGCAGGGCGGGGCAGGCGGCGGACATGCTGGATTTTGATGAGTGCGGAGGAATGGTGATAGTCAATTAAAATCGCGTTGATAATAAAAATAAACTTTAGCTATTATCAAGAATCGTTATCATTTGGCGAAACACAGTGAAATTTTAGTTGGGGAGTTACCGCCATGATCAAAACACTCAGTTTTGCCTTGGTTCATATGACAGTCGCGTTTAGCGTCGTATACGCGATGACGGGCAACGTGCTGGCCGGCGGCTTGGTGGCCTTGGTGGAGCCCGCTTGCAATACCGTGGCCTATCACTTTCACGAAAAGGTGTGGGCCTTCATACGTCGGCGGCAACAGGAAACAGGTGGTCCGGTTTACGCATGAGGCTGGCGAGATGGCGATAGGGAGTCAATCGCTTGCTTCGGCGGTCCTCCACGCCCGAATCAGCACCCATATCATGAAGCCCACGGCACCGACCCGCACCAAAAACGCGAGCGCGGTGTCGTGGTTCAACAATCCCCATCGGCTCAGGATTTCGGTCCAGTCGTGGAAATCTTCCGGGTCTAGCCCGCCGACCAGTGGCAACTGGTGGGCGCGGGCGTCGGCCATGTAGCGGGCGACGTTTAGCAAGTTTTCCCCGATCCACACCAGACAAGCGTAGAAGCCATAAGGCTGTTCCCGGCGGTAGCACTCCCAGGCGCAGGCCGCGGGAATCAGCAGTTGCATCAGGGTACCGCCGTAAACCGCCAGGCGCCCGGACAGTAGTCCGAAGATCGGATGGCCCGCTTCGTGGAACGCCAGATTGGCGCTGTCGAGAATGGGTACCCAGCTCCAGAACGCATGACACACGAGGAGGAGCACGACAGCAGCGGTGAGCAGGATGGGTGGGAGTTTGGACATGACGCTTTTTGCTGATTACCCGAACCCATCTTCATTTTTTAGCGGCCCAGTTGTCAACGGTCCACTGACAAAGGTGGTCTCTTGCCCGCTACACCGTCAGGTATTGCCGTACCAGCCCATCATTCAACTCCGCCATTGCCCCCGTCGCTACCGCCCGGCCCTTGTCCACGATGCAGAACTGCTGCGCGACCCAACGGGCGAATGGCAGCTTCTGCTCCACCAACAGCACGGCCATGCCTTGTTCCCGGTTCAGCCGCTGGACCGCCAAGCCGATTTCCCGGACGATGGCGACTTGCTCGCCGACCCAGTCGAGCTGCTCCTGGTTCAGCCGGCGGATGACCCGGCCGATTTCCCGAACCACGTTGGGTTGGATGCCCTCCGTAGGTTCATCGAGAATCAGCAGGCGCGGTTCCAGCACCAGGGCGCGGCCGATCGCCAGTTGCTGTTGCTGGCCGCCGGACAGATCGCCGCCACGCCGCTTGAGCATGGTTTTGAGGACCGGGAACAGCTCGAAAATGAATTCCGGGACCTGCCGCGGCCGGCGCGGGTTCACCGCCAAGCCGATTTTCAGGTTTTCCTCCACCGTTAGCAGCGGGAAAATCTGCCGGCCCTGCGGTACGTAGCCGATACCGAGCGGCGCGCGCCGTTCCGCCGCCAGGTGGTTCAGATGCTCGCCTTGAAAAACGATCTGGCCGGAGCGGACTGGCAGGAGTCCCATGATACATTTCAGCAGGGTGGTTTTACCTGCCCCGTTGCGCCCCATCAGGCAGATCACCGCGCCTTCCGGTACCTTCAATCCGAGATCCCACAGAGTATGGGATTCGCCGTAATACTGATTCAGACCTTCAATGGTAAGCATCCCCGGCTCCCAGATAGACTTCGATGACCATGGGGTCGACCTGCAATTCGTCCAACCGCCCTTCCGCCAGCACCCGCCCCTGATGCAGCACCGTCACCTGATCGGCGATGGAACGAACGAAGCCCATGTCGTGCTCGACCACCACCACCGAATGGCTGCCGGCCAGCGATTTGAGCAGCTCGGCGGTGCGTTCCATCTCGGCTGGGGTCATGCCGGCCACCGGCTCGTCCACCAGCAGCAGCCGCGGCTCCTGCATCAGCAACATGCCGATTTCCAGCCATTGTTTCTGACCGTGTGCCAGCAGCCCGGCCTGACGTTGCGCCTGTTCGCTCAAGCCGACCCGGTCCAGCACGGCAGCGATGCGGTCGCGTTCTTCGCCACGCAATCGTGTGGTCATCAGCCCGCGCAGGCGCTTGGTACCCGACATCGCCAGTTCCAGATTCTCCAACACGCTCAGCGGTTCGATCACGGTCGGTTTCTGGAACTTGCGGCCGATGCCGATGCGGGCAATCGCCGGCTCGTCCAACTTGAGCAGGTCGATGGTCTGGCCAAAGAACACCCGTCCGCTATCCGGCTTGGTCTTGCCGGTGATGATGTCCATCATCGTGGTCTTGCCGGCGCCATTGGGGCCGATGATGCAGCGCAGTTCGCCATCGCCGATGTACAGCGACAAGTTATCAATCGCCTTGAATCCGTCGAAGCTGACGGTGACGCCTTCCAGATAGAGGAGGATGCCGTGGGTCGCATCGACCGGTGCAACCGGCGGGTGCATGACGCCGGCATCGAGTTCCGAAACCAGTTCGCTCATGCCGCCACCTCCCGACGCCGTCGCAACAAACCGACCAAGCCATGCGGCAGCAACAGGGTCACCGCCACGAACAGTCCACCCAAGGCAAACAACCATACCTCCGGCAGCGCGCCGGTCAGCCAGGTTTTCGCATAGTTGACCAACACCGCGCCGACCACCGCGCCGACCAGGGTGCCGCGCCCGCCGACCGCGACCCAAATCACCGCTTCAATCGAGTTCAGCGGGGCGAATTCGCCGGGATTGATGATGCCGACCTGTGGCACGTACAGCGCTCCCGCGATTCCAGCCAGCAGCGCCGAAAAAGCGAACACCAGCACTTTCACCTGCTCCACCCGGTAACCGAGAAAGCGGGCGCGGTCCTCGGAATCACGGATCGCCACCAGCACCCGCCCCATCCGGGTGGACACCAGCCAGCGGCAGGCCAGATAACCTCCCGCCAGCGCCAGGGCCGATAGCGCGAACAGCACGATGCGAGTGCCGTCGGCGTGCAGTGGGAAGCCGAGCACGTCCTTGAAATCAGTCAGGCCATTGTTGCCGCCGAAGCCCATTTCGTTGCGGAAGAAGGCCAGCATCAGGGCGTAGGTCAGCGCCTGGGTGATGATGGAGAGGTAGACGCCCGACACCCGCGAGCGGAAGGCGAACCAGCCGAATACAAAAGCTAGCAGGCCCGGCACGGCCAGCACCATCAGGACTGCGAACCCGAAGCTGTCGAAACCGTGCCAGTACCAGGGCAGTTCCTGCCAGTTCAAAAACACCATGAAATCGGGCAGCACCGGATCGCCGTAGACTCCGCGCGTCCCGATCTGGCGCATCAGGTACATGCCGAAGCAGTAGCCGCCGAGGGCGAAGAAGGCGGCATGGCCCAGACTGAGAATGCCCAGGTAGCCCCATACCAGGTCGATCGACACCGCCAGCAGGGCGTAGCAGAGATATTTGCCGAGCAGGGTGACGGTGTAGGCGGTCAGGTGCAGCGGATGGTCGACTGGGACTGCCAGATTCAGAATCGGTACGCCGATGCCGATGATCGCCAGCACGGCGAGCAGCACCAGCCCGGCAGGGTCCGATAACAGCCAGCCGGGCAGTTTCGTCGTCTCAGCGGTGCTTGCAAAATTAGCTCCTGGCATTAGCTCGCGGTCCCCAGCTCAAGCACCAGCCTTGCGCACTCACTGTGTAGGGTTGTCTGGTCTTGGGGTCGACTCGATAGGAGAAGATAGCGCAAGGTCCCCACTTGGACTCCAGAGTGCCAGAGTAGAGTTGGCAATTAGCACAAATCTGACTGGGGTTCCGTTTGTATTTGGGATCGACTTCATTGGCGTCATGTTTGTACCCTAGTGCAACTGCTTGAGGATCTGCTTCATCGATCTCGGATGGCCCTTTTGGCAATTCTGGCGCTCCAGCGGCTCGAGCAATCCCTGAGACCAGCAAACTCGCAGTGGGTACAGCGAAAAGACCCATTGCGCCAATCTTGATCAAGCGCCTGCGAACAGGGTTGGACGGATAATCAGACATCGGTAATTCCTCCAGGTTAAGAGGGTGGTTTTTTGGCTCTTGGGTCAACAGGAACAGATCAGGCAAGTACTCAACAGGCGTGTTTGGAATACTTCATACCTCCGCCGCCCGGCCCCGTTGCGGGAACAACCCGCGCGGCCGTTTCTGAATGAACAGGATCAGGAGCACCAGCACCAGAATCTTGGCCAACACCGCACCGGTCCAGGGCTCCAGCGCCTTGTTGGCCACGCCCAGCGACAGGCCGGCCACCAGGGTGCCCCATATATTACCGACCCCGCCGAACACCACTACCATGAAAGAGTCCACGATATAACTCTGGCCCAGGTTGGGACCGACGTTGGTCAACTGCGACAGGGCGACCCCGGCCACGCCGGCAATGCCGCTGCCCAGGCCGAAGTTCAGTGCGTCCACCCGCGCCGAGCGCACGCCCATCGCCCGTGCCATCGCCCGGTTCTGCGCGACCGCCCGCACCTCCAACCCCAGCCGGGTGCGTTGCAACGCCAGCCACAATACTGCGAACACCGCGATGCAGAAACCAAAAATCACGAGTCGGTTAAGGGTGAGTTCCAACTGGCCAAACGCAAGAGTTCCACTCATCCAGTCCGGAGTCGCCACCGAACGGTTGAGCGGGGAGAAAATCGAACGCACCGCCTGTTGCAGGATCAGGCTCACCCCGAAGGTGGCTAACAAGGTTTCCAGCGGTCGCCCGTAGAGGAACCGGATGATGCCGCGCTCGATAGCGATGCCCACCAGGCCGGAAACCAGGAAAGCCAGGGGAATCGCCACCGGCAACGACCAGTTGACTGGCAGCCATTGTTGCACCAGCCAGGTGGTGTAGGCCCCCAGCATCATCAGTTCGCCGTGCGCCATGTTGATCACGCCCATCACCCCGAAGGTGACCGCCAGGCCGATGGCCGCCAGAATCAGCACCGACCCCTGCGACAGGCCGAAGAACAGGGTTTCCGCCCCACCCAGCAATTGCAGGCGGAATTCGGTCCGACTCAGGGCGGTTTTGGCCGCTTCGCGCACGCCGGCATCGCCATCGTCGGCGGCCACCCGGATCAGCCGGCCCCGAATCTCCGGTTGCATCCGCCCGCCCAGCGCGGTGGCGGCCTTGGCGCGGACCGCCACGTCGTCGCTGGCCAGATCGGCCAGCGCCAGTGCTGCTGACAGCAGATCCTTGATCCCGCTATCCGATTCCGCCGCCAGCCGTGCCCGCAGCGGCGCCGCGCCCGCCAGGTCGGGATTGCGCAGGAAAGCTTCGACCGCCGCCTTGCGCTGTTGGGGATCGGCGCTGGCGAGTCCCAAACTGGCCAGCCGATTCTCGATCAGACTGCGCAAGCGGTTGTTGGCCGTGATCCGGTCCAGGTTGCGCTTGCTGACCGGTCCCAAGGCTTCGCCGGTCACCGCGTCCTCGATGGCCATCTCAGCGGCATCGTTTAGGCCGATGACGGTGCGGTTGCCCTCTTCCTGGTAATACAGCCGGCTGTCGTTCAGGGCATTCAAAATCGTGGCAAGCCGTGGATGATTCGAGGTCACCAGCGTTTCGACCAGTTCGGCTTTGCCGTCAAAATCGGCATCGCGCAACTGCACCAAAACCGCACGTACCCCATCGTCATCGGCGGCGCGGGCCGGAGCAACAGACACGGTAAACACCAGCATCAACAGCCACAACCAGGCGTGGATGGGCAAGCGGGATAACATGCGGGGTGTCTCTCTTGAGAGGGTGGGCAGGGAAATCCCCCCATGCTTCGCGCTCCCCCCTTGAGAAAAAGGAGGGTTGGGGGGGTTGGGGTCAGTGCGGCACGAATCAGCCTACTTGTAGTTCTGACCGGAACAGGTCTTGGTGGCGGTGTTGTAGTTGCCGCATTTGATCTTGGGATCGGCCCAGTCGGCGATGATGTCCTTGCTGCCCGGCAGGTAGTCGGACCAGGCGTCGCCTTCCACCAGGCCCTTGGTCTTCCACACCACGTCGAACTGACCGTCGGCCTGAATTTCGCCGATCAGCACCGGCTTGGTGAGGTGATGGTTGGGTAGCATCTTGGCGACGCCACCGGTCAGATTGGGGGCTTCGATGCCGATCATGGCGTCGATCACTTTATCCGGCTCGGTGCTCTTGACCTTTTCCACCGCCTTGACCCACATGTTGAAGCCGATATAGGTGGCTTCCATCGGGTCGTTGGTGACCCGCTTCTTGTCCTTGATGAAGGCGTGCCACTGGTCGATAAAGGCGTCGTTGGTCTTGCCCTTGACGCTCATGAAATAGTTCCAGGCGGCGAGATGACCGACCAGCGGCTTGGTGTCGATGCCGGACAGTTCTTCCTCGCCGACCGAGAAGGCGACCACCGGAATGTCCTTGGCGGAAACGCCCTGGTTGCCCAGTTCCTTGTAGAACGGCACGTTGGCGTCGCCGTTGATGGTGGAGACCACGGCGGTTTTCTTGCCGGCGGAACCGAATTTCTTGATGTCGGCGACGATGGACTGCCAATCGGAATGACCGAATGGGGTGTAGTTGATCAGGATGTCCTCATCCTTGATCCCCTTGGCCTTGAGATAGGCTTCCAGAATCTTGTTGGTGGTGCGGGGATAGACATAGTCGGTGCCGGCCAGCACCCAGCGCTTCACGCCCAGATCCTTCATCAGGTAATCCACCGCCGGAATCGCCTGTTGGTTGGGCGCGGCGCCGGTGTAGAACACGTTCTTGGACGATTCCTCCCCCTCGTACTGCACCGGATAGAACAGGATGCCGTTCAGTTCCTCGAACACCGGCAGCACCGATTTGCGGGAAACCGAGGTCCAGCAGCCGAACACCACCGCGACCTTGTCCTTCTGCAGCAGTTCGCGGGCCTTTTCGGCGAACAGCGGCCAGTTCGAGGCTGGATCGACGACCACGGCTTCCAGCTTCTTGCCGAGCAGGCCGCCTTTCTTGTTCTGCTCGTCAATCAGCATCAGCACGGTGTCCTTCAGCGTGGTTTCGCTGATCGCCATGGTGCCGGACAGGGAGTGCAGGACCCCGACCTTGATGGTGTCGGCGGCGTGGGCGAGCGTGGCGCCCAACGTCAGTGCACCGGTTAGCAGCCAAGGGAGAAACTTCGGCATCGTCTTCGTCATGCGTAGCCCTCGAGTTATGGTTGACGGGTCCGCCTGAATGCGAACTTGGAGGGTGATATATCAAAGACCATGCCAAACAATAATATTTATGCTGATGAGTGACTTGCTAATGGCGGGGTCGAATTGATTCGATGGAGCGAGCCCATATGCCCTGCGATGGTGCAAGCATCAGGGATAAACGATGCAAGATGGGGCAGGTTCGCGGGCCTTGCGCGGAAAAGGGGCGCTACGCGCTGGAAATGTCGAGCGTTACCCACGCGAGCAGAGGATGATGCGGTCGCCGCGAAGCGGTGATGTTCGCTTGCGGCCTACAACAGGGCGTCTTCGCCCACTTCGTCGGTCCATATTGTGAATCGATCCAACCGGCTCGGGCCGAAGGAGGTCAGGAGCGCCACGTCGGCGGCGTCGTGGCCGTAAGCCATCAAGACCCGGCCGATGCGGGGCGTGTTGTTGCGCGGGTCGAAAGGGTACCAGCGACCCCCCAGGTACGCCTCGAACCACGCGCTGAAATCCATTGGACCCGTCGTCGGCACCCCGATGTCGCCCAGATACCCGGTGCAGTACCGCGCCGGGATGTTCAGGCAGCGGCAGAGGGTGATGCCCAGGTGGGTGAAGTCGCGGCAAACACCCACCTGCTCCTGATAAGCCTCATAAGCGGTGCGGGTCTTGCGGGCCTGCATGTAATCGAACGTGATGTGGCTATGCACAAAATCGCAGATCGCCCGCACGCGCGCCCAGCCTTTCGGCACCGTGCTGAAAAGCTGCCAGGCGATATCCACCATGCGATCGACCTCGCAATAGCGGCTCGGCATCAGGAACGTGAGCGTCGTATCCGGCAACTCATGGATGTCGTGCTGGTCGGCGGCGGGATTTTGGTGATCCGGTTGGCCGCTGTCCTCGACCACCGCGTCGTTCCAAAACCGGATCGGACCGGCGGGGACGAGCAAGCGGCCGCAGCGGTTGCCCAACGCGTCGATGTATTCGCTGACCGGCACCGGCGGTTCGACCAGCAGATAATCCCCACGGCGAATCGATGGCTGGCGGGAAGGATGGAGGTACAGCATCGCGATGATCGGCGTCGGCGCCGGATGCTCGAAGATAATGTCGTATCCAACCCGGATCAGCATAAGAGTTTTCTCCTGTTGATAGTGAGGTGCTTTAGCGGCGGGACAAACACATCTTTCCGCCGGCCAACCACAGAGGCCAGCACTTGATCGGCGTGATGATGCTATTCCCCTGGACGGGCGTTCATGATACGACTCCAGCGCAGTGATCGCGAACGATTACACTGCGCATGGGAATCACACACCGCGGTGCTCCGGGCAATGATGGGCGATGACGAGATGACCGTCAGTCATGAAGCGGTACTCCACCGTCTTTCGCTTGCAGTGCGGGCAGATTCTGTTCCGGTTGCAACGTCGTCGGATCGCGGTGGATCGGGCGCTGCCATTCCACGGTTGCCACGATGGAAGATCTCAAGGGTTGACTCATGGGACTGCCTTTCTATGAAACGGGCCGCCCGTAAGCGGCACTACGATAAAATACTTCCTAAGTGTAAATTTTCCTGTGATAGAAAGTTGATACCTCTATATGTGCTAATCAAGATTGATTGAAACACAGTATCTTGTATCTGCCCCCCTGAAATCACAGGATTATTTACACTAAGAAATACTTTGGGTTGTCACCAAAAAGCCCTCGCCATAGCGAGGGCCTCATCCACGCCAAGGGGCTGGCGTGGTGTCGGGGACACTGCAAATCAGTTACACGCGCGGGACATTCGGTTTCGTGGCATCCGATGGAGTCCCCCAATAAGAATGGATGCTCTGTGCCCAAGAGGCATCGGCCATGTCGGGCCACGCATCCTTATCGAATCCCGGTGCTTTTTTGAGGCGATCCACTTCCACGTCGAGCACGAAGCGTTTGTTTTCTGTGTCGAGGGTTAACGCGCTCCATGGCACCGCAAACAGCTTTTCGCCCATACCGAGGAAGCCCCCGAAGGACAACACCGCGTAACACACGTTGCCGCTGCGCATGTCCAACATGATTTCCTTGATGTTACCGAGATTCTCTTCTTTATGGTTATAGACGTCGTTGCCCATGAGAGTGCTGGCACCCATCACCGCAGGTCCGGGTCCAGCGCCGGGGTTGCCTCTGGAAATACTATCGGTATCGCGATCTTCGTAACTCATTTCATGCTCCTGTCAAAAAGTGCTCAAGAAATACGGATTGCGGCCCTATAATGGGCTAGTCATGCGTCCGGCTAGCCCATCAGGGCTCCGCCAAGGTTCAGTGG